>JBBTUY010000007.1:0-11966 GCA_038063515.1 Patescibacteria group bacterium | reverse complement strand
AGGAATGCGGGTGGATATCTTAATGATTTGATTTTAAATCATCCGCTTTTGTAACACTTTCATACAACTACTTTGGAGTGTTAGAATAATTAAGTATTTCTTTCTTTCCTTTTAAAAAAGCTAAATAAATGTATAATACATATACTTCGTTTGTCGCGCGGCTACCTGCGTCCCGTTGAACAAAGAAGATGTAAAGTATATGCCGACAGAGACCCCAAAATTTGATGAGCTAATAGATAAGATTTTAATGGAGCTTAAGCCTCATTCAAAAATTTGTACTGAGTGTAAATTTGAATTTTCTGTTGAAATAGAAGATATAGCATTTTTAAAAATGCTTCGGGTTCCGCCGCCTAGTTTATGCCCAACTTGTCGTAGTCAAAGACGTCTTTCTTTTGCAAACTATTCAAGTATTTATAAAAGAAAATGTAATGTTCCTGGTCACGAAGATATTATGATTTCACCAGTAGCTCCAGTTATGCCCTGGGTTACTTATGATCATGAGACTTATTATTCTGATGCTTGGAGCCCATATTCTTACGGACTAAACACAAGTACAGAACAAAGCTTCTTTGGTCAATTTTTAAATTTATTAAAAGTAGTCCCTCAACCGGGTGTACGTAAAGGCCCTGATTCCATCAATAGTGATTATGGTTTTTATGTTCAGAGTGTTAAAGATTGTTATTATGTTTTTGGAGGCAAGCACTTAGAAAATGTTATGTTTAGTTCGGCTATATATGATTCTAGAAATATTATAGATTCTTTTCTTGTCCGTGACGTAGATACGGGCTATGACAATGTTAGTTTAAATGAGTCATTCAAATGCGTAAATTGCTATTTTTCTTCAAATTGTATTGATTCTAAATTCATGTATGATTGTCGTAATTGTAGTGATTGTTTTGGCTGTGTAAATTTGAGAAATAAAAAATATTGTTATTTTAATGAGCAGTATTCTAAAGAAGAATATTTTAAAAAAGTAAATGAAATCGATCTAGGTAGTCGAAAAGTTTACTTAGATTTTAAAGAGAAATTTTTTGAATTTATAAAACGTAATCCTGTTCGTGCTGTGAGAATACAGAACTCTGAAAATGTTTCTGGTAATGATATTAAAAATTCTAAAAATTGTCACAATGTATTTGGTGTTAAAGGTGGTCAAAATTTACGTTACGCAAATTTTATAATAGTAGATCTTAAGGATTCGATGGATGTAAGTCACAGCGGATTTGGAGTAAATTATTATGAGACTCAAAATGTTACCTCATCATCAGATGTAAAGTTCTCTTTCTCATGTAAAGAAATAGTAAATGGGGAGTATTTAATAACATGCACAAACTGCATAAACTGTTTTGGCTGTATTGGCTTAAAAAATGCTTCTTATTGTATTTTTAACAAACAATATAGTGAAGAAGAATATTTTGAAAAATTAGACGAGATAAAGACAAAAATGCTCACTAATGGAGAATATGGTGAGTTTTTTCCTATGTCGTTTTCCCCTGTTGCATACAACAGTTCTTTTGCAAACATTGTATATCCGATGAATGAAGAAGACGCACTATCTCGGAGTATTTTTTGGCAATCAGAAAATAATATAAATACAGGAAATTTAAAAGCCATACGAGCTTCTGATTTACCAGATAATATTTCAGATGCAAATAAAGATTTATGTGATTTTGCCGTTATAGGAAAAATATCAGAAAAACCATTTAGACTTACTGAAAGAGAGATTGATTTCTATGTAAGAAATAAAATTGCCTTACCAATAGACACCCCACAAAAACGCATGCTTGAACGGTTCAAGTTGTTTAATGACTTTAAGGTAAGAAAAGAGTATTGTGATTTATGTAAAAAAGAAACTCTATCTAATTATAGAAAATCCGATGGATATATCCTATATTGTGATTCGTGCTATAAAGCTAATTTTTCTTAACCTAATTTAACGGGGGGGGGTTGTAAAATACTAAATAATGTGTTATTGTGTGGATAGTTCATTCACATAAAAGGAGGCTCCCAATGAAACTAGTCGTTTTCATTGGCGACAGTGGTAGTGGTAAAACTACTCTCGTCAATGAACTTATCGGGAAACATCCTGATAAGTTCAAAAAAGTGGTGACGTGCACTAGTAGGACTCCTCGCATGGGCGAGGTGGATGGTGTTGATTACCATTTTTTACCAAGAGAGTGTTTCGAGGACAATTCAGACCTCGTGCTAGTAAAGAACCCTATTCAAGGGAACTGCTACGGCACAAGAAGATCTGATTTGTTTTCAGAAACCCATCATCTCCTGTTGGCTTCCAAGCCGACAGGAATTTCAAAGCTCGTTGCCCTTGGCTTTGAAAATATTGTCGTAGTGCGTATTCAAATCAGCGAAGAGCTGAAAATTAAACGCATGCGACTAAGGGGCGACACTGAGGGCGCGATTTCTGAACGCCTAGAATCAGACGTCGCATCAGCCGGCGACGTCAACTTTGAAAGCGTCCAAGTCGTCGAGCTGGATGCAATCCAGTTTATCGACGAAAAGATCGAACTTATCTTGAGGGCGTGTTAATGACTTATGTCTATTAGCACGCCTTTCTTTTTGTTAAATTTTTCGAAAGCGTCGTTGGCGTTATTTATATATTGCATACTCAACTCAGGATTCTTTTTGTAAGTAAAAATTCCTTGTAGTAAATTAGTATAAACTGAGGCTACGTAATAGAAATCTAGTATACTTTTTGGTAAATTATTCTTCCTAAAGAATAATTTTTTCAATTCTTCTTTAGAACAAGAAAATTTAACCCTTGGGTCATCAATAAATTGAATCCAATTATCAAATTGAGTACCTATTCTCAGAGTAGAAAAATCGATCATGATGATTTTATTGTTTTCTCCAATAAAGATATTATCAGCAGATCTGTCTGTGACAATAGACCTTTTAATAATATTAAAATCATTTAGATAATTATTAAAAAAATTAAATGAGCTCATAATTTTAAAGTGTGGCGCAAACTTTTCAAAATAATCAATTAATTTTTTTTCAAAATCAATCTCTTTCTCTAAATCGATAACTTCATTTACAGCTTGCAAAGCTCCCAAGTTGTCTTTTAAGATCGATTCATGTGCTTGGATTGTGTCCAGTACTGACTCAGCTGTAAGGGGATTTAATAAAAGGTCACTAGCTAGTGTTCCACTTACTACTTCCATGAGAATGGAAGGTGAATCTATTGTGTCTAGCACACTATCTATGACTACTGGGCATACAATATTGTTTGATTTTAATACACTTAATATAGTAGATTCTAACTGCAGCTTATCTCTTTGCTCTAGGGAATATTTTAAGCAGGCTTTACCCAGTAAAACTTTTTTAGTATTGTAAAAACTGATGATAGATATCTCATTGTTATGACCAGAGAGTTTCGACTCTACGACAAAATTGTCTAATAGTTCATTGGACCTACCGGATTCAATATTTAAAAACAAACACATTTTTTCTCCTAAATATGGTATTGTCTTTTTTATTGTCTCTATGTCACTCATTTTTAATTTGGGTATTACTTATTCACCGTAATAAGTTTCAATGATATGTCTTAGAATCTTTGTTGTGATTACAATTTCAGTATTTATACCGTGTTTTACAGGATTTACCAAAGAGAAATTTCTATTAAAAGAAGTGTCATTTTCTATCAACACGATTAGTGAATCCGGATAAATTTCTTTTGCCGCCTCAGCATTTTTCATTGGAAAATCATTCTTTAGTTTCGAGACATACATTTTTTCCTTTGAAAGATCTTTTGTGAGATTTTTAAAGATTTCAGTGTTACTATTCTTTTCAGAAAAGAGATCTTCGGACAATAAAATAATTTTAGGCTGTCTTATTGTATGGAATTTCTCACTTAATATATCAATTTCAATATCTTCATCTGATATTTTCTCTTCTTTTTTGAGTAAATAGTTTTGCCAGAAATATTTAACAGCTTGTCTAACGTTTGTGACTCTATTCATCTCATTGATTGATTTTTCCTTACCCAGATACCATTCTTGTAAATTTAAAGATGGAAAATTAATACTTGACCACAGCTCTATGAATTTTGAAAATACAGCATAATCTTTTAAGCGAGCATACCTTGTAGTGTTACTCCAGCCCTCAAGATATCTTATGCATTCAGTTAAGGTGCGAGGTGTACCGAAATATTCAATTTTATGAAGTTCAAGAAATGATCTTAGCTCTTTTTCAACATATATTTCAACACAAGAAATCCTTCCATAGTCACTGACTATTTTCTCATTAAAAGTTTTTAAGTTATTGTGCTCAATAACGCTATGCCAGTTGAGATAGTTATAATATGTTGCTATAGATAATGCGTTGCTACCTCTATTTAAATACCAAGTGTTAGGCATTTCCAGGCCGATTGATTTGTCGTCGTCTAAGCAAAGATCAAGTATCTCTGGATTATACCCATTACCTTCGAAATATTTTTTAAATATCTTGACGTTGGTGTCACCAAAAGTAAGAATTTTTTTTGACTCTAAAAATTGAACGTTATTGTTGTATTCGTCTAGGTTGTAGTCGTCTTTATCGACAATAACTTTTATTAACTTTTTATTAATTTTTTCTATCTTCATTTTTTAATATTGCTATAGCTCTTCTGAGTACTGTTTTTCTGAATTCCTTGTTTTCAATATAAGATTCGAAATTATTAGGGTTAATCCATGCAATTTTGCTTACACCACCAGCAATAACATCTCCTTTAAAGTCGCCTAAGGGGACAACATTACAGAGATATTGCAACCGATAGTGGAATTTATCGCCACTAGAATTTATTATTTTTTGATATGCGATAGGGGTGAAGTCAATTATTTTACAATTTGTTTCCTCCAACACCTCTCTTTTTAGAGTATCCTCAATTAGTTCTCCAAATTCTCGGGTGCCACCCGGGATACTCCATATATCCCACTCAGGCAGATTAACGAGAAGCATTTTTCCATCATACATACATACTGCATGAGCCTTTAATTTCAATTCATCTGGAATTTCGCTGAAATCATCAACGTCAACATGATGTACGTCACACCTTTCTCTGTAACAAGTTAAGGCTTTTTCAAAAATTATCGAATTAGCATTAGTCAGACTTTTGTCTTTTTTTATTTCTTCTATTATTTGATAGAAATAATTTTCAACAATAGCAGATAATGCGATCCTGTCTTTATTTTTTTCAATTAATGTTTCAAGATCAACTCTATGTGTTTTCCATGCATGCCCTTTGTCTGAAAATATAAAAAATATCGGTAAGATTTTGTCTACTGCATAGACAAGTTTACTTTCTTCGTCACCAAGCTTTTCGTACTTTTCTATCCATGTGTGCATTTCGAGGAAATCAGGAAATTCATTTTTTATTTTTAAAATTGATTCTGTCTCTCTATTCTTTTTACTTTTTAAATAGCCATCATCTGAAGTGTATAAAGGAGTATCACCAGCATACACCTCAGGTAAATCGTGTATGAGTGCATATTTGAGAATTTTTTCTATATCCAACCCACTTTTCTCAGTAGTTGCGATGTACCAAGAAACCATAGCTAGTTGGTAACTATGCTCAGCATCATTTTCTTTATTAAAACTAGAAGATTGAGGAATATCTCTTTCAATCTTTTTGAAATCATTCGTTAGTTTTACAAAATTCAATAATTTGTCCAAGCTTTCCATGGTTATTACCATAACAAACTTATTTATATTTTGCAACACGAGTTAATAATTTTGTCAAAAAATTGTAATACTTTGCCCTTATTACGATTTTGTCGTATGATTACGTTTATATGGGTTTAGAGCAACCAATCGTAAATAAAACAGAAGGACATGTAGATAAAATTGCTCCACAGGCGGTAGATTTTAATGTAATAGGTGCCTGCAATCTAAACTGTACTTGGTGTTGGGGTCCAGATCACAAAGTAAAACATACTCTCACAGCGCAGCATTGGATTGATGCTGGA
Source organism: Patescibacteria group bacterium (assembly GCA_038063515.1). Classification (GTDB taxonomy): domain Bacteria; phylum Patescibacteriota; class Minisyncoccia; order Phycocordibacterales; family UBA9973; genus UBA9973. The sequence continues at coordinate 6,009 of JBBTUY010000007.1, read as the reverse complement.
AAACAATTAAAAACTCATGGAACTGAAAATATTATAATTTCGGGTGGAGAACCATTATTAAGAAAAGATTTACTTGAAATAATTGCAGGATTGAAAGCACTTGATTTAAGAGTGACGTTGTCGACCAATGGCATGTTTCTTTTAGTTGGTGAAAATAAGGAACTATTAAAATATCTAGATGAGATAGGTTTACCCCTCGATGGATCAACTCAAAATATGAATTCTGCAATGAGAAAAGGAAGTCAAAAATCTTTTGAACTTTCACTTCAAGCCATGAGGTATGTTCAAGAACATCACCCAAATATTAAGCTGACAATACGTACTGTTTTAAGTAAAAAAAATTTGTCCGACATTATCCATATACCAAAAACACTTCAGGAAAATGGGATAGATGTAACTAAACTTCGATGGAAAATATATCAAATTGTTCCAACTGGTCCGAGGAAGCACACTGTTCTAGAAGAAGGAGATGAGTGGTTGATAGAAAATGACGAGGCAAGTAGAGTCGTTTCCGAAGTACAGGCGGCATATCCAGATATCGTAGTTAAATTCCAAGATGCACAAAATAAACTAAATAGGTATCTCCATCTCGATCCAACTGGAGATATGTTCACGTTAGTTGGCGATGGGACCGAAGAAAAAATTCTTGGAAATTTGCTTGATGAAAAAGGTGACCTCATTAATCTAGATGATACATTAATAAAATTACATAGCTCTGAAGACAGGATCACAGACACGTCACACGGTGCAGATAATTTCTAATAAAACATGAAAGAAAATAACATTTTAATTGGTTGTGAAGCTTTTATCAAAAAAGAAAATAGAATATTATTTGGTCTTAGGAAAAATTGTTTTGGCGATGGAACATGGGGTTTACCTGGTGGACATTTAGAATTTAGAGAAAAAGTAGTTAACGGGCTAAAAAGGGAGCTTGTCGAGGAAATTGGGATTGAATTTGAAGATACGGATTTTAAATTAGCAACCGTCACTGATGGTATTGATTCAGGTGGGGTAAAACATTATGTGCATATTTCCTTTGAGGTTGAATATAGGGACCAAGAAATACGATTAATGGAACCAGAACGTTGTTCTGAATGGAAATTTTTTGATCTAAATAATTTACCAGCAAATATATTTCCCGCCCATATTAAAATCATAAGAAAATATGTTGATAATATTATCTATTAAACTATCCTAAAATGAGTCTCGAAGATAAGGTGTTAGGTACCTTTTAAAATGATCCCACAATTCCCACAATTTAAAAGCCTAGAACTTACCGACAAACAAGACGTCGAGAGTTTTACTTCTAAATTCCCGCCATACTCAGATTTCAATTTTGTATCAATGTGGTGTTGGGACATAAAAGGTGAAATGGGTCTTTCTGTCCTTAATGACAATCTTGTGGTGCGTTTTACGGACTACATAACAAGTGAACCTTTTTATTCTTTTTTGGGAAACAATAAAGTTAATGAAACTGTTGAAAAATTACTCAGTTTTACTTTAGAAGAAGAAGTGAGCCCTAAACTTTGTCTCATTCCCGATTATATGGTGGATAGAGTTGCTCGTGATAAATTTACAATTCAAGAAGATTTAGACAACTTTGATTACATCTTCGATTTGAACCAAATAGCAAAGTATGCTGGGAGTCAATTTCAAAATAAAAGAAACAGAGTGGGTAAATTTATAAAACTATTTCCTAATATTAAATTAGAAGTTATAAATATTAAAGATGAACACATTAAGCAAAAAATATTGAAATTAGACGAATTTTGGCTAAATAACAAAACTCAAAAAGACTTGAATTTCAAAATAAAAAATGAATTTTTAGCAACAAATAGATTTTTTCAAGCAAACTTTGATGATAGTTTTAGCGTCGGAATTTTTTTAGATGATAAAATGATTGGGTATTCTATTTTAAGTATTTTGCCAGACAATTATGCTATATCCCATTTTACTAAAGCGGATACCCAGTACCCAGGTATATATGATTTTTTAATGAGGGAAAGTGCAAAAATTTTAATAGAGGAACAATGCTATTTTGTAAATTACGAACAGGATTTGGGATTGCCAGGGTTAAGAATGAGTAAGAAGTCTTTTATGTCGAAATACTTAAGAAAGTTTACTGTGGGTTTTACAAATTAATATGAATTGCTATAATTAATTATTATGTTTTATTTTATAAAAAACTTTTCTATTAAAAATTTAATGGTTAGTGTGGCTTTGGCTATTTTCTTGATTTTAACTCTATGGTGGTTATTTTTGAATCCTTTTTCAAATATTGATAGCTTGGTGCATTCAAAGTATATTTGGGGTTCATTTTATCAACTCATAGCAATATGGGGTGGAGTCTGTGGCTTACTTATATCAAGATCGCTCGGCGGATTTAGGAGTTTTTTAGGAAAATCCATTACTCTCTTTTCTTTAGGACTTTTATTTCAATCTTTAGGTCAGAGTGTTTATAGTTATTATAATTTATTTTCTGGAGTGCAGGCTCCATACCCATCCTTCGGTGATATTGGATATTTTGGAAGTGTAATTTTATATATTTTTGGGGTTTTGTACTTAATTAGAGTATCAGGATTTAAACCCTCCACAAATTCTTTGATTAATAAGGTTCAAGCGATTGTGATTCCGTTACTAATGTTAGTTTTCTCTTACCATATATTTTTACAAAAATACGAATTTGATTGGGCTGATAAGTTAAAAGTTTTTTTGGATTTTGGATATCCGCTCGGACAAGCTTTTTATGTTTCAATAGCCTTACTTGTTTTATTCCTTTCAAGGAAATCATTGGGCGGAGTTTTAAGAAAACCAGTTTTATTACTAGTGTTTGCTCTTGTTGTTCAATATATTTGTGATTCAAATTTTCTATATCATGCAAACGCGGGAACATGGTATGTTGGGAGCCTCGGAGATTATTTATATGCGATTTCGTATTTCATAATGACTCTCGCAATAATTTATATGGGAATCACTTTCCAAAAAATTCGCTCCGAAAATTCTACAGCTTCTGCTGTTCATCCTGAAAGTAACACTTCAAATGATAAGCTTTTTAATCAGATACTCACAGAGATTATCAAACGCCAGGCGCGTGTCGGCGGAAACTTAGCATGGGAGCAAGCTAGAAAAGTCAGCGGTATTACAATAAAAAATGAGGCTACTGTAGATGTTACTATAACTGGTGATCCTAAAGAAGTTATTGATGAGCTTGTGTATAGTTATCAAAATCTTTTCGGAGATATTGCCATTGAGGTTTCTAAAAATGCCGTGTATTACTTAATAGCAGAATTACCTAAAGATCAAGTACCTGTGAGTTTAAAATAAAAACATGCCGAATACAGACGAAAAAGACAAAGATACATTGCCTGTCGTTATACCTGATGTAAAAAGTCATGTTGGAGAGCAGGAATTATACAAAAAGAATGCGGAACTCGATGCAGTAAACGAGCTTTTGTCTTTGACTCGCAAGCTATATCAGATCAGTCTACTAGCTCTTGATCCATCTGCTTTAGCAGAGAATATTGCGACTACCATGCGAGACAGTATCCATCTTGAAATGGCAGGAATTTTTCTCTTTGATCGAGGGCAAGATACACTCACACCACTATACTTTGCAAAATCTGAGCGCCTTGTCTCTACCTTGCGTAAATTTGATTTCCTTTTGCGTGATATTGCTATTGCTCAAGTCACTAAGCGTCCTATATTGAAGAAAATTTTTGATGGAGAATCTTTAATTACATCAAACCTCAACGATATTTGGGGTGGATTAATAAAAGATGAAATCCTAAAAGAGATGTCTACTTCGGTCAATATTAAAACTTGTGATAGTTCATCCGTTGTTAACAGAGGAGAGAATTATTGGGGTTATGATCCTCGGACTTAACTCTGAATACAATCAGATTTGGACAACTAAGAAAGAATCACTTCGATCGTTTGCCGACATTATTGCTGTTGCTCTTGATAAGTCATATACATATAAAGAGCTTAATATTGAGCATAAGAAAATTACTGAAATGTACGATCAAATGGTCATAGCAAATGAAAAACTCAAAACAGTCGATGCCACAAAATCTTCCATTCTATCGTACGCCCAGCATTATCTACAGAATCCAATTGCAGACATAGTAATGGGTACTTCGATGATCGCCGATGGGTCCTTCGGTGTTGTGCCTGAGGAATTAAAAAAACCAACTATAAACATATTTGAAAATGCTCGGCATCTCTCCCTTACTGTTAAAATGTGGCTCAAGGCCCTAGACTTCGAAGAAAATAGGGTTACCTACAAATTAGTAGATTTAGATCTGGCTGACACAGCAGATAAAATTACAAAACAATGGGTAGATATTGCTCAGAGCAGAAATATTACCCTTTCTTTCGAAATAGACAATAAACCACCATATATAATAAAAGCAGATGAAGTCTGGATTCATGAAGTGGTTGCTAACCTAATTGACAATGCCTTTAAAATGACAAAGGAAGGCTTTATTAAACTAAAAGTAGAGAAAGTGGGTATTGAAAAAATACGCTTCTCAATAGCCGATTCTGGTGTTGGAATTGATCCTGAGACATTACCACTCTTATTCCAGAAGTTTGAGAGAGGACGTGCAGGTTGGAAGAATAATATCGAAGGCACAGGACTCGGACTGTATCTATCAAAGAAGATTATTGAGGAAGGACACCATGGCAAGATCTGGGCTGAGTCTAAAGGCGCAGGCAAGGGTGCTACTTTTGTTTTTGAGGTGTTAATTTAAACTTACAACCCATGCCCCCAGACCAAAAAACCCAAAAAGTAGATCAAGAAGAAGAAACACCCAAAACTGACGAAAATACCCTTGAAAATGAAGAAACCCCTCTTTCACCAAGCCCAGAAGAGCCCACCCTTCCTCCGCACGAGGCTACTGGAGGGCAAGAAGAGCCTGCCTTTGAAAAAACAGCAACATCCGAGACCACTGATGCACTTCCAGAGGCCCTAGAAGCCCCACCTGAGGGTTTTATTGATGAAAGTAACAATATAGCACCTTCTGATTCGACCCTTACAGAACCAGAAAAAGAGCAAAAAACTGACGAAAATCAAGCTGAAAATGAATCTAATTTCGAGCCAGTTTCCGAACCCGAAATACCTCAAATACCACAAAACAAGCCAAATCCTGAACCAATTTCAGAGCCTGTAAAAACTCCGGAATCCACAACGGCTCAAATACCAGTAAATGAGCCGTTAGCAGAAAAACCTGAACCTCCTAAAGAACAGGCGAAGCCTGTTCTTGTTCCCGTAATATTAAAAAGGTCTTTTGCCATTGAACTCTTAATCAAAGCAAGAAATGCAATCCAATTTAGAAAGAGAAAAAAACTAAATCGTGTTATGTCTTTATTCCTAGCTCACTCTAAAATCACCAACGATAACGTAGAAAAGCTTCTTCATGTGTCCGACGCCACAGCAACAAGATATCTCTCAATACTTGAAAAGGAAGGAAAGATAAAACAGAACGGTAAAACTGGTAAAGGAGTTTCGTACTCTCGGATTTAGGAGGGAGCCAACTTGCGTGTGCGCACGGGAGGGTAGTTCCGATGTACTCATCGGAACTGGGGCAAGCACGCGTATTTGCGCCTCAGGCATTTCCGCTAGGGTGTTCAGGGCTAATGGACGAGTGCCTGACCCGAACTGAAATACAGAAATTCATAGCGAAGGCGACACAAGAAATACAAGATTACAAAGCGTAGAGTGGGGATGGCGAGGGCAGAACACTCTCGGTAATCCGAGAATGTAGTCCCGACCCGGGGAGAGGAAACTTCCTCTCCCTAAGAAGATGCGGGCAAATTTTAAACGGCTCATTTCCTGGTATTTGAGCCGTTTGACTTCTTGCTTGCCCGCTCAAAGCACCTAGGCACTCGTAGCCCTAGCGGAAATGCCTGAGGCGGATGCCGAAGGTGCATCTTTAGCACTGGACACTCCATGTCTTCTTTCGTGGCTGAGGCACCTTTTGAGTTTTGTATTTATTTTCCCACATTCCC
>JBBTUY010000006.1:20693-98312 GCA_038063515.1 Patescibacteria group bacterium | reverse complement strand
TGCGTATCAATCTATTATAATATCTACAATTTGGACAATACCTTGGTAGGGGTAATTTCATTTGGTCTTTTTTTACTATTCATAATTTTTTGTAAATTATCTCAATAATTAAGAGTAGTAAATTATAAGTTCTAGGAAATTCAAAGATATTTAAATAAAGTCACGTGGAATCACAACTTTTGTTTTAGCATTTGGGTATAGTTTCAAGAAATTTTTAAAAGATACTACTGTATCTGACCATTTACATTCATAAGCATTTATATTTTCCCCGTCAACTTCCAAGAAGTCTACCTCTTTTTGATCACGTGTCCTCCAGAAAAAAATCTGAGGTGGAAAAACAACCTTAGAATTATTTTTTAGTAATTCTAAAAAGAAGAAATTTTCAAACAATGCACCCTTGTCCTTCCTATTTTCTAAACTAGATGCTATGTCACCTAGGACTGCATTTCTTATACCTGTATCTACGAAATAGATTTTGAAAGATTTTTTAAGTTCATTCCTGCCATTTTTCGCATATGATTTAACTTTTTTTATTATATAAGACTGCTCAAGTAATTTTATATACTTTTCAATATTTGCTCTACTTGTTTTAAGTGAATTTGCTAACTCTGAGACTGATACCTCACTACCCACTTGGTAGGCTAAATTTTTTATCAAATCTTCGAAAATTTGAGGATTTTTAATAGATTCAAATACATATATATCTTTATAAAGATAATTTGTAGTAATATTTTTTAATAAACTCTCTCTTGAAACAGAATCTTGCTCACCAATGATTGCTGGATAAGACCCAAGTCTCATAATTTCATAGAGTTCTTTAGTATCAACTTTTTTGAAAGCCCTAATTTCTTCTATTGAGAGTGGATATAAAGTAAACTCAAAAGCCCTCCCTGTAAGGGGTTCATTTATTTTATTTGCTAAATCAAAAGAAGAAGAACCCGTAGCTATAATTTGTACATCTGGATACGTGTCAATAAAAACTTTCAATATTTTGCCAATATTTTGTATAGTTTGAGCTTCGTCAAAAACAACTATATTCCTTTCCCCCACCAGTTCTTTCAATAGGTATGGCTGACCAATTTTAAAATAATTTCTAACTATAACTTCATCACAGTTAAAATAAGAGTCCTGGTCTAAATTCATTTTAGAATATTTTTCAAGAAGCTTTTTTGCAAGAGTTGTTTTACCTGCTTGCCTTGGTCCAAATATAAGAATAGCTCTTTTCTTGAACAAAAGTGGCTCTATTATTTTCTCTAAATACCTGTCGAAAACTATCATATCTATATAATAACAATTTGCTAAAAAAATAGCAAATTGTTAATTTTAGCAAAAAAACCTTATGATATAATACTTTTTAAACCGATGATTTTCTGGATCTCAATTTCTAAAATCAATATCTTTCATTTATTAAAAATTTCATCATTACTTTCAGCACCAACATATAATACTTTTCTTAAATTTGGATATTTCACAAAATCAAGATCAGCGAACCTTTTTTCTTTATCATCAACAAACACAACTTCATCATCTTTAAATTGTTCGCAGACCATTTCCACTGGTCCCTTTTTTGTATCTAAAACAGTAAAAATTTTAGTGAAAAGTGATCCGAGGTCAGTTCTGTTTACTTTTTCGAGCTGGTATTCTTTTATACCATGAGTAACCATATAACAATCTTGAACATCTAGTTGTTTTATTCGATCAACAAGTTCATTGTTCACAAAATTTTTACATTCTCCCATTATTTTCCCTGTAAGTTCTTTTTTACTTATTGAAGTTATATCTTCTCCGTTTAGAACAGATCCCACTAAATTACTAAGAACCCAACCTTTTTCTTTTTCGATCTTATAGTATTTTTTTACTGTATCATAAGAAACTCCAACTTCCTCAAAACACTTATACATGTGCTTCTTAAATTTCTCTGTATTAAAAAATAATACATCATCAAAATCAAATATATATTTAGTCACACTTATATGGTAACACAAAAAATACTCATGGTTTACCACCACAAAATAAAATAACATTACATATATAATTTTAGTTTAATAAACCTCTAGTCTGAGTCAGTGTATAAAGAAAAATTCTTTTCATTAATAAACTAGTATCTTGATTCTCCACAGAACCGTCATCTAAAATCTTAAAAAATTTTCTATCTGTTGCCTCGTGTAATTTTTCAAATTTCTTCTTTACTGTGAACTTATTAGCTATAAAAATAGGTATGGCACTTATTTTAGGATATTTTTTGTTTTCCTTATTTTCCTTTATTTTTACAGAATGGAGGTATCCGAGCAAGGTATAGCTATGTAAGATAGTTCCAGTTTCTTCAAAAACCTCTCTTTTGAGAGCGTCCTCAGGAGTCTCTCCTTCCTCTATATGACCTGTTGGAATATCCCAACCTCTAGGAACTTTTGTCATTAAGATTTTATTATTTCTTATAATAATACATTTAATAGCAGTCATTCTAATATCCCATGGTAAGCTTTTTGATACTTTAAAGGTTAACTTATTTTGTGTTTTTTCCCAAAAATCACTAGGGAATTTTGTGTTATTTGGCGTAAGCATAATTCTTTACATTATTTCTTACGAAGAATGAAGTGAAAAATATGCCAATGTTTTTTAACACCTGATGCAGCGAGTCCATCTTTTTCTTCTTCTATAAATTCAATAATTTCTAGATCTTTGAACAAACTTAGGGCTTGCTGTTTTGTGTGAAATACAAGTTCAGTATCTTTATTATTCCAACTATCTTTTTTACCAAATAATTCTCCGACAAAAATACCGTCTTTCTTTAGGGAACTTTTTATTTTTTTAATAAAAGAATTAAAACCCGTACTACCATAAAAAGGTAATGCGAATTGAGCATTTATAAGATCATAGATATCTTTCTCAAATAGGAATTCTTGAAAAGAAATACTATGAAATTCAAGTTTTTTATTATTAAAATCTTCTACAAATTTTTTAACTTCTTTTGCACTGTCAACCGCCACCACTTTTTTGAAGCCTTTTTTTATTAAAAATTTTGATTCAATTAACGTACCAGCACCCAGATCTAAAGAATTTTCTTTTTTATTACAAAATGAAACAGCTCGAACTAATTGTTCCCGTGGTTTCCTTTTTAGATGCTTTTTAAAATATTCTTGCCACATAAATAAAGGAAGAAAAAATTTTAAACCTTAAAATCAAAGAGTTTTTCCAAGCTAACTTTTTCTAAACATTCTTCTAGATTTTTAAAATGTTTTTTATTTAATTCACAATCACTAGCGGGTTTAAACTTACCTTCCTGGAAATATACAATAAATTTTTCTCTATTATGTTCAAACAAATAGTTAATCTCACGGATATTTTCTTCTTCTTTTAATGTTTGTATCACTTCGTCATTGTGGTCAACTAAAAATTTACACCATGATAACCATTGTTCTTCTTTCCCTTCTTTAATTTTAAATATCTTAACTCTCATATTTATATATTAACATGTATAGTGGAAGTGGTGAAACACCACTTCCACTAATAATAAACTATCAATCATCGTCACCGCTATCGTTGTCACTGTCACCAGTGCAAATCGCTGCATTCGGACCAGCTTTAGGCCAGAATTTCTGACTGGGTTCCTGTCCGAACATCCTTTCATACGTCGGCAGGGTATTATTGATGTAGTCTGGCATTAAAAGGAGCCGCTGTTCCTCTGAAGTCACAGGGTTGTGGTTAAACAATGCCCCGAAAACTTCTTCGCACATTTCTCTGTATTCTTTCGAATAGAGCATGTGTGCATGCCAAAACTCGTCAACTTGTGCTGAAACAGGAAAACGAACTTCCATGTTTGTAGCACAAATCTGCAAAAAGCGAGTGTACTCAACTGCCAGTTCATCAGCCTCAACGGGACTCACGCCCCGCCTCTTGACTAAAAACTCTTTTGGAGCAGTCAAATTAACTGCTTGAATCGCCAGCACACTAGCTGGTGAAACTTGGGTTGTTTGCATACTAACTCCTGGTGTCGGATTCGCCCCGACTTTGCGGTCTGCATTGTTGTAAACAAGCTTTTTATATCCTTTCTAAAGACCCAAAGCTTATCTCAAGCAGACTATGTTAAAGACCAGTTCATATTCGAGTGTACCCCCCCCGTCGACTAAAAGTCAAGGAGTAGAAAGCTAATTTCCGCTAGGCAAGACCTATCGGAAGACCTATCGGAAAAAAAATGGCGTTTCTTTCTAAAGTCCATAGACAAAACCTAATAAGTGGTATAATAAAGTATGGACAAAAAATCCAAAATTCTTATAATCGCTTTCGTAGTCACTATTTTTGTTTCCATTTTTTTTACATATAAACGAGCTTTTATAGATCAAAATTTTATAATTATTGAAAAAAAAATAGTGGAGGATGAAAAAACTACCGAAGAGGAACCGCCTAATGAAGAAGGTCAATAATTTATGCAAAATTGGTTTCTCATAGCATTAATAGCACCGATTCTCTGGAGTTTTATTAATCACATAGATAAGTACATACTCTCAAAACACGAGGAAGGGAGAGGTGTGGGCGCATTACTTATTTTTTCTTCTCTTTCTTCAATTATAGTTTTGCCAATCCTAGCTATTTTTTATGGCACTCTAATATTTGATATATCTTTTATAGACTTTTCTATATTATTCACGGTCGGACTTTTGAGTGCTTCGGCTTTTTATTTTTACTTAAGAGCTATGGATACCGAGGAGGCCTCTATAGTGATTCCCCTATTTCAATTTGATGCAATATTTGGATATTTTTTAAGTTATTTTATCCTAAGTGAATCGCTACACTTAAACCAAATACTATCTTCTATTTTTATTTTAGTAGGGATAATATCGCTCTCCATAGAAATTGATATAGATAATAAATTTAAACTAAAAAAGAAAGTTCTCCTATTGGTGGCCACCTCATCGCTTATGTTTGCCCTGAGTGGAGTTTTGTTTAAAAAATTAGCTATAGTTGATAGCTTTTGGGTTTCAATTTTCTGGCAATATGTAGGTCTGACTATTTTTGGAATTTTTATATTAATTTTTCATAAAAAATTCAGAGATGATTTTATGCTAATGATCACTGCTCCAAAAATAAAGATACTTTCACTAAACATAGTCAGTGAAATTCTCTATATAATAGGAGCTTTGGCGAATAATTTTGCACTTTTGATCGCTCCGGTGGCCCTAGTGTTTGTCGTAAATAGTTATCAGCCATTATTTGTATTCATAGCTGGGGTTTTGTTTACAATATTTCTTCCAAAATTTGCTTCAGAGAAAATATCAAAAAAACACTTTTTGCACAAATTAATTTCAATTATTATTATACTAATAGGTAGTTATTTGTTATACTCTTCATCAAGTTAAACTTTATGGAACTATTTTGCCCATGGGAAACAGCTCAATACTTCGTTTATTCAAGTAATATCCCGACTCTTTTTTTCTATTCACACATTCCAGCTATAGTTGTAGCTTTAATTGCAGGATTTATAGTTTTTTATAGAAGTGGAAAATCTAAAGTAGGTGCTTCTTTATTAGCGGTAAGCGGTTTATTCTCACTATGGTGTATATTTGATCTAATAATCTGGGCAACAAACAGGCCAGACGTCGTCTTATTCTTTTGGTCATTACAGATATTGCTTGAACCACTAGTCTACCTGCTTTGTTTTTATTTAATATATCTATTCGCTAAAAATCAAGATTTGTCGTTCAAATGGAAATTATTAGGGATACTTTTATACTCACCTGTAATTTTTCTTTTATCTTCTCAATATAATCTTGTTGGTGTAGATTCAACTTTTTGTAATGCGATAGAAGGGTTTATTGCTCAATATTTTACTTATATAATTGAATTAATATTTGTATTATCTATAATAATCTTTACAACTTCTGAATACCGAAAAACTTCTACGAGAAAAAAAGAGGTAGTGATATTTGGACTAGGGGTTATCTTGTTTTTAATAGCATTCTCATCTGGTAATGTAATAGGTAGCTTTACTGAAGATTGGAATTTGGCACAAATTGGTTTAATAGGTATGCCTATATTTATAGGATTTTTGTCCTATTTAATTATTAGATTCCATACCTTTAATATTAAATTATTAACAACACAAGTATTGGTATGGGGTTCTGTATTTATGATTGGAGCTCAATTCTTTTTTATAAAAGTAACCATAAACTTCATATTAAATGCTTTTACCTTTATCGGGGTAATCATTTTAGGTCAATTTCTTATAAGATCTATCAAAAAAGAAATTCGACAAAAAGAAGAGTTGCATATCGACACTGAAATTCTCTATTCGAAAAATTCAGAAATCACAACAACAAACAAGAACCTCTCCATCCTGCGTAAGCTCTACCAGATAAGTCTGCTCACTATAGATCCTGAAACATTGTCTAAGAAAATATCAGATGCTATCAGAGGCGACTTAAACCTAGAATTCGTAGGAATTTTTGACTTCAATGAAAAAGAAGACACTCTTGAGCCTTTTAATTTTTCTAAATCAGAAAGATTGATGGAACTGACAACAAACAACAACTTCATGTTTAAAGATTTTAATATCACACAAGTACAAAACAAACTATTTCTTAAAAAAGCTGTGTATGATAGATCTTCAGTAATTACTAACAATATAAGAGACGTCTGGGGTGGCACTATAGATGAAGAAAAACTTAAACTTATAGAAAATAATTCTCACATAAAAACAGTAATACTCTACCCTCTCGTGATAGAGAATAGAACATTGGGAATTTTAATCATAGGGGTCAATCGTGATTACGACACCTTAAACGAACATGAAAAAGAATCAATAAAAAGTTGCGTCGACGTCGTCTCTGTCGCACTCGACAAAGCATACCTATACACAGAACTTCAAACTGCAAATATAAACTTAGAAAAATTATTAAAGCAGAGAGAGTCTCTCATGCACCTCATAAACCACAAAGTGAAGGGTGCATTTACTCGCTCAAAATACATATTTGCTGGTATGCTCGATGGGACTTTTGGTGAAGTAAATGCTGAGATAAAAAAGCGAGCCCAAGAAGGTCTCGACTCTGATGACACAGGCATCACCACTATCGACCTCGTACTAAATGCCACAAATATGCAAAAAGGAACCATAAAATATGAAATGAAAGAAATAGACCTAAAGGATCTTGTTTTAAAAAAGATAGAAAAGAGAAAAATACAAATGAATGCGAAGGGCCTAGAAGTAGATACAGATATAAAAGATGATGTCTACAAAATATCAGGAGATGAATTTTGGATAAAAGAAGCAGTAAACAATCTCATAGAGAACTCTATACGCTACACAAGGCAAGGCAAGATAACAGTGGGTCTCGAGAAAAAAGAAAATAAAATCATCTTCTCTGTAAAAGACACAGGGGTAGGAATCACAGAAGAAGACAAAAAGAATCTCTTTACCGAAGGTGGAAGAGGTAAAAATTCAGTGAAAATAAATACAGACAGTACAGGCTACGGACTGTACTCCGTAAAGCTAATAGTGGAAGGTCACAGAGGACGAGTCTGGGCAGAATCCGAAGGAGAAGGTATGGGGTCAACCTTCTACATGGAATTGCCTATTTTATAAATTTATTTCTTAAATTAAATTCACCTAAAACAATACATAACTCTGGAAGAGTACTTATTGTTTTTAATATTTTATTAGATAAATTAAGATTCTTTTTCATCAAATTTATTTTTTGAAATTGAATATTTTTCTCTTCTACTTTAAATAGAAAATCTTTATTGTGTTTTGTAAGTTGCACAAGATTGTTATTGATATTTAACATATTAATATCATCAATCACCCCGTAATCATTACCGAAATGAGAACCTCCACAATAACTATAAATATATAAAATTATTTCTGAAATAACATTGTAGGAATTTGAACTGTTTGTTAATTCTTTTTTATATACAACCCAATCAACAATTTTAATAGAATTATTGATGTCTCTAACTTTCAGTCTTTTATTATTTTCAAGATATTTTCCAAACAAATCGACAGCATCAGGGTCAATATTTATTAATATTTTGAAGGCCTGCTCTAAAAATACTCTCATTTTTAAACAATCTATACCTAATGAAGCACTGTTACTTAACCATTTATTTAAATCAACCAATTGGAAAATTTCTATGTATTTTTGGACTATCTTATTATACAAACTCACAGAATCGATGTCCGATAAACTATTTATTGAATATCTGTATATATTTATAATAGTATTATAATTTAACCTTTCTTCTTTGGAAAAAATATTTTTCTTATCTAGAATCATTTCGAAGAATTGACAATCTTCTTCTAATTTAGAAATGATTTCCTCTTTAGATTTCGTTAAGTCAATTACGAATATATTTTTATTTAAAATATGTGGCAAACATATACTTTTCATACTTGTATCCAGTGGAGAAGCATAGCTATCTGTCATTATTATTCTAAGTACTTTTTTATTAGTAAAATTTGAAATTTGAATTAAGCTACTTACTAAGCGAGAAGGTGGAGAAACATAAGAATGTTCAGTTGTTGATATTATATCAGGCAAAAAACCAAAATGTTTTATAAAAAGTTTTTTTATCTCTTCCATGTCTTCAAATAATCTTCAAGTTTTGGCATATCTTTATCTTCAAAGAGAATGTTGTTTTTTGGCTTAATCCTTTTTTTTCTACACAACTCAGCATATACATCATCACAACTTAATGAATATAATAAAAAATTACTCATTTTAAGTAAATTATCGTATTTTAGTACCATTTCCTCCTCACCTTCAATTTCAGCAATATATCCAAAAGGAAATTCATCTATAGTCAACTGAATCTCATTATTCTTGAAAGTTTTTCTTATTCTTTCATAGGAATCCTTTTCATTAAAACCCATAATCTTAAAAATACTTAATAAGTTTTCAGATGATTGAGTGGAAGTGAAGTTAAAATTAAGTTCGCTTTCTTTTTTTATACCACCTTCCGTAGAAAGTCTTTTTTTATACGTAAATTCAAAATTCTTTTCTTGCCCATTTAAATCTAATATCTTAGTACGTAGTCGTAATCTAGCATCATCTTTTTCAAAGATATTTTCTCTATCGAAGTTTTGATTTTTTTCGTATGCATGTGACGTTTGTTGTAAAGATATTTCTATACATTTTTGTTCAAGAAGCTCAACTTCCTTCTTACTTAATAAATATTTTTTCTCTATTTCTATGAAACTACCAGATACATTCTGTACATGCTCATGCTTGTTTGTAATTAAATCTTGGTTGTGAAACATTCGATCAACTTTAATTCTTTAATAATTTCTATACATTCTTTAGCTTCTTGAAGCCTTTTTGGAAATCCATCAATAACAAAATTAGTATTGCCTAATTGTAATTCTTCTTTAAAATTTTCTAGTACTTTATTTTTAATGTATTTTTCTGGATAAAAAAAATTATGCTCCAGATCGTTAAGAACTATTCTTTTATCATCATCAGATCCAAAATTGCCGTTCATAATATTCCTAGTAATTCTACCCCAGGAAATATATTTATAGCCCATTTTCTCCTCAAGTAGAACTGATTGTGTAGATTTACCGGACCCAGGAGGTCCAAATATTACTATCAAATTAGGTTTTTTTAATGTATTTTTACCTTCACTCATATAATTATAATACTACACATAAATTAATATGTCTATAATCGATTTAAGGAACTACATTCAAGAAATATAGCTTGAGTTTTAAGTTAAAAAACTAAAAACTTGTTTATTTTATAAATAAGTATAAAATTTAAATATATGCCAGGAGAAAATATAGAAACAAATCATGGGTGGTTAAAAAATAACGCAGAAACAGAATTGATAACACTTGCAAGAGAGAAGGGTTATGAAATGAAGTATGGTAAAAATGAACAAGATGCTTTTACTGTGACCCTCACTAAACCAAATAATATAGATATAGCTGGGAAAGGGGCAAATGCTTTACTTGCTTGTGAAGATGCACTGGAACTTTTACGCGAAGAAACTACTTCTTAAGAGTACTAGTCGCCAAGCGTAGTATTATTTCTCGTGCAGCTTCACGCGTGTTTGTGATAATAAGAGAATTGTTATCTGCAAAGACATACATCATGACTATCTTGCCTTCAACGTCATAAAGCATTCGTGCATTTTTATTTTCTATAATTCCGTCTTCAAAATCCTTTGTTAAGAGGTCTTTTGTAACAGATGAAAGATCTACGCCAAAGAATGAGTGCAGATCCTCAAACATTTTATTCTCCCAAAGACGCATAGATGGAAATATATCAGCCACAGAACGCATTTTAATTAACATAAAAACATCATTCTCTGTATTCTTCACCATGCCGAGCAAGAAATTTTCCTCAACAAAAGTCTTGTCAGGGAAAACCACATCACCTTCTATTATTTCTATAAAATTACGCAAGTAAACAGGAGATTTTTTAAGCGTGAGGTATATACCCACCACTCCTCCATCTTTTAGTTTTGACGTGTCCACATCCTTTAAAACCTTAGGTGCAATAGAATCCTTTTTTAAGTCTGCTATGTCTACAAGAGCAACTTTGTCGTTAAATATTAAAGGGGTAAATTGTTGTGTAGCTACCACAGAAGGAGTGTAATCTCTAGATAGAAAGAAAATTAAAGTCCCAAAGGAAATAGCTAAAAGAAAAACACCCAAAAACATAAATGCTCTGTTTTTTGTAGACTGAGGAGACAAATTGTTCCTTACCTTCTCCTGCTCCTCTTCACTGTGAAGCATTTCCTTGATACCAGCTCCCACTTGCCCAGTTTCAAAAACCTTTACTATGTCTTCGGCATAAGTTTGGACAATATCACCCTTTTTTTTATTATTTTGCTGTTGGTCCATTTGTAGTAAAAAATATTAAAATATCAAATTTTTCCGGTACGGATTTTCCGAAGCTTGGAAAATCCTGAAACTCTCATCTCGCCAGATGAGAGACCCCTCCAAAATTTATATTTTAATATTTTTAAAGAAATCAATATTTGCCTCTTTGATAGATAGACTTATCTTTCCGTTTTCTCTATCAACTTTGATAACTTTCACGGGCACGATTGTTCCTTCTTTTATTATATCTGAAACTCTCTCAACACGAAATGGTGCCATCTCAGAAATGTGCACAAGTCCATCAGAAAAAGCATTGAGTCTCACAAACGCACCAAAGTCCGCAACTTTCACAACTTCACCTGAGAGCATTTCCCCTACTTTAAACTCATGCGTCATCTCGAGTACCATGTCTCGTGCTTTTTCGGCAGAGCCGTCTTTACCAGTAAAGTACACAGTTCCATCATCCTCAATTGTTATCTCGGCTCCTGTCTTTTCTTTTAATTCTTTTATATTTTTACCTCCGCCACCTATCACCATTCCGATCTGATCTGGGAATATTTTTATTATTAAAATTTTAGGAGCATTAGAAGATATCTCAGTACGTGGACTAGGAATTTCTTTTTCTATTGCATCAATGATACTAAATCTAGCTTTTTTAGACTGCACCATTGCTTCGTAAAGAATCTTTATAGGCACGCCCTCTACTTTTACATCGAGCTGTATAGCTGTGACGCCCGCACGTGTACCAGCAATTTTAAAATCCATATCACCATGGTGATCTTCGGGACCTTGAATGTCAGTGAGCACTTTGTATTTATCATCGCTCTCATACATGAGTCCCATAGCAATACCAGCGACTGGTGCCTTTATAGGTACACCTCCATCCATGAGTGCGAGTATTGATGCACAGATAGAAGCCTGTGAAGTAGAGCCATTTGATGCCATAGATTCAGATACGAGTCTTATAGTATATGGAAATTCAGAAACGGGGGGAAGCACCATAGCGAGAGCCTTTTCTGCAAGTGCACCGTGGCCTACTTCTCGTCTATTAGTAAAACCAGATCGTCCGACTTCTCCCGCAGAATACGGAGGAAAGTTGTAGTGATGCATAAATCTTTTTTCTACTTTGAGCTGTAGACCGTCTACGAGGTTTCTATCTTCTGGTCCACCGAGAGTAAGCACAGAAAGTACATGTGTCCCCCCTCTGTAAAAAATACCGGAACCGTGTAACACTGAAGACACTCCTCCTGCCTGTGCATACAAATCACGAAGTCCATCCATATCCCTTCCGTCTGCTCTTTTGTTGTCCTCTATTGCTTTCTTATGCAGGATTTCATTTTCTGTATCATCAAATAAATTGTCTTCATGGGAGAAATCTTTTTGCTCTGTAAATGTTTCACGCACTAAATTGTTCCATATAGTGTGTAACTCATCTATTTCCTTTTTACCTGGACCAGAGAAAATAGCTTTCTCCATCTTAGGTCTTATATTTTCATTAAAAAGCTTTACAGACTCAGCACTGATCGTGCCTTTTTCTATCACTCTTTTTTCTTTACCTATTTCTTTGACAATACTTTTCTGGAAATTTTCTAATTTTGTTATCTCAATACTTGCTCTTTTAAATGCTTCAGCAAGCTCTTCCTCTGTAGTTTCGTGAGCTGCAGCCTCGATCATATTTATATTTCCGTCTTTACCACAGATAGTGAGGTCGTATTTATATGTAGAATCATCTTGGCGTAGTTTCTGTGAAGGATTTATAACAAGCTCGTCACTGTCATACTTTCCAATACGTACACATCCAATAGGCCCTGCCCAAGGGATGTTTGATACTGCAAGTGCGAGAGATGCCGCATTTACAGCAAGGATAGTAGGATCATTGTCATCAACTGCGATCACAGTCACAATCACCTGCACTGCATGACGTATAGACTGGTCAAAGAGCGGACGAAGAGTACGATCTATGACACGACTTGCAAGAATTGCATCTTCAGAAGGCTTCCCTTCTCTTCGTACAAAACGTGAGCCGAGGATTTTCCCTGCGGCATAAAACTTCTCTGCATAGTCCACTGTAAGGTTGAAATACCCGAGCCCTGCCTGGCTGTCCTTAGACATACAGACATTAGCCATAACCACACTATCGCCATATTTTAGCATTACAGACCCATGAGCCTGATCTGAGAGATCAGTAAAGATAGCTGTAAGCGTCTTGCCTCCTACCTCAACAGAATATTCCTTTTTTTGCATGTTTTTAAACCCAAATGGGTAGAGCTCGTATCCAGACTGGAGTATTGTTCAATAAGAACACTACTATATGTCTAAATACGAACAAATTAATTTATAAGTACCCTTACATTACCACTTTTAACTCAAAAATACAAATTTTTAACCTATTTATTACACAATAAAACAAAAATCAGTCAAAATAAAGTTATCCACATTTGGGTTGACTTGGTAGGTGAATTGAACTACCCTTAATACATACCCCCGTAAAGGAGCCCGACAGACCCCACCGAAACCCTGTAAAGATAGTAACCATCGTAAGAACCTTATCGCCTTTGGCGAGTGCAGCACTATATAAATATGGTCGTCCTGCAATTCTACCCTTATTTTCTTATGTAAATTTTGGGCTAGAAAGGAAATCTTGCGGTATTTTATTTGTTTATAAAACATAAATCTAACATATTTGGTCATATTCTCTCGCCTTTCCTATCCATAGGGATGCTTTTTTTGCTTCTAGGCGTCCCAGCAGATGCTGAAGCAGGCATAATCTCATCCCTCTTAGGAAATGAGGCGAATGCCCAGCCTTTAAACCTTCCTGAAACAAAACCTAGCAACAATTCCCAGACAATGACTCTCCTGCAAGCAAGTAAACTCCCCCCAGTAACCGGAGACAAGAAAAATGAGGTATCCGATGATCAAAATAATGCAACTGCTATCTCAAACAATGCTTTAGTTCCAGCCACAAGCCCACTCGGTGTTTCAGATGGCAAAGAAGTTGAAGAGTTCACTTTTGAGCAAGTAAGCGTATACATAGTCAGAAAAGGAGACAGTATTTCACAAATAGCAGAGATGTTTGATGTCTCTGTAAGTACGATAATGAGCGCAAATGATATAAAGAAGGGTGAATCAGTAAAAGAGGGCGATGTTTTGCTCATACTTCCCTTTTCTGGAATAGAACACACCATAACAAAAGGCCAAACACTAAAAACAATAGCTACCACATACAAAGTTGAGCTTGGAGACATACTTTCTGCCAACAACATAGAAATAGGTACAAATCTCCCTGTAGGTGAAAAGCTCATAATACCAGGTGCTGAAACAGAAAATGAAAAACCGACCGCACCTAAAAAGGTAGCAACAACAAAACCTAAAAGTACACAATCATCTTCTACTGTAAGTCTATCTGGCTTGTTTAAAAATCCAGTCCCAGGTGCAAGAAGAACACGAGGAATAACTGTAACACACAAAGGCGTAGACTTAGCAGCGCCTGAAGGTACCCCTATTTATGCCCCAGCAGCAGGCAAGGTGCTTGTAGCGAGAATGGGTTTCAATGGAGGTTTTGGTAACATGGTCATCATTCAACACGCTAATGGTGTTAAAACTCTCTATGCTCATATGTCCAAGCTCGGCACCGGTGCAGGCGATACAGTTGCCCAAGGAGAAACTATTGGCTACGTAGGAAACACAGGTAGCTCCAGAGGTAACCATCTACACATCGAAGTCCTCGGTGGTAAAAATCCTTTCTAATACATGAAATAAAATAACAAAGACCGACTTTTTTTCGGTACGGATTTTCCGAAGCTTGGAAAATCCTGAAACTCTCATCTCGCCAGATGAGAGACCCCTCCAAAAAGTGTCTTTGTTATTTTATTCCAACCAAAGCAAACCAACCATAAACAAAACTCCGACAATAACAGAAAATAGTTGGAGTAAAGAATGCCTCACCTCTTTTGTTTTATGAAGCTCAGGTATGAGGTCAGCGAGAGCTATGTAAATAAATCCCCCTGCAGCAAGTGGCAGGAAAACAAACTCAGCAATCTCTGATACATTTTGTATCGTAAACAAAAACACAAGACCAAATACTGAAAAGATGCCTGAAAGAAAATTCAAGAAAAGTGCCCTACCTTTAGAATATCCTGAATGCATAAGTACAGCAAAATCCCCTATCTCTTGAGGAATTTCATGTAGAATAACAGCTATAGAAGTAGCTATACCGACAGGCACACTCACAAGAAAACTCGCCCCGATAACTACACCATCAATAAAATTATGCACACCATCAGACACAAGTAATAGCTTTCCCATAGGATGCACACTTGTCTCACCTTCATCTTCACCATGGTGATGCCAGTGCAGAAATTTCTCCAAGCTAAAAAAGAAAAATATTCCTGCAATAATAAAAATACTTGTTAGGATTTGATTATTTGAAATCTCAAAAGCTTCAGGAATAAGATGTATAAATGCATCTCCTAATAATGCCCCCACAGCAACACTAATAAATACAAAGATGTATTTACGCATAAATTTCTCTTTTAATGAGAGTGTAAAAACCCCAACAAGAGAAATCAGGCTCACCACAATAACGCTTGCAAAGCTATATAAATATATTGTTGTCATAATAGATAAGTTACTTAATAATAAATAGTACTTAATTGTGCGGGATAAGGGAATCGAACCCTTGACTACAGTTTGGAAAACTGTCGTTTTACCACTAAACTAATCCCGCATGAAAACATCCAACTGTCGGGCTACTGGGCTTTGATTGGGACAGGGACCTGATCAAAGAGCCGGAGCGTGACGACGCGAGGCGGGGTCGCGAGATTTTTCAGCAGAAAAATTGTGACTCGAACCTCGGTTCAATTCCGACTTGTCGGGCTGCTGGGAATCGAACCCAGTCTAAACGCTCCCAAAGCGCTTGTACTACCGGTATACTACAGCCCGTCTTCGCTAAAGCTATGGCAGGCAAGCCCGCTTAAACTTTGAAGATAATTTACTATATCATGGTTCTGTTTTTTTGACCATGACCCTGAGCCTGTCGAATGGGTCATAAAATAATGTCGTTGACCACTTTCACCTTTGCTTTATTGGTTTTTAAATCTAAATAAACCACAAGAAGATCAACCTGCCATTCTATGTCTTCATCGACATCTTTCTCTAAAAGATATGTCTGTATTGTCCTTGATAAACGCTGCATTTTCCACGGATGCATATTATCCTCTGCCCTATAATCTGACGATGAATTAGGATTCACAATAGACGAAACACTTTTTACCTCTATAAAGTATAGTTTGGAGTCCTTTTTAGCTATTATGTCTATTTCACCCCATTTCTTAGTATAATTTCTATCAAGAACCTTAAATCCTTGTTTCACAAGGAACTTTACAGCCATATTCTCACCTAATTCCCCTATTTTTTGTTTTTCGGAGGTAAATACCTTTGGCATAGTAATATTTTTAATCTAGTTTCACATGTAACACGTTTCACGTGAAACACTTTGTCTAAAATCCTGTCTTTTACTAAAATATCCTTATTTAACAAGCTATTTGGGTAAAAATGGACTTCAAAGACACCTTTAAGACCTGTCCTTTATAAACATTATCAACAGAGTTATACACATTTATCCACAAAATCCTTATTTAACAAGACCTGATTAAAGGACAATTATATATTCTGTGCGGCCATGGAGAATCGGACTCCAATCTGATCCTTGGCAAGGACCCGTTTTACCACTAAACTATGGCCGCATGTATTAATCAAAACCTAAACAAAAATTAACACATAGATTATAATATTTTATTTATCTTAAAGCAATCACGTAATAAGCTTGTAAAATAAGCACAGATTGTAAATTTTATATAAAAGTGTATAATTCTATTATTATAAATTAGGTTTGCCCTTGTAGCTCAATGGATAGAGCATTAGTCTTCGGAACTAAGGATGGGAGTTCGATTCTCTCCAGGGGCACATAAAAATGGATATTCTAAAGAATTTAGACCATAAAATCCCAAAAGAGGTTTCACATGTAACACAAACACTTGAAAAAGGTGGTTTTGAAGCGTATTTAGTCGGTGGATGTGTGCGTGATCTACTTATGAGCAGGGAACCTAATGACTGGGATATCACTACTAATGCTAAGCCTGAAGAGATCGTCAGACTGTTTGAAAAGACAGTATATGAGAATACCTTTGGCACAGTAGCTGTGTGCGTGCCCTTAGTAGCTTCAGCGGAGAAGGGTATACCTGTCGAAGGTTCAGCAAAAGAGGGTATACCGATTGTTTCACATGTAACACTACTAAGCGAAGCTGATAAACAGACAGATGACGTTACACATGAAACGTCCTCTGAGAGTGTTTCACATGTAACATTAGAGGAAAATAACCCTTTAAATAGAGATAAGTACCTTATAGTAGAAGTCACTCCATACAGAACAGAGACAGATTATACTGATTCTAGACATCCAGACAATATAAAGTTCGCAGAAACACTAGAAGAAGACCTTAAGAGACGTGATTTCACCATAAATGCTATGTCCTATATTAAAGGACATATAACAGACATGTTTGATGGCATAAAAGACATAGATAATAAAACCTTACGGACAGTGGGGGATGCTGATGAACGTTTCAGTGAAGATGCACTTCGCATTTTACGTGCTGTGCGTTTTTCCACACAATTAGATTTCTCAATATCATCTGACACGACAGAAAGTATTTTAAAAAATGCAGATTCAATAAAAAAAATATCCCCCGAAAGGATACGTGAAGAGTTCGTGAAGATAATAATGTCAGACAATGCGAGTGCGGGGATAGTATTGCTACAAAAATTTAATTTATTAAAAAATATTATTCCTGAACTCGAAGAGGGAATAGGATGTATGCAGTCAGGCGAGCATGTGTATGATGTATGGAATCATTTACTCTATGGACTCCAGCATGCAGTAGACAAGAAATGGCAAAAAGAAGTGAGGCTCGCTGCGCTTTTCCATGACATAGGCAAGCCACGAAGCAGGAGAGAAGAGAGTAGAGTAGGGAAGAAGCAATACACTTTTTATGGACATGAAGTCGTAAGTGCACGCATGACAAAAAAGATTATGGAGAGATTGAAATTCCCTCGAAAGGAAATTGAGCTCGTAGAAAAGCTAGTACGAAACCATATGTTTTTCTCTGACACAGAGCAGATCACACTCTCTGCCGTGAGAAGGATAATTGCAAAAATTGGTAAAGAAAATATCTGGCTCCTAATGAATCTCCGCGAATGCGACAGAGTAGGAACAAATAAAAAAGAGACTTCATACAGACTAAGAAAATATCATGCCATGATAGAGGAGGCGCTCCGAGATCCGATCTCTGTCGGACAGTTAAAAATAAATGGAGAGTATCTGATGAAAGAATTACAAATAAATCCAGGACCAAGAATGGGCTGGATCTTAAATGCACTCCTCGAAGAAGTTCTCGATGATCCTACTAAAAACACAGTGGAGAATTTGAGTGAAATTACCTTATCTCTGAATAAATTAAATGACAAAGAATTAAAAGCCTTAGGAGATAGTGCTAAAGAGAAAAAAGAAGAGCTCGAAGAAAAAGAAGTAGCAAAACTTCACCAAAAGCATGGGGTGAGGAAATAACTAATAAACTTCTTGCTGATAACACTTCTCGCAGTATATTATCTCCTTACTAGTAGGTGGATAGGGAGTTTCAAATTCATTAGTACATGGTGCACTTGCGTGATCATGTTTACGAGTATTTTTGTAAACTCCATTAGAAGAATTTTCTCCGCTACATTCACATATTCTTGTCCATAATTTTACTGGATTTCTTTTAAATATTCTTTCGTGATATCTACAGTTATAGCAAAGTCGAGGAAGAGGAACTTTCATTTTTTTATAAAAATCAAATTCATTCTGAGTAAATCGAAAAGCTTTTGTACATTGATGTACGCAATTCTCATCATGCATACAACCTATTACTTTCTCGAGAATGTTTTCATCCACGCCCTCGTATGTATCTGATAAGTCCTTCGAATGTATGTCTATAGTGTAGGTACGAACAGGCTTTTCTCTCCAAGAAAAACCTTTGTTTTCTGCTTCTTCTTTCGTAAGAGGGAAGAGCTCGTGTGCAACTGTTTCATTATAACCAAAAGGTGAAAGATCTGATGGGAAGAAGTCACCATATGCATATAGTACGCCTGTCTTATCTACATACGGCATGGTATTCATATGCTCTTTTAATTTTTCTACAAGCTCCATATATTCTTCTTTGGAATATTGTTTGTTGAAAATACAATAATTTTTATTACGAAGTCCTACGCAACCAAAAAGATTGGAAGAATTATGGCAGTTGTATGAGTATGAAATATCATGAGACTCAAAAATAAATCTTGAAAATAAAACTTTATTTCCAGGATACACAGTAGAGGTCTGATAAGAGTCTTGTGAATTTTTACCAAAATGATCACAGTCATAACAATCACCCACCTCAGAATAAGCAAGCCAAATGTTGCCACAATCCTTTGCTCCACCAAATACGTCAAAGCTATTTATACAATTCTTTGTTCCTTCTAGGTTGTCTCCAGTAGAGTTTACTGATCTAATGATACGAGCAAATTTATGTGGGTATTTTAAAATAAAATCTTCAAATTTTTTCTTATATTCTTCTACTTGAGAAAAAGAAGTTAGGTCGATACTTTTCATTTTTGCTTCATACGTCTCCTTATCTAACTGTTCATTGAAAAAACAGTACTGCGCATTGCGTAAATTTACACAACCAAAACAATTACTAGAATTTTTACAATTAAATAAAAATGCAGAGTCGAGACATGACTCTGATTGTCTGCTATATAAAACTTTTGAACAAGAAGTGCAGTCAGTACTCTCATAACAAAGATCACTTTTAGACACCCAATGTAGGTCTACACTATCACGAGTATTAAATGTAAAACTTGAATACATTACATTTTCATTGAAGTCTCCGCCTACAACTAAATAACAATTTTTATTCCCTTCAGTTATACTACAGTAATCACTGTTAACAGGATTGATATTGAGAAGTGCGACATCAGGAACTTTTCTCCATAAACTTTTTAATTGTTCAAAAAATGATTTAGTAAAATCTATTTCCTCACCGTAGCTCATTGCATCCCAAGAATCTCCCCACCATGTCTTGTGATCATAAACTGTTTGATCTGAGTCTGGTGAAAATATTGAGAAAATTTCTCCCGTAGAGTTTGGCGCATCTGATTTTCTTTTATAGAGAGTTCGTTCATTGCGAAAAACCATTCTGTTTTGAAGTCGACAGTCAGAGCAGAATTGGGGGAGGGGAACATTTATCTTTTCATAAAAAGAAAGTTCTTGTTTTGGTATTTCAAAATCTTTTTTACAAAAATTACAATTTTTTTGCATAGTTTTTTATTAAATTAATAATATCACGAAATTATTTTTAAATTTTATTATCCTTCCTAAAATTTTAGGGGGCATTGCTGCCCCCGGTTTACCTAACTCTCTTTCTTAGGGAGAGCTAGGTCAAGCCACAGGGAAGCGATGCTTTCCTGAGCTCTTGTCCAGAGAATTACCGGCAATACCGGTAATTCTCTTAGAAGAATGCTAGGTTGCAAATCTTCTTTCATAATTCCTCCTTTCTATGCAAGATTATGTCACAAAAATAGATAATGTCAATAGATTTCGTCAATAAAATAAGTATTATATTCATATTTAGTAAAGGATTTATTAAAATAAGGTTAATTTTGTCGAAAAAGATTGACACAATTTATTTTATAACTATAATATACATATGTCTCAAGATAGAAATGAACTTAAAAATCCTCTCTTAGAAATAGGCTTTTCCAATAAAGAAGCGGAAGTATACATTGCAATACTTACACTTGGCAGAGGCACAGCTTCGAAAATTGCCCGTAGTGCACACATAGCAAGAACTACCGTATATGACATACTAAGTTCTTTGTTTGATAAAGGATTAGTTACACTCTCGGGAAAAGAACCGAAACAAGAATACGTCGCACTTTCACCGGACGAGCTCAATACATATATAGAAAAGGAATTTGAGAAAAAGAAAAATGACTTAAAAAAGGTTCAGGATTCTCTCGTGCCACAACTAAAATCGATACATAATATAAAAAACAGACCGAAGATAATGTTTTACGAAGGAAAGGAGGGATTGAAAAAAGTGTATGAGGATACACTTTCCTCACATGGAGAAATACGAGCTTGTGCTACATATGACAACATGCAAGAAACATTACCTGGATATTTTCCAGAATACTTTTATCGCCGTGCAGAGAAAGGTATAAAAATACGAGCAATATTTCCGTATACGGAGGACGGGGTAGAATTAAGTAAACATGATAAAGAACAGCTACGAGAGACAGCGATGGTCCCACATGACAAATTTCTTTTCTCTCCGGAAATAAATATTTATGATAATAAAATTATGATAGCGTCATGGAAGGAAGAGCTTGGTATTACTATAGAAAGTGATGAAATAGCAGATGCGATGAAAAAGATTTTTGAGCTTGCCTGGGCAGAGGCGAAGAGATGTGATGCGGAATTAAAGAAAGCTAATCAACAAAATGTCCTTTAGTATCAGCACCAAATAAGAGGTGGTGTATGGTTTTTGTAATTTTTTCAAATATAACAGTACTGTAAGAAGAAAGGTTGAATATCACAGCGAGAGTAAATAGTGTGAGTGAGAGCTTTATACTTATAAATGCGAGGAATATAGCGATGAGAGAAAAGGTGACAGGGATGAGGGTGCGGATAGTACTGCCACGGATTTCCTTTTTACTTATCTCAGGATTTTTGATGTGGTCAGAGTACAGTACGTATGTCCTCATCCAGTAGAGACAAAGACCGATGAGTATGATGTGTACTCCGAAGATCACTATTGCAAGCTCGTTACTACTAAACTGTCCTAAGATGCTCGCAGAGAATGGTATAAGGCTGAGAAGCATGAAAAAAAGTGCGTTTATATTTGTAAGGAGTGAGTCTATGTTTTTAGCATAGATCGAGATAAAGAAATGATGCGCTCGCCAGTACGTAAAAAGAAGAGAGAAACTAAGGATATAGCTTAAGAGAAGGGGTAAGAGATTTGTGATCTCAGACCAGAGCTGTCTGTTGCTTATAGGATCCCAGATGGTAGTAGGTAGCTCGATCTGAAAAACGAGGACTGTCATAACGATGGCAAAAATACCGTCT
This sequence comes from Patescibacteria group bacterium, assembly GCA_038063515.1. Classification (GTDB taxonomy): domain Bacteria; phylum Patescibacteriota; class Minisyncoccia; order Phycocordibacterales; family UBA9973; genus UBA9973. The sequence goes on along the minus strand of JBBTUY010000006.1, from coordinate 76,290 downwards.
GAAAGCTGTTCTAATCTTGTGTGGCTCATGAAAACATTATTACATTTCTAAATAAATCGGGCAATGGTCTGAACCTAAGTAGCTCGATATCATGCCAGTAGATTTAATTTTATTTATTATCTTTTTATCAACAAAAAAGTAATCTATACGCCAGCCGACATTTCTGTCTCGAGCTCTAGTCTTCTGATCCCAGTAGGTATACATGTCTTTCGCGTCTTTATTTAAATTTCTCCATATATCTACAAAATCATTTTTAACAACTTTCGTAATCCATGCACGCTCTATGGGCAAAAAGCCTGTATTTTCTTCATTGGTCTTGGGACGAGCGAGGTCTATGGCTTCGTGGGCTGTGTTTACATCTCCACAAAAGATGACGTTCTCACCATTTTTGCGAAGCTTTAAAATGAATTTTAAAAACGCTTCGTAAAATTCTAACTTGTATTTGAGTCTCTCCGGCCCCTGACCTCCGTTTGGGAAATATCCATTTATAATGGTGAAATTTTTAAACTTGGCACCGATGAGCCTGCCTTCATCATCTAGCTTTTTTACTCCCATACCATAGAAAACTTCTTTTGGTTTTTCCTTAGAATAGATAGCGACTCCACTGTAGCCCTTTTTAACTTTAGGATGAGAGAAATATGAATAGTATCCTGGTATATTTCGCACACTATCTGACAGCTGATCTGGCTCTACCTTAGTCTCTTGGAGACACAAGATGTCTACCTTTAAATCTTCAAATAAAGGCATGAAGAATCCTTGTTTCGCAGTAGCACGCAAGCCATTTGTATTCCAACTTATGATTTTCATTAAATAAATACTAGGTATTTTTCTGCCAAAAAGTCTGGAGCATCATGAGCTCTGTAGGCTCCTCTATGTAGTCTGTGTGATCACTAATTAATTTCATATTACCTCCAAATATCTTCTCAAGCTCTTCTGTGTCAAAGAAATGGTAGTGAAGCCCGAGATTGTCGTACTCTCCATCAGAAGAATTGATAGGGGAGAATCCAAGGAAAGTCTTTGTTTTTCTTGATACTGTTAAATTTACATAAAAGCCACCTGGTTTTAAAACACGATTTATTTCTATAATATACTTGTCCCAATCTTCTTTATATAAATTTTGTAATAGTCCTATATCACAAACTGCATCAAAGCTTGCATCCGGGAAAGGTAAGTGGAAAACGTCAGCTTCGAGAAATTTTAAATTATCCTTGAGACCCCAGTTTTCTATCTCCTCACTTGTTTTAGCTACTATATCTTTATCGAAATCAATACCTGTAACCTTAAAACCCATCTCAGCTAAGTGTTTTGCCACAAGTCCGCGACCAGAGCCCAAGTCTAAAATAGATGCGCCGTAGTCTATGTGTGTCACTAGGTCCTTCATGCTTTTAACCTTGTTTGGTAAGTGTGTCCAAATGTCTGCACCATTTTGGTACGACATTTTAAAGTAGTCTTTATGTTCTTGGTAATCCATATAGATAAATATATCACAGTCAAAAACTTTTTGTAAACAAAGCTCGCATTAAAATAAGATTTACAAAAACAAATTTTTAAGGGGTCTCGCGGCTGTCGAGCCGCGAGTTTCAGGATTTTTTAAGCTTCAAAAAATCTGTACCGACAAAAATTTCGGTTTTTGTAAATCTTATTTTTTTTATTTACTATTGTGAAACTTTTTGTGTACGTCACGCAAATGTTTATCAGTCACGTGTGTATATATCTGAGTGGTAGATATGCTCGCATGTCCAAGCATAGCCTGAACAGAGCGGAGGTCTGCACCGTTACTTAGCAAATCTGTCGCGAAGCAGTGACGTATCACGTGCGGGGTAACCTTTTTTGAAATACCAGACTGTATTGCACGCTGTTTTACCATACGTTCTACTGATCTCTTCGTGAGAGCTTCTACCTCTTTTTTATTTTCTTTTCCTTTAGCTGGAAGCTGCACAAATAGTGCTTCACTCATGTCTTTACGAGCTTTAAGATATTCTCTTATATGTTTTTTCGCATCAGGTGACAAAAAGACCACACGCACCTTGCCACCCTTACCCCGTATAGAGAGCTCATCAGAAGAGAGATTGAGATCAACAGTAAGTGAACACAATTCTGAGACACGTAGACCCGTAGAAAACAATAATTCTAAAATAGCCTTATCTCGCAGATCTTGCAGGTCTGTAGTACTCGGAGAATCGAGCAATCTTTGGAGCTCTTCTCTGGTGATAAGGTCGAGGGAACGTTCGGGAATCTTTGGTAGCTCGATACGCTCAGGGGCCATAGAAGCAACTCCTTGCCTCACTAGATATTTCAAAAACGCACGAATAGCTATCAAATGGTACCCTTGGGTTTTCCTAGAAAGGGTTTCTATGTCGCTCTTGTGATTATTTGATTGCCTATTTAACCAGATACGGAATTCACGGACTTTTTCATCAGTTATATTTTTAGGATCGTCAGTCTTTATGTACGCTAAAAATCTACTGAGATAATGATCGTAATTTTCTAAAGTCCTTGCAGCCCGCCCTTTTTCTATTTCTGTGTATTCTAGAAACTGAGTTTTGAGTTGCTTTAGGGAAGCCATATATACATTGTAGCATGTGTGCGGTATATAGAGTCATCAAATATCTACACCTTATGTAAGGGACTTGCAATTTAAAGACTTTTATGCTACTATGTACATATGATAGCTACAAAGAAAAAGCAGGCAGTTATAAAGAAAAATCAGATACATGACAAGGATACAGGCTCTCCAGAGGTGCAGGTAGCTGTATTGTCTACTTCAATTGACGAACTTGCGAAACATTTAAAGAAACATAAAAAGGATAATCACTCTCGTAGAGGTCTTATAAAGATGGTTGCGGACAGACGTACACACCTAAAGTACCTCGAACGCAAGGACAAGACTCGCTACAACGCACTCATGAAGAAAATGGACTTAGCATAACTTAGAAAAACCATACTACATGTAGTATGGTTTTTACGTTAGGCAAAAATAATAAGATTTCCGGAAACAAATTTTTAAGGGGTCTCGCGGCTGTCGAGCCGCGAGTTTCAGGATTTTTTAAACTTCAAAAAATCTGTACCGACAAAAATTTCGGTTTTCGGAAATCTTATTATTTTTGCTTTACTTATACCTTATTGATACAATCAAACTATGACAGTAATAAAACATAAAGAACAAAGAGTTGGTGTTTTCATCGATACTCAAAATCTATACCACTGTGCTCGCAACTTATACAAGGCACGAGTGAATTTTGGTGCAGTATTAAAAGAAGCCGTGGCAGGCAGAAAGCTCGTGCGCGCCGTCGCATACGTCATCACCACAGAAGCAGGGGATGAGAAGAACTTTTTTGAAGCATTAGGCAAGCTCGGCATAGAAACAAAAACAAAAGATTTACAAATCTTTGCTGGTGGAAGCAAAAAAGCAGACTGGGACGTCGGACTTGCAGTGGATGCCATCAAGATGTCTTCACGACTAGACTCTGTAGTCATCATCTCTGGTGACGGAGACTTCATACCACTCGTAGAATATTTACAAACCATAGGCATACAAGTAGAAGTCGTATCATTCGGCAAATCTACCTCAGGTAAACTGAGAGAAGCAGTAGATGACTTCGTAGACCTCGGTGAAAATCCAAGGAAATATCTCATTGGAACTTCGAGATAAAGATTATTGTTGTATTGACATTGTCATTACATAAATATATGATGTAGCTATGAGTACAACTATACAAATAAGAATAGATGCATCCACAAAAACAAAAGCTAAAAAGGCTTTTAAGGACATGGGACTGGATTTATCTTCTGGTATAAAATATCTTTTAACCCAGGTAGGGGACCCAAAAAGTACTACCTATATATGCCCGTTCGGCTTTATGCATAAATACACTCCAAAAATGCTAGCTACATATAAAAAAGAGGCGGAACAAGCCATAAAGCATGGCAAGAGATACTCTTCAACAAAAGAGATGTTTGATGACATGGAAAGGGTAAAATAAGATATGTATTACAGACATTACACAAAACGGTTTCAAAAATCTTTCAAGAAGATAGCTCGTTCAGGAAAAATCAAGAGAGAAGAAGTCGAGTTTGTTATAGATGTCTTAGCATCTGTACAAAAGCTCGACCGTAAGTATCAAGACCATCCATTACAAGGAAATTTTGAAGGTTTTCGAGAGTGTCACATAAGACCTGACATTCTTTTGATATATTACATAAAGAACCAGGAATTGGTTTTGGTATTATTTGACATGGGCACGCATTCAGAGCTTTTTTAGGCAAACGACTTCGTAGACCTCGGTGAAAATCCAAGGAAATATCTCATCGGAACTTCGAGATAATTTGTCCTCTGTTCATGTAAGTTATATAATATACTTACATGGCAGGAGAAAAAAAATTACTACAAACAAAAAGAACTTCAAATGACTATGAACGAAGTCCTATTATTGACGTTGATGAAAGTGGAGAACCTGTTGAATCTAAGGAAGCAAATACCGTACACAGCGGTACCATGCAACGGATACCTGAAACAGCTGAAGTGTCTACAGTAGAACAACCTAAAAGCATCGACCAAAGCAAACAAGATAAGAATAAAAAAGTTCCTTATAAAGCAGATGATCCTATCGAGTCATCCTATGCTTATGTTTTAGAGTTAAATAAATTATCTCCGACAACAAAAAGAGTTATTGCTGAAGCAAAAGAAAGATATATCAAAATAATTAGTGGTGATCTTCAAGATCAAGAGGTTAGCAAGATCGAGGCATCAAGAAGAATAAAAATCTTATCTAAAAATCCTATTGAGTATTTTAAAATAGAAGGAAAAAAAATATGGAAGAAATGGAAAGAGAATGGAAAAACTGACCAGCATATGAAGGGACTTTCGGATATCTATATAGAAATAATAGAAGAACTAGAAGCTGCACAACGACATATATACATAACGAAACCTAAGGAAAAAGCACCTACACAGGAAATAAAACTTTTAAATCCCACCCCTGATGAAATACAGGCAAGAACCGAAAAGATGGAAGCCGCAACCTCTGCACCAACGGAAGTACTGACAGAAACAACACCAATCACTCCTGAATTTAACTATGAGAAATATAAAGTTCCTACTACTGGGATAGAGAGTGTTGATCAAATGATCAATGACGAATTTGAAATTTTAATAAATAGAGCAAAGATTGCAGAGGATGAGGATTTAAATAATCAAACAAATTTAGAAAATCTATACCATACCAGGACTGATTTAATATTATTGACTTCAAAACCAATAGAATATTTCAAAACCAAAGAATACAATGCCAGAGCTTTACTCTATGGTGTATATGAAAGTAGTAGAAGGAATGGTAATAGTGATGAAGATCTTACTAATGACCCGACCGCAAATGAAATACTCCAAGAAATAAACCGTTTATTAAACATACAACAAGCACTTACTGAAAAGGATTCAGAGAAATTGAAAACACCCGCAAGCACACAAGTAGCATCTGGAAAAACAGATTTAGAAGAAGATGTTGAGTTTAAAAAAAAATATACAAAAGATATTGGTATTAGGCAAGGCAAACCAACAGATTATGGCACAAATGTAACATACGGTTTTTATAATCCAGCACCACAACGTCGAACTGGTGAAAATGAAATAAAAGAAAAAAAAGCTGCAACTCAGATAGACCCACGTATAGCAAGACTAGAACTACTACGAAAACAACAGAAAGAAGATGCGGAAGAAGAAGAGATGCGACAGGCAATATTAGCGAAAATTACAGCTATAGAAAGAAGAATGGCCAAAAGAAAGGAAAATAAGTTGTTAGAACAAGAACCTAAAATAAAAACTTTTTCAATAGTGGAAATAAAACAAGAGATAGAGAATTTGCTTAAAAAAAACTTAAACATAAAATCTGTTAGGGAAATTAATCTCGAAAATAAAGACGGAAATAGTTTAAGTTTAAATACAGAAATAGTTACAACCACAGGCTCTATGAAGGTTGGCATAAACATTATATTAGAAAATATAGGTGATGAAATTGGAGTAAGATCTTTTGATCAAAAAAATATTAGAGCAAACATGATAGTGAGGAGTCTTATCATAGAAAAAATGGAACCTAAAATAAGAGAAATTGGTAAAATACTAAGGGAGTATGTGGAGAAAAATGATGGTAAAAATAGAAAAGTTAATAAAATGTATATAGAAAATGGGAATTTAGTGGTAGAATTTAAATAATTTAAATATTTTATGACTGAAGATTTAAATACAAAGAAAGATCAAACCGAGGAAGAACAAGAGGCTAAAGACCTGGCAGAGCTAAAAGAGCAGCTGCAGAAACTTGATAAGAGTAAGGAAGAAAGAATTAGGAAAAATGCTGCAGAGATTGCAATATTAGAAAGAGAATTAAAGGTAGATGAACAGCCCGTAGTAAACAATGAGAGTGAACCAACCCCTGTTCCAACAGAACCTAAAAAAGTAAACGCGGTCAGAAGATTTATTCCTCCAGTAGAGGATGAAAATGATTTTAAAGATCCCTGGGAACTAACTCCAGAAGAAGAGGAAGCTCGTAAAAAAGAAGATCAGGAAATAAAAGAACATCTGTACAGACTAGCCCATGGAACAAGCACAGAAAATACGAGAGTTAAGGTAAGGCAGGAAGGTGTTCTCGGATCACGAGAAGAAGCTGCATTAACAGCGGCTAGAGATGCATACGTTACTGCATATCAGAAATTTATAAAAGACAGAAGGAAGGGTGTTTTAGGTAAGGTAAGATATGCATATGAATCCTTAGTTGGAAAAACAATAAAAGAAAGTGAGACACCGGAAGATTTAAAAAAGCTTGAATCTGAATATACCTCTGCCACCATAATTCTCGGCAAAGCTATGTATGAAACAAAACAAGAAGAGCTCGGGCTAGATCAATCAACTACAAACCCAGCTTTAAATAACTATAAACAAAATGAAATCTTTCAAAGAATAATCATAGAAGAACAAAAGACTTTAATACTAGCTAAGGCAGAAAGTTTACCAGCGAAGGAGAGAGGTCTCGTGGGTAAAGCATTAGATGCGTATTTAAAACTAAGTCCTACAAAAAGGCTAGCTGCCTCAGTAGGACTTTCTCTTATTTTTGCAATAATTACTGGTGGAGTTTCTACAACTCTTCAAGGAGCAACATTTTTAGGAATAAAAGCTGCGCGTGTAGCTGGATCAGTAACAATAGGAAAGGGCTGGGGAATGTTAGTTGATAAAACTCTTGGTAAACTCACTACGAAATTAAGAGAAAATACAACGGAAGAACTTCGTACAACATTTGATATACAAAATTTAGATCAAACAAAAATACAATACGAAAAAATCTTGGGAAGGGAGAAGAAAGATAAAAGAGCACTCCTTGTGATGAAGGCAGCGGGTGGGTTAGCGTTAGGACTTACAACATCTATAGCAATAGGAAGGGAATTAGGAGATATACCTGTGTCATCTGAAAAGCATATAAACACAACAGCTGAAAAACCGACAACAAGCACAGCTCCAAATACAACTCCTCCTGTAACATCAGCCTCCTCGGAAGCCACACCAATAGTAAAAGTATCCCCGACACCAGAAATTCCAAAAGCATCAAGTGGTGAAACAGACTTAGGCGGAAGAATGAAAATGCCTGACGGTGTGGCTCCTGAAAAAGTAGCTGTTATAGATGATGCAGTTGTACATCAAGGTGAAGGAATAGAGAATGCATTTATCAGACAAATAGAAAATAATACTGACCTCGCAGAAAAATTAGGATTTAAGGGAGACATCACAGACAAAAAAGCATTACATATATTTGCTCAACACAAAGCACATGGCATAGCTATTGAAAAAGGATATGTTGACCCAGAAACTGGTCGGGAAGTTAGAATAATGGAAGCAGATAAAGTTGGCTACCAAATTACAGCAGACACAAAAGGAAATTTTACAGTTACAGAAGTAGATATAAAAGGTGATGTGCTAGCTACTTATGCTAACCCGAACGGAGCTGATTTTGGACAAAATCCTGATAATCCTTACGATACAGTTCATAAAAAAGAAATACCTGTAGCAAAGCTACATACACCAACGGTAGAAATGCCAGCTGAAGATCAAAATATAGAACGACCCCAAATAGAACCGACAGAAGCTGAAAGTCCTGTTATTGATACAACAGAGACAAAACCAATACTTACACAAGAAGAAAGAATAAATAAAATTCTAACAGAACATCCTCATAGAGGGCTAGGTGGAGCAACACCAGACCAGATAAGGAGCGAAGTATTAGAAACAGATAAATTACTCACAGAAACTGATATAAGAAATAAATTATTTGGTCAATATAATATTATCAAACCAGAAAATTTAGATATTAAAACAGAAGCTCCTGAAGCAACGACTGGAGGAAATATAAATAATACAAGTAGTGCACCAGATACGAGAAGTAATATTGCAAAAATTTTAGAAGAAAATCCAGCACTCAAAAACACTGATTTTATAAAAAATGAATTCAACCTCACAACGGAGGAGCTAGCAGAAACTGCTAAAGTCTACAAAGAAAATATATTGCACATGACACAAGCACACAATAGCACATACGCAGCTGAGTGGTTCAGTATGAAGACCTTTAAAGTGAGGGATTTACTTCAAAATGTAAAAGATGGTAACTATGTTCCAGAAAGCCCACTAATGAATTACTTAAAAAAGATATATGAGACAACAGGATTAGAGCCAAAAAGCAACACATCTGGCAGTATTCTCTTCAAAAAACCTGAGACAGCTGAACAGTATGTGATACGAGCATTGCAATATGCAGAAAAAAATGGAGATTTAAATAAATTAAAACTACAATAAATTATTATTTAACTAAAACATATGAACCCTATACAAAAAAATATAACAGATGTGTTTGATTTCAGCCATCTACCACCTGAAGAACAAGAGAAGAAAATACTCGACATAGGAAGTATCATTTATCAAAATGTACTCATGCGTGTCATGGAGACTATACCAGAAGAAGTGCAAGATGAATTTGAGAAAATATTAGACAACAATGCACAGCCTGAAGAAATATTTAATTTTCTAAATAGCAAAGTAGATAATTTTGAAAAAATAATAGAAGAAGAGGCACTCAAATTTAAAGATCATACTAACGACATAATGGGGCAGATAGGAAATTAATTTATTAACAACACTCGCCCTTAGCACAACTTTTTATAAAGCAATCTATCTGGCATTGCTATGCCAGCGAACTTCTCGGCTCGTCAGCCTGCGAAAGGCTTTTTAAAAAGTGTGCTTGCAGCGAGTGTTGTTATGCTATATTAGATTGATGGATCATTTGAAAGGCTTAAATACTGGTCAAAAAGAAGCGGCACTACATACTAAGGGGCCGCTTCTTATTGTTGCAGGAGCAGGAGCAGGTAAGACAAAGACCATAACTCACAGAATAGTGAACCTCATAAAAGAAGGTGTGGCACCTGAGAGGATACTCGCTGTGACTTTTACCAACAAAGCAGCGAAGGAAATGCGTGAGCGGGTCATAGCTGAAATAAAAAGAAATTCAAATGGAGTAGGTGAGCAAGACACGATACCATTTGTTTCCACTTTTCACTCTCTAGGAGTCTACATAATAAAAGAAAATGCGAAATTAATAGGTCTGACGAGGTATTTCACCATTCTCGATGAAGGAGATGCGAATGGAATGATAAAGGAAATACTAAAAGAGCTAAGTATTGATCCAAAGCAATATGAACCAAAGAAAATAAAAGGTGTCATTTCACGAGAAAAGGGTAAATTTACCAAAATAGAAGACTACATAGAGAGAAACAGTGCCAACACCTTAGGGAAAATAATAGCTCAAGTATGGGGATTATACGAAAAGAGGAAAATGAAAGAAAACTCTCTCGACTTTGATGACTTGCTCTTAAAGGCCACAAATTTGCTAAAGGATAACCCAGAGATCAGAAAAATCTACCAAGAAAAGTGGGAATACATACACATAGATGAGTATCAGGATACAAATGAAGTGCAGTACCTGATGTCAAAATTACTCTCAGAAGACAATAAAAACATAGCCGTAGTGGGAGACGCGGATCAAAATATATATTCTTGGCGTGGAGCAAACATTAAAAATATCTTGAATTTTGAAAAAGATTATCCAAATGCAAAGATAGTCATGCTCGAAGAAAACTATCGCTCAACACAAAATATTTTAGAAGCAGCAAATGAAATAATTAAGAAAAACAAATACCGCCCAGACAAAAATCTTTTTACTAAAAACCAAAAAGGTGAGAAAATAGGGCTCTATGAGGCACTCGACGAAAATGATGAAGCAGAATTTGTGGCAACAAAAATTGTAGAAATTATGGACAGTAGTGCAGGTTTGTCTTTGCGGGAAGTACCCTTGGCTGAGGAGCCGAGAGGTAGCGCTGAATCAGCAGATTCAGACAGCGACCCCGCAGAGACAGAACCTGCACTACTGTCTCTGTCAGAAGTATGCGTACTATACCGCGCAAATTTCCAGTCTAGAGTTATCGAAGAAGCAATGCTACGCTACAACATCCCGTATCAAGTTTTAGGTATTAAATTTTTTGAGAGACGTGAAATAAAAGACACACTTGCATACCTTCGCGCAGCACTGAATCCCCAAAGTCTCGGGGACGTAAAAAGAATAATAAATTTCCCTACACGTGGCATAGGCAAGGTAACTTTAGTGAAAATTTTTTCAGGAGACATGGAAAGCTTACCGATAAAAATGCGAATAAAGATTGATAATTTTTATAAAACGCTAGAAGAAATAAAAGAAAATATAGAAACATTAAAAGCAAGCGACATAATAAGATTTGTAATTAAAAAATCCGGCATAGAACACGAGCTCTCAAACGGCACTGACGAGGACATAGAAAGACTCGAAAACATAAAAGAACTAGCAACACTCGCACTCAAATACGACAATTTGGAAAATGGTCGGGGAGTAGAAAAGCTTTTAGAAGATGCCTCCCTTGCCTCAGACCAAGACAGCATAATCATTAACGAAGAGAAAAATGAGCAAGGACTCCCCTTGCTCAAAAAAAACAGTGGTGTAAAACTCATGACCGTCCACGCGGCAAAAGGGCTTGAATTTAAAGAGGTTTTTATCGTTGGACTCGAAGATGGACTTTTTCCGCACCAGAGGCATAATAGTGGAGATGAGGGCGACAAAGAAGAAGAGAGGAGGCTTTTTTATGTAGCATTAACAAGGGCTAAAGAAAAGTTGTATTTATCTTTTGCAAATTATCGTACAATATTTGGATCACGACAAATAAATGCGCCGTCAGAATTTATTTCAGACATACCTGGTGATATATTAGAAAGAGAAGGAGAGAGTGGAAGAATTAAAACTATTTATCTGTAAATAGATATGAAAATAGAAAATATATCAAATAAAAAAATACTCTACGCAATAAGTTCATTTATAGCAGGCTTTGTAGTTATGACTATTGAACTCATTTCAAATAGAATAATGGCACCACTCATAGGTGGTTCAGTATTTACCTGGACATCAGTTATAGGTGTCACACTCTTAGGTCTTGCAGGTGGAAATTTCTTAGGTGGGATTGTAGCTGACAAAAAATATAGTAATGTACTACCTTTGACATTCCTTGCTTCTGGATTTTTTGTGGTAATCATACCCTTACTTGCGGAACACACTAATTTTATTTTAAATTCAATAAATTCAATAATGAAACTCAACCTATCACTCGCATTATATTTATTTTTACTACCGACACTTTCTATAGGGATGATACAACCTATTATTCTAAAAAAATTTGCAGATGATTTTACAAAAATTGGTAGCCATTATGGAATACTATCTTTTACATGGTCTCTGGGAGGTATACTAGGAGTTTTTTTAACTGGATTCTTTTTTGTATCTTACCTCGGAACAAAAGAGACAGTTTGGTTTATGGCAGGACTTCTGTTTATATTAGGCTTAGTATATGGAATTAGAAATAAAAAAATACTTTTTACATTTATAGGAGCGGGAATCATGATAATCGGGCTTATTTATACAGCAGAAAAAGTCACAGAACACAGAGAAGTTTTATTTAATAAAGAAACTAATTACTATAATGCGAAAGTAGTAGATACGTATTCTTCAACATATGGAAGCTCGAGAGTATTATTACTTGATTTTTCTGCTCAAAGTTATGAATTTCAAGCACCTACAGAAATATATACTGACACATACCCGTTATTTTCATATCTAAAAAAAGAGATAAATGACATTCTAGTTATAGGGGCTGGTGCATATATCATACCAAAACACCTTGTAAAATATTACCCGAAAAGTAAAGTACTGGTGGCAGAGCTCGATCCAGAAGTTGTAAACATTGGTAATAATTTTTTTGATTTAAAAAAATACAATATTGAGACAACCATCGGTGATGCTAAAATTGTATTAAAAAAAAGCCCACAAAAATATGATGTTATTTTTAGCGACGCATACACTTCATTTATCTCAGTACCATGGTATCTCTTAACAAAAGAGTGGAATGATGAGATAAAACAAAAACTAAATAATGATGGTATTTATGCTATAAACTTAATAGGCTCACTTTCTGGCAATAAGTCAGAATTTATAAAAAGTACCTTAAAAACCTTTCAGCTGAGTTTTCCAAGCTCTTATGTTTTTGCTATGGGAGATAACACCGAAAATATACAAAATATAATATTAGTCGGAATAAAAGGTAAATTACCAATGAGTGAAAAAAAACTATATGAAAAATTACTTTTGGATAAAAGCTTTTTGGCTAAAAAATTAGTGAAAAATGAACCCCTTAATAATTCTAGATACACAATTCTAACAAACAACTTTGCTCCAACAGAAAAGCTCTTAGAGCCTATAGTCAAATACTATTTCCCATTTAATACAAAAGAGATAAATAAAATATTAAAAAACTCAAAAACATGAAAGCTAAAAAATCATTGGGGCAAAATTTTTTAAAATCAAATCTTATTTTAGATAAAATCATCAAAGCAGGAGAGATAGATCCTGATAATTTGATATTAGAGATAGGTCCAGGTAAAGGTGCCCTCACTAGTAAACTTTTAGAAAAAGCAGGGAAAGTCATAGCCATAGAAAAAGATCATGACCTTTTTGAACTACTTAAAATAAAATTTGAAAAAGAAATTAAAGACGAAAAATTAATTTTAATTGAAGAAGATATACTAGAACTTAACGTGAATGAAATTTTTTCAAGTTTTTTACATGGTCTGGCTGGGATAGGGACGGAGGGGTCCGAGGACCTGAAAAAAACTTCGAAAAAATTTCGTTACAAAATAATTGCAAACATTCCCTACAATATAACGGGCGCAATACTAAAGAAATTTTTAGGAGGTGATACACAGCCGACATCTATGGTCCTCCTCGTACAGCAAGAAGTAGCACAGAGAATAGTTGCCCGTGACAAAAAGGAAAGCCTGCTCTCTATATCAGTAAAGGCATACGGGGAGCCTAAAATAGTGGCCAAGGTGGGCGCGCGATATTTCTCCCCACAACCCAAAGTAGACTCATCTGTGATAGTCATAAAAAATATTTCTAAGAGAATTTTTTATGAAAACAAAATAAGTGAAGAAGATTTCTGGAAATTAGTAAAATTAGGCTTTGCACACAAAAGAAAGAAGCTCAGTGGCAACCTAAAAAGCATGAATTTATCTAAAAATTCATCTTTCGAAGATCTCAAAGATAAAAGGGCAGAAAATCTATCTCCAAAAGACTGGATTACCCTTAGTTTACTCACATAAAATATAGTTTCCTTTTTAAAAAAGTGTTACAATTAATATACATAACATGTATTGGTTGAAACAAAAGAAAATAATTTTAATCATCCTCGTGGTGCTTTTTCTACTTGCACTTTTTCTCTCAAAGAATAATTTAATTTTCAAAAATCAAATAGAAAAAAGTGGCCTAGTATACAGTGGTACAGAAACTTTAGAAGATTTAGTGAACAAAGACACAGATAATGATACTATCTCAGATTGGGAAGAAGGGCTGTATGGCACAGATCCGACAAAAGCTGAGACAGTAGCAGGTGTGCCAGACAAAGTCACGATACGAGACAGAAAAGGCATATCATCGACTGGTGAACTAAACCTAAATGAAACTGAAGAGCAAAATCTAACAGAGACAGACAAGCTCTCCCGAGAACTCTTTTCCTCCATAGCAGCCTTAAACCAAGTAGGAGAGATAGATGAAAATACAGTAGAGACACTCGCAGGCAATCTCGCAGAAAAAGTACAAAATTCTGTGCAGAGAAAGACTTATACAATAAATGACTTAAAAATAATAAAGGCGGAAAATAGCCAAAGTATTAAAAATTATAACGACGATTTAAATAAAATTTTTAGTAAAGAACCTATAAAATACACAGTACTAGATGTATTGCAAAAATTCGTAATTGACGAAGAAAACGTAGATGTAACTATACTAAAAGAACTTGATCCTCTGATAAAACAAGTAAATAACATTATTATAAATATAATAAGTATTGGTGTCCCAGAGAGTCTCTCTACCTCACATTTAGAAGTTGTAAACATAATGCAGAAACTCTCAGAAAACATTAGCGACATTAGATTGTATGATACTGATATCGTAGTAGCATTAAGTGGTATAAGCCAATATAGTAAAAATTCAGAAAGTGTACAAGTAAGCATTGAAAAGTTGTCAACACTTATAAATAAAAAATTAAGTAATTAGAAATTTTTAAAAATGAATTTTAAAAACAAAATAAATCAAAAAATAATTTCTTTCTTAGTTATTATTGCAATAATAACACCTATTTTTATATTTTCTACACCTAAAAAAACAGAGGCAGTATTTCCAGCAACTATAGTTAACGACACAGCCCCAGTATCATGGCTTACTAAGTTTTTTACTGGTGCAACATCAGTTAGTAGTGCTACAACTGCAAGCATTAATATAAAAGAATGGGCTAAAGAAGTATTACGCGAAACACTACGTACCTTTGCACGCAGACTCTTACAACAGATGACTCAAGCCACCATAAACTGGATAAACTCCGGCTTTCATGGAGCACCACTTTTCCTAGAGCGCCCAGGAGCATTTTTTAAAGACATAGGAAAATACGAGATCAAAAAACTAGTAAACATCATAGGTTATGACAGTAATAAATACCCATTTGGTAAGTCAACAGCCATAAACACAATAGAAAGCTACAAAAAACAGTTTGCTACGAACGCACAATATAGCTTAAGCCAAGTGACGAGAGATCCACAGCTTCTTTCTAGATATAGAAACAACTTTAGTGTTGGAGGATGGAATGGATTCCTTTTAAATACTCAATACCCTCAAAACAATTCTCTTGGATTCCAGATGATGTACGAAGATGAGCTAGCAAAAAGACTCCGAGGTACAGGTCAAAACCAAGCTGATATTGTAAAAGACACACTACAACAAGGTATGGGCTTCTTGTCTCCACAGACATGTCCAAGTAACCCACGATATAATAATCTAAAAAACCAATTTAACCAGCCTACATTTAAGTCGTCTACTCCTGAACCAACTGAACCTGAAGTACCGACAAGGAGACCAGATGAATCAAATGACGAATGGAATACAAGATATAATTCAATTTATGATACATACGATGAACAAAAACTGCAATGGAGTATAAAAAATGATAATGAAAGAATAAATTGGGAATCAGAAAATGGTTGCCCAGGTGGACTTGTAAATACTACTCCAGGCTCAGTAGTCAGTGCACAAATCATGAAAGCGATCACTGGACCATACGACCAGACCTCACTCGCTGCTGCTATGGGCAACAGTCTCTCTGCGATATTTGATGCGCTCTTAAATAAATTTATGAAGGATGGATTAAACGCACTTTCAAGTAAAATAAGTGGTAATGGAAACAATACTGATGACGACAATTTTAGTTACTACGGACATACACTCGGTAGCCCATCAGTGAATACTACAAGTGGTACCGGCTTTAACTGGGGAGGACCAGATGAGGAAATAATCTTAACTACTTTCAAAAAAGATGTAAATGATGCGATAACTAGAGCCAATACAGAACTAAAATTAATAGACAATACTGATGTAAACAACCTTGGATTGTCACAATTATTTGATCGAGTGTTACAAAAAACACAAGAACTCGACATGTGCCTACCTGGACCAAATGTTGGATGGGAAGATAGGCTTGACAATGACATACAGAGCAAATTCACAACAGATACTGCCTACAATGACAGTATCACTGCCACAGCCAACTCTTTTAAAGAGTGGGTGAAAAATAAAATGAGAAGTGAATTACCGAGTTCACCGAGCTACTTGAGTGAAGTATCTTCTACTAAAACCACAAGTGAAAAAGTAAACGAATTAGTAGCTAGAAAAGATACACTAACTCAAACTTTAGTAAAACTAGAATCAATAAGAGGAAGTTTAAGTGCAATAACAACACAACCAGCACCAGGATCTGAAAATGAAAAAACAATGGTAAGACTAAAAGAGAGAATCAATGGAATGATATTAGAGCTTTCTACAAATGAAACAGTTAGGGAAGCACAAAACGTAGTAGATGATTTAAAAGATAAAGTGAATTACCAAAATACCCTAATAATAAAGTGTTCGAATGAAAGAACAGCTAAAACATGGACCAACCCAGGAGGAGAGAATAGTCTATTTAATAACATCCAAACAGAAAAAACTGTATTCTGCACATCTTATGGTAATAACAATATAAATTGTAACGCTATATATAACAGTAGCTCAGGAGACTACAAAATATCAGACACACCTTCACCATACAGCACGACTGTAAATCCAACAACAACACCGACAGAAACACGTGGCATCTGCCAAATAGGTGTGCTTAAAATACCAGGATTAACTAAAGATGAATGTTTAGGTATAGAAAAAAACAATAAATGGACACCGAGTTAGAAAATTAATAAAATGAAAAAAAGGTTTTTAACTTTAATATTAAT
Organism: Patescibacteria group bacterium; assembly: GCA_038063515.1. GTDB lineage: Bacteria > Patescibacteriota > Minisyncoccia > Phycocordibacterales > UBA9973 > UBA9973. The sequence goes on along the minus strand of JBBTUY010000006.1, from coordinate 59,318 downwards.
AACTGCATTTACCTCAGGATTTTTTAGTCCAGTTTTTAATGTACAAGCACAAGGCTCACCAGAAACTGAAACGTCGCCACTACCTCCTACAACAACCACACCAACTGGTGCTGCATCATCACCAACTCCAGATGGTAGTACAAAAGACACAAAGACCAGCCTCGACGAAAGCATTGGATGTGCAAACTTTTTTGATGGATCTCCTGATAAATGTTTAACTAGAATAATTTACACTCTATTTTACGTATTACCTTCAGGGATATTGTGGCTGGTGGCACAACTTTTCAATGCAAGCTTGGCAATAACATTAAGCAGTCTCCTATTTGATAACGACTTCCTTTCTGAAGCATGGAAGATAGTTAGAGATATCTCTAATATATTTTTTATAATAATACTCTTACATGTAGCATTTAAAACCATACTTGGATTAGGAGGATCGGAAGTTAAGAAAGTAATATCAGAAGTTATAATAGTAGCACTATTTATAAACTTCAGTATGTTTTTCACGCAAGTAGTTATAGATTCTTCAAACGTACTTGCGCTTGTCTTCTACAATAAAATAACAGTGGTCACAAAAAATGGTGAGGTAGTAACTAAATCAGAACCAATTACAAACACAGAAAAGACTGGGGTGGAAGAAAAGAATTTTGCTGGGGGAATAGTATCCGGCTTTAACCCAAACAATTTTATCAATCTAGATAAATTTAAAGAAACACAAGGCGCAAGCTGGCTTACGGGTGCTATTATAGGTGCAATGACTCCAATACCGGGTGGAGCAGCAGTGGGTGGTGTTGTACAACAAGCAGTATTTGGTAACAGCGTAGGTGTGCCAACATCTATAACCTTACTACTTATATTTACTGCTGGAGCTATATTCTTGATAGCATCTTACGCATTTTTTATAGCTGCATTTGCTTTTCTTGGTAGACTTATAGAATTCTGGATACTTATAATTTTTGCACCTTTTGCATTTATGTCTTTTGCAATGCCAGAATTAAAGAAAATGGATTATATAGGATGGGATTCATGGTCTAGCCGACTATTTTCCGTAGCATTCATGGCTCCTATTTTCATGTTCTTTATGCTTATAATATCTAAAATTATTCAAATAGATATATTTAAAAATATAGGGAATACATTTACACAAAATAAAGGCTTGGAAGCATTTGCTGGATTATTATTACTTACAATACTTCCTGCAATTATAAACATAAGCCTTCTCTTAAAGGCTGTAGACTATGCAAAGAAGGGTAGTGGAGAATTTAGTAAAGCAGTCATATCAGGAGGAGCGACACTTGCAGCTGCAGTAGGAGGCCTTGCAGTCGGAGTAGCATCAGGTGGCACAAGTGTTGCACTAAGAAGCACCATAGGGGCAGCAGCAATGTCAACAGCGAACAACAGAGAACTCCAGGATAAAGCTGCGTCAGGTGATAGATGGGCACAAAGAAAACTTGATTTTGCAAACTCGATAGCTAGTAAGAGTTTCGATCCTAGAGATACAGGACTCGGTAAACTTCTTAAAAGTAAGGGTGGGTTAGATTTTGCCAAAGGAGGTACTATTCTCGGATTAGATAGTGCAAGTCTTAAGGGTGGATATAAAGCAAAAGAGAAACGAGATGCGAAAAAAGCACAGGATAGAATGAAGACTCATGAATTAAGTGGTGCCAACGCAAAGGATCAAGACAACTTTGCATCCTCTGAACAAGGAAAGGCGCAAAATGAAATATATAAAAAATATGAGGAAAATCTAGAAAACGCAAGGAAGTTTGTTGCAGGAAAGGGTCTTGAGTTTGATGAAAAGAAATTTAAAGCTGATTATGAAAATGGTGTAGATCTCAAAGAGTATGGGTTAAACTTTAAAGGTCTAGGTAAAAAACTTATAAAAGTAGAGACAGCTGAAGAAGTAAATAAAAGACGCAAGGCTGCATACCTAAATAGTTTAAGTAACTCAATAAAAGACACAGATAGTGGAGCTATTAAGGTAGAAAAAGCAATGAAAAATTTCTGGGATAATTATAAAATGGGAGTAGGAAAGACCCTTACATCACCGATGGGTCAAATAGGAACTTTAGCAGCAGGAGCTGTAACAGGAGGAGTAGGGATGATAGTAGCACCAGCACTGGGAGGATTTATACATGCCTTTAGAGAGGGTATAAGTGTACAAAACAGAGAATTTGTTGCAAAAGTAGGTGGAGCTAAAATTGAATCTGAAAAAGATGAGGTGCTCGAACACTTAGGACACATACTTAACCCACACGATGCTGCACACCCGGCTGCACCAGCACACCCCGTACCAGCTGCTGCAACACATACAACACCTACTACTAGTTCCGCACCAGCTCATGACAGTCACGCAGCACACCATTAATTAATTTAGCTAAAAATATGGATAACGATACAATAAAAATAATACAAGAAAAATTTTATGCTCTCCCCCAAACTATTCAGGAGGAAATTATGTCACCTCACTACGAGGAGGCCCTAGCAAGTATAGGTATGAAAAACGAGCTAGATCAAGAAGGCATAGATATTTTAGGGAAAGAGACCACACTTATAATGATGGGGCTCGCACCTTTAAAAAACTTCGAGTCTTCGCTTACCCAAGAATTAAAAATTGATCACCTAAAGGCATCTAATATAGTAGAAGAAATACATAGAGAAATATTCTCTAGTTTTAAAGAACTCTTAGATATCATGAATCATGCCGTAAGCTCCGACCCCTCAAAGAAATTAGAGAAGGATATGAATTTTATTCTCTCTGGTGGAGACTACGCATCATTTCTTACACCAAGTGACAGGGAAGAACCTACTCACCCTAAAAATAATCAAAAAATAGGTGGGTATGTAGTAGAAAATGATTCCAAAATCAAAGACATAAAAAGTAAATTCCTATATAATGATAAAGAGGAATAAAATACATAAATGCAAAACAACATACCCGCATCACTACAAATAAAAATAGAACAGGCAAAAGCAAAATTGCCCGAAGACACCCTAAATGCTATTGCGCAAGTAGACTGGAGGGCTGCCCTTTTAAAATTACGTGAAACAAAAGGGTATGATTTTGAACAACTCGGGGACTTAGAATTAGAAACAGAATTATTACTCTGTGGACTATTAAATCCACACGAGTACACCAAGACAATAGCGGAAAAAATGCATATATCTGAAGCATCTGCACAAGAATTAACACATGAACTAAATGAGTCTATCTTTAAAAAGATAAAAGAGGAGATGATTCAAATCACAGAAAGAAAAAATAGTTTTACTAAAAAAGCTGAGCCGAAACCAGAGCAAAGTATTGAAATAGAACAAGAAATAAAAAAAGTTGATAACGACATACTAGAATCAACAGGTATAAAAATCAATCCGAGAATAGAACCAGACGTAGAAGAAGGAATAAAAATAAAAAAAGCTACTAATGAGGAAAGAGAGGACACCTTAAAAATGGTAGAGAATCCAGAGCCAACACCTATAAATAATAATTTAAATACAGTAAGTGGAGGTATTCACCCATTAATCAAAGAAAAGATAGCAACATCAGTACAAAATCCCACAACAAAAACAGAATACACAATAGGAACAACTGAAACAAAGAAAGAGAGTAAGGTAAGCGGACAAAACAAAGAAGAAGTAAGAGTGTCCTATCCGCCCAAAGGGGATCCGTATCGTCTCTCACCGGACGAATAGCAGAGTAAGCTCACCATAAATAAAACAATATGCAATTCAAAGTACCACAATTTTTAGAAGTAGAAGACAAAATTTTTGGTCCATTTACCTTTAAAGAATTTATATATCTAGCAGGCGGGGCGGGAATGTGTTTTGTAATTTACGAATTACTAGGCTTACTTTTAGGGTTAGTGCCTATGCTTGCCGTAGCTGGATTTTCTCTGACGCTCACATTCTATAAGCCAAACAACAAGCCATTTATAGAAATGCTTGAAGCAGGGCTCAGATATGGACTACAAAGTAAATTGTATATTTGGAAAAGACGCCAAAATAAAGTAAATCCAAATAAAACGATTGAGGCTGCAAAAAAAGAGAAGGAGGTGGCACTGTCGGTAAGCAATCCACGATTAAACAAAAGTAAGCTTAGAGACCTTGCATGGAGTTTGGACGTACTTGATTTAAGTAAACACGAAATAAACAAGTAAGTTTAAGAATTTTTAGGTAAAAATAGTATACAATATATAAATGGCATTAAAAGCTAAAGCAACACAAGAATTTGTACCCATAAAAGAAGTACGCGATGGAATCATTGTGCTAAAAGACGGTGGCTTGCGAGCCATAGTCCTTGCAAACTCAGTGAACCTTTCGCTAAAATCTTCAGATGAGCAAAAAGCTACAATATTTCAATTTCAAAATTTCCTAAACACTTTAGATTTTACTATTCAAATATCAGTACAATCAAGGAAACTAGACATAAGGCCATACATTTTACTTTTAGAAAATAGAATGAAAGTACAGAGTGAACCATTACTTAAACTGCAGACCAAAGAATACATAAATTTTATTATGAATTTTACAGAATCTGTAAACATAATGACTAAAAGCTTCTTTATTATAGTCCCGTATTCTCATAATGTTTTAAAATCAGATGAAGGTATACTAGATAGAATATTTAAGAGAAAGAGTAAAGAAGAAAAACTACTGAGGAAACAGGAAGACTTCGAAGAAAAGAAGTCACAGCTAGAACAGAGAGTGGGTGTCATACAGCAGGGTCTTAGCCGTTGTGGTATAAAATCAGCTCTTTTGGGCACCGAAGAAGTGATAGAGGTATTCTACAAAGTCTTTAATCCAGGGGAAGTAGAAGGGAAGATTAAATTAGAATAAATATATGGAAATTTTTAAAAAATTATTCGCTAAAAAAACACCGCTAGCTCCAGATAAACAAATGGTGAAAGAGACAGAAGTCTCTACTTTAAATATCCTGCCTGAGCAGATATATGAAGCAGCGAGCTTAGAGTTACAAGACATCATAGCTCCATCAGCACTTAAAATAGAACCTAAAGCTATAAACTTAGGAGAGAAGATAGCTCGTACGTTTTTCATAATCTCATACCCTAGATACCTTACTGACAACTGGTTCTCTCCGATCATAAACCTAGACAAAGTATTTGATATTTCAATATTTATTCATCCAATAGATACTTCTCTTGTGCTCAGACAGTTTCAAAAAAAGGTAGCTGAAGTACAGAGTCAGATAAGTGTGAGACAAACAAAAGGAATGGTGCGTGATCCAATGCTCGATACTGCATACGATGACCTCGAAGGTCTTCGTGATAGTCTCATTCAAGCTCAAGAGAAAATGTTTGATATGGGAATATACATTACCATATATGCAGACAATGATTTAGAACTATTTAAGATCGAAAATGAAATCAAATCAATATTAGAGTCTCGTTTAATCTATATAAAACCAGCATTATTTCAACAAGAAGAAGGATTTAAAAGTGTCATCCCCATAAACACAGACTTACTAAACATACACCAAAAATTAAATTCAGAGCCTCTCTCTAGTGTTTTCCCATTTATTTCTTTCGACTTAACGTCAGACAACGGCATACTTTATGGTATAAACAGACATAATTCAAGCCTCGTTATTTTTGATCGATTTTCTCTTGAAAACTACAACTCTGTAACATTTGCAAAATCAGGATCTGGTAAATCTTACGCAACAAAATTAGAAATACTAAGATCTCTTATGTTTGATATAGACATTATAGTCATAGACCCAGAGAGGGAATACGAATTCCTCGCAGAAGCTGTGGGAGGTAGATATTTTAATATTTCTCTATCATCAGACCACCACATGAACCCCTTTGACCTACCAATTCCAAGAGAAGACGAGACAGCAGAAGACGTACTCCGGTCAAACATAATAAACTTAGTAGGACTCTTTAGACTTATGTTAGGAGGACTTACTCCAGAAGAAGACTCTATAGTCGACCATGCAATATCTGAAACATATGCATTAAAAGACATAACACCAGAATCAAATTTTGCAAACATAGAGCCGCCACTTCTTTCAGATTTTGAAATGGTATTATCTGGAATAGATGGAAGTGATTCTGTGGTTTCTAGGCTCGCAAAATATACAAAAGGCTCATGGTCAACATTTTTAAACAGACCCAGTAACGTAGACATAAACAAAAAGTTTGTCGTTTTCTCTATTCGTGACATGGAAGATGAGTTAAAACCAGTAGCAATGTATATAATCATGCATTATATATGGAATGCTATAAGGAAAAATCTAAAAAAGCGTCTGCTCATAGTAGACGAAGCGTGGTGGATGATGAAATCAGAAGACACAGCTTCATTTTTATACTCTATTGCTAAAAGAGGAAGAAAATACTATTTAGGCCTTGCAACCATTACTCAAGACGCTGCAGACTTTATGAAATCTCCCTACGGAGTGCCTATAGTTACAAACTCCTCAATTCAAATACTCCTAAAACAGTCGCCTACGACCATAGACGTACTCCAGAAGACATTCAACCTAACAGATGAAGAAAAGTACCTCCTCTTAGAGTCAGGGGTAGGTGAAGGGATATTCTTTGCTGGGCTCAAGCACGTAGCTATAAAAATAGTAGCGTCTTACACCGAAGACCAGATCATCACATCAGATCCATCTCAAATATTGTCAAACAGAAAAGCAAAAGAAGACTACGAGGAAACCATGAAAGAGGGGAGACTTTAGTCACTTTTTGTTATACAATTAGAAAATGCGTAGAGAGCTTACATATGTAGCAAATATATTTATTATATTATTTATTGCTGTATACACAGTACCGGTTAAAACTTTTGCTGTATCGCCCACAGCTATATCCATAAACATGTCACCAGAAAATCCTAAGGCTGGGGAAAGTGTGTCTATAACAGTAAGTAGCTATGTAGCCAGCTTAGACGGCACACTCATATCATGGTACGTAAATGGTAAAAAAATATCATCTCAAATAGGTCAGAAAACTTTTTCTACAACAACCCCAGTAAATGGTAGCGAGACAACAATAAGAGCAGTCATATCTCTCCCTGATGGTGAAATAGAAAAGGTAGTAGTAGCAAAGCCATTAACCATGATAATGCTCTGGCAGGCAACTAACTCATATGTACCACCATTTTACCGTGGTAAAGCTCTCCCTACAGCTGACAGCGAGATAAAGGTAACAGCATTACCTGAAATAAAAAACAAAGCTGGAATCATAAGTCCTAAAAACATGATTTACTCTTGGAAAAAAAACTACAACAATGATGCTGAGGGTTCTGGTTATGGAAAGAATTCTTTCACATTTACAAATGACTACCTAGAAGACAGTGACAACATAGAGGTTATAGCATCCACAGTGGATGGATTGTATTCAACTAAGAAAAATATGGATATAGGAGTGGTGTCTCCTAAAATTTCTTTTTATAGAAATGATCCTCTCCTAGGAACTCTATGGGAGCAAGCTCTACGTGACAGGCATCAAATACAAGACAACGAAGTAATAATAGCAGAGCCGTACTTTATTTCACCAAAACAAATACATAGTCCACAACTAGCTTGGACTTGGTATATAAATGACGAGATAGTAGACATAGTAGGATATAGAAAAAATATAATACCGCTTAAGATAGAAGAGGGTGTGTCTGGTATCTCTAGATTAAAATTAGAAATAGAAAACAAATACCAGATTTTAGAAACAGCAAATAAAACAATAACTGTAGAATTTTAATGAAGAAAATTTTAACATACATTTTTATAATAATACTGGTCGGATCCTTTTTTTCTGTAAAAGATATAAATGCGTCAGCCACAAATCCTAATGAGCCTTGTACTTTTGATAATTTTGTCACTACAGTACCAAATAATTCACCTTGTAAAAATCAAAATTTTGAACCAGGAACTAATAAACCTCTACCAACTGACACAAGTTACAAATTCCTCCAACCACTACCCGGAACAGATGGTAAACTACTCACAAGTTTTGACCCTGAAGATCCAAATGCACTCAGTAAGTATCTCAATCTAGGCATGCAATTATTTATAGGAATATGTGCTGTACTTGCTGTGGTTATGATAGTGATGGGAGGTATGGAATACATGACGAGCGAGCTACCAGGGAATAAAGCGGACGGATTAGAGAAAATACAGCACGCAATCCTAGGCCTCCTCCTTGCTCTCGGATCTTGGGTCATTCTTTATCAAATAAATCCTGATTTACTTAATTTAGATATAGGGATAGAAGAAACAACATTAACAGTTGAAATTAAAGAGTTTGATATAAGAAAAGAAGCGAACTATGAACAAAATCGTATAAATGAAGCAAATCGGAGAGGTAATTTTAATGGTCAGCCAGCAACAAAAGGAGATTGTAGTATAGCAAAAATGCAAGAAGCTGGATTTTCAAATCCTACCCAAGCATCCTGTGTGTGTCAGGGAGAAAGTAGTGGCTTAAATCAACCCAGTAGAACAGACATATGCGCAGATGGGTCAAGTGCTTCTATAGGATTATTTCAAATAAATATTGTAGCTCATGCTGATGAAATTCCAGCTTGTAGGGGTGTATTTACAGGTAAATTTACAGCAGGAAATAAGAGTTGTAGAGCAGATGGACCTAATGGAGGAAGAGAAGGATATCTCAGATGTGCTAACTATGTGAACAACCCTGCAGTTAATATAGCTTTTGCACAAAAATTATTATCAGAACAAAGAGGAAGATGGTATCCGACATGGGGAGCAGCTCGTAAATGTAATTTTTAATTTATGCTTAAAAAAAGTATTTTAATTTTAATAATAACTTTAACTCTCGCAGTACTTGCGTTTTTTAGCTTTTCATATTTTGCCAAAGATAATGGAGAAGGGGATAACAATCCTGTAAGTGAGGGGATAAATTTTCTCTCACAATTTAACCCATTTCGAAGTGATGATAATAAAAAAGACGAAGCCAACCCTCCATTTGTAGATGAAAATGGAGACCTACAAGAAAACCCTGATGAAGTAGAGATAGTGGCCAAACTAAAACAAGTTTCATCTATGCCTATTGCTGGATTTACTATATTTATGAAAGAAAGATTTAAAGAAATACCTGTCATAGAAACACCATTAACTCCCGCTACAGAAAATCAAACTTCTACAACCACAACCTCCCAAGGTGAACCCTCGGGAAAAGTTGAGGTAAAACCTGAAGTAAAAAAAGTAATAAATAAAACTCCAGCACCTGCGCCAACAGAATTTATGGAAGCACTTAGATATGTGGATCGTTCAACTGGAAACATTTATCAAACTTTCATAGACAAAATACAAGAGATAAAATTTTCTAGTACTGTGATACCTAAAATATATGATGCTTATTTTGGAAACCATGGAGAGTCTGTAGTCATGAGACGATTAAAAGGGGACGGTGTTACGATAGAGACTTTCCTAGGACAGCTACCAAAAGAAAAGCTTGGAGCTGATGGAGAAATTATTGAAACAAAAGGAATATTTTTAACTGAAAACATACAAGACATAAGTCCATCTCCCGATCAATCTAAAATATTTTATCTAACAAATGTTTCTAATTCTATTGTTGGTAATATTTTAAATTTAAGAGATAGTAAAAAGAGCCAAATATTTGATTCGAGCTTCACTGAATGGTTGTCTTTCTGGCCAAGTAGTAAAAGTGTCACACTTACAACTAAACCATCTGGTATCGTTCTTGGATACATGTATGCACTCGATGTAGATAAAAAGAGCTTCACTAGAGTCTTAGGTGATATATATGGACTCACCACACTCACGAGCCCCACAGGCAAGCTTGTATTGTATAGTGATAGCAATCTATCCTTAAACGTCTACAACACAGAAACAAAGGCTTCCACAGCACTCGGAGTAAGGACACTGCCAGAAAAATGTGTGTGGAACAAGACAAGTGAGTATGTGTATTGTGCAGTACCTAAATCAATCCCTGGATTAACATATCCAGATGCATGGTATCAAGGAGAGGCTTCATTTGAAGACCAGATATGGAAAATAGGTATTAAAGATGTAAAAAATACTGTGCTTGTAGATCCTATATTAGAATTAGGTGGGGTAGAGACTGATGGTATAAAACTTTCACTTAGTGCATACGAAGACTATTTATTTTTTGTAAACAAAAAAGATTCAATTCTCTGGGAGCTTAAACTAAGGTAATTTAGATTAAATAAAATCAATTTTTTCCGGTACAGATTTTTCAAATTTAAAAAATCCTGAAACTCTCGGCAGGGCAGCCGAGAGACCCCTCCAAAAATTATTTTATTTAATCTAAATTACGCCTACGTATTTAATAACCACACGACGAGTAGGGCCAAGGCCGACAGACTCTGTCTTTAGATCTTCTCTATTAGCGAGAAATTCATGTACTATCCTTCGATCAAAAGAAGACATAGGATCAACTTCTACATTTGCTTTGAAATATTTAGCGCGCTCTCCCATCATGTGAGCAATAGCACGCACACTTTCTACTTTTTTCTTTTGAAAATCATTGATATCAATGAGGATGCTGTTTCTCGTGTCGTTAAGAGCGTCAGTTTTATTTGAAAACATCTTATTCTCTACCAACCTACGAACAAGGTGATTTAAGGCTTGTAATGCCTCACCTTCATTGTTTATAAAGAAGTGTGGTTCATCAACATCAACAGCAAACCATGTGTTATTCATGGTATCAGGAATAACAGAAATCTTCTGTATCTTTATATTAGTTTTTTCAATTAATTCTTTTATTAAATTTTCAATTTCTTGATTATTCATGAATTAATACTTCCACTTCTTTGTCTAATCTTTTCTTTTCTGTTTTATTTACATACACTTGTTGAGCAACAGAAAACAAATTACTAACAATCCAGTACAAAGCTATTGCACCTGAGATACTGTAAGCTATAAATGCCACAATAAAAGGGAAGATGTATTTCATCTGCATGGCCATACTCTTAGAAAAGCTCTCAGCAAAAGAGTTGGGGTCAGAGGAGTCGCTTGATGAGCTTGGTGCTGGAGTAGGCATAAAATATGCTTGCAAATATTGAGAGATACCCGCCAAAACTGCTAGAAATATACTTTTTGCATTTAGATCGAGAATACCTAAGAAAACAGTATTTATCTCTTCTGGAACATGAATAAAAGAATATATAACACCAGCATCAAATTTTATACCTTTATAGAAAACGTAATATAGAGCAAATATTATAGGGATTTGTATTAAAACTAAAAGACACCCAGAGAAAGGATTTGTTTTGTGCTTTTTATATAATTCAAATGTCATTCGTGCCTGCTCTTCTTTGGTTGCCCCGCTTTTTTTTATTTTATTAAGCTCTGGAGCAAGCATGGTCATTGCTGCTTGGTTTTCAAGAGATTTTTGAGAAAGAGGGAAGAGAATTAATTTAACTAAAATAGTGAGGAGTATGACTGCAATACCTAAATCACCCCCAGGTACAATAGAGACTAAAAATGCAAGCGCGTTGATGAGTGGATGGTATAAAACAGCATCCCATATATTATGTAGCATGTTCTTATTCTATATGAAAATGATCAAAAATCAAAGGACTGGATCTATGTGATCTTTCTGCCAGGGGTGGCAGCGTAAAATACGTAAAAATCCTAAATACATGCCTTTAAAAATACCGTACTTTTCTATTGCTTGCTTGGTATAATCTGAACAAGTAGGGTAAAAAACACAATTTCCTTTTATGGAAGGCGAAATGTACTTTTTATATAGGTCAATTAACCTTATGAAGTATAGTTTTAATTTCATTTTCTAAAATGGAGACGTCATCTTGATACTTTTTAAAAATAAAGACCCCTGATATACAAGAGGGTAGTGTTTGGATATGTTTAGCTAGAGCACTATACCCACTTCTCCTTAAAAGGTTCCTTTTAACTGCAAGCTTTACCACTCCTTTTGAGGCTATAAATGAGATACGGGGGTCTGTATTTTGCTCTTCTTTTAGGAATTTAAAGGTTAAATGGGTAGAAAACAGCAAAAAACCTCTATTTCCACTAGGTGGACAGAGCTTAAAGACTAAATCTACACCTTTTTTGTCTAATCTATTTTTTTTAGCAAGCATTTAAATGCTACACAGAAAGCTTTTTTCTGCCTTTCTGACGTCTTCGCTTTAGGACATTACTGCCAGTTTTAGTTCGGGATCTAACGAGAAAACCGTGAGATCTAGCTCTTTTTCTCTTTTTAGGTTGGTATGTTTGTGACATATTTAGATACTACAATAATATTAATAAATTATCAAGAGAGGAAAACAATAAATATATACACCCCTAACTTTTTTATCCACAGATTATCAACATAGTTAATAAGATTAAAAATTTTCCTCTACCCTGTAAATAGGGTATTATAGATCCATGGATACAAAACAACTCTGGAGAAACTGCCTCCTAGAAATTGAAACTGAGGTTTCTAAGGCTAATTTCAGTACCTGGTTTAAGAATACCTCTATTTTAAAAGAAGAATTAGGAATAGTGTATATAGCAGTACCAAATGAGTTCGTGCGTGACTGGTTAATGAATAAATACCATAAACTAATAACTAAAACTATAGCGATAGCTTACGAAAACATGCGTGCAGTAGAATATGTAATCACTAAAATAGAAGTTAGTAAGCAAGAAATAACGAAAGTAGGTGAAAGTTCTTTTGTAAACAAAGAATTACCCTTAAAAGACCTATATATAAACCCAGAAGACAACTTAAATCCACGCTACCACTTTGATTCCTTTGTAGTTGGTACATTTAACGAGCTCGCATATGCTGCTGCAAGTGCGATTGTGGACAGTCCAGGAACAAAATACAATCCATTCTTTATATATGGACCAACAGGCCTAGGAAAAACACACCTCCTGCAAGCAATAGGGAATACAATAAAAGAAAAGTATGAAAACAAGAAAGTGCACTATATGACACTAGAGAAATTTGCGACTGATTTCATAAATTCTCTACAAAACAATAAAGCAAACTCATTTAAAGAGAAATATAGGAAGTATGATCTCCTCATCATAGACGATATTCAGTTTATAGGTAAGATGGAGAAGATTCAAGAAGAGCTTTTCCACACATTTAACACATTCTACGAAAATAATAAACAAATAGTCTTCTCCTCAGACAAACACCCAAACCACATCCCCGAACTAGCAGACAGGCTCAAGTCTCGTTTTGCAGCTGGGATGATAGTAGACATAACAGAACCTGAATACGAGTCTCGTGTAGCCATTTTAAAGGTTAAATTAAGAGAATTAAACATAGAACTAGAGCCAGAGATAGTTGAGTACGTAGCAGGCACAATAGAGGGCAATATACGCGAACTGGAAGGTAGCCTAAATATAATAGTATGCCAATACAAACTAAAAGGTAGATCGCCCACACTTTCTGAAATAAAAAATCTTCTGAAAAACAGCATCAAACCAAAAAAGAACATGGCAATAAAAGATGTTGTTAAAATAGTTAGCGAGTACTATAAAATAGAAGAGGAATCAATCTATGAAAAAATAAGAAAGAAAGAAATAGTAAAGGCTCGACAAGTAATAATGTATCTTTTAAGAGAAGACTTTAATGTATCTTACCCCCTCATTGGACAAAAACTAGGAGGTAAAGATCACACCACAGTAATACATTCATGCTTGAAAATAAAAGTTGATATAAAAAATGACCCCCAGCTTCTACAAGAACTCGAGCAGATACGAATAATGTTTAAATAAGCTGAATAAAGTGTGTATAAATAAAAATAATATGTGAATTAAAAATAATAAAAGGTAATGATAAGAAATAGGTGAAAAAGTTAGCATAAATTAAAGAGAGTTATTAGATAAAAATTAAATTGAAATTATGTAACTTAGGTATATAAAATATAAGTAGAAAAAGTTATCCACTTATTAACACCACTAATAGTACTAATAAATTTAATATATAAAATATAAACAAATGAAATTAGAATGTAAAATAGAACAAATCAAAAACGGAATTACCCAAGCAGAAAAGATTACTGGTAAAAATTTAACTCTGCCAATACTAAGCTCTGTACTACTTATTGCGGTAGATAAGAAATTAAAAATTAGATCTACAAACCTAAGCCTCGGCATAGAAGTAGACATACCAGCTAAAGTAGAGAAAGAGGGTATTGTGGCTGTTTCCGGCTCTGTTTTGTCCGGGATACTTTCTAATTTATTTCAAAACGAAACTATTTCATTTGAAGGTGTTGATGGAAATTTATTAATAAAAACCAAAAGAAGTACTATAAAAGTAAAAGGTCAACCACACGATGATTTCCCTACTATACCAAGGGTTGTGGGGGAGACTTTTGAAATAGAATCTCTTAAATTAATAAATGGAATAAAATCTGTATACTACAGCTCATCTATTTCGGATATAAAACCTGAAATTTCAAGTGTTTTTATGTATACAAAAGATGATAACCTTGTCTTTGTTTCCACAGACTCATTTAGACTTGCAGAGAAAAAGATAAAAGTAAAAGGTGTACCAGAGATACTCGGCATCCTTATTCCATATAAAAATGTTTCAGAAATGCTTAGAATTTTCGGAGATTATAAAGGAAATATCAAGGTTTGTTTTAATAAAAACTCAATTTCTTTTTCTTCTGATGATATATATCTGACATCCCGTGTCATAGACGGCATTTTCCCTGATTACCATCAAATTATTCCTAAAGAATTTAAAACAACAACCACCTTACTTAAACAAGACCTTTTAAACGCACTAAAGCTATCTAATATATTTTCAGATAAATTTAACCAAGTTAATCTTGTAATTAAACCAAAAGAAAAAGTTTTTGAATTATCTTCCTTTAATAATGATGTTGGTGAAAATAAAACACTTTTAGATGCTGCTATACAAGGAGAAAATGTAGAGCTCGGTTTTAACTATAAATACTTCTTAGATTGTTTCCAGTCTATAACAACAGATAGCATATCTATAAAACTTCACGACACCTCTCGCCCTATCGTCGTTTCTGCTGTTTCTGATACTTCTTTTACGTATCTTATTATGCCTATGAATAGGTAGTCTTTAATGATAGAAATAAAAGATTTACTTAGTAAGTTTGACAACATACTTGTAAAAGGGGGTTTAAAAGTTGAGCTTATAAGAGAAGCTCTATATGAAGTTCTGGGAATAGAAGTAAAAAGAGAAGATGTAAAAATAAAAAATAATATTATTTATTTAAACATAAAACCGATCTATAAAAACGAAATCCTCATAAGACAAGAAGAGATTTATAATATCCTGTTAAAAAGGATAGGGGAGAAGGCTCCTAAAAAAATAAGGTAATTATTATTCAACTTTAAAATTTACAATATTTTCACTTTTATTGTAAACACTATTGTAGGATATTATTTTTAGCTCATTTTCATCTTGTATATCTTCTATGTTTGAGGGTGTAAAAGAGAAAGTAAAAGGTGATTCTACTGTATCTATGTATGTATTGTTAATAAATATATCCATTTTTACTAAAGGAAAATTACCAGTTTTTTGAATTTTTAGATTTATCTTCTGATCTTTTTGGTAAACTGTATCTTCGTTTGGTTCAACCACGTGGATGATTTTATTATTTTCTGTGTTCTCTGTGTGTATGTCATCTATTGCATTTGGTTTCTCACTCCAGCTAGTTTGCGGGTATCTACTACTGTTTTTTGCCCACCAGTTTTGTATTGGAATTTCCCAGTTATTAAATTGTGCATTACTTGTCGGATTTTTGGGTGCTGGTCCTGTTATGTTGTTTCTATCTACCCAGTAGAGTATGGAGTGTACGTTTGTAACAACTTTTTCTTGAATTGTTTCAGGCGGGGTAAACTCTGTCGCTAATTTTCCAGAAATTTTATCTATAAAGAAGTTTTCATTTCCTTGCCAAAATCCACGTAGTATTGGTTTTACTTCTTGTGGATCATAGTATAGGTTTGGTTCCTCAAAGTTCTCACTAGGCATTACTTTTAATGCTTCATTCATAAATTTATTCCAAATAGGTCCAGCGAGTGCAACACCACCTTTTTTCATGGCCTTGTTGTCGTTGTTTCCTGCCCAGACGCCGACAGCTATGGAGGGTGTGTAGCCTATTGTCCATGCATCTTTGTTGTTGTTTGTTGTTCCTGTTTTTACTGCTACATCTACACCAGGTATATATAAAGGAGAGCGTGCTCCGAATGTAGGAATTCTCGCTTTCTCATCAGACATTATGTCTGAGAGTATAAGCGCGGTATTCTTTGGTAATACTTCTTTTTCATTTTGTTTAAATTCCTCTAATATTTCTCCATTTAATCTTTCTATTTTTAGTATTCCCGTGCTAGGGTTTCTTATACCACTGTTAGCAAATACTCCAAATGCGCTTGTTATATCTAGCAACTTCACTTCACCACCTCCGATAACGAGAGTTAGTCCATAGCGTCCCACATCTGTGAGTGTGCTTATGCCCATTTCTTCTGCCGTCCTAAGTGAGTCTGCAAGTCCAGCAAGGTAGAAAAGCTTTACTGCGGGGATGTTTCGAGATTCAGCAAGTGCACTACGTAGAGTCATTGGTCCAACAGTTTTACCATCATAGTTTTCTGGCATATAGCAGTCACTTTGACTGTGACCTGCTAGTGCTTTTCCATATGCATTACATGTAGTTTGGAATTCTGTAGGCAGGTCAAACAATACAGTGCTCGGAGTAAATCCTTTATTAAATGCTGTTGCATATATGAAAGGTTTAAAAGCAGAGCCTGGCTGTCTTGAGGCTGTAGCTACGTTGAAGTTTCCATCTATTTCTTTGTCAAAGTAATCCCTAGAGCCTACCATTGTTAAGATTTGCCCCGTTTTTGGATCTATTGCTACTAGGCTAGCATTCTCACCATTCCAGTCTTTTTTGTTTTGTAGTGCGCCATTTTTAACTATTTCTTCAGCTTTTTCTTGTAGCTTGTAATCTATTGTCGTAGTGATTTTTATACCACCTTGTTCTAATAACTCTGGCCCATATTTTTCTTCTATATATTCTTTTATGAAAAATACAAAATGAGCAGCTTTTATACCTGTAGCAGATTGAGGCTGGAATAAAACAACTTCATTTTTTGCTTGATTGTATTCATCTTCAGTTATAAATTTTAAATCAAGCATTCTTGATAAGACTAGATTTTTTCTAGCTTCTAGTTTATCTTTATTTTTCCCGTATGGAGATAGGCTTGTAGGGGATTGAGGTATTGCAGAAAGATATGCGGCTTGAGCGAGAGTCAGAGTAGAGGCATCAGTATCAAAGTATGTGTTACTTGCTTCTTGTATCCCGTATACATTTCCTCCGTATGGTGCCTCATTTAAATAATGCTCAAAAATCTGATCTTTACTTAGAGACTTCTCTATTTTAAGTGCGAGAACCCACTCTTTTATTTTTCTTGTATAAGACCTTTCTTGTGTTAAGAGTGTATTTTTTACTAATTGTTGGGTTATAGTAGATCCACCTTGAGTACGACCTGTACTAAAAAAGTTTGATATTATTGCTCGCATTATAGAACTTATGCGTATACCACTGTGGTTGTAAAACTCTGCATCTTCGATAGCAAGAGTAGCATTTTTTATATTTGATCCAATTTTGTCGAATGTTATATCTGTCCTTTTAGCATCGCGGTGTATATCGTAGAGAAGTATTTCCCCTGTGCGATCGTATATCTTTGTAGAATTTTCTACTTTTCTATCCTCGAAAGATTTAAAATCTGGGATTTCAAGGGATAGGATCCATATGAGTACAACAGCTATAAAAAATACAGAAATACCCACACCAAACATGATTATGTTTTTTACTAGGTGCTTATCTTTCTTTAACCCATATATTATTTTAAGAGTATTTTTCTTTAATTTTTTAAACAATTCCTTTAACATTTCCATTTTTGAAGTATAGCAGAAAATGTGTTATTATTCGAGCATGAAAGTAGTAACTGACCCGAAAACAATAGATGAGATTTTAAGTCGTGGAGTTCATGAAGTTTTTACAAAAGAGGAGCTCCGTAAGAAACTTCTTAGTGGAAAGAGGCTGCATTTCAAATTGGGCACAGATGTTACAGGGTCCTTTCTACATTTGGGCCACTCAGTTATACACAGAAAACTTAGAGACTTCCAAGAACTTGGGCATAAAGTTACTTTGATTATTGGAGATTTCACAACTCTGGTGGGAGATCATTCAGATAAGGTTGATATGCGAAAAGAAACCACTTCCGAGGAAATCAAGGAAAATGAAAAAAAATACAAAGATCAATTTTTTAAGACAGTAATAGAGAGACAGACAGAAATTAGACATAATTCAGAATGGCTAAAAGATTTAAACTTTAATGATGTTATAAATCTAACAAAGCAGTTTTCTCTTGCTCAGATGCTTGATCGTCAGTCTTTCATGCAAAGATATAAATCTGGTAATGAAATTGGATTAGATGAATTTATGTACCCACTTATGCAGGGATACGACTCCGTGGCTCTTAAGTGTGACGTAGAGCTTGGTGGTACAGATCAAACCTTTAATCTTCTTGCGGGGCGACACATAATGCCATCTTTCGGACTCGAGCCTCAATCCGCTGTGGTTATGAAATTATTACTTGGATCGGATGGAAGACCGATGGGTAAAAGTTTACAAAACTTTATACCAATTTCTGCCACACCAAGTGATATGTATGGGCAAATTATGTCTGTAATTGACGATGTTATTTTTGATTACTTTGAACTTGTAACTCGTGTCCCTATTGAAGAAATTAACGAAATGAGAAAAAAAGTGGAAAGCGGTGCTAACCCAATGCAATTCAAAAAAATACTTGCTAAGGAAATAGTTTCTTTTTACCACAGTAAAGAGGAAGCGGAAAAAGCAGAAGAGAATTTTTCTAGTACTTTCCAGAAAAAAGAAGTACCAGAAGAAATGGAGGAGATACGAGCAAAAACAGGGGAGACCCTAGGTGAGGTTTTGATAACTAAAAAAATACTTCCTTCAAAAAGTGAGTGGCGAAGGCTTGTCCTAAGTAAGTCCATACACGACCTGTCTGGGAACACACGCATCTTAGAAGTAAGCTTTAAAATAAAAAATAATATAATACTTAAAATAGGGAAGAAAAAGTTTCTGAAGATAAATGTAAAATAAAAACAAAACACCCCTCTAGGGGTGTTTTGTTTTAGTGGAATTTATCGTCAGGATCGTCGCTGTCAGTATCATCTACAAAGCCTTCTGGCATGTCATCTAATCCATCATCGTCATCCATCTTAAAAACTCCTTCTTCATCTAACTTTTCTTCTTCATCGTAACTCATAAGAAATTAAAATGTTTAATTTTTTATTAAAAACCCTAATAATGACTCCTTTGTAACAAAATATAAAAAACTATGCAATAAAAAATGTGGATAACTCCCAAAGTATAAAAATTTTCTATAAAAAGTCGTATTAAAGAAAATTTTTAACTCTGTAATCTTAGATTCGCAAAAGCAGTGAGGGCTATGGCTATAGCGTCGAGTTCATCATCAGACTTTTTACTCTCATCTATCTCTACGAGCATCTTTACCATTTTTATCATTTGAGTTTTATCTGCTCTTCCATAACCTGTCGTCGCTATCTTTATCTGGAGTGGAGTCGCTTCAAATACTTTCATACCTGCCCTCATAGCTTCACATATGATGACACCTCGTGCTTCGGCTACGTGCATCACAGTCTTTTGATTTGTATTTAGAAACAAAGTCTCGATAGATAGTATTTCTGGCTTGTATTTTTCTATGACACTTTTTGCCTCATCTGCGATGAGAAGTAGCCTCTCTTCGAAGGGTAACTTACTCGAAGTTTTAAAACATTCAGAAAATAAAACTTTTTCTTTTAGTCTTCTGTAGCCTTGTGCAGAGGAGGACTTTTCTAAAACCGCTATACCGAGTCTCTCATATCCCGGATCTATGCCTAAAATTCTTGCCATATCTTAAGTCTAGCATGTCTTTGGGGTGGGGATAACTTTATTTGTATTTTCTCTCTCAATATGTTCTTCTTTATTTGAAAGTGCCTCCCTGGTCTTTTAGGACTGTTGGGGGAGGTGCTAAAATTTATTTTTTCGAACCCCTTTGGGTTCGAAAGGAGAAAATCATGAATGTTATTCCGATCGAGCCAAGAGACCTCGATCGGCCTCTTCCATTTGAAATGGAAGAGGCCGAGGAGAGCTGAGCCTAAGTTGTCGATTTAGACAACTTAGGCTCAGCTGATGTGTTACACATCCTGAGGTCCAACCAAGAGCCAAGCTGACGTTCTCGTCAGCTTGGCCTTTGTTGCTTTTTAATAAATTTTTAAAATTTATATGTTTATATATGTGGATAAACATATTTGCATTTTTACACCTTTAATAATACAGTTAAGAAGAACCTGTAATAGGTTTCTCCATCCTGTTGGGGTGAGAGTCGTATCCCCACGACTCTCACCCCTTTTTTTTATTTTTCTATAAAATCAAAACCGAGATGCTCGTATGCTTTCTTTGTCGCTATGCGTCCTCTTGCTGTGCGTTCGAGGAGTCCGAGCTGGATCAAGTATGGCTCTATGACTTCTTCTATCGTAGCTTCTTCTTCTGCGAGTGCAGCACCCATGGTCTTTAATCCCACTGGTCCACCATTAAATTTTTCAATCAAAATTTCTAAAAATTTCCTGTCATCTCCGTTTAATCCTATGTCGTCTATCGCGAGCATATTTAAAGCTTCCTTCACTGTCTTTTGATCTAAGTCCTTCTTGTGTACTTGGGCATAGTCACGCACCCTCTTTAAAAAATAGTTTGCAGTACGGGGTGTAAACCTACTTCTTTTTGCTATTTCTTCTAATGCTTCTTTATCTAATTTTGTCTCGAGAAGTCTACTAGACCTCTCTACGATCTGCGCTATCTCTTCATCAGAATAAAACTCAAGACGGAAAACTCCTCCAGAGAAGCGGGAGCGAAGGGGAGATGATACCATAGCCACGCGTGTCGTTGCAGCTATCATCGTAAAGGGTGGTAAGTCGAGCTGTATAGTGCGTGCAGATGGGCCTTTACCTATGATGATGTCGAGGACACCAGACTCCATGGCGGGGTAAAGTATTTCCTCCACCATTTTATTTAATCTATGTATCTCGTCTATAAAAAGTATGTCTCCACTAGAGAGATTTGTGAGTATGGATGCGAGGTCGCCCACTTTCTCTATCGCAGGACCAGAAGTTATCCTCATCTGTCTACCTGTTTCTCTTGCTATCAAATGTGCGAGTGTAGTTTTCCCGAGTCCTGGTGGTCCGTAGAATAAAATGTGCTCTGGTATTTGTCCTCGGCCAGACGCAGCTTCAAGAAGAATTTTCACATTATCTTTTATATGTTTTTGACCTATGTATTCATCCCACACTTGGGGGCGTAGTGTGTGGTCTAAGAAGGAATCTTCATTTTTTTCGGTTGTTTCATTGTCGGGCATGATAGTTGACATTAACTAAATAGTATGCTATAGTATGAAAATAAAGAGTTTATCAACATGGTATCAACATAGCTATACACAGTATAGCACTTGTTAATATTTCTATGTAGTACAATTCTTTGGTGTGAAAAAGAAGGCATTAATCTCTAAGCAATCAGCTATTAAGGTTATATAAATTTGCGTAGGACGTTCTGGTGATTTTATTATCTTCTGGTGCTATCCTATAATAATTTATTACTTTCGGGGCTCAGTCCTGGAAGGATTGTTTAGAGATTAATGCTTTTTTTATTTCTAATTTTCAGGTTTACATTCTCTCTCAATATGTTTTTCTTTATAATTTTATTCTTCTAATAAATCCACCACGCTCTGCACCTCGGCCATAGAGGTCACGCCGTTTAAGATTTTAACTATGCCATCTTGACGCATGGAGAGGATGCCTTGAGTGCGGGCCACCTTTTTAATTTCTCTCTCACTTGGGTTTTGTAAAATTATTTTTTCTATATTTTCGTCTGTTTTAATAGCTTCAAAAATTCCTAATCTTCCTACATACCCTATGTTGTTGCATACAGCACAACCCACAGCGTTAAATACTTTTATGGGTGCGTCAGGATTTATGTTGTAGTTAGACAAGCTTTTGCCTTCGTCTTTAATACTATCCATTACGAGTTTTATAACTTTAGATTCTTCTTCATTTAATATTTTTTCAACCTTACAAGATGCGCAAAGTTTGCGGACGAGTCTCTGAGCTATAGATAATGAAAGTGCAGATACTAATATCTTAGGATTTACTTTGAGGTCTATCAGGCGGGGGATGACTCCAGCTGCGTTGTTCGTATGAAGCGTAGAGAAGACCATGTGTCCTGTGAGGGAGGATTGCACTGCTATCTCTGCTGTCTCATCATCACGTATCTCTCCGACCATCATGACGTCAGGATCTTGACGAAGTGCTGAGCGAAGTCCTTCAGGGAAATTGTAGCCCTTTTTCACATCTGTCTGTGTCTGGGTTATGCCTGCAAGGTGGTATTCGACTGGGTCTTCTATGGTTATTATATTTATTTCTGGAGAATATATTTTCCTTAGGAATGCATACAGAGTCGTTGTTTTACCTGAGCCTGTAGGACCTGTGACGAGTATGAGTCCGTTTGGTTTAATTATTTCTTTTTGTATTATGTCAAAAAGGTATTTTTCTATTCCTAATTCCTCGATGTTTACTTGGATGGATTTCGGATCAAGGATACGCATGACAATAGCCTCGCCGTACGCACCAGGGATGAGGGATACGCGTATGCTTATCTCTTCATCGCTTTCGATGATATTAAATCTTCCATCTTGGGCTATTTTTGATGTTAATTTTAATTGTGAGATTAATTTAATTCTTGAGTTCAGTAAATGATATGTATCTAAATCAAAAAAGATTATGTCTTGGAGTATTCCATCGAGTCTTAGGCGCAATCTCCCACGCTCCTTTTCTGGCTCTATGTGTATATCAGAGGCTTTCACTGCTATGGCACCTGCTAAAATTATTTCTAGGATGCGAGAGATCTTATGAGTTTCTTTTTCTTTGAGTGTGGTAGCAATTAGCTTCTCAATGTCTCCTATGTGCTGTATGTCCTTAGCTGTATCTCGTAAGATCTCTGCTGAGATATCAAGACCTCCAACTCTTGTATTTTCAGCCATTGAAATTTCTTTATATCTATCCCAAGTTTTCTCTAGACTGCTACTGCTTGCCATGTAGAATTCTGGAGTTAGATTTTTACGTTCAGCCATATCACTTAACTCTTTTAAAAGCTCGGGGCTGGGAGAGCGGACAGCTATGAAAATCTTTTTACCAAAAAGTTTAAATGGCGCCACATTCATTTTCGTTGCTTCTTCTTCGGGTATTGCTCTCAAGGCTTCGTTGTCTATTTTTGTGTTGTAGAGGTTTATGTATGGGAGGTCATATTTTGACTCGGCAAGCATGGCCACGAGCTCCTCCTCCTCTTGTTTATGGATATCGTCTATTTGTTTATTTTCTTTTTCTGTATCAAAATCACTCATAATAGATAAATTATAGCTTAAGTTGGTAAATTATGAAACCTGTAAAATATCAATTTTTTCCGGTACAGATTTTTTGAAGCTTAAAAAATCCTGAAACTCTCAGCTCGACAGCCGCGAGACCCCTCCAAAAATTATATTTTCCAGGTTTCTATAATTTATCATTAAGTGTTATTATTTTCATAATGAACAAAACTACTAAAACACTTGTTTTGCTTGATGCACACGCGATAATACACAGGGCGTATCATGCCTTACCCGACTTTCTCTCGTCTGATGGCGTGCCTACAGGGGCTCTCTACGGTCTGTCTACGATGATTATGAAGATAATCACAGACCTAAAGCCGGACTACATAGTGGCTTGTTATGACCTACCTCAGAAAACCTTTAGACATGAAGCTTATAAAGAATACAAGGCAGGCAGGGCAAAAGCCGACGAAGCATTAATTTCCCAGCTTAAAAGCTCTCGAAATATTTTTGAAGCTTTTAATATACCTATTTACGACGCTCCGGGTTTTGAAGCTGATGATATATTGGGAACCATTGTTCACTTGTATCATAAGGACAAGACTATAAGGATAATAATTGCTTCAGGAGACATGGATACCATGCAGTTAATAGATGGTAAAAAGGTGCAGGTTTACACTTTGAAAAAGGGAATTAACGACACTATTTTATATGATGAAGATAAAGTGTTGGAAAGATTTAAATTCAAACCAAAACTTTTGCCAGACTATAAGGGCCTCCGCGGAGATCCGTCTGATAACATTATAGGTATCAAAGGTATTGGTGAGAAGACAGCTGAGACTTTAATTGTAAATTTTGGTACGATCGAAGAAATTTACAAAAAGATAAAGAAAGATGAAAGTGAATTTAAGAAAAGTGGCTTAAGTCCAAGGATAGTAGAGCTTATTAAGAACAATGAAGAAGAAGCTTTGTTTTCAAAAACTCTTGCAACAATACGCATTGATGCGCCTATTAAATTCTCCATACCAGAGAAAACATTTTGGGAAGCTGCTGACTTAAAGAAAATTGAAAAGACTTTTATTCAATACGAATTTCGTAGCTTGTTTGCACGACTTAAAATATTTTTTAACAACAGCAGTCAGGAGCCCTCGGAAGCAAAGTTTTCTCGGGTCCTCGGTTCTCCGGGGCCCCTACCCCGGCCAGACCAGCTCCAAAACTTTCTTCCGAGGGCTCCTGACCAAAAACTTCAAGAAGCAAGTATCGCTTTGTGGATAGTTAATTCAGATATTAGTAATCCTAAATTAGAAGATATTTTTATTTTCGGAAAAACCGAGGATTTTAATGTCGCTTATGAAAACATTTTCAAGAAACTAAAAGAGAAGAATTTAGAAAAGGTTTATGAAGAGATAGAATATCCGATTATAGGTATAGTAAAAGAGATAGAAAATCACGGTATTTTAATAGATAAAAATTATTTCACTACTTTGAGTAAAGAGTATCATAAAGAGTTAGAAAAACTTCGTACGAAGATATATAAATTAGCTGGTGCAGAGTTTAACGTAAATTCTCCAAAACAATTAGGAGAAATTCTGTTTGATAAGATGGGAATTAAAACAAGTAAAAAGAAAAATGCGAGTGGATCTTTCTCTACTAAAGTATCTGTATTAGAAGAACTCGAAGAAGCAAACCCTATAATAAAAGAAATACTCTCATACAGAGAATTACAAAAACTTCTCTCTACGTACATAGACGTCATCCCTCAAATGGCGGGAGAGGATAATAGGCTTCATTCTAAGTTTTTACAAAATGCGACGACGACTGGCAGATTTTCTTCTATTGATCCTAATTTACAAAACTTACCTATTAAGAGTGAGCTTGGTAGGCGTATTCGTAATGGCTTCATAGCTCCAAAAGGTTATAAGCTCTCAGCTTTTGATTACTCTCAGGTGGAGCTCCGTGTTGCAGCCATGCTCTCAGGAGATAAGAAAATGACGCAAGTTTTTTATGATAGAAAGGACGTGCACTCAGGAGTGGCATCTTTTGTATTTGGCGTACCTGTAGATAAGGTTGATAGTGAGATGCGCCGAAAAGCAAAGGTGATAAACTTTGGTATTTTGTACGGGATGGGAGTCTCAGCGCTTAAGAAAAATCTTGGTGGCACACGCGAAGAAGCGCAGAAATTTTACGATAATTATTTTCACCAGTTTTCTGGGATACGGGACTATTTGGAAAATGTAAAAGCTATGGCGACAAAAAATACATATACCGAGACTTTATTTGGAAGAAAAAGATATTTCCCAAATATAAATTCCCGCATACCTTTTTTGAAAAATATGGCAGAACGTACAGCTATAAATGCTCCAGTGCAGGGGACAGCAGCTGACATCATAAAGCTCGCTATTAGATATACTCATGAAGACTTAAAAAAGGCAGGACTTCTCGACAAAGTTCATCTTGTACTTCAGATTCATGACGAGCTGGTATATGAGATAGAAGAGAGTGTTCTTGAAAAATCGAGTAAAATAATAAAAGATGCGATGGAGGGAGTTTTACAGAGATCATATCTCAAATACAAGACGGATATTCCACTCGAAGTGCACTACGGCTCAGGTAACAATTTCGGTGAGGTAAAATAGGCTATTTATGCTATAATATACTTATGAAAGATGAAAATAGCTTACATTTTCATAGTAATAAATTACATAAAGTACTCGTGCATTCTTATGCTGTGTACTTGTTTTTATTTATAATTGGAGTGATACTCGACACCTTTTTTGATTTCGAGATTTTCCCTAATCATCTAATGACCCCTGTCGGAGTTTTCCTTATTATTTTCGGTACATTTTTAATCTTCTGGGCACAGAAGACTTCACACAGCATCTTCGGTAAAAATATAAATAATATCGAAAAAGAAATTACTAAAGAAATATTTTACCGTGGTCCGTATGTGTATACGAGAAGTCCTACGCACTGGGGGCTTTTCCTACTTATTTTAGGTTTCGGTTTTATGACTAATGCTTTTTTTGTGGTTTTACTTACTATCTTTTCTTTTCTTTTAACTCATTTTGTTTTCTTGGATAAACACGAGAAAATTTTAGAAGAAAAATACGGCGATCACTATAAAGCATACAAGAAATTAGTTAAGTTTTAGTTATGATATATCTTTTTGCCGGGGATGATTTTAAAAAGAAACATGATGCCTATGATAGATTTGTAAAATCTATACCAGGTGATGTCCCTGTTTTTTCTATTAATAGGAATAATTTTAATCCCTTGGAGCTTGAGAGCTTTTACTCTGGTTCTGGTCTCTTTTTTAAAAAGTGTGTAGTTATTTTCTCCGGCATTTTTGAGAGGAAAGAGTTAGAAGACTTTGTCTTAGAAAGGTTAGACCTCATGAAGATCTCCATGAATTCTTTTGTTTTTTTAGAGAGTAAATTACTCAAGCCTATTCTTAGTAAGTTTGAAAAGGCGGGTGCTGAGATTATTTTAAGTGAATTACCAAAAGAGAAAAAAGAAAAATTTAACAATTTCTTGCTTGCAGATGCATTTGGAGATAGAAATAAATTAAATCTTTGGATTTATTATAGACAGGCAGTGGATAGGGGTGTAGGGCTCGAAGAGCTTGTTGGAGTTCTTTTTTGGAAGATGAAAGATATGATATTCAAAAGGAATTTCTCTAAATTTGGTGAAGAAAATCTTAAAGATTCAGCTCGAAAACTAAGCTACTTACTGCCTGAAGCACGTAAAAACGGACAGGATGCCGAGATAGTATTCGAGAAGTTTTTACTGGAAGTTTTTTAAAAGTATGGTAATATAAGTTTTACGCGCCCGTAGCTCAGTCGTAGCGGATTCAACTGACTACTAGCCAAATGTTCATTAGAAATATAAATATATAAATGCGCCCGTAGCTCAGTCGGTAGAGCAGATCCCTTTTAAGGATAAGGTCGTTGGTTCGATCCCAACCGGGCGCACAAAGAGACAAACCCCTATTTTCAGTAGATTTAAAGGTGAGAATAAATGTAATTTATATCTTAACACAACTATGATATAGTATTGTAAATATATTAGAATCAAGAATAATTTTTGGAAAAGTGCTTGAAAACAATGAACAAACACTGCGTTTAGCGTAACCCCAGACACAGGTTTGGGACATTATTCAAGTATGTGTGGAACACCTAATGTTATGTTTAGTTTAAGTAATTCTGTATTTTGGTCTGGTCCTAATACTTTCCGTGTAACTCATCCTTACGGAAGAGAAATGATTCGTAATGATGCTCTAGTAGATTTAAGTTTCAAAGACAGTGAAGATTCATTTTATTATGGAGAAACTGAAAATAAAAGAGGGGCTTCAGATATCTCACCAGAACGTGTAGCTGCCAGGGTCTTACAAATTATTAAATAAATTTTTTTATATGCCTAAAAAAATACAAAGAGACGAATCAATTATTTTTGTGTCTGCTATATTGGAAAGAATGGACGGCGATGTTAAAAAAGTGTTTTTACAAACACGCTGGAAGCCAAAAATTACTCGTAAATATTCAGGTTTACTAGAAATTCCCGGAGGACGTATTGATAGTTATGAAAATGTATTTGACGCAGTTTCACGTGAAGTAAAGGAAGAATGTGGATTAAAAGTAGTAGCATTCCGAAACTTTTTTCGAGAAAGATTTTTTAGGGTGGACGAGTTTGAAAAAACAATGGTTTTCCAGCCATTTATGTGTCAGCAGGTTCTTAATGAAAATGATGGAAAGTTATGGTTTGGTTTTGTTTTTATTTGTGAAGTTGAAGGAGAACCAAAGATGCAAAAAGATGAAACCAAAGATCCCATGTGGGCTAGCATCGATGAACTTAAAAAGTTGTTAAAAAAACAACCAGAGAAGATTTTTCCACATCAATATCAGGCTTTAAAATTTTATGTGGATACTACGAAATAATCCCACAATTTATTTCGTAGTATCTTTTTTTAGTCAGCATTAAAGCTTCTTTTTACTTGAGCTTGTTGTTCAGAATGACGTTCTTTTTTTGGAAATAACTTAATATTTGTAGTAACTTCTTTTCCTGATAAAAGTTCAGATTGAGGAGTAATTTCCAGAATCTGACCATTTTCTTGATGTAGTGTGCCAATCGGCATTATTTCTTCAATACTGCATCATAATTTCTAACCACAAAACACAGTCTTGATAAAAAGGAGTTTATTGTATAAACTTTATACATATGTACAAGCTTAATAGAGCATTTTTATATTTTTTCATTATTACTCTTGTAGGTTCATTTCTTAGCTACAAGATAATTGTAAAAGCATACGACAATGTATATGATGGGTATGGTTATTTAACTTCAGAAGGTCTCTTGTAATATATATGTCAAAAAATATTTTTAACTTACATAACCCCTTTCAGCCAGCGGGAGATCAGCCCGTTGCTATTTCAAAGCTTCTTAGTGGTTTAGAGAAGGGGATGAAGAAACAGACGCTTCTCGGTGCTACGGGTACAGGTAAGACTTTTACTATGGCAAATGTTATTGCAAAGCATAATATGCCGACACTCGTCATAGCTCACAATAAAACTCTCGCTGCCCAGCTCGCTCAGGAGTTTCGACAGTTTTTTCCTGATGCAGCTGTGCACTACTTCGTATCTTACTATGATTATTATCAGCCCGAAGCCTACATGCCTGTATCCGACACTTATATAGAAAAGGATGCTTCTATAAACAAAGAAATAGACCAGCTTCGTCATGCGAGCACTCAAGCACTTCTCACTCGTTCTGACGTCATAATTGTTGCTTCTGTGTCTTGTATATATGGTTTAGGAAGTCCTGAAGAATATGAAAAGGTTAACTTAAAGCTCACTCTTGGTATGAAGATGGACAGACTCACACTCATGAAATATCTCATAAATATTCATTTTGAACGTACAAATGCTGACCTTAATCCTGGAAGTTTTAGATCTATTGGGTCTAAGGTAGAATTCATGCCTGTATCTGAAAAGATTATGTACCAAGTCGAAATGCTCGGAGGAAAAATTTCTAAAATAATAAAGATTGATCCGGTAACTTCACGTATTATAAGTGAAGAAGAAAATATATTTATCTTTCCCGCAAAGCATTTCATCACCGAAGATAGTAAAAAGAAAAAAGCACTTGTTGTCATAAAAAGTGAGCTTGAAAATCAATTAAAAAAATTCAAAAAAGAGGGCAAGCTTTTAGAAGCTGAAAGAATAAAAAGAAGAACAAATTATGATTTGGCTATGATAAAAGAAGTCGGGTACTGTAACGGCATAGAAAATTATTCTAGGCATCTCTCAGGTAAGGCAGAAGGGGAGCCCCCAGAGACACTTCTCTCATATTTTCCTAAAACTGGATTCCTTACTATCATAGATGAGTCACACGTGACACTACATCAACTTCAGGGTATGTATGCTGGGGATGCGTCTCGTAAGAAGACACTGGTGGATTATGGTTTTCGTTTACCATCCGCAAAGGATAACAGACCTCTCAAATATGATGAATTTAAAAAACGCATCCAATCTGTGATCTATACAAGTGCGACACCAAGTGAGCTTGAGCGTACAGAAAGCGAGCAGATAGTAGAGCAGATAATTCGTCCTACTGGTCTTGTAGACCCAGAGACAATCATAAGACCAATAGGAGAAAAAGCTAGCTATAAGGGGCAGATTTTTGATTTTATAACTGAGGCAGAAAAAACTATCGGCAAGGGTTTCAGAGTTCTTGCTACTACGCTTACTAAAAAGATGGCCGAAGATTTATCTGTGTATTTGAAAGACAAAAAGATAAAAGCAGAATACTTACATAGTGATATAAAGACGATGGATAGAATCAAGATCCTTACTCAGTTTAGAAAAGGGGACTTCGATGTCTTAGTAGGGGTGAACTTGCTTCGCGAAGGTCTCGACTTACCCGAAGTTGCCTTGATTGGGATACTCGATGCAGACAAAGAAGGCTTCTTGCGTTCTGAAACCTCCCTCATTCAGACTATAGGTCGTGCTGCCAGAAATTCAGAGGGAAAAGTTATTCTTTACGCTGACAACCTCACTGGCTCTATGGAGCGGGCACTGGGTGAGACAAAGCGTCGCCGAGACATTCAACTCGCATATAATAAAAAGCACGGCATTACACCAAAGACAATACTTAAAAAGATAAAAGATATAACAGAAGAGTTGGAAAGTGAACACGGTAAGGCTGTGAATGCAGAGCTCGCTATAGATTTAGAGGTTTTCAAAAAAGCATATGCTGCTGAATTAAAGAAGGATGAAATGAAAATTTCAAAGAAAAAGGGAGTAACAGAAGTAAAGTTGCACATGTCTGACAGTGAGAGGAATGATTTAGTGTATGAGAAAATAATTAAAATAAAAGAGAAGGAAATGAATAAAGCAGTTAAAGAGCTCGACTTCGAAACTGCAGCAATACTTAGAGATGAGATAGGAGTGTTAAAAGAACGTTTAAAAACTTTGTAGACGTTCGACGTCTACAAAATCTTAAATAATGATTCAAAATATATAAGACTTTCTAGCTTTTTTGTGCTATAATACTCTTATACACCCCCTATAAATAAAGTGGGGTGTGCTTACGTTCCAGGTTATTTTTATGAGTAAAACTGACAAAAATATAGATAAAATAGTGGTTAAAGGGGCACGAACTCATAACCTCAAAAATATTAGCTTAGAAATGCCAAGGAATAAAATGGTGGTTATTACAGGTGTCTCTGGGTCAGGTAAATCCTCACTTGCATTCGACACAATATTTGCCGAAGGGCAGAGAAGGTATGTGGAGTCTTTGTCTTCTTATGCAAGGCAGTTCTTAAACCAAATGCCAAAGCCAGACGTGGATGAGATCACAGGTCTTTCTCCTGCTATATCTATAGACCAGAAATCACGGTCAAATAATCCTCGCTCTACAGTGGCGACCATCACCGAGATATACGACTATCTGCGTGTCATGTATGCTCGCATTGGTCATCCGCATTGTCCGCAGTGTGGAGAAGAAATTAAGAAACTTTCGAATGAAGAAATTCTAAATTTTATTTTAGACAAGATAAATACTTTAAGTAAAGAGAATAAGAGTAAAAAAAATAAAAAATCAGTAATGGGAGTTGAATGGGATGAAACTGAGATCAGTATTTTTTCTCCAATAGTACGAGGTAGAAAGGGTGAGTACTATCAGTTACTTTATGATTTGCTCGGTAAAGGTTTTTCTGAGATTAGGCTTGATGGAGTTATGAAGAAATTGCGAGAGCAGATAACTCTATCAAAAAATAAAGCCCACAATATAGATGTTTTGGTTGATCGTTTTTTAATGCATGAGTTTAAGGGAGACAAAGATGGTGCTCGTATGCGTTTATCAGAAGCATTGGAGCGAGCCCTCATAGAGTCTGATGGACTTGTAATTATTACTTTTGGAAAAAATCAGCAGAAGAATACTTTTTTGCATGGTCTGGCTGGGGTAGGGGACCCAGAGAACCGAGGACCTGAAAAAAAGAATTCTTCTGCTGGGGAAATCATAATGTCAGCAAAGTTTGCTTGTAAAAATGACGGCTTTTCTTTTCCTGAAATAGAGCCACGTCTTTTTTCTTTTAATTCACCTTATGGTGCATGCCCTGTATGTAATGGTCTCGGCTCTAAATATTTCATGGGGGATGAGCCATGTGATGCATGTAACGGAGCAAGACTTCGACCTGAAGCCTTAAATGTATTTCTTTTAAGTAAATTAGGGGAAAAAAATAAAAGAGTAAATATTTTAGACCTAGCATCTCTTTCTATAAAAGACGCACATGATTTTTTTAAAAATTTAAAACTCTCAGATCAAGAAAAGGAAATATCTGTGCCAGTGGTAAAGGAGATAGAAGCACGGCTACAGTTTATGCTCGATGTAGGACTCGATTATTTACAGCTTTCTCGTAAAGCCAATACGCTATCTGGTGGCGAGGCACAACGCATACGTCTAGCTTCCCAGCTCGGATCTAGGCTTGTAGGGGCTCTGTACGTCTTAGACGAGCCTACTATAGGACTTCACCAGAGGGATAATGACAGGCTCATAAAAACCCTTCTTAATTTACGTGATTTAGGGAATACTATTTTGGTGGTAGAGCACGATGAAGATACTATTTATGCTTCAGACTACATAGTAGACATAGGGCCAAAGGCCGGAGTCCATGGTGGGCAGGTTATTGTATCAGGTGATTTAGATGAATTGTTAACTGCTAAGAAGAATATAAGTAATTCAAGAACGCTCTCATACCTCCGCGGAGAAACAAAAATAGAGCTTCCAGAAAAGAGACGTGAGAGTAAGGGCGTGATACGCATAGCAGGGGGGAAAGTTTTTAACATTGATAATTTAAATGTTGAAGTTCCGCTTGGTGTTATGACATCTATCACTGGAGTATCAGGATCTGGAAAGAGTTCTTTTATGTATGAGATTTTGTATAAAAATCTTCAAGGAAGACTAGAGAGAAAATATAGAACAGCAAGACTTTTCAACTGCTCAGCTTTTTCTGGCAGTGAATACTTATCTCGAGTTATTTTGATAGATCAGTCACCCATAGGTAGAACACCACGGTCAAACCTCGCTACGTACACAGGAGCATTCACACACATACGTGACCTTTTTGCCTCGACTGAAGAAGCTCGTCTACGTGGCTGGAAGTCAAATAGATTTTCTTTTAATGTGAAGGGTGGACGCTGTGAAGCTTGTGAAGGAAACGGTGAGATAGCTGTAGAGATGCATTTCTTACCGACAGTGTATGTGACATGTGATGTATGCAGTGGTAAGCGTTTTGACAAAGAGACTCTCACTGTAAAATACAAAAAGAAAAGTATCTATGAAGTTTTGCATATGACTGTCGAAGATGGGCTCACTTTTTTCAAGGACATACCTGCTGTTTCAGATAGACTTCAAACTTTGATGGATGTAGGGCTTGGATATTTGGAGCTTGGTCAAAGTGCTACCACTTTATCTGGTGGGGAAGCACAGAGAGTAGAGATCTCAAGTGAGCTTTACCGTCCTAATACAGAGAAAACCATATATCTCCTCGATGAGCCTACTGTTGGCTTGCATTACGATGACGTAGCAAAGCTTCTAGAAGTGCTAAATCAGCTTGTTTCTAAAGGGAATACTGTGGTTCTGATAGAACACAATCTAGACATTATAAAAAGTTCTGATTATGTTATAGACATAGGGCCTGAGGGTGGCATACATGGTGGTCATGTAGTGGCTCATGGCACACCTGAAAATGTAGCGAACAGTAATAAGTCACATACGGGGAAATATCTTAAAAAAGTTTTGAAAAGATAGTATTTTAAAAAGTGATAAATTTAAAAAAATTAAAACTTCCAAATAAGCCTGGAGTATATTTCTTTAAAAAAGGTAAAGAAAATATTTACATAGGTAAAGCCACATCTTTAAAAGATAGGGTAAAGAGCTACTTCGGCAAAGACTTAATAGAGACGAGGGGGCCTCTTCTTGTTGATATGCTTTTTCATGCTGACAAGGTTGTATTTGAGGAAACTGACAGCGTGCTCGAGGCTTTGATATTAGAAGCAGAATTGATAAAAAAATATCAACCTAAATATAATACAAAAGAAAAGTCTGATAAAAGTTTTAATTATGTTTGTATTACAAATGAAGAATTGCCTAAGGTTATTATAAAAAGAGGTAAAGATCTTTTCCAGACAAGAGAGAATTTTTCTATTTATTTCGGCCCATTTACTAGTAGTACACAGCTCCGAGGAGCACTCAAGATAGTGCGTAAGATTTTCCCATTTTTAGATGATAAAAGTAAAAACTATTTGGAATTCTATAAGCAGATAAACCTTGTGCCTGACCTAAATGATAGGAAGATGTATCTAGAAAATATCAGAAATATAAAACTATTCTTCCAAGGTAAGAAAAAGATAATTCTCAAGAATTTAGAAAAAGAGATGAAACTTTATGCTAAAAATAAAGAATTTGAAAAGGCGGGGGAGATAAGAAGACAAATCTTCGCATTGAAACACATAAATGATATTGCTTTACTTAAACACAATTCACTCAATACTATATCTAAGTCGAACAATTTTAGAATCGAAGCTTACGACATAGCCCACATGTCAGGGAAGAATATGGTGGGGGTTATGACCGTAGTCGAAGACGGCGAGATAAATACTAGTGAATATAAGAAATTTAAAATTCGCACTCAAACTGGAGCAAATGATATAGGTGCACTTACTGAGGTATTAGAGAGAAGATTTGCTCACACTGAGTGGTCTTACCCGTCTCTTATAGTTATGGACGGAGGGATAGCTCAGATACATGCTGCAGAGAAAGTATTAAAGAAGTTAAGTATAAACATACCTATTTTATCTGTATTAAAAGATGAGAGACATAGGCCAAAAGATATTTTAGGAAATAAGGAAGATAAAAACAACTTTGTACATAGAAATGAAAAAGAAATATTGCTCGCAAATAGTGAGGCGCATAGATTTGCAATAGCGTATCACAAGAAAATGCGAGGGGAAAACTTTTTAAAATAAAATGAAAAAGATAAATAAAGAAAAGAGAATAGAAAATATTTTGATCTTGCCTGATATCCGAAGCGTAGAAAACGTAGGTGCTATGTTTCGCACTGCAGATGCTGTTGGTATAGATAAGATTTACCTCACAGGTTACACTCCTACACCGCTCGATAGGTTTGGTAGGAAGCGTAGTGACATGGCAAAGTCTGCACTTGGAGCAGAGGAGTACGTCGCTTGGGAATACAAGAAGACCATACTTCCACTTTTGGTTAAATTAAAAAAAGATCGCTATCAAATAATTGGTATAGAGCAGGATGAGAATTCTGTGGATTATAAAAAGATAAAGTTACAAAATAAAAATGCATTTATAGTTGGCACCGAAGTCACTGGCATACCAAAAGATATTTTAAAAAAGTGTGATGTCATTGCCGAGATACCCATGAGAGGGAAGAAAGAGTCACTGAATGTATCAGTATCTCTCGGTGTGGCTTTGTTTAGGATACTTAAGATTTAGCTTTGCGTTTTTTATCTATACCAGCATACAATCTTTTCAGTATTCTCTGGAAAAATAGATATTTTTCTCTGGGCATGTTTTTACTTAAGGGGTATTTGGTGTTACTTTTTCATATAAAATTCTAGCAACCGTAAGAAATTGATCTAATCTTTGATCATCATATATTAGATCTGGTCTACTTAAATCAGATGAACTATTTTCTACTTGAAAAGTAACTGGTTGATAATTTGTTCTTTCTAATTTAGCTTTTTTAGCTATTAACTCTCTCATGCCTTCAGTATGATCAAATCTATCTCGTATTATTTCTTCTTTTCCAATTCTATCCATTCTATCTAGCCATTCCTCAGTATTTTCAGCAGGATTTTCCTTAAGTTTCTTGCTTGTTGTAACAGCATCAGCTATTTTTCTTGTTGGTAATTTTTCACTTGGCATAGATGTATTATTTACTTTTATTAGATAAATATTATCATTTTTGGCAATTTTCACAAAATACTGTAGTTCGGGTTTGGATCTTTATTGTTTTTAAAAGGTTATTGCACTTCATGCATAACTTGCCAGACTTTCCATATACTTTGTGTTCTCTCGCATAGTTGCCTCTGGTGTTGTCGAGGAGTCTATATGTCGCTACGGATGATCCGCCGACTGCTACTGCTTTTTTTAAAATTCTAATTATGGCTTTATGTAATTTCTTTACTTCAGCATCTTGTAATGAATCAGAGTTTCTATTTGGTCGTATACCTGCTTCAAACAAGCTTTCATCTGCGTAGATATTCCCGAGGCCAGTAACTATCTTTTGATCCATTAAGACAGCTTTTATTTTACCTTTCTTTTCTTTTAATTTTTCTAAAAAGTATTTCGTAGTAAATGAGGGGGAGAGTGGCTCAAGGCCGAGTAGGCCAAAGTGGTTTTTTATTTGAAAACTTCCACTGTTTTTATAATACAGTAAATATCCAAACATTCGGGTGTCATTGTAGTATAAATTTCCTTTTTCTAATTCAAATATGACGTGAGTGTGCTTATTTGGTAGTTCTTTTTCCGAGAGTTCTATGGGGTGCCCGCCACTTACTATTTTAGAATTAGTGTGTGCCTTGTATACAAATTGCCCCGACATTTTGAGATGCACTAAAAGTATTTTTTCATGAGTGAGTCTAAAGATCAGGTTCTTTGCTCGTCTTTCTATATCAATAAATCTTTCACCTTGTAATCCTTTTATAAACTCTAATTTTTTAGTATTAGATACTATCCTTTTTGTTCCATTACCAGAAACTAATTTTGGTTTATGTACTAAAACTTTCAAGATCTTTTGATTCTGTATCACTTTTAGTAGTCCTATTCTTAAATTTTCTACTTCTGGTAATTCAGGCATAAAGATTTATTTTTGAGCTAACACTTTTAGAGCTTCTTTGATTCTCGTATTTAGATTTATCTCAGTTGAGACTTGTTTTAATGCTTCCCGTGCTTCATTTTGAGAATATCCGAGTGACTTGAGGGCTTCGAGTGCGTCGAGTTCTCCTTGGAGTGAACCGCCTTTTTCTTCATCTTCATTTTTTCCAACTTTATCTCTGAGCTCTATTAAGATCTTTTCTGCTGTCTTTTTGCCTATGCCAGAAATTTTGGTGAGGTAGGCGAGATCTCCCGTATGTATGGCTTTTTTGAGTGTGTCTATGGGCGCGATGCCTAGTATTGCGAGAGCACCTTTTGGTCCTATGCCGGAGACGTTTATAAGCATTTCGAAAAATTCTAATTCTTCGTAATTTAAGAATCCATATAAATCAAAAGCGTCTTCACGCACGTGTGTGTGTATGAAAAGAAATACGTCATTTGTGCCTTGTATTCTCGATAATACATCAGGAGAAATATTTATCTTGTATCCCACCCCACCAGTCTCAACTATTATGAACTTGTCTCTTTTTAAGATTATTTTGCCATTTATACTTCCTATCATGTATTTATGATAGCATATAGAATATGAATGAAAAAATCCTGAAAAATGTATTGCTTAAGCCCTACACAAGCATGTACGTAGGGGGACCAGCTTTGTATTTTGTCGAAGTGGAATCTATAGAGGAGGTCACAGAGGCAGTAGTTTTTGCTAATGAAAAAGCTTTACCATATTTTGTATTAGCTGGCGGGAGCAACATCCTCGTATCTGACGCAGGCTTTAGCGGTGTTGTTATTCATATGGATATCAAAGGTGTGAAACTTTTAGAGGAGACTCTAGAATACGTGGAATATGAAGTGGGTGCGGGAGAAAACTGGGATCAGTTTGTGAAGCTTTGTGTGGAGAGAGGGTTGTACGGTGTAGAAAATATGTCTCACGTACCAGGCACAGTAGGTGCATCAGTTGTTCAGAACGTGGGATGCTATGGACAAGATGTTTCAGAAACAATTCAAAACATACGAGCAGTAGACGTTGAGACGAAAGAGGAAATAACTTTATCAAATTCTGATTTAGGATTCTCTTATAGAAAAAGTAAATTAAATGATAGAGATGCTTGGAAGGGGAAATATATTGTTACTCATGTTGTGTTTCGTTTAAATAAAACAGGTGAGCTAAATATGAGCTACGGTGACATACAGAAATATTTTGCTACACACACAGAGATCACTCCAAGTCTCCAGTCTGTGCGTGACGCTGTGATAAGTATCCGTAATAATAAATTTCCATTTCCTGATAGTCCTATCCACGGCACTTGCGGAAGCTTTTGGAATGCGGATACGGTGGACGAGAATACATATGAAGAAATAATACGCAAGCTAGAGGCGAGAGGTTTTCAAGAAAAAGCTGAGGATCTCAAGAATAAAAGAAACATCTTTAAAGTGGCTCAGGGTTATAAGGTTCCGTATGGAATGTTTGTCGAAATTTTAGGATTTAAAAAGAGGCCACACGGTGGAGCCAAAGTTCTAGACACGCACTCAGGTGTGATAAATAATTTTACGGGTACAGCTAGTGCAAATGATGTGTATACTCTCGGACAAGAGGTGGTAGATGAGGTGTATAAAGAATTTGGCATTAAGCTGAAGTTTGAGCCAGAGCTTGTAGGGGAGTTTTGATTTGTGTTTCACAGGTATTTCTTTTTCTCAGGTCCTCGGAAAAAATCCCCAGACCATTCAAAAAAGTAATACCTGCTCCACCAATATGTAACTTGCGTTTTCAGCATTTTCTGGTATATTATAGATATATGCCAATAACAAAATCA
>JBBTUY010000006.1:0-20593 GCA_038063515.1 Patescibacteria group bacterium | reverse complement strand
CTTGCGTTTTCAGCATTTTCTGGTATATTATAGATATATGCCAATAACAAAATCAGCTAAAAAAGCAATCCGTGTATCTCTTCGCAAGAAGGCTGTAAACGACAGCAGAAAGAAGGATATGAAGGAAATTATAAAGAAAATACAAAAGATCACTAAGACTGACAAGGGTGAAGCTACAAAAATGCTATCCACTGCTTT
Organism: Patescibacteria group bacterium; assembly: GCA_038063515.1. Lineage (GTDB taxonomy): Bacteria > Patescibacteriota > Minisyncoccia > Phycocordibacterales > UBA9973 > UBA9973. The sequence goes on along the minus strand of JBBTUY010000006.1, from coordinate 20,395 downwards.
TCAAGCTATCGATAAGGCTGCTCAGAGGGGTGTTATAAAGAAAAACAACGCTGCTCGCAAGAAGTCTCGTTTATCAAAGTTAGTAAAATAACAAATATTATATTTTATAAAGCAATCTATCTGGCGGAGCTCCGCCAGCGAACTGCTCGTCAATCAAGAAAATAATATAAATAGTAATTTATTTATTTTCTAATTTTCTGCGCAAGGCTTTCTAAAACATAATATTTATTATTTTTATTTTACACATGTCACATTTATTAGAATTTTATGGTACAGAATGCCCTCACTGCATTACTATGCATGAGCTTGTCGTGCGTCTCGAGAAAGAAGAGGGGATACAAGTAGAGGCACTTGAGGTCTGGCACAACAAAGAAAATGAAAAGCGCCTCCTTGAGCTAGACAAAGATTTTTGTGGAGGAGTTCCATTTTTCTATAATACTGAAACAAGTAAATGGATCTGCGGAGAAGAGACTTATGACAATCTAAAAAAGTGGGCAAAAGGTGAAGACTTTGAACAAGAGTAATTTAACTGAGCAAGGGGAGTCCTTGCTCAGCTCCATTCTCACTTTCGTAAAATATTTTTTCTTGTGTCTTGAAATCCATTTCCATATTTTTTATATATTCTGGTATTAGGGAAAAATCAATAATTACTTTTTCATCTCGATTAATTTCTATAAAATCTTGATAACTTGACCACCTATAATTTTCTAAGAATTTTTCCGTTTCTTTTTTATTTTTTACACCATTTTCTTTCCAGTCTTTTTCAATAATTGAAACTGGATTTAAGTGTACATAAGAAAATATATACATGTATTGTGATTCATTTCCAATATGCTGTGATCTGAATGGTCGTGTGAACAGGGGACCACTTCTTTCGTATTTTGTATTAAAGTACATTGAATAGGCAGTTAAAAGTTTTCCCATAAATTTACTAATACCACCTTCTTTGTTTTCATAGAGAATTAAATGAAAGTGATTTGTCATAAGGCAATAACTTACAATTGATACGAGAGTTTTATTTCTTTCTTCTTTAAAAATGTTCTGTAAATTATTCGTATTATCGCGTAAAAAATTATCCATTCTAAATGAAGCATCTTGATTCATAATATACAAGAGAGCTATGAAACGCTCGTAGTCTTTCGTGTTCATAAACACTTTTCTTTTTTCTACCCCTCTTGAATATATGTGATAATACTCACCCTCGGCAAATTGTGTTTTTCTGTACATCTTTATATTATAAGTCTATTTGAAATTTGAGCAAGGGGAGTCCTTGCTCAAGATAGTAAACTTGATATACTTTGAACATGGAGGATGGTAAGTTTGAAAAACCTATAAAAATATTAATTGATGGTCATAAAGTGCTTACTGAGCAGGCACAGGAAGTTGTAGATATGCAAAGTAAAGAAACCAAAGCCGCAATCGATAAACTTTTTTTAATAATGAAACAAACAGGTGCTATGGGTTTTGCTGCTCCTCAGATTGGGATACCATTGCGTATTTTTATATTTTCTTCTTACCCACATGTTAACCATGAAGATGCACCACAGGTCGAACCCACTGTTGTTATAAATCCTATAATTCATACATTTTCGAATTCAAAAGAAAATTGGGAAAAATGTTATAGCCTTCCCGGGAAACGTGGACTGGTTCCCAGATTTGAAGAAATTATTGTTTCTTATACTCAAAAAGATGGACAGCGTATAGATAATTTAAAACTTTCAGGTTTCCCTGCGGAGTTGTTTCAACATGAATATGATCACTTAAAAGGATTATTATACACGGCAAGGAATCTAGTTGAATTAATTACAGACGAGGAATATAAAAACCGTTATGTTAAATAAATGAGCAAGGGGAGTCCTTGCTCATTTGCTCAACTGCTCATAAAACAAAAAAGCACCCGGTAAGGGTGCTTTTTTGTTTCTTCTTTTCTTATTAGTGAGGAAGATTGTTCATGTGATCTCTGTGACGATCATCTTCATAAACTGTAGCTACTCTTTGTCTTGGTTCTGTAAATAAATACTTTGCTAGTAGTACTAATATAAGAATCATTATCAAAGTTAGTAACCATCCAAATATATTTGTTGGCATAAAACCAGCACCAAATACATTTGCTCCTAATGTTGTTGTCTTGTCTTCGTTGTCAGTTATGTTTATCCCATCTCTCCAAACTTGTGCAGATACATTTGCATTTACTGATTGAGTGTATCCTGACGGGTCTCTGTATGTAAGAGTAGCAGGGAAGTTTAAGTTTGTTCCTGGTTCTATGTTGTTTCTTACGCGTACACGTACAGTTACTGTGCCTTGACCATTTGCACGGAGAGTGCCTAGGTTAAATATAAGAGTCTGACCAGAACGTGTAGGGTTGTTAGGATTTGAGAACATGTAATCCACTTCGTATGGAAGATCGAGTCTTAATGTAAGGTTTGTGATCGCACCTGTACCTATGTTTTGATAAGTCACAGTGTAGTTGATCTCGTCACCTGGACGTGGGTTTGTGTTGTCTATTGTAGGGACTATTGGTTGGTTGCGATCTATAGAAGAGTTTATAAGTACAAGTGAAGATGCAACAGGTCTTGGATTATTGTTTACAATAAGAGGACGCACTGATACTGTAACAGAATCAAATGCAGTTCCAGAATTGTTTGAACAACTTATAGAATAAGTTCTAGAACCTGTAAGACTTCCTGTGTAGAAAGATGCAGGACCTATAGACCTTGCACCGGCCCATCCTATAGAGCCTCCTGTTGCATTACATGAAGATGCATTTGTTGTACTCCATCTTACAGTAGTTGCACCACCGTAGCCTAAGTTTGTAGAGTCTGCGTAGATGCTCACTGTAGGGAAGTTGTTTACTGGATTACTTATTACAGATACTGCCGTCGAATCACTTCTACTACCAGCATCATTTGTACATGTGATAGTAAATGTTATTCCACGAGTAAGGGCGCCTGTATTAAATGAACCAGATCTTGCCTTACTACCAGACCAGCCATTAATACCATTAGTTCCTCTACAAGTGTCAGCATTGTCTGAACTCCAAGTTATAATACTAGAATTACCAGAGTACACACTTACAGGATTTGCAGAAATAGTAACTGTAGGCTTTTCCTCTTCTTCATTCACAGAAACTGTAACTGAATCATCGTCAGAGCCATTTTTATTTGTACAAGTTATTCTGAAAGTTGTCGTATCAGTTAACTCATCTGTACGATAAGATCCTGATTTTACTTTACTTCCAGACCATCCGTCATCACCGTTACTAGCACGGCAAGTGTCAGCATTTGTAGAACTCCAGCGGATGATTGTAGTTTCGTCAAAGTCTACAGTCGTATCATCAGCTCTGATGTCTACTGTTGGCTTGTTGTTAGTACCACCATTACCGTTATCACATAAAACTTTGAAAGACTTTATACTTCCTACTTCAGGCTGACCGTTGTCAGTAGAGCCTATAGCTCTGTAGTAATAAGTCTTGTCTTCTGTTAAATTAGATATTATTTGACTAAAGCTTGAATCTTGGTAGAAGTTTTGACGAAGAGTTTGGTTTCCAAGATTTGCTGTAGGACCCCATTCAAACCATACTGATGCACTGTCACTACCGTGTAGAGTTACGTAGCCGTGAATGGTTACCATATCACAGTCTGTAACGATACTTTCTGCTGCTACTGTAGCAACGTTCAAAAAGATTGAAGCGAAAGCTACGAGACCAGCTATAAATAATTTCATTTTTGTTTTCATATATTTAATATTATTTATTATCTTATAATGTTACGACTGTGATCTTACCTTTTACATTGATTGTTATTGTCGCATCTGTACTTCCTGAATTATTTGTACATGTGATGTTGTAAGTCTTTGCAGATCTAAGGTTGCCTGTAGACATGTTGCCTGATAGAGCCTTTTTACCAGCCCAACCATTTGTACCAGCTGTCGCTACACATGAAGTAGCATTTTCAGAACTCCAGCGTAGAGTAGTAGCTTTGTCGTATACTACTTCTTCTACATCAGCGTTTAGAAGTACTGTAGGAAGATCATGTTCTATAGATACAGTTACAGAATCAGAAGCAGATAGACCTTTTGCGTTTTTACAAGTGATGTTGTAAGTCACATCTCCCTTTAATTTGCCTGTGTTAAATATACCTGCTAGGCCTTTGTTGCCTGTCCAGTTATTTGCACCACCATTTGTGATACATGAAGTAGCGTTCTCAGAAGTCCAACGTATGTTTGTAGACTTACCGATTATGACTACTGATTCGTCAGCGTATATAGTAACTGATGGGAAGAATTCTTCTTTACCATCTACAGTTATCTTTACTGAACCAACAGCTATCTTACCTACAGAGTTTTTACATGAGATGTTGTAAGTTGTAGTACTGTTTAAAGCTCCTGTGAAGAATATGCCTGTAAGAGGTTTAGAGTTATTCCAGCCGTTACTTCCACCATTTGCAGTACATGAAATAGCGTTCTCAGAATTCCAGCGGATGTTTGTAGAACCACCGTTTTCTAAGTTTGAATCATCAGCGTATATGTCTACTATAGGGTCTTCTATAGATTGTGTACCTACTTCTATCATGACTGAATCAGTAGCAGTACCTGCAGTGTTCTTACATGTTATGTTGTAAGTTTTTGATGAAGTAAATGTACCAGTTTTAAAAGTACCAGTTAAATTCTTAGCACCTGACCAGCCGTTCATACCACCTGTAGCTGTACATGAAGTAGCGTTTTCAGAAACCCAGTTAAGAACTGTCTTCCCACCGAAAGGTATTTCATCGTTTTCTGCTGAAAGAATAACAGTAGGCATAGGAACTACTTTCTTGTATTTACAAGGTAGTGCACCTCCGTAGTTTATAGCATCATGGTCTGCACATTTTGGAGCTGGGTGTTTACATGGAAGACTTCCTCCGTAATTTATCGCTCCGTGTTCCTGACATGTAGGCTTTGGGTACTTACAAGGTAGAGATCCACCGTAGTTAGTAGCGTCAGAATCCTGACAAGTCTTAGGTGCGTATTTACAAGGTAATGATCCACCATAGTTTAATGCATCATGATCTTGGCATGTAGGTTTTGGGTATTTACATGGAAGTGTTCCACCGTAATTTGTAGCACTTGAGTCTTTACATACTTGAGGAGGGTATTTACATGGAAGACTGCCACCGTAGTTTGTAGCATCGTGGTCCTGACATGTAGGTGCTGGATACTTACATGGTAAAGATCCGCCATAGTTTAATGCAGAGTAGTCAGTACACTTTGGAGCGTATTTACATGGAAGTGTTCCACCGTAGTTTAATGCTGCACTATCTTCACACTTTGGTGCTGGGTACTTACAAGGTAGAGATCCACCGTAGTTAGTAGCGTTATGGTCCTCACACTTTGGAGCTGGGTATTTACAAGGAAGTGTGCCTTTGTAATTTGTAGCACTTGGATCTTCACACTTAGGTACAGGTTGAGTACATTTATTTGTTTTAAAAGTTAAAATTTCACCAACAGAAGTTCCGTTTTTATTAGAAGCCATAGCGCGGAAAGAGTATTCTGTATCTTCTGTAAGTCCTCCTATTGATCTAGAAAAAGTAGAATCAGAAGCAAAAGTCTGCTTTGCAGTTGTATTAGAAAGAGAGTCTCCTTCGCCCCACTCAAACCACACACTTGTGACAGCACCGTTTACTACGATGTCACCATTTAGTGTAGCGGAAGTACATTTTGCTGTTGCGTATTCTGCAGAAGCAACGTTAGTACTTACGAAAGGTGAAAGAACGATCCCGAAGATCATTGCGACCACTAATAATATGTAACTTTTCTTTAAACTTTTTATAATGTTTTTCATAATGCTATTATAGCATATCTGACTTATTTTGTCAAATAATGCCTATTAAAATACTAATAATTTTTTACGTTTTATAAAGCTTGAATCTAACCTATTTTTGTGATTTTGTCAACCCTTTATGGGTCTAGACTCTTCACTCTTTAAATATATGACGTAGGAAATATGTTTCCACTTCATAGCTTTAAAGAGTGCAGGAGGGTGAGGTCCTACTGGACTCTCCCTCCTGACTAAGATACTGCTATAGTCAGGAGAAATTATTTACGTCTTTGGCAGCGATCTAACGATTGGTGGAAGTTTGACCGGTTTCTTCGGAGTAAATTTTCCTTTCGGAATTTTTACTCCTTTGGGTGCGGTGAGTCGGCCAACGCCGTAACCTATACCGCCTCCTATGCCCATAAGGGTAAGCTTTCCACCGGTGCTGTTCCAAAATCCACCGCCATCACCCCCCTTGCCGTCATCGAGCATGACGGTAGAGCCATCGTTGCAGATCTTCCACGTGGCTTTGCCACGTTTTACTACATCGCAACGAAGCTCGGCTTGTTGGGGTGGGTAGTTCACCACCACTTCCTGCTGTTGGCGTTGGCGAGGTCTGTAAACGGCAGGTTGTGCCACTGGCGCTTCAGCCTCCTCAGCCTCAACCACTGTCGCCTCCGCCTCCTCAGCCACTGCAGTTTGCAAATCAAGCTGTACGTTGAAGTGTTGGCGAGAGGCGCCACATTTGCAAAGTGCGATTTTGCCACTCGCCAGTTTCACGAACGTGGCGTTCTCGGTATACCGAACGGGCTGGGCCCGTCCGACCTTCAGGGAGTTTAGTCCTGAAGTAAATTCTGGACGTGGCTTGCAAGCCGCATCCATATCGGGGCGGGGCCCCGCTATGACTTCGGCACCAGCAACATCTTTCGCAGGACCAGTCGCAGTGAACCGGTTTTGGCCTGTCGAGTCGGCCAAAACTGACGTTGCGAGTGTGAACAAAAAAGCGATAACGAAAAGGTTTTTCATATTTCTCCTAACTATAGCCACCCTACGGGCGGCATTTTTGACGAACAAAAGTTTGTGAAGGTGGGTATAAATCGGCGCATTGCCAGCCCACCTTCTCTACCTACTATTATAGCACCTTTTACGAAAAAGTCAAGGGGTAAAGAAACCACCTGTATCTGGGTTTTATATATGAAAATTAAAGATTTTTAGGAGTTTTTGAAATTTGTGACTACAAATAATTCCTCGTCGTCGCTCAGAATTTTTGTATCTAACCTCTAGTGGTTTTGCGTACTAGCAAAACAGTATTTGTGCCCTCGGGAGGAATCGAACCTCCAATAGCGGCTTAGAAGTCCGCAGTTATATCCATTTAACTACAAGGGCATCTTGTATTTGTGTGCGCGGTGTAGGACTCGAACCTACGACCTTCCCGGTGTAAACGGGTTGCTCTACCAACTGAGCTAACCGCGCATGTATTTATTTTTCCTATTCTCACCCTACTTTGTTTTTAGGTCAAGGACCTGCCAAGACAGCTAATCGCGCATGTGTATGTAACTAAAATTAACATTTTTACAGTGACGGGTCAATGATAGGTGAGGGGGAGGCTACTATTTCATCTGACCTTTTTTCTCTTGCTTCAAAATAGTCCAACACTTTTTCTAGCCTAGCCTTTTTTACTATTTCTTGTTTATTTTGGCTATTTATTTGTATATCTGCTTCTTTGCTCACTTCTTTAAATAATTGATACCCAAACAAGAATGAAAAAATAGAAAGTATAAATACAATGTAGACCATTATTTGCCAATAAAACTCAGGCTTTATATTTGAGCTGTGTTTTTTGAAAACTTTCTTTATTTTTAAAAATTTTATATTCATATTATTTAATAAAACTGAGAAGTTTAATATTTAGGTTCATTTGCCATTTTGCTTTTTGAATTTCTGTTCCTTCTTCTGTGTTTTGAGCGTTACTTTCTTTTTGCATGCTTACTAGGGTAAATGATGTCTCATACGGAGAATTTTCTAATAGTATAAGGAACTTATATAGGGACTCAAAGCTTGCAAGAGATCGTATGCCGACGACGAGCGTCGAGGAATCTTTAGATACATCTACTGAAGTTACCTCAGCTTTTACTCCTGTTTTTCTGGCTATGCTTTCAATGGAGTTTAGAAAGGGTACTACATCTCTGCTTTCAGCAAAGTGCGTCTCTAGTAATATTTTATCTTCTTTTATGAGTTCTATGGATCTTTCGAGAGACTTTATGTCGTCTTGTCTTTTTATTTCAGTTGCTAGGTTTACTCCAAGCTCTTCTTTTTTGATTTTATTTTGGTGTACTTCTCTGTATATGAACAGGAAAAGACCTATGGATAGTATGAAGAATATTATTGAGACAAATAATTGTATGTTTTTAGAATTTATCATTTTAAGATGGTATGAGTGTTAAGTAAAATTGTATATTTGTCCCTTTTATAAAGTTTGCTATAGGGAGGTCGACTTTTTTAAATGATGTATCTTGCTCAAGTGAAAGACGGAAAGAAAGCAGGGTTTCTCGTGAGGCCGCAGTGCCATTTACACTTATCTTTTTAACCTTTAAGGCATCTTCTTCGTATGTTATGGTGTTTATTTTTATTCCATCAACTCGTTTTAAAGATATGGCATTTATGACTCTTTCGGAGACGATAAACTTGTCTTTTTGTAATCTCTCAATCAAGTCTAACTTTTGATCAAGGTCCACTATCATATTGGATGTTTTCTCATCAAAACTAGGTACAGGTTTTAATTTCTCTATTTCTAGTTTTTGTTCTGCTATGTTTTTTTCTGATATGGAAAAGAAATATGAAGGTAGCAATGCTATGCTTCCTACGAATACAGTAACAGAAAGCATGACCAACACTAAAATTACCAGCTTAAAGTAAAAGTCTCGCAACATTCTTTTCTTTTCTTGATTTGGAATTAAATTTATCATTGTTTAAAAATTATTTATTTACCTTCGTAGTCTCCAAGCGCAAGTCCAAGAGCAGCAGAGAAGGAGAGAGACTGTTTGAAATTTATATCTGGTACATAGTTTCCATCACTTCTGATATTTATCCAAGGGTCTGCCATTTCTACTTTACTTTTCATGCTTATAGACAAGTATTCTTTTAGGCCTATGAGATTTGAATCACCACCACAGAGTATGATGTTTTTGATCGGAGGGTTTGCTTTTCCGTTTTCATCTGGGTGTGTATGCCAATATAGGTATCGTTTTACGATTTCGTCACGTAAAATAGATACGCTATTTAAGAGAACAGCAAATATCTCTTTATTTTCTGTATTTCTCTGGAGACCAAATTTTATTTTCATTTTTTCTGCTTCATCTATATTTATTTTAAAACTTTTTGCTATCATTTCATTTAACATTACACCACCCATGTTTAAAGTGGATGTCAGCATTACCACACCACGCGAAACTATGAAGACTCCTGTCCTCTGTTTACCAAAATCTACTATCATGTATGTATTTAGGTCTCCTTTTTTTATAACAGCTCTTGAGATGGCTTGTGCCTCGAGTTCACACGACTCTACTTTTATCTTAGAATTTTGAAAGATTGATAGATAGTTTTCTATTATATTTTTTGGTATGGTCGCTACTTCCATTTCGAGGCTTTGTTCGTCTTCGTTAAAGAGCTCATAGTCAAATATTGCATCTTCAGCTGATATTGGTATGTGTTCTTCTAATATGAGCTCGATGCCTTCTCGGATATTTTTTAATCCCTCTTTTTCCATTTTGAGTTTGAAGAGATAGACTTGCTCTTCTGGGAGAGATAGGTGGACTGATTTTATTCCAATTTCTTTTCGTAAAGTTCCTAGGATGTTTTCCATCTTTTCTGCGTCTTTTATTTTGCCGGATTCCAGTATGCCTTTTGGGATAATTTTTTCTCCGTATTTACCCATCTTCATACCTTTTCTTGTATCTATGAGCTCAACGTATTTTATAGATTCATCAGAGATATCTAATCCAAAAGAACGCATAGCGAAAAATTTTGGTATAGGAAAAAGCTGAAAGAAAAATCTATTAAATGAATGCTTCAACATGTATACAGTATATCAACAATTGAGGAGTATAAACAAGTTAAAATTGCTTAATATTTGAGTGTGGTTGTGTTTAAAAAAATTTATTTTGCTTTTGTGCCTGCGGGTATAGAATCATCGGGGGAAAGGAGAGAGAAATTTATACCATCTTCACTCGAAACGGCGAGTATCATACCGTTACTTTCTATGCCACGGATTTTCCTTGGTTCTAAGTTGGCGACAAACATACATTTTTTATTTATGAGTGTAGTTGGGTCAGGGAAATATAGTGCAACACCGGACACTATTGTTCGAGGAATTTCTTCACCGAGGTCTACGCTAAGCTTTAAGAGCTTGTCTGTATCAGGAACTTTCTCTACTTCGAGAATTTTCCCTACCCTTATTTCTACCTTACTTAAATCATCTATTGAAATCATTCTCGTATTCTAGCATAAAATTTTGCGGAGCAGATATTGCTTTTTTCAGGTCCTCGGTTTTCCGGGGCCCCACACCCCGGCCAGACCATGAAAAAAGCAATATCTGCTCCGCAGGTCGTAAATTCCTTACATTTATGCTATAATATATCTATATATGCATTGGTTTTTAATAGCACTGGCCGCACCATTTCTCTGGTCTCTCACAAATATCTCCGACCAATATTTAGTTTCAAAGTATTCAACAGGGGAGCGAGGTTCTGGTGGACTTGTGCTTTTCTCTAGTCTCATAGGCATCTTCGCAGCAGTTATTATTGGATTTTTCGTAGATGGTATATTTGCGATACCAATATTAGACAAGCTATTACTTGTGTTAAGTGGCATTATGATGCTCCTATGGGTCATTCTCTATCTCTTTACGCTCGAGATTGAGGATGTATCTTCAGTGGTTCCATGGTTTCTCACTATCCCTATCTTTGGTTATGTTCTCGGTTGCATTTTTCTTGGAGAAACTTTATCTACACAGCAATTCATCGGCTCACTTGTAATTTTATCTGGTGCTTCTCTCATCTCCATAGATTTCTCTGGTGAAAAAAAGAAATTTAAGTGGAGGCCTGCACTATATATGCTTGTCGCATGTTTCCTCGTAGCTATCGTCGGAGTTATTTTTAAGTATGTGACCACTTTGGGGAATTTCTGGGTATCTTCATTTTGGGAATACGTCGGGCTTGGTTGCGCAGGTATTTTTGTATATATTTTTATTCCAAAGTATCGGAGAGAATTCAGCCTCATGAATAAATCTGGAGGAGGAAAGATCTTCAGCTTAAATACTTTAAGTGAAGTTTTAACTATTGCTGGTAACCTTTTAACAAACTACGCATTGCTCATAGCTCCTGTGGCTATGGTGTATCTAGTAGGATCTTTTCAGCCGGCTATCGTACTTTTCTTAACCATTATGGCTACTAAATTCTTCCCTCATATTGTAAAAGAGAATTTAGATAGGTGTGTTTTACTGCCAAAAATGTTAGCCATTGCCGTCATTGTTGTCGGTAGTGTAATTCTCTTTGTTTAAAATAAATACAATTATTTAATATTATCTATTTAATCTGTCTAAATATCTCTGCAGTATGAGTGCAGCAGCAGAAGCATCTATTTTTGGTGATGCATTTTTTTTATTTTTACCATGAGCTTGTTCTATGTGTAGGCTCTGTTTAGTATTTTGTGAATTGCGTGCTTCGACAGAGGTCAAGAATTCTTTTTCAGTATGTATAGGTAAGCTCGAAGCTTTTTCTAATTCAAGAATAAATTTTTTAATTTCTCCTGCTATTTTATTTTCTTCTCCTTTTAGATTTAGCGACTCACCGATGACTATTTCTGATATATTTTCCTCTTTCATTATCTTAAGTATTTCTTCTAGAGTACTTTTATTATTTAGAACTATCTCTCGAGGGAAGGCGAGAGTGCCTCCTTCATCCGAAACAGCGATACCTATTCTCTTTGCCCCATAATCAATACCAAGAAATTTCATTAGCCAAATATTAGCATAAAAATCTTTTTTTTGATAATATCGAAAAGTAAGCTTTTATAAAAGCTGGGAGGCGTGGCAGAGTGGTCTATCGCACTTGTCTTGAAAACAAGAGTACCGCAAGGTACCGTGAGTTCGAATCTCACCGCCTCCGCAACAAGAAACTTCCGAATCCGAAAGGTGGGAAGAAGCCCGCGTCTTTCGTGTGCGAAGTGGGTTCGAGCAAAGGTGATAAACTAACCACCTTGCAAAGCAAGCACAAGGTGCGTATATCAGAGGGATGAAGTATGATAGAAATATGAAAATCTTAATGATTGGTGCAAATAGTTATGTGGGAGCTAGGCTCTATTTTGATTTGAAAGACAAGTATGATTTAATAGGCACCTATTATTCAATTAAAAATAAGCTATCGGATAAATTTATAAATCTTGATATTACTGATAAAGAAGCGGTAGAAAAAACAATAACTACTATAAAACCTGAAATAGTAATTCACGTGGCTAGTAATACAAGTTCTAGGTGGTGTAACGAAAATCCAGAAGCAGCAAAAAAAATAAATGTTGATGGAACGAGAAATATAGTTGAGTCTGCTAATAAGATTGGTGTAAAAATATTGTATATATCTACAACTGCTATTTATAACAAAGATACCAAATACGCAACAACTAAGCTAGAAGCTGAGGAAGTTGTAAAAGAAACAAAGTTTGGTTGGTTCATACTTCGCCCTTCTCTTATTTATGGCTATAGTCCGCATATACCTAGTGGCAGATCATTTGATAGGATTTTGAAAAATATTGACAAAGGACTGAAAGCTGAATATGATAACATACAAAAAACTCAACTTACTTGGACTGGACATATTTCTGAAGTTATTGATGAAATTCTAAAAAGGAACATATGGAATAAAATAGTGGTAGTTATAAGTTTAGGTATGAAATCACGTTTTGATATAGCAAAAGATATACTGAAGTATTTTAATGTAGAAGTTTTTTCGCAAGAGGGAGACAAAATGGCAACATATGAAGGAAATACAGATGAATTAGAAAAACTTGACTTACCGACTTATTCTTACGAAGAAATAATTAAAAAAATTGTTTCTGAAATAAAAAATAGGGGGAAATATATCTTATAGTTTATCTTCAAGAATAGTTGAACAAACGTTGAGAGTATAAAATGATTTTTTTGAAATGTACAAAATGCGTTGAATACGATAAAAATAATATGTTTATGGTATTATTTCGTAATGAACAATTTTTATGAAATTAGTATCCCTTAATATTGAATTCAATACTCATACGGACGTGGTTTTAGATTTCTTAAGAAAAGAAGATCCTGATGTCATTTGTTTTCAGGAATTGCTTGAGGAAGATTTTGAATTTTATAAAAAAGAATTTGGAGGGAACGCTGTGTTTCGAGTGTGTAGATATGAAAGCAGGTCTGCTCATCCACACATCATAGGCAAGAAACAGGGAGTAGGTATCTTTTCAAAAAATATAGTTGATGCCGGTTCTATGTTCTACGTAGGAGATGAGGGCGAGACATCAAGACCTTTTGATCAAAATAGTTTAAACAATACTCAGGCTCTCGTTTGGGCTGATATTAAAAATGAAGATGGGGAAGTATATAGATTTGTTACTGTTCACATGCCTGTGACAAAACACGGCGAGTCTACACCATTTCAAATTGAAGCACTAGACTCACTTTTTTCTAAAATAGAACCACTAGGCGAGTTTATACTTTGTGGTGACATGAATGCTCCTCGGGGCAGAGAGACTTTTAAACGTCTTGCAGAGAGATTTAAAGACAACATTCCGCTTGAATATAAAACTAGTATAGATCAAAATCTACACCGAGTTAAAGGCTTACAGCTTATGGTAGATGGACTTTTTACTACATCTACATATAAAGCTATGAATGTGAAGCTTGTGGACGGTGTTAGCGACCACATGGCTATCGTTGCTGAAATATCTAAAGATCATCTTTCTATGAGTATGGCACGTGCAGGAGAGCCGTCTATGTCAGTAAATCTAAGTGGTAAGCAATAAAGCTCGTATTCTTTTTCCTCTGCGTCTATAAGGTCTAATCCCTCTATGATGGGGATATTTGCTCCTAGAAGGCTCGTGTGGGGTCTCTGGTCGCTCCCGCCACGCTTTTTTATCGATAAGCTATCTATGCCCACTACTAAAATTTCCATGCTTGCAAGATAGTCTGCGGCATCGCCGTCTAAATACACATAGTCATCATAAAATTCTTTAAATCCACGGATCGAATTTCTGGTTTTTAAAAGTATGCGTTCACTGTGTTTTATATTTTTACCCTCAAGCATTTCTTTGGTGACTGATTCACCACTTTCAGTTGAGAAGTCGAGTACACGACATGTGCCGATAAAATTCTCAAGTGGGATCTGGTCGAGTGGAGCGGCACTTATTATCGCATGTATTGGTGCATCTATGTGTGTGCCTGTGTGCGAGCCAAAGGTTATAGAAGAAGAATATGTGTTGGATTCGGGCATTTTTTTATAGACTCTGATAGAGAGAGGAACATTTCCTGGGTATATAGGTGTCTTGTTATTTAATGATAGTGATATGTCTATTATTTTCATTTTTTTAATTGATTTCTTCTGGTTTTGATCCTTGGCTATAAGTTTTAAGTGGTACGTCTTCCCATGCCTTAAATACTTCATCAGTTATTTCCCATTCAGCTATTACTTCTTCTATGCTTACAAACACATTTTGGTTTCCTAGAAATGCATCTGTGTATACTCTGGTGTAGGATTCGTATACAGTACCTGGTACAGGCTGGATTTTAAATTCAACTTTCTCTTTATTTTTAAAATAAATTTCTGCACAGACTGTGGTAGGAGTTATATCAGACTTCATATCCACTAAGCCTTTACCTCCTTCTAATTCTATCTCTATCATAGACAGGTCTTCTTTGTTTGATTTCAAAAATACGCGGAAAAATGTCTCTGTTTTTGAGTGTGAGCTAACACCTGGGTGCAAGAGGTATCCCCCGTACTGTGCTTTTGTAGGAGTTTTTTGTTTATCTATATGGAGCGTCTCTAAAACCTCTAGTCTGTTTTTCTGTATATCTCCTGTGTTGATACCTAGCTTCTTTATTATGACTAGGGCGAGTATTTCTAGTACGTGGTTTTGACCTACGTCTCTAAATGCTCCAACCTCATCATAAGAGTCACCACGTGATCCTACTACGTTACTCTCATTAAAGGTGACTTTTATTTTTTCTATAGGCTCACTTAGATCTTTATCTTGTGATGTTAGTATGTTTAAAGCAGTTTCTTTTGCGAGATAGTGATCTATGTGAAATATATTTTCTTTTTCAAATACCTCGGTGAGAATTTTCTCTAGTAGCATGGCCTCAGCTTCGTCTTTACCAAAAGGTTTTTCTATAAGTATTTTTATACCGTCTATTTCTTTAAAATTAGCTTCTTTGATGTTTTCAAATATTTTCTGATATAAAACAGAAGGCGTAGCTACGTGTAGAAGTATTTGGCCTGTTTTTTGAGCAGGGGAAGAGTCTCTTAGGTAGTCTTTTAATTTTACAAAATCTCTCTCTTCTAAAAGCTCACCTTTAAAATATTCTATATATTGCACAAATTCTTCAAGCTTATTTCTATCAACTTCACCTCTTTTTAAAATACTTTCTTTTGTTAGGGCGCGGAAATCGTCACTACTCATATCTTTGCGGGCAAAGGCAAGTACTTTAAAATCCTTTGGTAATTTGTTGTCCTCAAATAATAAAAAGAGTGCCTTAGCAAGCTTGTCAGAATATAAGTTGCCTGTGGCACCGAATATAACTAAGGTTGTGGAATTATCTTTTGGCATTGAATTGGTGTGCATATATCAAGGAAGATAATGTGTTGATTTCACTCTCTATGTTTTTTAGCTTATTTTTATGTAATTGAATAAAAAATTCTTGTAGTATATCACCCCCTATAATTTCCATCCTTTCAAGATTTTGTTGTTTTTCTAATACATCATTACGATTTATATTTATAAAATTAAAGATCTTTTTGTATTTATCACTTTGTTCAGCAGTAATAGGGGTAACGTTTTGAAGTCTGGTATTCATGTTTCGGTACATATTAATTAACCCATGAATTTCTGATAGATAGTCTTCATTAGATTTTTTAAAACCTATAATTTCTTGAGCTTTTCTTTTAAATCCTTCAAATGACATAGAATTAAATTTTATTAACATTACAATAATAGCATTATAACTTTAGTGAGTTTTTATAGCAAAAGTTGTACTTATTTTTTTAAAGTTGTGTTAAAATTAATGCATGGAAAAGCTATCGTGGACAGCACTAGAATACGAAGACAAAGAACGGAGCCGTGACTGGTTTTGGGCTCTCGGCGTAATTGTATTTACTGCTTCTGCGACAGCTATTATCTTTGGTAATTATTTTTTCGCGGCACTTATCGTGATCGGAGGAGGACTCCTAGGCTTCCTCGCTACAAAGAAGCCTGGGAGGGTTTCCTATGAATTAAATGAGAAAGGTCTTAAGATCGAAAACAATCTTTTTGTATATGAAAATTTAAAATCCTTCTGGGTACAGAAAGAAAATCACG
Organism: Patescibacteria group bacterium; assembly: GCA_038063515.1. GTDB lineage: Bacteria > Patescibacteriota > Minisyncoccia > Phycocordibacterales > UBA9973 > UBA9973. The sequence goes on along the minus strand of JBBTUY010000006.1, from coordinate 4,002 downwards.
ATCCTCACATGACTCATCCACTTCTTTTTATAAAATCACAGAGAATTTTCATGCCGACTATCACGGTCCCGATAGACAGTGACGAACATGGTGAGGAAGTGCGTGCCATCTTCCTTCATAAGGGTGTAGAGGAGGAAGAGATGCAAGAGCGTTTTTCTATGAAGATCATGGATGTGCTTGGTTTTTAGAGCTTTACCTTATAATTAAAAACTGTTAAGGTAAAAAATATCCTCTTGTCGTTCAATGGATAGGACGTAACTTTGCGGAAGTTATGATGCAGGTTCGATTCCTGCCAAGAGGACACGTAGTGTAGTCGAGAATAGGCAAATTTATTTGCCTATGAGCAGGAATCGAAAAGCTTTTGCCTATTTTTGAGAAATTTGTTTCGAAAAAATGCAAAAGGTATACTGTTCCTGTAAGGAAAGATTCCTGCCAAGAGGACACGTAGTAATGTATGAAAATAAAAATTCTATACGAAGATTCTAATATTTTAGCCATAGATAAACCTTCAGGTATTTCTGTGCACAGTGACGGGCGTAGCAAGGAAAAGACTATTTCTGATTGGGTTTTAGAAAATTATCCAAAGATGAAAAACGTGGGGGAGCCACAGGGTGACATACTTCGTCCTGGTGTGGTGCATAGACTTGATCGTGATACGTCTGGGGTGATGCTCCTCGCTAAGAATCAAAAAGCTTACGAATTCTTAAAACAACAATTTAAAGATAGGAAAGTAAAAAAGACGTATCATGCTCTCGTTTCAGGATTTATAAAGAATGACCAAGGAGTAATAAATAGGGCAATAGGGAGGAGCCCTCGAGACTTTAGGAGGCACCTTGCAGGCCGTGGGGCCCGTGGAGAGCTTCGGGAGGCTATTACAGAATACAAGGTTTTAAAAAGACTAAAGTTAAAAGCAAAGCCCCCAGAGTTTACATATCTCGAGGTAAAACCAAAAACAGGTCGTACTCACCAGATACGTGTGCATATGAAATACTTTAACCATCCGGTAGTGTGTGACCCACTATATGATCCTGAGGGGCCATGTCCGAAGGAGGTCACTCGCCTAGCTCTCCATGCACACTCTGTAGAATTTATGGATCCAAAAGACAAAAATATAAAAGTAGAATCTGCCTTACCACTTGTCTTTAAGAAAATGCTAAAATAAAACAAATGAATCCTGAGACTAAATTACATTCGACAGGCTCAGTATCTACGACCTGTCAGAATTGCCACAAAGATTTCACCATAGAAGTCGAGGATTTTAATTTCTACGAAAAGATGAAAGTCCCAGCTCCGACTTGGTGTCCGGAGTGCAGGATGATGCGTAGATTTTCTCTTTGCAATACTTGGAGTGTGTTTTGGCGTAATTGTGACAAGTGTAAAGAGCGCACTATGTCCGTATTCCCACCAGAACAAGATATCACAGCGTATTGTCCTAAGTGTTGGTGGGCTGATGACTGGGATGGGACAGAATACGCCATGGAATATGACTCATCACGGACTTTTCTCGAACAATTCAAAGGGCTGACCACTAAGACCCCTTATGCTGCACTTGAAAGTGCATACTCCACTATTAAAAATTGTGATTATTCAAATGCGCTTGCATGGTCTAAAGATTGCTATCAGATATTTTGGGCAGATTACTGTGAAAGTGTGTACTACTCATCAATTTTAAATGGTGTGAAATACACAGCGGATTGTTTGCGTGTGAAGGACTCTGAGCTTTGCTATGAATCAGCGGGTATAAATAAATGTTACAATACATTTTTCTCTGAGGAGTGTGACGCATGCGTAGACGTATGGTTTTCTCGGAACTGCTATAACTGCACAAACTGTATTGGCTGTGTAAATCTCCGTGGGGCCTCATACTCCATTTTTAATGTAAAATATTCCAAAGAAGAATACTTAGAAAAAGTAAAAGAATTAAATTTACATTCTTGGAAAGGTTTGCAGGATTTAAAAAATAAAACGAGAGATTTTTGGCTCACTTTGCCATACCGAGTATATTCTGGGAACTCCATGAATCTCAATGTAACAGGGGAATATGTTTTTGAGTCGAAGAATGCAAAAGAAATGTATATTTGTAGTGGCGCTGAAAACTGTAAATGGACCCAGATAGTGAGTGTGAAGCCAGCTAAAGATTGTTATGATTATTCTGGTTGGGGTAATAATGCGAGCCTAATTTATGAGAGCGCCCAAACGGGAGAGAATGCAAATAATATAAAATTTTCTTCATATTGTTTTCCTGATTCTTTGAATTTAGAGTATTGTACATATAATATTTCTGGTAAAAATAATTTTGGTTGCGTGAATCTAAAGCGCAAAAGCTTCTGTATCTTAAATAAAGAATACTCCAAAGAAGAGTACGAGAAGTTGCGGGAGAAGATAATAGGGGAGATGAATACTAACCCTTACGTCGATGCTCAAGGACGTACGTTTACATACGGAGAATTTTTTCCACCTGAATTCAGTAAGTTTGCTTACAATAATTCTAATGCAATAAGATTTTTCCCAAAGACAAAAGAAGAAGCTATTAGCTCTGGATATATTTGGAATGATACAGAGAGTCCCACATATCCCATATCACTAGAGGCTACAGATCTCCCAGACTCCATAGTAGATGCATATGAGAGTATTTTAAATGAAACACTTGGGTGTGAAGCTTGCCATAGAGCGTTTAAGGTAACAAAAGGGGAGTTTGATATCTTGCGCAAGATGAACATGCCTCTGCCACATATGTGTCCAAAATGTAGAGAGAAAGAGAGGTTTGCTAGGCTTAATCCACCTAGGCTATATGACAGGAATTGTGCTAAGTGCAACACAGAGATCAGGACAGCCTTTGCACCTGACAGACCAGAGGTCGTCTACTGCGAAAAGTGCTACCAAGGAGAATTTATTTAAATATAAGATTATCATTTTGTCTATAGACAAAATGTATTTTTTGTGTTACAATTGTAGGTGGAGCAAGGCGATCGCTATATTTCGTAGCGACTCAGTCTTGAGGTGAAAGGATGCAATATTTTTTGCGGAAGAGGCGCCCGGTGAGGCGCCAATTGGCAAATCCGGAGCTGGCAGCTCCGGTCGGGCCGGCCTCGGGCCGGCTCATGCGATCATTGATCAAGGGCTTCGTTGCCCTGGATCTCTTGATCGCTTGGATCTTGCTGGTCTTGTTTATTCATAAGTAAACATGACCAGCAAAGAGGGGAAAGTCGTCACGTGATTGTGCGACTTTCCCCTTTATTATTTAAATTTGCTTTTAGAAATTTTTCGTGTTAAAGTCTTTGAATCATGACAGTCAAAAATATAGGTAATATAAAACTTAGTCCCGTAGACATGGATGCTCGCAAGAAGCTTGATTTTAAGGCTGGCGACACTATTCGTGTATCTTCAAAGATCGTAGATGAAAAAGGTAAGGCTCGTCTCCAGGCTTTTGAGGGTATAGTCCTTGCTCGCAAGCATGGCGCTGAAATAGGCGCGACTTTTACAGTACGAAAGGTGGCTTCAGGTGTAGGTGTTGAAAGAATTTTCCCACTTTACTCTCCAATGGTAGATAAAATTGAAATAACTAAAAGATCTCGTGCACGAAGATCAAAGCTTTACTACGTACGTACTAAGGCTGTGAAAGATGTTCGTCGTAAGATGCGTTCATCAACTTCAGTCACTGAGCTAGAAGCTTCAGAAGAAAAAGCTGCCGTAGAAGTGGCAGAATAATTTTCTTTTATATATACTCTAACATATGCCCAGGTGGCGGAACTGGTATACGCGTGCGATTGAGGTTCGCATTCCGTAAGGATTGGGAGTTCAAATCTCCCCCTGGGCACAACAAGAGACATCGGCAAAAATGGTCGGGTCAAAAGCGTATCGCGAAGCGATACGCGAGCAGTCGGAAATCCGTCCGCCTTTGGCGGACATGGCGAAATCCCACAAATCCCCCCAGCGTATGGAAACCATTTTGTCCTTGATTTCAGGGTTAGAGCCGATTTTCTGAAAAAACTTCTTCCATTC
>JBBTUY010000005.1:0-10525 GCA_038063515.1 Patescibacteria group bacterium | reverse complement strand
ATAGCCTTGGTAGTCCATTACACTACCAACTAGCTGATATCGCACAGGCCTTTCCTTTAGCGTTAAAACTTTACTCTTGCGAGACCATCGTGTATTAGTCCATCTTTCGATGGATTATTCACGACTAAAGGGGAAGTTCCTATGTATTACTACCTCGTTCGCCACTAACTTTTTAAAAACTTTGACTTGATATAATCTCATCTCTGTACATAAAAAGTCCGTTCGACTTGCATGCCTTATCCACGCCGCCAGCGTTCATCCTGAGCTAGGATCAAACTCTAATTAAAAGTTATTTCCGAAATAAATCGAATAGAACGAAACAAAACAAAAAACAGCAATGAATCTTGTTTTACTTTCGATCCCAGCTCGTAAAATTATTACTCAAAAAAACAAACAAGCTTGCACTTGTTCTATAAAACTATTAATTTATCAAAGACCAGAATACACAGAAAATTAAAACGCCTATTCATAAAGAAAAAGCGCTGGGGACAGTATATATGAATGTAAATCAAGTGTCAAGCACTCCTATATACGCAAAACACCTATAAAATATAGGTGTTTTGCGTATAGCACCTTTTCATACAAATTACTTTTTTGTCATTTTAACGATACTATCTTCTGGTATATCAGATCGCATTTTTAATTGGTTTATGTACTGCCCAACTTTTGAAGTATGAACAGAGTCTTCAATATCAAAAGCTTTCGGATTACCCACAAAAAGGGCTAAAGCCATCATACTTCCCATCAATTGTCTTTTGTACTTCATGTATGAAATAAAGTTATTATTAATATACTTAAGTGACTAATCTTAAGCATAAATACATAATAAACTAAGTGTATGAAAACATTATGAAGACTGTACTATTTAGATATAGGTATAGAGATTACAACCTGAGTACCCTTTCCTTCCTCACTATTTATATGTATCTGACCCTTATGGTTATCTATTATTTTTTTCGCTAAAGTGAGACCTAGTCCTGCGCCGACAGTATTTCTGGATTCATCAGCTCTAAAAAACGGATCGAAAACTTTAGGAATTAATTCTTTAGGAATACCAGAACCAGTATCTTCGATAATTAAAAAATAAGAATTTTTCTCTTTTTTATCAGAAATAATAATAACTCCCCCTTCTTGTGTATGAGTTATGGCATTATTTAAAACATTAAATACCACTCTTTCAAACTCTAGTTTATTAACACTAATATTTACACTGTCATCTAACACTATTTTTATATCAACACCTTTATCTCTTGCTAAAGATTGAATTCTGGAGACAGTATTAGTGAAAAATAGCACAGCATCGATGTGTACCTTAGGTATATTTAAAATGTTATCGTATTTGGATATATCAAGAAGATTATTGCTTAAAACTGACAGCTCTCTCATCTCCTCTAAGCTTTTTTGTAAAACTTCTGTCGACTTAGAGATGTCTAAGCTTTTATTGCGAAGTGCCACCTCGAGTCCTGAAATAACTATAGCTATGGGGGTCCGAAGCTCATGTGACGCATCAGCAATAAACTTCTTTTGTTTTTGTGCGCTCATTTTTATGGGCTTCAAAGTTTGTCGAGTTAGAAAAAAACCAATCAAAACAACAAATGAAATTATAATGAGATCTATGGCGAGCAATCTGTTTTGCAAATAAGTCTGAATCTTCTCTAGAAGCTGATCGAACAAAACAGGATTAATCAAAGTCCCACTAAGAGAATCATGTATATTGGATAGCAAAACTTTATACAACAAAAAGCTGGCTCCAGACACTATAAGTGCAGCCGTAAAAACATACAGGAAAGTTAACTTTATTCTTGCAATTGTAAATTCATCAGGCCTAAAAAAGGCTTTCAAACTTGTAACCGACGCCACGAATTGTTTGTATAATTTTTCCATTATCTTTTATTTTCTTTCTAATATTTTTTATATGTACATCCACGGTGTTGCTAAAAGAAGAATCAGCAAAATCCCATGCATGTGAATAAAGAGTGTCACGAGTGATAACCTTATCTTTATTACGCATTAGATATTCTAACACCATAAATTCTTTTAAGGTAAGAGAGAGGGGTTTTCCTTTGTATGTTACTACTCTTGATGTTGTATTTATTTCTATTTCATTAGAATTAAGAATGTCTGGAGAAATTTCTTTTGGTCTGCGAAGAAGGGCATGGATTCGAGCCAAAAGCTCTTCAAAAGCAAAAGGTTTCGCTAAATAATCATCTGCTCCCGCATCGAGACCAGTGACCTTGTCACCCACAGCATCAAGAGCGGTGAGCATGATCACAGGTAGTGTGACACCCTGACTACGCCACTCAACACAGATAGTCACACCATCTTTACCTGGAAGAAGTCTATCTAAAATAACAATGTCGTATTCATCTCTGTTTACAAGTATGCGTTTTGAAGCCAAAATTCCATCTTCTATCAAATCTACAACATAGCCTTCTTGTACAAGACCTTGTTTTATATTCTCTGCTAATTTTTTATTGTCTTCAACTAATAAGATTTTCACAAAATAATTTTAACATTTATCAAAATCAGTAGTACATCCTATTAAAATATCCTTTTTAAAATGCTTCAGATACGCGACTAATATAAAGCTGATGATGACCATCAGAAACCATGAGGTTATCTTACCTGTCGGCACGAGGCTCCACTTATGCACTTGATTTGGATACTCCCATGCACCGAGGTATGTGGAGATATTTTCTGCAATCCAGATAAAAAAAGCAATAAGAAGAAAGCCAACATTGAGTGGCATGAAATAACGAATATCTGTTACCGTAAAATATACTCTTACTTTCCAGAATAAAATAAAAACGGCAAGTATTAGAAATAGCCTTATATCGTATATATAGTGATTTGTAAAGAAATTTATATAAATAAAGGCACAGAGAATTACACTCAATAAATAGTGATTGTAATTTGTTAATTCTAATTTGAATATCTTCCATGCTTGGCTGATGTAGCTCCCAACAGCAGCATACATAAATCCGCTATATAGAGGAACAGTAACTATCTTTAGTATTCCATTTTCAGGATAACTCCATGAGCCGATACCTGGGCTCGTCTTATATAGCTCAAGCACAAGTCCGATAATATGAAACATGCAGATGACTTTCACTTCGTCCTTAGTCTCCATCTTTGAAAAGTACAGTATGAGCTGTATGCCTATAGCCGCGATAAAAAGAAAGTCATAGCGAGCAAGACCAAAAAGTGGTATGTGATTTGAAAGGAAAAGTAAAACAAAAAATGACCCAGCAAATATGGCTGCTCTAGCTTGCTTTAATCCAAAAATCAAAAATTCTTTCATAACAAAGAAATACTATCTACCCCCACCAGAGAACTCAAGTAACACAAAATAAAAATTTTACTTTTATTTTTCTTCGAGAGCTTTTACACGTTTTGCAAGTGCGTCAAAAGTATTGTAAGAAACAAATCTATCTCCTAAATTTAATATATCTCTGCGAATCCCTTTATTACTTTCTTTAATTTCATTTACATCTTTTTCTATTCTCTGTACATCTTTCACTACCTCTTCTATCTTTTTTTCAACCCTATCAAAACCCTTAGCTATAGACATTGCTAAAGTATCTACTGTATTTACCAGAGAATCTATTTTGAAATCTAAATTTTTTTCTTTTTTTACCACTTTCTTCATGTATAAATTATATCAAAGAGTAAATATTCAAGTCAAATATTTCTATATTCCCTCGTGTGGTATCTCAGGAGAAACAGTGTACTTTGCTGGTGGAAGTGTACTTTGTTTGGCAAAGACAGTAATAACGGCCACATTTTGTAATGCAAAGACGACAGACACACCTCCAACCAATAAACCTATTATAAAAATATAATCATATATATATATTATACCTCATATACAACTGATAAACTAATGATGTTTGATTAAAAGCCTTTTTTATACTATTCTAGTAGTGTATTACGGGATCGTCTAATGGTAGGACTTCGCCCTCTGGAGGCGAATATCTTGGTTCGAGTCCAAGTCCCGTAGCAAATTTTTAAGCCTAAAAATTGTGTCGAAATGAGTACACTTTCGACGAAGACATTTTTATGACTCATTTTGTATACATACTAGAATGTGCAGATAAAACTTTATACGTAGGTTGTACGAATAACTTAGAAAAAAGATTAGAACAACACAACAATTCAAAAAAGGGTGCACACTATACTAAAATCCGTAGACCTGTAATTTTAAAATATTCTGAAACTTTCCCTACATTAAGAGAAGCACGAGCACGTGAAGCAGAAATTAAGAGATGGGACAGAAACAAGAAAATGAAACTTATAATAATCTAATGATGTTTTAGTTTATCCGGTTTTAGTTAATACTCTATAGTTATCGGAAAAGAAATAGATGCGTCGTGTTCAGGGAGGCCTGAAGCATTATCTTTCTTTAAGACTAAGGTCGCAGGGCCTATGTAGGAGATCGGTGCTTTGAGGTCTGCTTTAAATGGCACGAAGTTTTCTGTCATCCACTCACCTTCTGCTTGGGCTATGCCTGTATCTAGTAAGTTGCCATCTTTATCTAGTAGCTCTATAGGAAAAGAGGCTTCGAAGAACCAGTATCCGCGAGCATGGCCCACTACACTAAACTCTTTACCAGTCACCGCTCCAGGAAAAGGCAGGTCTACTACGATAAGATCAGCGGAAGCATTTGTATAAGTTATCTTCTCTGGTATTTCTTCAGTAAAAATCCTTCCATCAGGAGTTCGGCATTGACCAGGGTAGATCTCCATCACAGGAAAACCAGCGTCTACGCAGTCTTGAAAAGACAGTATCTTGCTCTCGTCTGGGGTATGCACTTTGGCTTTCTGAACAGGAAAAATAACTAATAAAATAAAGATAATTACGATAATAAATGCACTAATATTTTTCATGGACATAGGTGTATTATAACACGTTATTTGTAAACATGTTATAATTAAGTTATTAGTATTTTAACTTACAAATAAGCACTGTCCAATAAAATAAATATAAATAATGGATACTAAAAATAACAACAAAATATTTACTTACCTTATAGTCATGCTGGTAGTTTTAGCTTTGGGTCTATATCTAAAAAATCAAAGTAAGCCTACCCCACCAGCAATAGAGACTCCTAAAGAAGACATAAAAAAGGATGAAACCAAGATCTCTATAAAAAAAGAAGAAATAAAAGAAGAGAACTTCAGTGCTACTGTCTCCAAAATCTCTGGAGACAGTACTCTAGCAGTGGCTGCAAGAAGCTATGTTGAAAAAAGCATTGCGGATTTTAAAAAGGATGCTGATAACGATGTACCAGACATGCGACTACAATTTGGATCAGACAGCCCAACAACAAACTACACAATAGAAATAGAAGCTACATATGTAAAAGATACAAAAACAGAATCTATAGTAATAAGTGAATACGTTTACACTGGTGGAGCTAATGGTAACAGTATTTACAAAGTGTTTACTTCTTCCCTCTCTAATGGAAACATGCTGGCTCTCGGAGACGTTATAAAAAACGACAAACAAGCATCGTTCACCGCCTTTGTAAAAAAAGAATTACAAACTTGGAAACCCGAAGAATCAGGTACTCTTGTCGTATTTGAACAATCAGTTAAAGATTTAAAATTTGAATCTTTTAGAAATTGGTCTATACAAAATGGAAAGTTAATCATTTATTTTGATAAATATGAAATAGGACCAGGAGCACTAGGTCCTGTAGCATTCAAAATAGACATGTCTAAAATAAAAGACTATTTAGAAAATAATTATTAGTAATTATTTTTTCCCAATAGAAGCTTTTATAAAACCATGAAAAAGTGGGTGAGGTGCGAGAGGTCTTGATTTAAATTCAGGGTGGAATTGTGTACCTAAATAAAACGGATGCTTACTCTTAGGTAATTCTGCTATCTCCATCAAAATACCATCTGGAGATCTTCCAGAAAATACAAGACCTGCTTTTTCCAAATCTACTATGTAGTCTGGATTGACCTCGTAGCGATGCCTGTGGCGCTCAGAGACCTCTTTTGCCTTGTAGCTTGCATAAGCTACGCTACCCTCTTTTAATATTGCTTTATAAGCCCCTAGTCGCATAGAACCACCATAATTTTTATTCTTAATCTTATCGATCTGGTCTGCCATAGTGGCTATCACAGGATACTTTGTCTTTGGATCCATCTCTACAGAATTTGCTCCCACAAGACCTAAGACATTTCTCGCATAAGATATGGTTAAAATCTGCATTCCAAGACAAAGACCAAAATACGGTATCTTTTTCTCTCGTGCATAATTTGCAGCAAGTATCATCCCCTCAGTCCCCCTTTTACCAAAACCTCCTGGAACAATAATGCCGTCTAACTCATCTAATTCACTTAACAACTTTTTATTAGTCTCATACTTCTCTGAATCAAGCCAGATAATTTTTGGTTTGACACCCAAGTTCCATGAAGCATGGTTTATGGATTCAATAACAGAAATGTATGTATCCTTACAAGATTTGAAATTAAAATATTTACCAACAATGCCGATACTCACTTCTTTTTTTATATTCTTAATTTTGTTTGCAAGAAGAGTCCAGTCTTTCATGTCTCTTTCTTTTTGTGGGAGACCCATAGCTTTTAGAAGTGTTGTACCGAAGTTCTCTTTCTCAAAGTTAACAGGTACGTCGTAAATAGAATACACATCTGGTGCGGAGATGATGCGATCGATAGGTAGACTACACACATTACCTATTGTTTTCTTAATGTCTTCTGTTGCAGGCTTTTCAGACCTACATAAAACAAAATCAGGGTTAAGTCCGACAGAGTGAAGGTCTGTGATGGCGTGCTGTGTTGGCTTAGATTTTTGTTCACCGAGAAGAGATGGCACAGGTAAATAACTTATTAAAACAACAAAAACATCAGTAGGATTTTTAGACTTCATCATTCTCGTAGCTTCAAGAAATGGCAAAAGCTGCCACTCACCTACAGTACCACCGTATTCTATGATAACTATGTCTGATTTATTTTTATCTTTACAGCCTTCTATGCGTCTTATTATTTCTTTAGGAATATCTGGATACACCTCTACGTCTTCACCTTCGTATTCTAAATTTCTCTCACGCCTTATAACTTCTGCGTAGATCTGTCCTGTCGTCATGTAGTGCTCTTTTGTACTTGTCTGATCTGTAAAACGCTCGTAGTTCCCGAGGTCTTGATCTGCCTCTACTCCGTCTTCTCCGACAAACACTTCGCCATGCTCTGCGGGACGTATTGTACCTGCATCTAAGTTTACATACATATCTGCTTTCATGTTGCTCACCTTATACCCACGAGATTGTAAAATCTTACCGATAGATGCTGCAGCTATGCCCTTTCCTACTGAAGACATAACACCCCCCACCACGAAAATATATTTTGTTTCTTTTTTCATCTTTTATATGGAGGTTTTTAATTTTTTCTCATAGTCTGGGGATTTTTTCCGAGGACTTGAGAAAAAATATAAAAACCAAAATTTATTTATTCAAATACTTCCTGACAGCTAAAAAGCTTGAAATCATTCCTAATACAATACCAGAAAAGAGGAGTATTACAAACATCTGGAAGAAATTAGAAAGATAATATTCATAAAGATCAATACCTAAGAAGTCAGTCATATTGGCACCTAACCAGAAGGTTACTGGGAAAAAAGCCACCAGAGTAATGAAAGTAGCTATAATGCCATATATAAGGCCTTCTACCATAAAAGGACCTCTGACGTACATTTTTGACGCTCCTACGAGACGCATAACACCGATCTCTTCTTTAGATATAAAGATAGCTAAGCGAATTGTATTAAATGTTATAAATATAGAAGAAATAACTAAATAAAGTGTGAGGAGAAAGCCGAGCTTTCGAGCACCTCCTATAATAGTACTTAATCTATCTATCACGAGCTTGTTTTGATGATAATTTACTTTTTCTATTATTGTATCTGAACCCAAGGAAAGTGCGTTCTCACTCTTTAAAAAGTTTGCAATACTCTCGTACTGAGAAATTTCTCTTGCTTTAATATTTAAATACCCGCCGAGAGGGTTTGTACCTATTTCATCTAGTGCGGCTATTGTCGGATAGTCATTTGCGTGACGTTCTCGGAAAATCTTTAAAGCATCAGCGGAAGTAGTGTATGTCACCTGATCAACTTCTGGTAATTTTGATATAGAATCTTTTAATAAAGTGATCTTGTCTTCGGGTGCACCTACGTTAAAATAAATAGTTACGTCTACTTTGTCTTTGATTGTATCTAGAGAAAAATAAAGTACGGCTTGCAATAAGATAATTACTGAAATAACAGCTAGAGTATTTACTACTTGCAAAACAGCAGCCACAGAAATAGAACTATTTCTAGTAAAATTTAAAAACCCTGCTTTTATTATTCTTTTTAATTCAGTCATAAATTTAAATATATTACTTAGAATGTTTTGTGTCCTTTATAATCTTTCCATTTTCCATAGTGATGACCCTCTTGCCGACAGAATGAACTATGCCGTGATCGTGTGTAGTCAATATAACTGTAGTACCTAAATCATTGATCTTTTTTAATATCTCAACGATCTCATGTGTATTTACTGGGTCAAGGTTGCCTGTAGGTTCGTCAGCTATGATGAGCTCAGGCTGATTTATTATAGCACGTGCTATGGCTAGCCTCTGCTTCTCACCTCCTGAGAGCTGATGAGGAAAATGAAGCAATTTATCTGACAAATTTACAAGATCTAATACATGCGGTACGTCACTCTTTATCTCTTCATCTGTTTTACCGAGTGCTTCCATAGAAAAAGCTATGTTTTCATATGCAGTCTTGTTTGAAAGCAGTTTAAAATCCTGAAAAACCACACCGATGCGCTGTCGCAACTTTGTTAAGTCTTTATTTTTTAATTTATGAACATCTATAGACTCGAAAAATACTGTACCGTCAGTGGGATTTTCATCAACTAAAATCATTTTAGTTAAAGTCGTCTTCCCTGCACCCGAATGCCCTACAATAGCAACAAATTCACCTGCTCCTATAGTAAAAGTCACATCATCAAGTGCCACTGAATCCTTATAAAGTTTTGAAACATTGTTAAAATAAATCATCCTGTATATTTTAACACAAGATACTGTTGAAACAAAATGAGAAGATATATTGATAGTTATTTTTTTATAATAAACATATATCTATATTCCTACTACCTTAAAATTAAGTACATTTGATTTCTTTGTACCATTCTTTACAATAACCTGCAGATTGCCGGTTATTGTAGAATCTAACAACACATTAAGCTGGGAAGTGGACTCATACTTGGGAGTATAGTCTTTAGTACCAACTCCTACCTTATTACCCGTAGAAGCAAAATTACCATATAGTATTAAATACTTACCTGCCACGGCTTCATTATTACTATATTTGCCAGTAATAGAATCGTAACCTTGGATACCAATACGTCTTACACCACTAACAGTTTCGTTAGTTATGTAGGGAGCAAGGTTAGAAAGCGGATTACTTGTTGAGGAAATCAGCTGTGATAAATTACCTGTTAAATCAGACCAAAATTTTGGAAGTTGGTTTACCACATTTGATGCAAAATTAATTGAAATTGCCGAAGGAGTTTCATTGGCTGGAACAACAAAAATATATCCTATTTTAAAATCTTTTTGTGTGTTGGGATAAGTAGGCATTCTGTCACTTCCTGCAAGTTTAATAATATCATTGATAGTATAAGTTTTTATACCGAGAAAATTTGTAGGCTCATCACACTGTGGTCCATAAGGATAATTTACTGCTGTTTGAATAACTGAAATAGGTTTCACAGATGTTTTTGGAATAAGTCCCATAAGATAAAGTGACAAATCAGAGAATTTTTGAGTTACAGTAGCTGAGTTATTATCAACACACACTATGCCTGAGGCTGTAGAAACCCAATGATGGTAGCCCATAGGATCAGCGTATGAAAGGCTTCCATTAAATAAATCTACCATGTTGCCATAGTGAGGATTTTTCATTCCTGGCCAATTTATATACGCGACCCAGTGATGTGCAATCTCATGGGAAAATGAAGTAAGTTTTGTTTTTAAATTTTGCTTTTCAAAATCTTCTAAACTAACACCAGATTTAGACACAATATCAGGTCCACTGATATCCCAATAAACTAGTGATTTTAATTTTTTAGATGGTGATTTAAAATTTCCTGGTATATTATTATGACCACCTATCGTCTCACCGAAATTATTAATCATAATAGATTGATCAGCTATAAGCGATTTTGCTGAAAATACCGCAAGAAAATCATATACATCAGCATTTTTAGAGTAAAAATTTTTTAAAATATTTTCAGGATTTAAATTATAATAATTATCGAACTTATAAAAAAACTCTCCCGGAGTACTTTCTTTCATAAATATTATATTATTATTTATTTGTGAAGCACCCAAAACAGATGGGGTATTTGGAATACTACTTAACACCCCACAATCCACCCCCCTAATCTTCGCTTTCGTCACAGGACCCACATATCCTGTAGGATTAATACCATTTGCGGATTGGAAATCTT
>JBBTUY010000004.1:0-128893 GCA_038063515.1 Patescibacteria group bacterium | reverse complement strand
GTGCCCATGGTGTAACGGTTAACACGGAGGTTTGTGGAACCTTCGATTCGGGTTCAATTCCCGATGGGCACCCATAAAGTAAAAACACTAAAGCCCCAGTATTTTATTTTCCCTCTAGTTCTTGATCTATGTGATCAAGCTTTTTTTCTATTCTACTTACTGCACTTTGTAGATTTTTGATTTGTGCTTCTTCTGTCTGTATCTCTATCTCTTCTTTTTCTGCTAATTTCTTCTCTCCCGCAAGGCCTGAAAGTATCAATCTACTACCTATGAATTCATACACAAACACGCCCGTGATAAGTAAAATACCTGCTCCTGCAATGAGCGATATAACAGCACCCATGTTTACATTGTCTGCTATGTGCCATACACCTCGCCAAAATAACACAAGTCCTATGCCACCTATAAGTGCATATAAAATAGGGTAGTGGCTGAGCCTCCCCCTCACTTTGTCTTCTAATTTATCAAAAAAGTTTAAAATTTTATTTATTATTTTCATTAAGTATATTTTACACTAACATTAATAAATTAAAAAGTTATGCTAGGATGAGGAAATGATCTCAAAGAGCATACAAGATACAGAAAATATAGCTAAATCTTTTTTAGATAAAGTTTTGAAAAATAAAAAGCCTAGAGAAGGTGCTCTGGTTATATGCCTTTCAGGTGAGCTTGGAGCAGGGAAGACTGCTTTTACTAAAATAGTTAGTAAGGTTTTAGGAATTAAGCATAAAGTAAATAGCCCTACTTTTGTTGTCATGAAAAAGTACTCCATAGGCAAGACCTATGGAGTGAAGTTCTTATTGCATTTCGATGCTTATCGACTAAATAATGGCGCAGAGCTTTTGTCTTTGGGATGGGAGGAAATGATTAAAGATAAAAATAATTTAATTATTATAGAGTGGCCAGAAAATGTAAAAGATATTATTCCTCATGATGCTTTGTATATAAATATCTTAAGTGATGAGAATGGAGTAAGAAATTTTGAATTTAAATAAATTTATACAACAAGATATGGAAATATGGAACAATATAAATTTAATTAAAGTGTTACAAGACGGAGGTGTTGCAGTCATGCCCACTGATACTATTTACGGCATAGTAGGGCAGGCACTCAAGAAGAATGCTGTCGAGCGTATTTATGCTGTACGAAAGAGAAATCCAAATAAGCCTTGTATTATTTTGATCAGTGACGTAGAAGAGCTTAAAAAATTCTCAATAGACCTAACGACTGAACAAGAGGATATATTAAAATCAAAGTGGGATGCAACTCAGGCAAATTTTAGATCCACAAGCATTATTTTAGATTGCATGGATGAGGAATTTGAATATTTTCATAGAGGCACAAACACGCTTGCATTTAGGCTGCCTGTACAAGTAGAGCTGCGAGAATTAATTTTACAAACTGGGCCGCTCATAGCTCCTTCAGCAAATACAGAGGGGGGTACTCCTAGTGTAAATATTGAGGATGCAAAAAAATATTTTGGAGATAGTGTGGACTTATATATAGACGGGGGAGAGATAAAGAGTAAGGCATCCAGAGTCATAAGATTAAACAAAGACGGGACTATAAATACACTGAGAGAGTAAATGGAAACTAATGAGCCCGGCAGCCTATAGGCTGCCGGGCTAGCATTTTCTTTATTTCCTATTCGTTGTATAATTTATACATGTCACACAACCACACTTCATTTCTCGAATCATTGTTTAGTGAGAGTGAGGAATTTCATAAAAAAATATTTTACAGCATGAAAGCTCGGGCTAATGCAAAGAGAACCATGCTCGAGAAAGTAGCTGACTACATGACGTCACTTTTTGGTAGCAACACATTTTTGTTATTAAATATTTTTTTGTTCACAACATGGATACTTATCAATACTAATAAAATACCAAGCATTGCCTCTTTCGACCCCTTTCCTTTTAGTCTTTTGACGACCATCCTCTCTATAGAGGCTATTATTCTTGCAATATTTGTCTTGATATCTCAGAATCGTAGTTCTAGGGTGGCTGACTTGCGCGAAGAGACACATTTACAACTCAATCTCATTTCAGAGAGAGAAATTACAAAAATTATGAAAATGCTCGATATGCTTCTCGAAAAGCAGGGGATAGATTTATCTGCGGATCCTGAACTTAAGAAAATGCTACGACCTGTCTCTGAAGAAGAAATAGAAAAGAAGCTCGAAAAGGAGATTTTGTAATTTTTATCTATAATAAATTAGCTCTAATTGTCTTATTGGAGTCAAGGGCTTTTTGGTGTATAATTAGGGTATTAGTAGTTTAAGTATATATTATATGGATAATTTAATGAAAGATAAATCAAATTTGATGAAGATGGGGGGAGTTTTAGCTATTTTAGTTTGTATTTACGTGGTAGCTCTTATTATTACTGAAGTAAAAAGCTATAGATTTATAGGAGGAGGAGCTCCTGCGACTAACGTCATTGCTTTTGAAGGAAAGGGTGAGGTTTCTGCAAAGCCTGACATAGCGACTCTAAGCTTTGCTATTAGAGAAAACCAAAAAGAATTAAATGTTGCACAAGACAAAGTAACAGCAAAAGAGGCTGCTGTTTTAGAATCCTTAGATAAAAGTGGTATAGAAAAGAAGGATATCAAGACTGAGAGTTACAACTCTTATCCTAAATACGAGTCCGTAGTACCTTGTTACTACGGAGCTTGTCCACAAAGAGAACAAAAGATTATAGGATATGAAGTATCAGAATACATCACAGTGAAAGTACGTGACCTTACCAAAGCAGGTGACGTGGTAAAAGGCATAGGTGCACTAGGCGTATCTGAGATAAGTGGCCCAAGCTTTTCTGTCGAAAATGAAGATGAGACAAAGGCTGAGGCTCGTAAAATAGCTATCGAAGATGCGAAAGAAAAAGCAGAGACTTTAGCAAAAGATCTAGGAGTACGTCTTGTCCGCATTGTAAACTTCTCTGAGAATGGAAATTACCCTTCATTCTACGCAAGTAAGGCTGGAAACCAAGTAGAAGACGCTGTCTCTGTACAGGCTAGCCCAAGTCCAGAGCTTCCAACGGGTGAAAACAAGATCATATCTAACGTAACAATTACATACGAAATACGTTAAATATTTGACTATTTACTATAAAAAGAGTAATATTAAAAGAGCCCTGAGAGGGGCTTTTTTAAGAGGTTTTAAAAATTTATGTCAAAAATCACAGAATATTTCAAAGAAACAAGAATAGAACTAAAGCACGTGATCTGGCCTTCTAGGAATCAGACTATCTTTTATACTGTCATTGTCATAGTGTTGTCTGTATTGCTAGGTTATTACCTCGGTGTATTTGATTACATTTTCAGTAGAGGACTAGAGAAATTACTAGCTCTTTAGTATTCAAGTTTATATTAAAATTATATGTCCAAACAAGAAGTACAAGGAGCTAGAAATTGGTACGCGATACATACATACGCTGGGTATGAGAATGTTGTGCTTCGTAATTTACGCCAGCGCATAGACTCTCTTGGTATGCAGGACAAGATTTTTAATGTTATCGTTCCTATTGAGAAGAAGATAAAAATAAAAGCAGGTAAAAGAGCAGAAGTTGAAGAAAAGATTTATCCCGGATACGTGCTTGTAGATATGATAGTGACTGATGACTCATGGTACGTAGTTCGCAACACTCCTCGTGTGACTGGATTCGTAGGTGCGGGAGTAAACCCTGTGCCACTTAGACAAGACGAAGTAGACTTCTTGTTCAAGAAAATGGATGCAGGTACCGCAAAGCACAACATAGACATGACAATAGGCGAGAGCATCCTCATCACTGATGGACCATTTAAAGAACTTGAAGGAAAAGTAAGTTCAGTGGATCAGGATCGAGGTAAGGTAAAGGTCTTAGTCTCAATGTTCGGCCGTGAGACACCAGTCGAGCTCGACTTCTTGCAGGTCAAGAAAATTTAAAGAGCGTAGCGACTATAAATTTTTTGATGCCGACAGCCTGGCTGTGGCTCAAAGAAAATTTTAAAAGAATTGCATTTATCGGTAATTTATAGTAATGTATCAATACACAAATTATATATGGTAAAGAAAATAACAAAAAAGATAAAACTACAAATACAGGCTGCAAAGGCTACTCCAGCTCCACCACTTGGACCTGCGCTTGGTCAGGCCGGTATAAACATCGGTGACTTCGTGACTAAGTTTAATGCTGCTACTCAAGGCATGGCAGGGGACAAGGTGGGTGTATCAATCACAGTTTACGAAGACCGTACATATGATTTCGTTGTAAAGACTCCACCTGCTACAGGACTTATACTCAAAGCAGCCGGTATACAGAAAGGTTCTGGTAAGAATGCTAGTACAAAGGTAGGAAAGATCACTCGTGCTCAAGCTCTCGAGATAGCAAACAAAAAGAGAGGCGACCTAAATGCAAAAGACGACGAAGGCCTCATCAACATCATCGCCGGAAGCGCTAGAAGTATGGGCATAGAAGTTAAATAATTTAAAAAATTCTAAACAAAAAAAGCCAATCACTACGATTGGCTTTTTTGTATTTTGGGAGTATATTTATAGCATGATAGATCTAAAAGAATTACAGAAGGAGGTAATGCGAAATAAGGTAGAGAAGGGTTTTAATACGACTGATGTCGTGAGGGAGTTTTGCCGTGCATATGAAGAACTTTCGGAGGCTTTCTCGAAGTATGATAAAGGTCAGGATGGTGTAGCCGAGGAGCTTGCTGATGTTGCCATCTATCTACTCGGAATGTGTGAGATACTAGGATTTGATCTCGAAAAGGAAATAGTTTCTAAGGTAGCGAAGAATAAAAATCGTAAATATAAAAAAGTAATAACAATAGATGGAAAGGAAGTCTCAATTAGAGTAAAAACAGACGAGGATCCTTAATTTAAAATGAAAAAAGAAAACATAAAACATAAAAGGCCTTCATGGGACGAATATTTTATTGGTATGTCTAATTATGTGGGTTCACGGGCTACGTGTGACAGGGGGAGAAGTGGGTGCGTGATAGTAAATGATAAAAGAATTTTAACCACTGGATATGTAGGTTCTCCGATAGGACTTCCACATTGTGATGAGATGGGTCATAAGATGCATACTGTAAAAAATGAAGATGGTACAACTTCTGAGCATTGTATACGTACAGCCCATGCGGAGCAAAATGCTATAAATAACGCTGCTCGGTCCGGGGTTGCCTTGAGAGGATCTACTATGTACTCAAAAATGACTCCTTGCTATAAGTGTGCACAGAGTATCGTTAATGTAGGAATAGTCCGTGTTGTGTGTGAACGTGACTATCACGCAAGTAAATTCTCAAAGGAGATTTTCAAACAAGCAAAAGTAAAACTGGATATCTTTAATAAAGATGTCGAGAAATATTCGAGGCAATAATTAGAAAAATTTCTCGTAAATTGAAAAGGTGTAGTTAAAAGGATTCTCAGAGTCCTTTTTGTGTTCTTTGTGTGAAGTCTCATTCCAGACTATCGGAATAATTTCTGGGAAAAATGTGTCAGATTTTTTATCTTCTGCATCTATGTGGGTGATGTAAAGCTTGTCTGTAAAATCAAAAGCTTGCTTGTATATCTCTCCACCACCAATAATAAAAATTTCTTCCCCTTCAGCAAGGGGAGTCCTTGCTCGTGCTAAGGCATCTTCTAGAGAATGAGCTATTTCTGTACCATCTACTTTGTATTTCTTATCTCTAGTTATAATTATATTTCTCCGATTTGGGAGTGCTTTACCGATAGACTCAAAAGTTTTTCTACCCATGATGACAGTATGTCCTTTTGTGGTCTCTCGAAAATGCTTCATGTCAGCAGGAAGTTTCCAGAGGAGATCATTTCCTTTTCCTAATTCATTATTTTTACCAATGGCTGCGATGATTGAAATCATATTTATACTGCAATGTTAAAAGAAATTTTTTCATAACTTTGGTAATCTAGAATTTCTGTATCTGTATATTCCCAATCGAATATAGATTTAAAATTATTTGTTTTGATTTTTGGTAATTTGTATTTATTTGGATCTCGGAGTAACTGTTCTTTTAATTTATCTACATGATTTAAATATATATGTGTGTCGGCAAGGAAGCCGGTAAGTATTCCTTCTTCGAGTCCAGTTTCTAGAGCGAGCAGGTGCAACAGTGTCGCGTAGCTCGCTATGTTGAAGGGTAGTCCTAGTGCCACATCTACACTTCGCTGATTCCAAAATAAATTTAAGCGATTATTTATCACAGTTACTTGAAATGCGTAATGGCAGTATGGAGGTATGGCTTTATCGACATCCACAGGGTTCCATGCAAGTACGAGCATCTGTCTACTGTCAGGCTTTGTTTTTAGCATTTCTACAAGGCGTTTTAATTGATCAACACCTTGTCCTGTATAGTCAGTTAAATGATCTTTGTATTCTGCACCAAAATGCCTCCATTCCCACCCATATATAGTACCCAAGTCCCTCTCAGCTAACATTTTTGCCTTTGTCTCTGGAGAGTGATCATACGGAACTTTAAGTGGTGTGCACCATTCATCCCATATGTGATTGTTCCTGTCTTGGAGCCACTTTTTATCTGTAATTCCTTTTATGAAAAATTCTAGTTCTGAAGCAATAAGTCGGAAAGGAACTTTCTTTGTGGTTAAGAGTGGAAAACCATCTTTCATATCGTGTCTAAATACTGTGCCTGGTATTGCGAGAGTACCTGTACCTGTACGGTCTGTTTTCTTCTCTCCATTTTCTAAAACATTTTTAACAATATCGAGATATGCTTTCATGATCTCTAGTATAACTTTTTTATTTATATTAAGAAACATTTGACAAAACACCCATGAAATGCTATACTTTATGTATCAATCTCAAATCTCGCTTTGGCGAAGAATCTTAATATAATGAGACTGAGTCTCACCAGAAAAATCTAGGTGAGTACGTGATGGAAATCAATTATGACCTTGAGTCGTGGTATTGGTTACCATGACATAAAAGAAATATATGATTAACAAACACAGTTTCGTGCGTGGAGCTTCGACTTCATCGCATACAAGTTCTCGTTTTGCGAAACCCGCACAACGTTCTAATAGCTCGACCTTTACTCGTACAACAACGAGTACATCTCGTTTTGGTACGAGTGCTAAGCCAGCTTACCGCTCAAGTGGTGGGCGTTTTAGTAGTGGCTCTACTCCTTCACGCTTTAGTAGTCCAAGGCCAAGTTTTGGTGGAAGTAAATTTGGAGCTAAGAGAGGAGGAGGGAATAGAGGCAAGTCTCGCGGAGACAGGATAGATGCTTCTCGTTTTATACAGAAAGCTGTACACGTAGAAGAGAAGCCGTATGTTTCAAAACATACTTTTTCTGATTTTCCTTTTAACCCAGAGCTCCATAAAAACATCGCTCGCGTAGGATACATCCATCCTCGACCTATTCAAGACCAGTCCATCCCTACTATATTAAAAGGAGGGGATGTCTTTGGTATGGCAAACACAGGTACAGGTAAGACAGCTGCATTCCTGCTGCCGCTCATAGAAAAAATTTCAAAAACAAAAGGTATGAAAAAGGGGGAGAAAGTACTCATCATGGCACCGACTCGTGAGCTCGCATTGCAGATAGAGTCTGATTTTAGAAATCTTGCCTTTGGTTTTGGTATGTTTTCAGTAGCGTGTGTCGGAGGTCTACCTATCATGAAGCAAATAAAAGAGATCAAGCTCGGTGTGTCTTTTGTCATAGGTACTCCAGGACGTCTGCGTGATCTCATAGACCAAAAGGTATTAGATCTGTCTACTTGTAACTCAGTAGTACTCGACGAAGCAGACCGCATGCTAGACATGGGTTTTCGTGACGATATGGTGTACATAATAGGTAAAACTGCAAAAGAAAGACAGACACTTTTCTTCTCTGCGACTCTGTCTCCTGAGATCAAGAAACTAACAGAGCAATATTTAATAAACCCTGCATTCATATCTGTATTATCTGGTGAGACAGCGAAAAACATCGACCAAGATGTCATCCGTTTTAGAGCCAAAGAAGAAAAGTTCGACAAACTACATGAAGTATTAAATAAAGATGGTTCAGATAAAGTCCTCATATTCAGAGAGATGAAACATAGTGTAGACACCCTTGCTAAAGAGCTTTCTCAAGCTGGATTTAAAGTTGGTGGTATTCACGGTGACAAGAGAAGTCGTGAGCGTATTCGTATACTTGATTCTTTCAAGAAAAATCAGATAAATATCTTGATAGCGACTGACGTCGCAGCTCGTGGGCTCGACATTCCGGATGTGACTCATGTCATAAACTACGATGTACCACAGACGTATGATACATACGTACACCGCATAGGCCGTACTGGCCGTGCAGGCAAGAAGGGTACGGCGTTGACATTTGTACCAGCATAAATACGTAAATTAAAAAACTCACCGATTGGTGAGTTTTTTAATTTACTAGTCCAGCTTTGAGTAGGGTGGTGTATATGTCACTAGTTTCCATTACTTGACATAATAGTAACTAAAGTATAAGATAGTTACTATTAGTAATAAACAAGCCAACTAAGTAAATTATGAACATAGAAATAGGAAAAAATATAAAACAAAAAGAAGGTTTTTATGCGTTTATCCCAAATAAATTTCCTCCACAAGGAATTTTTAATATTTCAACAGAACTTCTTATTAAGGCTGCTGAGGCTGATCGTTTAATAGGGAAGCTCGATGGTATTACACATACACTTCCTGATTTAGAATTTTTCTTACAAATGTTCGTCGCTAAAGATGCCGCATCTTCATCACAGATCGAGGGCACTATGGCTACAATAGTAGATGCCATTGAGCTTCAAGCGGGTGTGGCAACGAAAGTCACTGATGCAGAAGACATCTTGTTCTACATACAGGCACTTAATTACGGTTTAAAAAGATTAGAAGATTTCCCTCTCTCACTGCGACTTATTAGAGAAATTCATAAAAAACTTATGACTGGTGCTCGAGCCACACATTTTGCAGACCCTGGTGAATTTCGTAAGTCTCAAAATTGGATTGGCGGTACATCACCTTCTAATGCACTTTTTGTTCCACCTACAAAAGACGAGATGATTAAATCATTGGATTTTTTGGAAAAATTCTTTTACGATGAAAAATCAGTACTTCCCCTCATACATATAGCTTTTTCTCACGCACAGTTTGAGGCTGTACACCCATTCCTCGATGGTAATGGACGTACGGGTCGTTTACTCATAACTATGCTTTTTTGTCATCGTAATTTACTAGAACGACCTGTATTGTTTTTATCATCTTACTTTAAAAAACATCAAAAAATCTACTATCAAAAATTAAATGGATATCATGATGGTGAAGTTGAGGCTTGGTTAGATTTTTTCTTAGATGGTGTGATTGAAACCGCTAATGATTCTATTACTATTTCAAAAGAAATACGTGAGCTTAGAGATAAAGATATGTGTAAGATACAGGTTCTCGCAAAACGTGAATCAGAAAGTAGTATGATTGTGTTATCAAAATTATACGCAAAACCAATAGTAAATACGAGAACAATAATGGAATGGACGGGTTTCTCTAGACCTGGTGCACAGAAACTCTTAGATCGTTTAGTTAGCCTTGATATTCTTAAGCATCAAAAAAAGGAAGGTTCCTATGACCAGACTTATGTTTATAGTAAGTATCTTCGTATTTTCACAAAATAAAAACCCCACTTCATGCATTGGGGTTTTTATGCGCTTACAAGTCCAGCTTTGAGGAGGGTGGTGTATGTACCACGCTTCTTTATGGTACGCATACCACGAGCAGAAACTTCTATGTTTATAGATCTATTTAATTCAGGTACAAAAAGCTTCTTTTTCTGAAGATTTGGGTATTTTCTCTTTTTGCCTGTAGGGTTAAATTTGGTCGCACGAGTCCTGTTAGAGTATCCTCCTCCGACAATTGAGCCCTTTTTTGTTATTGCACATATTTTCTGCATGACGGATCTATGGTATCATGGAATTTATATGAATGCAACCAATGCCGTGTTTTATGTAGCTGTGCTTATAATGTCTGTCGTCATACATGAAGTCTGTCATGGATTTATGGCAGAATATTTTGGAGATAAAACTGCACGTCACGCGGGGCGTCTAACCTTAAATCCTATAAAGCATTTGGACTTATTCGGCTCTATTATTTTACCTGGCATCCTCGTTCTGTCTGGCTCGGGCTTTCTTTTAGGCTGGGCAAAGCCTGTACCTTATAATCCGGCAAACTTGAGTAATGAAAAGTGGGGGACCTTCTTTGTGGCTCTTGCTGGCGTCGCAGCAAATTTTGTAATAGCACTCGTATTTGGAACTATTATTCGTTTTTCTTACCTATTGCCGAATAGCATTACTGGAGCTGATTTTTATTTTATAACTTCTGTAATAGTGGCTGTGAATTTATCTTTAACTATTTTTAACTTAGTGCCTATACCACCTCTCGATGGATCAAAGGTACTTTTCTCTATTTTGCCTTGGTCTTTTTACAAATACTTGATGATCATAGAGCAGTATTCATTTATATTCCTTATTTTATTTGTCCTTTATTTTTCTAATGTTTTGTACCCTATACTTACTTTCATGTTTAGGCTTGTTACGGGGGCCAGCCTTTAAGGTGTATTAAGCCATAGCTAAAAGGGTGTAGATTTGCAATTTTCTAGGAGTTGTAGTATATTTTACCCGAGTCCTTAGGACTCTTTTGTTTTACTATATGCCAACAATAAATCAATTAATTAAAAAGAACCGAACGAAAGTTCACCGCAAACACAAGACCGTTGCACTCGCAAAGGGTTTTAACGTTTTGAAGAACAAGCCAGTATTTTTCCCTTCACCTTTTAAGCGTGGTGTGTGTACTAAAGTTTCAACAACAACTCCAAAGAAACCAAACTCAGCTCTCCGAAAAATAGCGAGAGTTCGCCTTACAAATGGCATGGAGGTAACTGCATATATTCCAGGAGAAGGACACAATTTGCAAGAGCACTCAGTGGTCATGCTTCGTGGTGGCCGTGTGAAAGACCTTATCGGAGTACGATACCACATAGTTCGTGGAGTCTTGGATACTCAGGGAGTTGAAAAGAGGAGACAGAGTAGATCTCTATACGGTAACAAGAAGCCAAAGGATGCCAAGGCAAAATAATAAATTAAATATTTAGATATATAAAATGAGAAGAAAAATTACAAATCGAAATATAGTTAAGCCAGACTTTATGTACAACTCAGAGAAGTTGGAGAAGTTTATCAACTACGTCATGTGGTCTGGTAAAAAGGAGACTTCTAGAAAAGTTGTCTACAGCGCTCTTGATGTTATTAAAGAAAAGACTGGAAATTCAAATCCTCTTGAAGTTTTTGACCTTGCAATGAAAAATGCTGGCCCTCTCACAGAAGTGCGCTCAAAGCGTATTGGAGGTGCAAACTACCAAGTGCCGAGAGAAGTTCGCCCAGAGAGACGTTTTGCTCTCGCCATGCGTTGGATACGTGATGCTGCACGAGGTGGCAAGGGTAAGCCAATGCACATAAAGCTCGCAGATGAACTCATAGCTGCTTCTAAAAACGAAGGATCTGCAATAAAAAAGAAAGAAGATACTCACAAGATGGCAGATGCAAACAAAGCCTTTGCTCACTTTGCTTGGTAAAAAATTGTATTTGCAAAAAGGCATTTTATACGTTATACTATTTTTAGCACTTCGGTGCTTTTTATTTATTAAATATAAGAAAATTAATCATGGAAAGAGATTACCCCTTAGAAAAAGTTAGAAATATTGGGATCATTGCACACATAGATGCAGGTAAGACGACGACGACAGAGCGTGTACTTTACTATACCGGTGTCTCTCACAAGATAGGAGAGGTGCATGACGGAGAGACGACTACAGACTGGATGGAGCAAGAAAGAGAAAGAGGTATCACTATCACTTCTGCAGCTGTGACTTGTTTTTGGACTCCCACGTACGCCCTTACTGACAAGACTAAAAAGCACAGGTTTAATATCATAGATACTCCTGGACACATAGACTTTACTGTCGAAGTGAAGAGATCTCTTCGTGTACTCGACGGTGCTGTGGTTGTGTTTGACGGTGTGGCTGGAGTAGAGCCTCAGTCTGAGACAAACTGGCGCTATGCTGACGAAGCGAAAGTTCCACGTATTTGTTTCGTAAACAAGCTCGACCGTACAGGTGCATCATTTGAGCACTCTTTTTCTACTATCTTAGACAGACTTAGTAAAAAAGCAGTACGAGTACAGATTCCTATCGGTCTCGAAGACAAGTTTGAAGGAGTCGTAGACTTGCTTGGTATGAAGGCGTACTACTTTGAAGGAGAGATGGGAAACAAAGTTATAGAAAAAGAAATTCCAGAAGAACTTAAGAAAGAAGCAGAAGGGTATCATTCTCTACTTGTAGAGAAGATAGTCGAGACTGATGATGTTATGATGACAGAATACTTAGACGGAATTGTTCCAGATATCGATGTCCTTAAAAAGACTTTGAGAAAAGCTGTTATTGCAAATGAAATCTTTCCAGTGTTCGCAGGGTCTGCACTTAAGAACAAAGGTGTACAGCTCGTGCTCGACGCTGTTGTGGATTATCTACCTTCACCTACAGACATTCCAGCTATCCCAGGAATAGATGAAGCTACAGAAGAGCCTGCAGTAAGAAATGCATCTGACACTGAACCTTTTGCGGCACTTGCTTTCAAAGTCGCTACAGATCCATTCGTAGGTCAGCTCATATTCTTCCGTGTATATTCAGGAACACTTTCTGCAGGAAGTTATGTATACAATCCTCGCACACGAAACAAAGAACGCATAGGACGCATACTTCGAATGCATGCAAATGACAGAGAAGAAGTGAAGAAAGTTTTCGCTGGAGAGATAGCTGCTGCAGTCGGACTTAAAGATACAATTACTTCAGATACTATTTGTGATGAAAACAGTCCTATCATTTTAGACCGTATAGTGTTCCCTGAGCCTGTGATCTCACTTCGTATCGAACCAAAGACAAAAGCAGATCAAGAGAAAATGGGTATGGCACTTAACCGTCTCGCACAAGAAGATCCTACTTTTAAAGTTTCTACAGATCAGGAAACAGGGGAGACTATCATTGCTGGAATGGGAGAGCTTCACCTTGAGATCATCGTAGACCGAATGAAAAGAGAGTTTACTGTGGAAGCAAACGTCGGTAAGCCACAGGTTGCCTACAGAGAGACTATCAATGGCAACGCTGACGCTGAAGGTAAATACATCAAGCAGTCTGGAGGACGAGGTAACTACGGTCACGTGAAGATTAAAGTTAAGCCTATGGAATTCTTAACAAAAGAAGAAGTAGCAGACTTACCTAAAAATACAAAGAGATCTGATGGCTTTGAATTCGTAAACACAATCAAAGGAGGAGTCATCCCACAGGAATACATTGCTCCATGCGAAAAAGGATTTAAAGAAGGTCTAGAGCGTGGAATAGTGGCTGGATTTAAAATGGTAAATGTTTCTGTTGAGCTTTGGGACGGAAGTTACCACGAAGTGGACTCTAATGAAATGGCTTTTAAGATCGCAGCCTCTATGGCAATCCAAGATGCATGTAAGCGTGCAAACCCAGTCCTCCTCGAGCCTATGATGAAGGTAGAAGTCGTAACTCCAGACAAGTTCATGGGAGACGTTACAGGAAATTTGTCATCAAAGCGTGCACTCATCGAAGGCATGGAAGACAGGGGAATGAATAAAGTTATCAAGGCAGTAGTGCCACTTTCTGAGATGTTCGGATACATGACAGGACTTCGTTCTATGACTGAAGGTCGTGCTTCATTTACTATGGAATTCTTCCGTTACGATATAGTGCCTAACAATGTAGCTGAGACTATCGTAGCTGCGAGGAAATAAAATAAACTTAAGCTCTAAAATACCCCTTACATGAAGGGGTATTTTAATTTATGCACAATACAGCTTGCGTATATTTTTTAGTGTGGTGGTATAATATAAATGCTATGGTAATAGAAGGATCTAAATATAATAAGGACGAAGATTCAGAATTTAAAGATGGGCAGTATGAGCGTACCCTACAAGAGCTTCATAGGAAAGTTCGTCTGGCTGATGTGGCTGAAAGAGGGGTTATAGAAGAAGAATTTCAGAAATTTTTAAGAAAGAGAGATCAGGAGCTTGCGCGTCAGAGGAATGCAGGTGTTAGGAGGGATTCTGACGGATTCTAAAGATAATTATCTCGGAAGTTTTAGACGATACAAAATACCATATTTAAGAGGTAATTACCTGTATTTGACAATAATTTTAAATTTGTTAGTATGTATATAACTGCACTTTTGCAGTTTTTGTTTATATTTAAAAGTGTTCATTATTAATAAAGCCCATTTGGGAAAATTAGTAATCAAGCCTTAGCGACTGGCTCCTGTACGTTAAGTTTTGTTTATTAATCAATATAATTATATGGCAGAAGAATTTAACAGAGACAAACCACACGTTAACGTAGGTACTATTGGTCACGTTGACCACGGTAAAACTACATTAACCGCATCTATTTTGCACGTGTTGCAGATGAATGGAGATGACGTAAGACTTCGTGACGTTAGTCAGATCGACAACGCTCCTGAAGAAAAGGCTCGTGGTATTACTATCAACATTTCTCACAACGAGTACTCGACAAAAAATCGTCACTATGCACACATTGACGCTCCAGGACACGCTGACTACATCAAAAACATGATCACAGGTGCCGCTCAAATGGACGGTGCTATTCTTGTGGTTGCTGCTACTGACGGTGCGATGCCTCAGACTCGTGAGCACGTTCTTCTTGCAAAGCAGGTTGGTGTTCCAAAGATCATCGTTTTCCTAAACAAGTGCGACATGGTTGACGACAAAGACATGGTTGACCTCGTTGAAGAAGAAATCCGTGAGTTACTTACAAAACAAGGTTTTGATGGTGCAAATGCTCCAGTTATCAAAGGTTCTGCTTTGAAGGGACTCGAATCAAAAGACATTAACGACGAATGGGCACAGAAAATCCTTGAGCTTACAGCTGCACTTGACTCATACATCCCAGTTCCTGAGAGAGACGTTACAAAGCCTTTCCTTATGCCTGTTGAAGACATATTCTCTATCGAAGGCCGTGGTACAGTGGTAACAGGTAAGATCGAGAGAGGAGTAGTGAAGGTAGGTGAAGAAATAGAAATAGTCGGTATTAAAGATACTCAAAAGACAACAGTTACAGGTATCGAAATGTTCAATAAAAATCTAAAAGAAGGTATGGCTGGAGACAACGCTGGAATACTTCTTCGTGGTCTAAAGAAAGATGACATAACTCGTGGACAAGTCCTTTCAAAGCCAGGAACAGTTACTCCACACGACAGCTTTACTTGTGAGATATATGTATTAAAGAAAGAAGAAGGTGGACGTCATACTCCATTTATGAAAGGTTACAAACCTCAGTTCTACATCCGTACTACAGACGTAACAGGTGATGTTACTCTTGCAGAAGGAACAGAGATGGTTATGCCAGGAGATACAGTAAAGATAACAGTTAAATTAGTAACTCCAGTTGCCCTCGAAGAATCTCAGAGATTTGCTATCCGTGAAGGAGGCAAGACTGTAGGTGCAGGAGTCGTTACTAAGATCTTAAGTTAAATTTAAATTTGTTTATTAATTGCTCTTTTAAAACATTATGACAACAGACGAAACAACAACAAAAAAAGCTAAAACCGTTGTCAAAATGGGGCAAGAAACTGCGAAAGCTAAGAAAACAAATACCTCTAAAAAGGATAAGAAGGTGGCTGGTGAAAACGGCCAAGTAGTACTACGCATCCGTGTTCGTGCTTACGAGAGCAAGATCATAGATGCGTCAGTAAAACAAATAATGGACACAGCGACTAGATACGATGCAGTCATCGTAGGTCCTGTTCCTCTTCCTACTGAGATAAAAAAGTACACAGTTAACCGTTCTGCATTCATTTACAAAAATGTGCGAGAACAATTTGAAATACGAGTACACAAGAGATTGATTGATATTATAAATCCAACACCAAAGACAATAGAAGCTTTGACAAATTTGTCTTTGCCTTCTGGTGTCGACATTGACGTTAAGATGCTTTAAGATTTATGAAATTCATTCTTGGAACAAAAGAAAACATGACTGAGTATTTTACCGAAGACGGAGTAGTAGTCCCTGTGACTATCATAGCTTCTGGTCCAAACGTTGTTACTCAAGTCAAGACTAAGACTACAGATGGCTACAATGCTGTGCAGGTTGGTTTTGGTACTAAAAATGCTAAGAATCTTTCTAAAGCATTAAAGGGTCACCTAAAAGATCTTGGTAATTTTAGATTTATAAAAGAATTCCGTGAAGATGCAGAGCCTACTATGAAGGTGGGAGATGCTCTTCTAGTGTCTGATGTATTTGCAGTAGGGGACAAGATTCAGGTTTCTGGAACTTCAAAAGGTAAAGGTTTCCAAGGTGTTGTAAAGCGCCATGGTTTCGCTGGAGGTCCTCGTACACACGGTCAAAAGCACTCTGAAAGAGAGCCAGGAAGTATCGGTGGAGGTCTTCGTACACACGTACCTAAGGGTATGAGAATGGCAGGAAGAATGGGTTCTGATAAAATTACACAGAAGAATCTGAAGGTTATTTTTATAGATAAAGAAAACAATATCATGCTTATAAAAGGTGCAGTGCCTGGAGTAAGAGGATCTTTAGTAGAAATCATTTCGAAGTAATTATATGCAAACAAAGATATACAACCAAAAAGGAACTGATGCAGGTAGCATAGATTTACCAGAGAAGGTTTTTGCTGCTAAATGGAGAAGTGACCTCGTGCACCAAGTAGTAGAAGGCATGCGTTCAAACAAGCGTGCAGGTACTGCAGATACAAAAGACCGAGGTGAAGTTCACGGAGGAGGTAGAAAGCCTTGGAAGCAAAAAGGTACAGGACGTGCTCGTCATGGATCTACTCGAAGTCCTATATGGGTTGGAGGAGGTGTTACTCATGGACCACTTGCAGAAAAGAACTACAAGAGAAAGATCTCAAAGAGTATGCGTGCGCAAGCCCTCTTCTCAGTACTTTCTAAAAAGTTAAAAGACGGCGAGATTGTTTTTGTCGACACACTTACACTACCTAAAATAAATACAAAGTCTGCAGTTTCTGTGATGGAAGGACTTGCAAAGGGTACAGGACTTAAAATGTTTTATTCTCCAAAATACAAAAAGCCAAAGGTTCTCGTAGCGTTGTACGAAAAGACTGAGACTTCAATGAAGAGCTTTAGAAATATCCCTACACTTGAAACTGTATTCCTTAAGAATTTAAATCCGCTCGACGTACTTAATTACAAATACCTTTTAATAGAAAATCCTACAGAAAGTGTTAAGTTCTTAGAGTCTCGAGGTTAGGATTAATTTTAAATACACGTTATGACAAATATAATTAAAAACATAATAAAGAATCCAAGAATTACCGAAAAGGCATCTTTTGCTTTAGAGCAAAATGTGTACTCTTTTAATGTTGATTATTCTGCAAACAAGAGCGAGATAAAGAAAGCTATATTTACTCTATATAAAGTAAAGCCAGTAAAGGTAAACGTAGTAAACATGGCCCATGTAAATACTGCATACAGAGGTAGAATAAACAAGAAACAGGGAGGCAAAAAGGCGCTCGTATATTTGAAAAAGGGAGACAAAATAGAATTCATTTAATAAATGGCGGCATTTTTCGTAAAATCACATGAAAACATATAAACCTACAAGTAAATCAAGGAGACAAATGACGAATATCAAGTATCGTGATATTTTGACTAAAACTTCACCTACAAAGTCTCTAACTCATGGATTTAAAAGATCTGTAGGTAGAAACAGCCAAGGCCGCATCACAATGCGACACAAAGGAGGTGGTCACAAGCGTCTTTATCGTGAAATAGATTTCTTGTATAACAAAAAGGAAATACCTGCAAAGATAACTTCAGTAGAATACGATCCAAACAGAAGTGCATTCATAGGTCTTGCAGTTTACAAAGACGGAGAAAAGAGATATGTAGTACTTCCAAAGGGTGTGACTCCAGGAGCTTCATTTATAGTTTCCGCTACGGCAGCACTTGAGACAGGAAACAGACTTCCACTTAAGGCTATTCCAGTAGGAACTTTTGTATACAACATCGAGATAAAGCCAAATGGCGGATCAAAGATAGCTCGCGGTGCTGGAATCTTTGCGCAAGTTGTGGCTAATGCTGATAAATACACAAACATAAAAATGCCATCAGGCGAAGTACGAAAGATAAACGAAGAATGCTACGCATGTATAGGTACAGTTTCAAACGAAGAACATCACTTAGAGAACTACGGTAAAGCAGGACGAAGTCGCTGGAAGGGTATACGTCCAACAGTTCGAGGTACTGCCATGAACCCAGTAGACCATCCATACGGAGGAGGTGAAGGTCGCCAAGGTCGCGGTACAAAGAGACCAAAGACTATGTGGGGTAAGGTTACAGGTGGACGCAAGACAAGAGCTCCAAAGAAATATTCAAATGTGTTCATAGTATCTCGCAGAAAGACTGGAAAGAAGAAATAAAAAATTGCGAGGCAAGACCTCGCAATTTTAGTTTTGTTGGAAAATGAAATTTAAAAAACTTGTCAACCTGACAGGTTGACAAGTTTTAAAAGCCACTTGGTGGCCAAACACCAAGTGGCTTGCTTTTTTTTTTGCAAGTAGTAATCTTAAAAATAGTTTGTAAAAATAACCCGCTTTAAATAGCGGGAGAAAGGAGGTTCTCTATGAGAAACAAAAGAGAACCAAAGCCTTCGGGGAAGGCAAAAGGTGGGATTAAGAAACCCACCCGGCCTTCCTCGAGGAAGGCGAGCCAGCGCTAAGCTGGCTCACTAGGCCCTATCGTAGTACAGATAGGGCCTTTTTAATTTATGCTATACTTTACTCATGACCTGGGCACTCAAAAGACAAATTTTCTATATTTCAATACTTGTAGTTTTTTTTGCGGGAGCTGGATTTTTGATAGCTCGGCCTTATTTTAATAAACCTCCGACATGTACAGATGGAAAACAAAATGGTACTGAGCTTGGAGTAGACTGTGATGGATCTTGCGTGAAAGCATGTTTAAATCAAGTGGACGAGGTTTCCGTGCTTTGGTCTCGAGCATTTAAAATAGTGCCAGGCAGGTACAATGTAGTAGCATACCTTTTAAATCACAACGAAAATACAGGAGCGAGGAAAGTCGGCTACCGCTTTCGTTTTGCAGACAAAGACAATGTTTACATAGGTAAGCGTGAGGGTACTACTCTCATTCCTCCTTCTGGGAACTTTGCTGTTTTTGAGCCGGGTGTTGATGTCGGGAATTCTATTCCTGTATATGTGACTTTTGAATTTACGACTG
Organism: Patescibacteria group bacterium; assembly: GCA_038063515.1. Lineage (GTDB taxonomy): Bacteria > Patescibacteriota > Minisyncoccia > Phycocordibacterales > UBA9973 > UBA9973. The sequence continues at coordinate 109,560 of JBBTUY010000004.1, read as the reverse complement.
CACCAGTTTGGGAAATAATTGATCAAGAAAAGATAGATCAGATCAAAGTCCTAGTCTCAAACATAAGTCTTACGGGTGAAGAAAATATACCAAAATTAAGTGCTACAGTTAGGAATAAATCCCTCTTTACTATTCCCGGAGTTAGCTTGGTTACTATTTTATATGATGCTGATCACAACGCCGTATCTACAAGTCGTACCTATCTCGAAGTTTTAAAACCCGAAGAGAGTCTCGATGTGAATTTTACTTGGAGAGAGCCATTTACTGGTAAAGTTGTAGCAAAGGAGATCATACCTATGTTCAGTATTTTTAATGCAGAGCTCAAATAATAATGGCAGATAAAGTTTTAAAAAGAATAGACTGGCTTTTGGTGCTATTTGTTTCTCCTATAATTCTAGCTGGGCTTGTGACTATGAAGAATTTCACAGTCGACGCAAATGGACCCGACTTTTTCACAAGACAGCTTGTCTGGGTGGCTGTGTCATTTGCTGTGTTTTTTATATTTTCTTTTATTGATTTTCGTTTTTTAAAGAGGACGGACGTTCTGGTAACCATTTTTCTTTTTACATGTTCTATTTTACTTTTACTTTTTATTTTAGGGTATGTTTCTAATGGAGCAAAAAGCTGGTTTAATTTTGGACTTTTTTCTTTTCAGCCTGCGGACATGGTGAAGCTTGTGCTTGTGATCATCCTTGCGAAATACTTTTCTCGTAGACACGTGGAGATAGGGGACATAAAACACATTTTTATTTCGGGAGTGTATGCATTTATTCCTCTTTTTTTGGTCCTTCTTCAGCCTGATTTCGGATCTGCAATGATCATAGGTGCTATCTGGCTAGGCATGGTATTGGTATCTGGAATAAGGAAAATGCATTTATTTTTTGTTTTCACTTCGGGAGTTCTCGTATTTGTCATGCTGTGGATGTTTGTTTTTGCTCCATATCAGAAAGCACGTATTATGAATTTCATAAATCCACTCGCTGACATTCACGGTACAGGATACAATGCTTTTCAATCCACAATTGCTGTAGGTTCTGGGCAGATAGTAGGCAAAGGTCTTGGTTTTGGTACACAGTCCAGATTAAAGTTCTTGCCTGAGCCACAAACTGATTTTATTTTTGCTGCGTATGCCGAAGAATGGGGGCTTATAGGATCACTTCTCCTTCTCACTCTTTACGGACTTGTATTTTGGCGGATATTGTATTCTGCGACTCTCGGCGCATCAAATTTTGAAATACTTTTCGGTATGGGCATTGCTATTTTCTTTATGAGTCATATACTCATAAATGTTGGTATGAATTTAGGGCTGATGCCCGTAACTGGAATACCACTTCCTTTTATGAGCTATGGAGGCTCACATCTGCTTACAGAATTTGCTGCACTTGGTATACTTATGAGTATGCGTAGGTACGGTAGGTCTGTGCATCGAGACGATATGAAGCATGAGTTTTTGGGAGTGTAATTACAAGCTTGGGAAATATAATTTTTTTAGGGGGTTTTCCGAGCGACGGCGAGGAAACTTCAGGAATTTTTAAGCTTAAAAAATTCTGTACCCTAAAATAATTGATATTTCTTAAGCTTGTAATAATATTTTATATATGCAAATAATTAACGGTAGAAAAATAAGTGAAGAAATAATGCAGGGGATAAAAAAGGAAGTAGAGGCTTTGCCTTTCGTTCCTGTTTTTTGTGATGTATTAGTAGGAGAAGATCCTTCATCTCTTCAATACGTAAAGATGAAATCTCGCCTTGCAGAGTCAGTGGGTATTAAGTTTCATAATGCAAATTTTCCTCCATCTATTACGACCGAGGATTTAATAAAAGAAATAAAAGTTTTAAATGAAATGCAGGATATGTGTGGCATCATAGTACAGCTTCCACTTCCAGCACATTTAGACCGGCAGATAATACTCGATGCCATAGACCCTACACTCGATGTGGACTGTTTGGGTACTGTTTCTAGTGAGAAGTTTTATGAGGGCGAGAATGTCTCTGGTCTTCCTACAGCTCTCGCATGCATGGCTATGCTCGAGACCTTGCCTGTAGATCTGAAAGATAAAAATATAGTCGTCATGGGGCAGGGGGCTCTCGTGGGTAGGCCTGTCACAGCATTACTTCGTTTTAAGAATTTATTTCCATATGCTGTTACAAGTGAGACAGAAGGCAAAGAAATTATTTTAAAAAATGCTGATGTTATAATTTCAGGCATCGGGAAAGGTAAATATATAAAAAGTGATATGATAAAAGAAGGGGTGATAATAATTGACGCAGGGACTTCAGAAGAGGGAGGTGGCATAGTGGGAGACGTGGATCTTGATTCTGTCAGCAGTTTTGCATCCTATGTTTCACCCGTGCCGGGAGGCGTGGGTCCTGTGACTGTCGCAATGCTTTTAAAGAATGTTTTACAAGTCGCGAAAACCAAAACTGACTAGGCAAGACCTAGTCGAAAGATAAATATTTATATATGAAAATTAAAACAGGTACAATTAAACATCTTCAAAAATATGTTGCCTCAAAGATTGAAGAGCGGGGATTTAAAGATGAGTCTCTAGATGAGAGACTTTTAATGTTGGTTGAAGAAGTGGGAGAGCTTGCAAAAGCATGCAGAAAGATTTCTGGAATGTATGTAAATAAGGATAAGGAAATTGTAGACAATACAGGGGAGGAGATAGCTGATGTTATCAATATGGTCTTTGCTGTTGGCATAGAGCTTGGATTAGATATTGAGAAAGAATTTATTAAGAAGAATAAAATAGTAGATAAGAGAGTGTATGAGCGTAGTAAAATAAAATAATGAACAATCAAATCTTTTTCTTTTTTTATAATTTAGCACATCAGTCTGTCTTTATGGATGGTGTTATTTTATTCTGTGCATTGTACTTGCCGTATCTAGTATCCCTCTCTGCATTTGTGTTTCTACTCTTTCATCATGAAGTCTTACAAGCAGATGACAAAGTGGCAGCGTTTATAGAAAAGAAAAAGGAAATACTTATATCCTTTTTCTCTGGAGCCATCGCTTGGACCTTAGCGCATTTTTTAAAAGAGATATTTCTCGCACCGAGACCGTTTAGAGTCTTCAGTGATGTTGTGCCACTACTTACCAAGGTAGATCACTCTTTCCCATCAGGGCATGCGACGTTCTACATGGCTTTAGCATTTTCAATATTCCTATCTCATAAAAAGGTGGGAAGTATATTTATATTTTTTGCAATCATAATAGGAATTGCGCGAATAGCTTCCGGTGTGCATTTTCCAGTGGATATTTTAGGAGGATTCATCCTCGGTATTATAATAGCTTCTTTTGTCGAATACATAGATAATTTCCTCTTAAAAAAGTTTAAGAAATAACACACAAAACCTTAAAAGTCTATATGATTGCTTATTTTGTAAAAAAGTATAATATGTCTATATATTTATGTGGAAAAATTTAAGAAAAATAATTTTAGCTCTCGTTGTACTTGCTTTAGGAGTTGGCGTAGCATTTTTTGTATTTAAAACAGAACCAAGACTAAACAAAAGTTTTGAAACAGAGAAAGCATTTTTCAAAAAGTTTCCTTTTCGTCTCGGTCTTGACCTCTCTGGAGGAAGCCATCTTGTATATAAGGCTGATGTGAGTGCGGTGCCTGCTGGTCAGGTAAATGAATCCATGGATGCACTTCGTGATGTTATTGAGAGGAGAATAAATATCTTTGGAATTTCTGAGCCAGTAGTACAGATACAACACGGTAGCTTTGTTTCCGGTGGTGAAGAGCAGCTCATTGTGGATCTTCCAGGGATTACAGATATTAAGGAAGCTGTGAAGATGATAGGTGATACCCCTATCTTAGAATTCAAAGTTGAAGGTGAAGGTAATGAGCCAAAAGCTGTGAAATTAGACAAAGATGGCAAGATTGATTTAGGTTCTATAGATTTGTCAAAGAATTTTGTTGCTACAGAGCTCACTGGTAGGTATTTAAAAAAGGCAAGTCTCGAATTTAATCCAAACAATAGAGAGCCAAGTGTAAAGCTTTTGTTTGATGAAAAGGGTACAGAACTTTTTGCTAAAATTACGAAAGAAAATGTAGGTAAGCAAGTAGCCATATATCTAGACGGTGCTATTATTTCTTCTCCAAATGTAAATGAAGAGATCACTGGAGGGGAGGCTGTGATATCAGGAGGATTTACTCCAGATGAAGCAAAGATTTTAGTAGGTAGGCTAAACTCCGGTGCTTTGCCTGTGCCTGTTACTCTAGTTTCTACTCAGACCATCGGTGCGATACTCGGCAATAATGCTATAAATGCTGGCGTAAAAGCTGCAATAATAGGATTTATTCTTGTTGGATTATTCCTCACTCTCTGGTATCGCTTGCCAGGATTTGTGGCTACTGTGTCTCTTTCAATATTCGTATTTATAATTCTGGCATTATTTAAACTTTTACCCGTCACTCTTACAGCTGCAGGTATCGCAGGATTCATCATATCGATGGGTATTGCTGTAGACGCAAATGTGCTCGTATTTGAACGTATAAAAGAAGAGATGCGTGCGGGTCGCACTATAGTAGACGCTATGAAGCTTGGATTTTCTCGTGCATGGTTCTCTATTCGCGACTCAAACATTTCAAATATCATAACTGCACTCATACTCTTTTGGTTCGGTACAGCTCTCATTAAAGGATTTGCATTAACTCTCGGTATGGGTGTCGTAGTCTCTATGTTCTCTGCTATCATCGTTACTCGTGTTTTTCTTTCAGTGTTTACTCTTTTACCAGAAGGCAAGGTTACTAGATTTTTGTTTGGATCAGGTATTAGTAAGTAATTAAAATTATGTTTATCATTAAACACAAAAAAATATTTATAACCATATCAGCCATATTAGTGCTCATGTCTTTACTGTCTCTCGCAATATTTAGACTAAATATCGGTATTGATTTTAAGGGTGGGGCGTTGTCGGAAGTTACCTATACAGATGCACGTCCTACACAAGAAGATTTGAGTAAGCCTTTAGAAGATCTAGCTTTAGGGTCTATTCTCTTACAACCAACAGAGGAGAAGGGATACATAGTAAAGTCTCGCAGCCTCGATGATTCTGAGCACGCGCTACTTCTAAAGACTCTTTCAGTAGATGGCAAGAGTACTCTTACTGAAATAAATTACAATTCTATCGGTCCTTCTGTCGGACGAGAGCTTACAAGGAAAGCTATCATAGCCATCATCCTTATATCTCTCGCGATAATATGCTTTATAGCTTTTGCTTTCAGGAAAGTTGCAGAGCCTGTTTCATCTTGGAGATATGGACTCATTGCCATAGTAACCCTTCTTCATGACGTGATTATCCCTGTTGGAATATTTGTAGTGCTTTCGCGTGTGTATGGTGTAGAGGTGGACACACTTTTTGTGGTAGCAGTGCTTACCATACTCGGTCTTTCTGTCTCTGATACTATTGTGATCTTCGACAGAATACGAGAGAACTTAAAAGAGCAAGCTGAGAATTCCAAGTTTAACTTTAGTGAAGTAGTGGGAAGGAGTCTCGAGCAGTCTTTTGTGAGATCTATCTGTACATCTCTTACTGTCATGCTTGTACTTCTAGCTCTCATATTCTTTGGTCCAGATAGTACTAAATACTTCGCTATTATGCTTACCGCAGGAATGTTTTTTGGGACGTACTCTTCCATATTCGTCGCTTCACCACTGCTCGTATGGGCAGAAGAGTGGCAGATAGCTCGAAAGAAGTAAAAATTGCTATTTTGTAGATTTGCCCCTAAATTTTTCAATTTATGGTATAATATAAAAATATGAAATACTTATTTATAATTTTAGGTCTCGTGTTTGTTTGGGTTATATACATATATAATAGTTTTGTTAGTCTTATTAATCGTACAAAAGAGGCTTGGGCGGACATAGAAGTCCAGCTAAAGCGTCGTTATGACCTTATTCCTAATCTTGTAAACACAGTTAAAGGCTACGCTACTCATGAGTCTAGTGCATTTGAAAATGTCACGAAGGCACGCAGTATGGCTATGGGTACACAAGGTCCTACAAAGGAGCACGCAGAAGCTGAGAACATGCTTACAGGAGCTTTAAAGTCAATCTTTGCCATCTCTGAAGCGTATCCAGATCTTAAAGCAAATACAAATTTCTTAGAGTTGCAACGCGAGCTTTCTGATACAGAAAATAAAATCCAAGCAGCACGAAGATTTTACAATACAAATGTTCGAGACCTAAATATCAAGATGGAATCTTTTCCTTCAAATATATTAGCAAGTATGTTTAATTTTCCTAAAATGGAATTCTTTGATGTAGCCGACGATGACGCTGCACAGAAGCCTGTGGAAGTTAAGTTTTAAAAATTATGCCTGAAAGTTTAGGAAATAAAAAGACACTTTATAGGGAACCGGAAATTCAAGCCGAAGTTAAGCGTATTTCTGATGAAATATTTGAATCAAAAGAAATATCTAAAAAGACTGCCGCGAATTTCTTTGGTCTTGGAATTTCTGAACTCACAGCAGAAGAAATGGAGAGATTCAGGCTTTATGTGGAACATGCAAGCAAGAGACTTTTGAATGGAAACATGCATATACCAGGCAGGGAGGTTCAAAACAAAGAGCAGGCTGTGGGTCTTCTTAGGGATGCTCTTGTGAGGGGCAGTCTGATATTTCACGATGTGAGTCATGTCATGATAAATACTGAGGACCAGCGTGAAGATAATAATATTGTCCCTGCTTTTCTTAGGCTGGGAGAAGTTACTAATAGTAGGGAATTAATTGCCGAAGAGCCACGTGCTCTCATGTGGGTCACTATATGGGGTAAACATCCGATATTTATATCTTTATTAGATGAGGAGAGGAAAAAGGATTTCCTTAAGGACTACGTAGAAAAAATTCCTGATTTTGCTGAAAAAAATTCTGGTGTTCTAATTGGAAAAATAATTAATGCTGTTAACTCATGTGATAGTACGTCGTTTGATTCTGTATTTAATGCATACCAAACTATTGTTTATGAGACAGTTCGGGTATCAAATCAAAAGATTTTTAGTTCAGGAGAAGAAAAGAGTGAGCAAGAAATTTATGAGATGAATAAAGATTATGATGCTATCGTTACAGAACTCAGAGCTAATCCAGATCCACGTTTAGTCGAGACAGCAAAAACAGTCTTTGGTAATTACGACAAGAATCCAAAAGTTTTATTTGAAGAATTCGAACGCATATGTGGTCCTTTATTAGAAAATCTGCAGAAGCGAAAAAAGAAAAATTAATAATATGAATCTATACCACGAGCAATCAAAAAATGTTACTAAGACTTGGCTCCTCATGAGTGTGTTTTTTGTCATTGCCATTTTATTCGGTTGGTTTATTAGTATGTATTACGGCAATCCAAACATTTTGTATTTCTTCGTATTTTTTAGTATTTTAATGAATGTATTTTCTTACTGGTTTTCAGACAAGATCGTTCTTAAGCTCGCAGGAGCGAAAGAAGCAAAGAGGGAAGAATACTTTGACTTGTATACTAGCGTAGAAAATCTTGCCATCACTGCAGGTCTCCCAATGCCAAAGGTCTACGTTGTCGAAGACGATGCACCTAATGCTTTTGCGACTGGGAGGGATAAAGATCATGCAGTCGTCTGTGCAACAACAGGACTTTTAAAAATACTAGAAAAGAATGAGCTCGAAGGTGTGATAGGGCATGAGCTTTCTCACATAGGAAACAGAGATATGCTTCTCTCGACTGTCGTCGTTGTGCTTGTAGGATTTATAACTATTGCCGCAGATGTGTTTACACGGAGTTTATTCTTTGGTCATAGAGACAATGATAATAAAAATGCAGGATTGTTTGTGTTTATTGGTATCGCACTTTCTATCCTTGCTCCTATTTCTGCAGTTCTTATTCAGCTTGCGATATCTCGAAAGCGTGAGTTTTTAGCTGACGCATCAGGCGCACTCCTCACACGTTACCCAGAAGGACTCGCAAATGCACTCAAGAAAATAGCTGCACATAGTGAGCCTATGGCTCGCCAGTCTGGTGCTATAGCACACCTTTATATCTCTGACCCCAAGGGTACACCCCTCGGTAAAAAAATAAGTGGACTCTTTGCCACCCATCCTCCTGTAGCAGAGAGAGTGAAAGCACTAATTGGCTAAGTATGTTTGAAAGTTTAAATACAACTAATGGTCAAAATAAGCTGGAAACAATAGTTCCTCCTCAAGAGGACGTATATATAAAAACAGAAAACGGAGCAATGCGGGGCGAACTAATTTCTCAAACTGGCAATGAAAGAATTATTCGTTGTACCTGGTCACATGATGGAGTAGGAGTTGGTCTCATAGTTAAGATGGATACTAGAAAACTTAAAGCAGGTGAACCAATAATCCTTCGGTTTTCTTCAGATGATGGGAAGACATATGGTGAGGAGCACACTGGTGGTGTGCTCATAGGTATTAGTCGCTGGGAAAAAGGTGTACCAGTAACCGTGGAAGATCTAATTAGAAAAACTGACAATCATCTCGAATCTGTAGGTTTACCCGAGAATAAAAAAGTTTCTGAAGCAGCACAAAGTACAGATGCCTTACGTGAAGTTGAAAAGGTGTATGTAGATGCTCTTCCAGAATACGAGCACATTAAAGAAGCATTCCGTTTTGCTATGGAAAATAAAAAAGAAGCAAAATGTAATTTTCTATTAAATAATACTAATGCTGGTTGGAAAGCTCATTTAAATATATCTCCAGAAAATGTAGTTCAAGTAGCTAATTATTTAAAAAATAATGAATATGCACATAAATATCTTACGGGTGGAGAAGGTGGAGGCGGTAAAGCATTTACAGTTTATTTTGGTTCAAAAGGTATGATGGATAAATGGTCAGAAAAACTCGGAAATGATCTAAGGAATGTTTTGTGTAAGCCAGCTGTGACAGAGGAAGCTGAAGTTGCTCCAGGTGTTGTGGCGAGATTTACAAGTATGGGGCCAGATGGGAAGTCGGTTGATGATCCTCAAGATGCCTTCCTTCAGTATGGAATGTATGGCCTATCTGCAAGAAGGGAATTTGTAAAGAATGCAGGTGGTTGGAAAAATATCTCAACACCAGAAGAAAAACTTAAACTCGCTCTTGATTCTTATAAGCATCTATCTCGTTTGTACGGTAGTTATTTTCATGGATAGATTATAATGTTATTTTATTCTTTTTCCCCATCTACGCTATAGCGTAGATGGGGAAGTGGTTGTATTATTGCTATATGCATAGTAATGGAAAAATATTTCGTTATAAGGGTATGTCAGTTAATGCGTTTGGTTTACCTGTTTCTGGTATTCAGAAAAAGCAGGTAAGCAAACCAAAGAGACAATATCTTGCTTCTTTTACTTCTAATTTGAGTAAAGATGTGCCAAAAAATTTACTCCTTATATATGATATTCCAGAAGAGAGGAAAAAGGAGAGGGATTGGTTTCGCCGTCAGCTTATAAGTTTTGACTTTTTGATGATTCAGAGAAGTGTTTGGGTCGGTCCATCACCATTACCAGCTGAATTTCTTGCTTACGTAAAAAGAATTGGTTTACATAAACAATTTAAAACATTTAAACTATCTAAACCATACATATATTAATCTACGCTATAGCGTAGATGTATGAAAACAAACGGCTTTTATTTTTGTGTTTGTTAGAGTATACTGTTTTCATATGGAATTAAAGGATGTGGAAAACTTAGCTAATCTCGCCCGCATAGAGCTCGATGAGGAAGAAAAGAAGTCTCTGCTCACTGACATGCAGGGTATTTTAGAGTACGTAAAACAGATCGAGAGTGTAGAGGTGGAGGACATAGAGCCTGACTACAAGGTGCACAATGTCTGGCGTGAAGACACACTAGAGCCTCGGAATTTTTCCAAAGAGCTTATTTTAGAGCAGTTTCCAGATACACAAGACAACTTCCTGAAAGTAAAAAAGATTTTGTAATTTTATTTATGATTGATTTAAAAAGTCTGACAATTAAAAAAGCACGCTTGGCATTAGATAATAAAGAATTTACTGCAGTTGAACTAGCACAGGCATATTTAGATGAAATAAAAAATAAAAATAATGAATTAAACGTTTATTTAGAAGTATATGATGATGTTTTAGAACAGGCCCAGGTAGCTGATGTAATGATAAAAGATGGAAAATCTTTTCCACTTCTAGGTATACCCCTTGCTATAAAAGATGTAATCCTTATCAAAGGAAGGCATGTTTCTTCAGCATCAAAAATTCTAGAAAATTATATAGCATCTTATGATGCTACTGTTATAGAAAAACTAAAAAAACAAGGAGTTGTGTTTCTAGGTAGAACAAATACAGATGAGTTTGCAATGGGAGGATCAACTGAAAATTCGGCATACGGTGTAACCAAAAATCCTTACGATACATCTAGGGTAGCTGGAGGGTCTTCTGGAGGTTCAGTAGTGGCCGTAGCAGCAAATCTCGCGTTAGGATCTCTTGGTTCTGATACTGGTGGATCAGTACGTGAGCCTTCGGCTTTTTGTGGAACAGTAGGGTTCAAGCCAACATATGGCAGGGTGTCTCGTCACGGTCTTATCGCTATGGGCTCATCTCTTGATTGTATTGGACAGATTGCTAAAAACACGGAGGATGCAAAAATAATTTTTGATGCTGTTACAGGTCATGATCCCATGGATAGCACGAGTTTCAATGATGATACCTATCCTTCATATAAAGAAAAAAAAGATATGGTTGTCGGCATACCATGGTCACTAGTGAACTCCGAAGGAGTTGACGCCAAGGTAAAAGAGAATTTTAATCAATCTATCAAAAAGCTCGAATCATTGGGATTTAAGATGAAAGATATTTCTATTAAGAATCTTGATATTGCTCTAGCTATTTATTATATAATTATGCCTGCTGAGGCTTCCACTAATCTTGCTCGTTTTGATGGGGTAAGGTACGGCTTACACAAAGACGGATCTAATTTACTGGAAGATTATATGTTAACTAAAGGGGTTGGTTTTGGAAAGGAAGTACGTAGACGTATACTTCTCGGAACATATGTTTTATCACATGGGTACTATGATGCGTATTATGGTAAGGCGCAAGCCGTAAGAAATGTTTTAATAAAAGAATTCGATAGAGTTTTTAAGGATATTGATATTATTGCTACTCCCACTGCTCCGTTTGTGGCTTGGAAAATAGGGGAAAAGAGTGATCCAGTATCTGTGTGGTTGGCAGATATATTTACTATTACAGCTAATATGGTTGGAGTACCAGCGGTATCTATACCATCAGGATTTAGTGAGGTTGAGGGTAAAAACTTACCTCTCGGTATCCAATTCATGGCACCTCATGGAGCTGAAGATTTACTATTTGAAGTTGGGAAAAAATTCGAAGAGGTGAGATAGGGTTTTTTGTTGTATAATATATATAACAAAATTTATGGACGTTGCGCGATCATACGAAAGACAAAATAGTTTAATAGAGGGGACTTTCCTTGAGTCTCAGTATTTAAGTCCTGACTATTGGTTTGGGCACGAAGTTAGCGTAGCTAAAGGATTAGCAGCTATCTTTTTTCAGAAGAGCGTACTCGACACTTTTTACGTCATACTCTTTTTCCTCGCAATGTTTTTCCTCGCACTTATGTCGTACTGTTTTGTACGTATGCTTGAGATTAGAAAAAAGGAGCACGCACATATGCATCACGAGATAGTAGAATACGCTCATCATAAAAAGGAGCGTGAAGAAAAGAAGGAAAGAGAGAATAACGTATCTGAAAATAGTAGATGGGTGAGGACTCTCACATATCTTTTCTCTCAGTCTCCGAGTGACTGGAAACTTGCCATCATAGAAGCTGATGCTATGCTTGAGGACCTTTTAGGTCAACTCGGGTTTAAAGGAGATACACTGGGTGATAAATTAAAAAGCACAGACCAAGAAAAATTTAGGAATCTTACTTCTGCGTGGGAAGTGCACACAATAAGAAACAGGGTTGCACACGAAGGTCTCTCATATGAGATTTCTCAACGTGAAGCAAAGAGAGTAATAGCTATTTATGAAGATATTTTCCGAGAGTACGGATTTATATAAAACTAAAAGACAGAAATTTAAACTTTAAATTTCTGTCTTTTAGTTTTGGCACTATCTTGTTGCGGGAGGCCGAATCGAACGGCCGTCTCAAGGTTATGCTTTACCACTATAGTTTTCACTACCAAAATGTTTGTGGTCTGGACTATACCATCTCCTTTTTAAATAAATTTAATTAAGGAGCTCATCATCTAGTCTCTACACATTTATCTCCAATTACTTGGAAAATTTAGCTCGGAATTGTCTTTCTACCAGATGGCAGAGAGGATTTCTCCGAATTTGACGAGTGCACACCTCAAAGTTTCTTCTGAGGGGGCCCATATAAAAACCGCTGAGCCTTGCGAGATTCCTCTTCTCTATCCCGCTAGAAGTAGCATATCAGAAAAGGATGGTTTTTGCAATTTACCTGGAAAGGTCTATAATTAATCAATGGATCAATTTTCACAAATGCATATTTTCTTCCTTATCTCCAGTGTCGGTTTTGTGATACTTTTTATTCTTATTGCAGTTCTACTGTTCTATTTAAATCGTGCAGCGGGCACATTTTCTAGAATTTTAGATAAGATAGAGAAAGACATAGACCACATAGGGGATACCACAAAAGAGCTTCTCGAAGATGTGAGAAATAGCATGGTATTTAGTTTTTTGTTTGGTGGAAAGAAAAGACGTCGAAAAGATTAAAAGTTTATTAAAAAAATATTAAAATAAAAAATATGAAAAAAAATACAAAAAGTACAGCAGCTGTTAAAAAGGGTGGCTTATCAACAGGGGAGAAAGTTTCTCTTGGAGTCATAGGTGCAGCGGGGGTAGCACTTGCAGGTGCTGGAGCTTATTATCTTATGGGTCCCGATGGTAAAACAAATCAAAAGAAAGCAAAGGCGTTGATCGCTAAAATGAAGAAAGAAGTAAGTGCTGAGATAAAGAAGGCAAAGAAAGTAAGTGCGCCAATTTACAACAAAGTAGTAGACACAGTATCTAAAAATTATGCAAAGGAATACAAGCTTGCTGCCAAGGACGTAAGTGCTATAGCTAAGACTATAAAAAGCGAGTGGAAAGATGTATCTAAGCAGGTGGCAAAGGTTACAAAGAAAATTAAATAATTCCACAAAGCATGCAAAAAATAATACCGTTTTTATGGTTTGAGAAAGATATGAAAGGGATCACTGATTTTTATATTTCAGTATTTCCAGGTACGAAGTTTAGTGGTGCCGGAGAGCTCGAAAACACTCCTTCTGGTAGTGTGCAGATGGGTACGCTTAATATCTTTGGTACGGATTTTAGTCTCATGGTAGCCGGGCCATTTAATAAGTTTAATCCTACTGTGTCTTTCATCATATCTTGTGACTCCACAGAAGAGGTAGATGAACTTTGGGGTAAACTCTCAAGTACTGGCAAGGTGCTCATGGAGCTAGCTGCATATCCATTTGCAGACAAGTATGGCTGGGTAGAGGACCAGTATGGAGTGTCATGGCAGATCATGTTTTCTTCGACCATGAAGTCTCCGCAGAAAGTGATACCTACACTTATGTTTGCGGGGGATGCTTGTGGTCGTGCAGAAGAAGCTGTGAATTTTTACACAAGTGTATTTCATAATTCAAATATTAACTACATGATGAAATACGAGGAAGCAGACAAAGAAGTAGTAGAGACAAATGCTGTGGTGAAGCACGCTGGCTTTACTATAGAAAATTTTTTCATGGCAGCTATGGATAGCGGCAAGAAAAGTCCACTTAACTTCGAGCAAGCGATATCTTTTATGATAAACTGCGATACCCAAGAAGAAGTAGACTACTATTGGGATAAATTAACAGAAGGGGGAGAGGAGGTGCAGTGTGGCTGGCTCAAAGATAAATTTGGCTTTCCATGGCAAGTAGTTCCTACTGAAATGGAGCATATAATGTCTACTGGCACCAAAGAACAAATAGCTCGTGTCACCGAGGCTTTCATGAAAATGAAAAAGTTTGATATCCAAACTCTACGAGATGCGTTTAATAACTAGAATCTATATTATAAAAGTTAATTAAAAAAAATCTGCGGTGGCGATGTCCCGAAATTAGAACCGAAACGGCTTGATTTCAGGAGTGTTGATAAAATTGTACGGGATTTGAGGCGAATCTACAAAGAAAATCCTGCCTTATTCGATATTCCTACTTTTGCCCAAAAACAGTATTAGCTACTCGCTCTACTTCTTTATCTGAGAGTTTTGAACCTTTAAGGCGTGTAGATGAACCAGCGGAGGCTATAAGAGTAGCGCGACGAAGTTTCGTCAGAAGTTCTGGTGAGATACCGAGATTCTTTTTTATTTGCTTAACTTTCCTCATAAAGATTGGTGTTTAAATTTGGTAATACATCTTAATACAGTCGTCTAAGTCATGTATCAAATCCATTTTGAGTGCTTCAGAGGGTGATGCCCAGATATATGCCTGATGCTCTTTAGGACTAATGATTACTTCTGGTTGAGCTGACAAGTGAGTGATAAACATGTGGTAGCCAATGTCATGACCTTCATTTCTAACGAATACTGTACCGATGTGTTCCAGATTTTCCTCGGGTATTTCTAGGCCTGTTTCTTCTTTAATCTCTCGACTCATTGCCTGATGAATATTTTCTCCTCGATCGACCTTGCCCGCGGGAAGACCTAATTTATTCCCATTGGTTTTATATGGTTGACGATGAAGCAAAACAAATTTACCGTCATACTGGACATAGCAGCCAACGACGTCTATTTCCTTATTAAAATCTGGTGGTGCTTCTTGAAAAATCATACAGTTCGAATCCCTTCAGGGTTCACTCATTTTATCACTTTTCAGTTTTGAAATGTAGCCTAAAATAAGAACTTTCTAGCGACTACTTTTCAAAACTACTGGCGGACAGAGTGAGATTCGAACTCACGGTCCTTTTAAGGGGACGGCGGTTTAGTAAACCGCTGGTTTAAGCCACTCACCCATCTGTCCTTCTATCTGCTAACTAAAAAGAGTATACCAGAAAAAAATGGAAAAACCATAATAATATGATAGAGTATGAAAATAGCCAAAGGAGCCGTGTCAGAGTGGTCTAACGTACCTCTTTGCTAAAGAGGCAGGGGCTTCAAAACCCCTCGACGGTTCGAATCCGTCCGGCTCCGCCAAGACAATAAATTATCCGTTGATCAAGTTGTTTTTTAATTTAAAAAATATATTTTATGAATAAAGAAGGAAAAAATTATATATACTTAGTTCCCATTAGCGTATTTTTTGTGTCAGTGCTTCTGATTTCAAATATTGCATCTACTAAGATAGTTAGTTTGGGCTGGTTTACATTTGATGCAGGAACCTTGTTGTTTCCATTGAGTTATATTTTCGGAGACATACTAGCCGAAGTTTATGGATATAAAAGAACTCGTGGAATAATATGGCTTGGTTTTTTTTCTGCATTGATGATGTCTGTTGTGTTTATAATTGTTGGGAAGCTGCCTCCTGCAGCGGATTGGAATAATCAAATGGCATATGATAGCATCCTAGGATTTACTCCTCGTATTGTGATAGCGAGTCTCATTGCGTACACTTTCGGAAGTTTTTCAAACTCCTTTATTTTAATTAAAATGAAGTTGTGGTCAAAAGGTAAACATCTCTGGATGCGTACTGTGGGCTCTACTGTAGTCGGCGAGCTTGTAGATAGCAGTTTATTTATATTAATTGCATTTTCGGGTATATTTCCTTTTTCTTTACTCGTCACACTCATTATCTCTAATTATATTTTTAAAACACTAATAGAAATATTTTTTACCCCTGTAACGTATAAAATAATCTCTTTCTTGAAGAAAAAAGAAAATGAAGACTATTATGATACTGATACAAATTTTAATCCTTTTTCGTTGAAATAAAACTTTATCTATAAATTCACTCGTAAATGATATGTTAAATTAAATTTAAAATATGCTATTATATCCTTATGAGTTTTTTCGATAGATTGAAATACAAGGCTTGGCATCATATATACAGGTTTTTCTTGCCTATGCAGAGAACACTACTTAAGTGGGGTATCATTCATCACGACAGCTCAAGGCAGAAATACCACATAGGATATTTGAGACAAGGCAAGACCCTAGAAGAATTAAAGAAGCACCTACATGAGAGCTGGGGTTTCGGGAATCATTTCATAGCATGGACTGACACTGATCAGGTTTTAAGTTGGAGGAAATTAGATGATTTCCAAGATCAATACCACTTACGTGTATATAGTGACGGAGAGATAAGGGGGCATTATGAATTTACTCCTGAAGCTCACCCCCTCGAGCATTTAGAAGAAAAAGGAAAGAAAGGAAGGAAGGAAGAATTCCTTAAATTCTTAGGTGATTTCGTTGTATCAGAAAAATACACTTCTCACTTAGTCATGGATCCTGATGCATACAACCCAGACTCTGAAATAATGTTTGAGAAAAATTAGTCTATATGCGACTCGGGTAGTACGAGATCCCAGAGTTTTCCTGCTACGTTGACTGGCTTACCAAAGAGAGGGTAGTGGTGCAGGTCTATAAACGGCAGACTGTTGCACTCTATGATGCCCGAATGTTGTTCTTCTTTCCATGATTTGGTTATATCTTCTATTATAAAATCTACGCCCACAAGTGGGTCATTTAAAAGTTTGCCTACGTTTTCGAGCATTTCTTTGTTATCAGGATGAATTATATCTGTGACATCTGTAGTAGTACCTCCACAACTCCTACTTGTCTTTTGGGAGAAAGTTATTACTTTACCTTTTTCTATTACGTCGTCTAACTTTACATTTTGTCTTTTTAGCTCTATTTCTGCTTCTTTGTCTATGGGTATGATGTGGTATATCGGGCCTTGTCTTTCTGGTCTTTTGTTTTCTTCATCGAGCAAGTGTTGAAGAGTATGAATACCGTCACCGGTGACTTCTGGTTGGTCACGTTTTATGACTGCTACAATTTTTTGATTTACTAGTGTTCCTCTAAACAAGTATCCGCGAAGTTCTTCCTCGACTATGACTAGAGGAGAGAGTTTCTTGGCTTTTTTAAATCCCACCATCAAATCCTCGAGGGTGTTTATGTGGATCATCGTATGTCTACTTCTAGATCCTAAATTCGGCTTGGTGATGATGGGCTTTTGGATGCGATTAAAAATTTTTATTGCCTGACTTTTCGTCCATGTCACACCCCCATCTGCTATAGGCAAACCTGCTTCTTTGAATTTTGTTTTCATTATGCCTTTGTTGTCCATCCATTTAAGAGAAGGTGAGTCTTTGAGTCCAGGGCGAGGTAAGCCATCAAAAAGCAGCGTCTTCTTTTTTTCTTTGTCACCGTCTTTGTATGTGAAGGTCGCCACGAATGCGTCACCTATGGGTCCGAGATGAAATTCACGCATTTGAATGTTTCGTCTTCTTGCTTCATCCCAGAAACATTTAGTTCTGTATGTATCCTTTTTCTCTGGCCTGTATGAGTATCTACCGAGTCCGAGGAAGACCATGGTTTCAAAAAATGGAATAGACAGCTTGTCCGCCATTACTTCTGCTGTATTTTTAAACATTTTTTCCATGAGTCCAAAAAATGGCTCATCTATCCATCCTAGTACGACTGAGGTATATGCTACAAAATGACTTTCTTGTGCTGGTTCGCAATCTTTACAATGTGACATAGAGGTTATTATATCAATGTGCTATAGTAAAAGCTATTATTTTTCTTGCACCAGCGTTTTTTAGCACTTTCTTTGCTTCACCGAGCGTAGCTCCTGTAGTGGTTATGTCATCTATTAGGATTATATTTTTATTTTTTATCAAATTTATATTTTTATCTAAATCTTTAATACTAAAAGCACCAATGATATTCTTCATTCTTTCGCCTTTGTTTTTAATGTGAGCTTGGTGCCCTGTGTCTTTTGTCTTTACTAGAATATTTTTTCCTAGTTTAAAATTTGTATTTTTATCTATCTCTATTAATTCTTCGCAAAGTAATTCTGCTTGATTGTATCCTCTCTCTCTGTGTCCTTTTTTTGAAAGGGGAATGGGTATCAAGATGGAATTATTAAAATTTTCTAATTGAGACAAGTCTGCAAGCTCTGCTATCATCCTGTCATACATTATTTCGGCAAATATTTTCACTAAGCTCTTCTTGCTTTTGTATTTTATTAGCCACAAGGCTTTCTTGACCGGTGGGTGTCTATAGTCGAATGTCGGGTATATCCAACTTGACACTTCTCTGTCTGAGATCGGAGCCTGACCTATGCATGTATTGCAAAAATTTGATCCTGAAATTCCACAGTCTATGCATTTCATGGGAAAGATTAAATTTAAGACTCCATTTAATATAGTGTTCAAAAAGGCCATATGTGGTATAATTATTATATTAGTATTTTTAGTATAAATGGATAATCCGCTGAAAACAATCTTTGGGAATATAGAGAAAATGATAAAAGGCACAGAAGATGGTGCTGTGGGTATTGATATTGGAACTTCAGCCATCAAAGTCGTTGAGATAAAGAAGAAGGGGGGTAGAGTTATACTCGAAACTTACGGTATCATAGAGCTTGGTCCGTATGCTGACCTTGATATAGGTGCCACTACAAATCTTTCCGTAGAGAAAATAGCCGACGCATTAAAGGAAGTATTAAAGCAGTCTAGTGTCTCTTCTAATTCAGGCGTTTTGTCTATACCCGTACAATCAAGTTTAATATTTACAATACAGCTACCATCTCAGGTAAAAGCAGACGAAATGCTTTCGATAGTTTCTATTGAAGCTAGGAAATACATTCCTGTGCCCATTGCAGAAGTTTCCCTTGATTATTTCGTTTTACCAAACAAAGAGGCTTCTTTCGAAGAATTAAACAGAGAGCATGTAGAGGAAGTAAAAATAGACAAGATGAATGTGCTCGTGGTAGCTACTCAAAATGACGCAGTGGCTAAGTTCCGTTCTATTTTAGCAGAGTGCAAGATCGAGTCTCCTTTTTTTGAAATTGAAATTTTCTCTTCTATCAGATCAAACTTTGAGCATGAACTTTCTCCAGTTCTCCTTATTGATTTTGGTGCGTCCCGCACCAAGCTCTCTATTGTGGAGTTTGGCATGGTGAAAAGTTTTCACTCTATAGAGAGAGGGGGAGCGTATATAACAGAATCAATATCCAAGTCTCTAAGCATGTCATTTGCCGAAGCTGAGAAGATCAAGAAAGAGTTTGGACTATACGGTAGCCCTACAGAAAAAAGCTTAGCTGACGTTATCAAGATTCACATAGACTACATAATGTCTGAAACAAACAACGTATTACTAAGTTATGAGAAAAAATACAACAGAACAATAAGCAAGGTTATATTTTCTGGTGGTGGGGCGCTTATGAAGGGTCTCAAAGAAGTTTCTGCAAATAATTTCCAAGCTGAAATAGAGATAGGTCATCCATTTTCTAAAGTTAAGACTCCAGAATTCTTGCAGAAAGTTCTTGATACCATGGGTCCCGAGTTTGCTGTCGCTATGGGTCTAGCACTGCGCAAACTTCAATAAAATATTTCCTCTAGCAATCCTCTAGCAAGAACCGTTCTTGCTAGAGGAGCCCGAATTTGGTAAACTCTTTCTTATGTTAAGAAAAGATATTTTTGTTCCAGGAGAATTTTATCATATTTATAATAGGGGGATAGACAAGAGGGTTATTTTTAAATCCACTCACGATTACAATCGTTTCATCATGTTACTTTATGTGGCTAATTCCGATGAATCTATAAGGCTCGATAATCTTATAAATATTTTACATAAAAGTTATGAAGAAATATTTTCTTACAAAAGGAGTAATGCACTTGTGTCTATTGGTGCATGGTGTCTCATGCCGAATCATTTTCATATTCTTCTTAAAGAAGAGGTTGAAGGTGGAATTACTAAATTTATGAGAAAACTAGGTGTCGGTTATTCAATGTATTTTAATATAAAATATCAAAGAACAGGATCTTTATTTGGAGGATTATTTAAATCAAAACATATCCCTGAAGATATATATTTAAAACACCTCTTTGGATATATAGCTTTGAATCCATTGGATTTACAATTTTCTGGATGGCAAGAACTGATCGATAAACAAAATCCAAATACTTGGCAAGATTTTTTAAAAAAGTATAAGTATTCTAGTTACATTGACTATACAGGGATAGATAGATGTGAAAGTAATATTTTAAATAAAGAAGCTTTTCCGGAATATTTTTCTTACGACAATGATTTTGAAGATTTTATAGATAGTTATCTTTCTTTTGAAAATGATGAAGATCAAAGCAAACACTAGTAAGAACCGTTCTTGCTAGTGGGGGTAGTTTACTTTTGTGGCTTTGATGACCTACCAAAATCCGGCCACCCTTAATGCGAAGAAGATGATGGCGACGTAACCACCTATCTCGTTTCCTGCTCCAGCCGCCACCCAGGAAAGAAACAGCAAAACAAACCCAAGCCCTAACGTCAGGGTGCACGCTTGTGCCAAACCTTTTTCTCTCATATTTATCCCCTTTCTATGGACCACTAAAAGTCCGCTAAATGTTCCACAACTATTCAATCTCACACTACAACTTTTTAGACAAAAGTGCTTTAAGTTTCCTGTTGGCAAAAAAATATCAAATATAAGTAAAATATTCCGCATACTTGTATTTGAATGCTCGGGCAGATGAGGGTGTTACACGTGTATACCCTTATCTGCCTTTTTTATTTTCTCATCTACCAAACTCCCAGCTTGTATTTATTTTCTGTCTTTGCATAAAGTTATACACACTTTGCTTCATTAAAAGATATTTTTGTAATATAATATAAAAGATACAATATAAAGTAATGGAACAAAATTTTCAAACATCTTTCATACCTAAAAAACCTTTGGTTAGAGAAAATACTTCTGCTACATACACGAAGCCGATCGGTTTTTTGACCGTGATTTGTATTCTCATAGTTCTCACTGTCGCCATCACCACAGGAGCATTTTATTTTTATAAAGGAGTCCAATTGAAAAGTATTGCAAAAATGGAATCTGACCTATCTCTAGCAAAGAATCGTTTCGAGCCTACAAAGATAGAAGGCCTCAGGCTTTTAGACAGAAGGCTCCACGCAGCAAACCAAGTCCTCACCAAGCATATAGCCATTAGTCCTATATTTGAAGAGCTTCAGCTTATCACAATGAAGAGTGTTCGTTTTACTAAATTTAGCTATACCTACGGAGGCAATCTGGGTGACAGAGTAAATGTTAAGATGTCTGGTGTTTCTTTGGGATATAGCCATCTTGCACTTCAGTCAGATCTTTTCGGCAAGAACAAGAATTTTATTGAACCTGTTTTTTCAAACCTTACACTCAGTGAGACTGGTAACATTATTTTCGATTTAGATTTCTCAGTTGATCCATCATTTGTAGATTATAAGCTTAATCTCCTAAAGAGGGAGCAAGCAGTAGAAGGGATTTTGCCACCTCAATTAAATCCATAATTATGCTTAGATTTATCTTACCAATCATTTTATTAGGAATAGCAGTTGCAGGATTTTTTGCATTTACTAATCCTCTCTATACTAACGTAGTAGAACTTCGTGGTCAGGTCGCGTCTTATGACGAGGCCTTAAAGAATTCTAAAGCACTCGAAAACCAAAGAGATAAATTAACCGCTGAGTACAATGCCTTAAATACTGAAGACCTCGCAAAACTACAAAAGCTTCTTCCAGACAGTATCGACAACATCAGACTCATTCTTGAAATAGAAAAGATTGCAGCACCATACGGCATGGTTCTTAGAGATGTGAAATATGATGCTATCAAAACAGCCCCTACAACAACAGCCCCAGGATCTGGATCAGTGGTCCCAGGAGGAGCTACAGGACCAGGTGTTTCTACTGAATACGGTGTGTGGGATTTGAGCTTTTCTATTGTTGGCACATATGAAAATTTCCTAAACTTTACACGAGACCTTGAAAGCAATCTACGCATAGTAGATGTATCATCAATAACTTTTTCTTCGGAGATAGATTTAAAGTCCGGTACTCCAACATACAAACATGATTTTAAAATCAAGACTTATTGGTTAAAGAATTAAAATATGAAGAAATTAAAAAACATTTTAATATTTACAGCAATTGCAGGAATTTTTCTCCTCATATTTATTTTCTTTGTTAAGAAAAGTCCGGAGGAATCAGGTAATCTTGTAACCACGTCTCCGTCTGGTAGCGTTGTTCCTACGGATACTAATGTTGCTGACTCTACTATCACTCAAGAATTCCTCACGCTCCTCTTGTCTGTGGAAGGGATAAAATTAGATGCAACTATATTTTCTAATCCAGCTTTCACATCACTACGTGACTCTACTATAATACTTAATCCTGACGGCACAGAAGGTAGACCTAACCCTTTTGCTCCTATTGGGTCTGATAAAGTTTCAACATCTGTAAATATTTCTACAAACACACAACCAAACTCGTCTCTCCCTAAAAACAATACCAATCCCACAAACTAATTACCTCTGTATGAATTCCGTTAGAAATAACGAAAAGATTAAAATGAGGTATAATATATTATGTATTAATAATTAAAATATAAATTTCTAACGGGATGAGTTTTCTACAATCATTAGTTGAAAAAAATCTAATAAAAGAAGACCAGATAAGCGAGATCAAAGCTCGTGCTGTTGAGAAATACAGTGGAGATATTAATGAAGCTTTACTAGAGTCTGGTATAGGAGAACAAGAACTTCTCTCACTAAGGGGGGAGTATTTAGGTATACCAGCTGTAAAAGTTACTGAAAAAGAGCTGACATTTGATCCACTTAAATATATTTCTGAGGATTCAGCTACACATTATAATTTTGTCCCGATAGACCTCAAAGATGGAGTTCTTCACGTAGGTGTCACTGATCCAGAAAACATACAAGCAATGGATGCACTCCAGTTTATTTCCAACAAGGCAGGAGTACCTTTTAAGGTTTTTCTCATATCTAAAGGAGACTATGAACGCACTATGGGTATATACAGAGGCTTAACGACTCAAGTAGAAGAAGCCCTAGATATATTAAACAAAGACGAAGCTAAAGAGCAATCTTTAGTAGACGAAAATTTGAGTGATACATTAAAAAATACTAAACCAAATGAAGAGGCAAAGATAGTGGAGGATGCTCCCGTGATAAAAATAGTAGCAGTTGTGCTTCGTAACGCCATAGAAGGTAATGCCTCTGACATACACATAGAGCATACTGGAGAAAAAGTGAAAGTTCGTTTTCGTGTAGACGGAGCTTTGTATACTTCCATAGTCCTTCCACTCAATGTATACAGTGGAGTCGTAGCTCGTATTAAAATTTTAGCAAAATTAAGACTCGATGAAAAAAGAAAACCTCAAGACGGATCTTTTAGTGCAAATATTGATGGTCACAAGATAGATTTTCGTGTCTCCACTATGCCTGCGTATTATGGTGAAAAAGTTGTTATTCGTATACTTGACTCTGAAAAGGGGGTAAAGCCTCTCGATCAGCTACACCTCTCTCCTGAAAATTTGAAAATGGTTAAAGAAGCATTAACACGACCCTACGGCATCATTCTCATCACTGGACCTACTGGCTCTGGAAAGTCTACGACTTTGTACTCTATGATGAACGAATTAGACAAAGAAAAAAATAATATTATTTCACTCGAAGACCCTGTGGAGTACCACATGCCAAATGTAAGCCAGTCACAGGTCATGCCTGAGATTGGGTATACTTTTGCAAATGGTCTTCGCTCTATTATGCGTCAGGACCCAGATATAATAATGGTAGGAGAAATACGTGACAAGGAGACAGCTCAGCTTGCCATTCAAGCGGCCCTTACAGGGCACTTAGTTCTTTCTACTTTGCATACCAACAATGCCATAGGTGCCATTCCTCGTCTTATAGACATGGGTGTCGACCCTTACCTCATTGCTCCTACCCTCATTTTATCTATGGCTCAGCGTTTAGCTCTCATGACATGTGAATCATCAAGAAAATTAGTACCCATAGATCCTGTGATTAAGAATCAAATAGACGAAGAATTAAAAGACTTACCCGATCAGTTCAAAAAAGTAATAGGGGAGGATGGTAAAATGTACGACACTGTGCCGTCTTCGGAATGTCCTTCAGGTACGAGGGGTCGTGTTGCGGTATTTGAAATGTTTAAAGTAGACAAAGAAGTTCAAAGTATAATTTTGAAAAATCCAATAGAGGCTGAAATTTACAAAGCTGTCCGCCAGAAGGGCATGCTTATGATGAGGGAAGATGCCATGCTGAAAGCAGTAAACGGTATCATTCCATTTAAGGAAGTGTATAATTTCAGTGATGCTACTGAGTAATTTGTCTAAATTGTCGATTTACTCTAGTTTTATGTAGTTATACACAGCATGTCTAAGTAAAAAACATTGTGTGTTATAATAAAATCTAGGTGTACAAAGATCATAAACCCTAGGTTTCCCATAAAAAGTATTTTTTTTGAGATTATTATTTTAATTTAAATATTATGGAAGGAGAAAAGAAGAAAATTTTAATAGTTGATGATGATAATTTTCTTTTAGATATGTATGCTTTAAAGTTTAGTCAGAGCAATTATGAAGTGCATACGTCTTCAGGAGCCGAAGATGCCTTGAGTAAGATAAAGGGTGGCTTACAGCCAGATGTTTTGTTAACGGATATTATTATGCCAGAAGTTGATGGTTTCGAAATGCTCGGACGCATAAATGCTGAAAACTTATCACCAAATTCTATAAAAATAGTTTTATCTAACAAGAGCGAGCAGGCAGACATCGACCAAGGCAATGCTCTCGGCGTCGCTGGATATATAATAAAAGCAAACTGTACTCCAAAAGAAGTTTTAGAACAAGTTGGGGAGATAACTTCAAAGAAAATAGCTATTTCAAATACATAAAAATATAGAGCTATTCTCCTAACTTTTATTACATGGTACAATAATATATATTATAAATATAAATTTTAGTAACGAATGGACTATAAAAAATTATTTGAAGATCTCGTTTTAAATGTCATCCGTGAAGATGGATCTGACTTGCACATAGGTACGACTCGTGTGCCGGCTATTCGTGTTTCCGGAGAGTTAATATTTCTTGTTAAACACGCACCTCTCACCGAAGAAGATATAATGGGAATATTAAAAGCAATATTACCCCCTGGTAAGGTCGATCTTTTTCTTGAAAATCAAGAAATGGATTTCTCTTATGATTTCCGTGGAGAAGCGCGACTTCGTGGTAACGCTTTTTTTCAAAAAGGTTTGATAAATATTGTCTTGCGTTTAGTGCCAAAGGTTAAAACATTTTCTGATTTACATTTGCCTGACAGTTTGGCGGATATTGCAAGGAAAAAGCAGGGATTTTTCTTAGTGGTTGGACCTGTAGGTCAAGGTAAGTCTACTACGCTTTCCGCAATGGTAGACCTAATAAACAACGAACAAGCACGCAATATCATCACCATTGAGGACCCTATTGAGCATGTATATGTTCCAAATAAATCAATAATTAATCAACGCGAAGTAGGTATAGATACCAAAGATTTCCATGTTGCACTGAAGTCCGTCTTTCGTGAAGATGTAAATGTCATCTTGATAGGTGAGATGCGTACGCCAGAGACCATAGCTACAGCTGTAACGGCCGCTGAGACAGGCCACCTCGTACTTTCTACTTTACACACAAACAATGCTTCACAGACAATAGACAGAATCATAGATTCATTCCCAGGCAACCAGCAAGACCAGATTCGTTCTCAGCTTGCTTCTGGATTACTCGGGATATTTTCTCAGAGACTTGTACCTCGCATTAACGGGGGACTCATACCTGCATACGAACTTCTTTTAAATAACAATGCTGTGTCAAACCTTATTCGTGAAAAAAGAACACATGAGATAGACGTAGTAATAGAAACAGGTTCTGAATCTGGGATGGTGGACTTAAACCACTCACTAGTAGAGCTTGTTCGTGCAGGGGAGATTTCTATAGAGAATGCGAGACAGTATTCTCTAAATCCAAAAGGCCTAGATCGTATGATTTAATACATATATGCTATTCAAATATAAAGCAATAGATGACAAGGGTGTAAGCAAAGAAGGAGACATAGACGCTCCGAGTAGAGACATGGCGATAAGCGGACTACAAAAGCGTGGTCTTGTAATTATTTCTATAAAAAATACAGATGAACCAAGGAAATTCCTCAATCTTTCTATTTTCAACAAAGTTTCAAACAAAGATGTGGTCATATTGTCTAGACAAATCTCTACTTTGTTTGATGCCCAAGTCTCCGCTCTTAAATGTTTTAACATGCTCGCAGTAAATACTGAAAATAAGCTTTTAGGAGTTAAGCTTACTCAAATCAGCGACGATCTTCAGGCTGGTGTGTCTATATCAGGTGCGCTTGCACGTCATCCGGAAGTTTTTTCAGACTTTTATGTAAACATGGTAAAGGTGGGGGAAGAGACAGGAAAGCTAACTGAAGTATTTTTACATTTGTCTGAATACTTAGATCGTCAGTACTCTCTGTCTTCTAAAACCAGAAATGCTCTTATTTACCCTGTATTCGTCATCATTACTTTCTTTGTTGTCATGATCCTTATGTTCGTTATTGTTATCCCAAGACTTTCAGAGATTATTCTAGATTCAGGTCAGGAAGTACCAATATATACAAAGGTGATCATAGGAATTTCTGATTTATTTGTTAATTATGGCTTCCTCGGTATTATTTTCTTAGTATTTTTAGGTATTTGGGTTTGGAGACTTGCTTCTACTGAGACAGGTAAGACATATCTCGACCATACACGACTATCTCTGCCAGTTGTAGGTAACTTATACCGAACACTCTACCTTTCTAGAATCGCAGACAATTTAAACACAACTCTTTCCTCAGGTGTGCCAATACTGAGGTCTATTGACGTTACTTCGAGTGTTGTGGGAAGTCGTGTGTATAAAAAGATATTAGAAGAAATTATGGAAAAGGTTAAATCCGGCTCTTCATTATCTGCTGCATTTGAAAAATATAAAGTAGAAATACCAGGAATCATGGTCCAAATGATAAAGGTGGGAGAGGAGACAGGCTCACTCGGGTCTATCTTAAAGACACTGGCTACTTTTTATGCACGTGAGGTGGACGACGCAGTAGACACTCTCGTCGGGCTCATAGAGCCTGTGATGATAGTGGTACTTGGTCTCGGTGTCGGTATATTACTTACTTCTATACTTATACCTATATATAACCTAGCTGGAGGTATCAGTTAAGATTATATACTGATTAGACAGTATTGCTGTGGATAACTTGTTTGCGTATTTTTGTTTTTACATATGATATAATTACTTTATATAAAAATATACCTGCCTGGCTATAATCGTTTGGGTGGGAGTCGAATTATCAATTATTATTAGTTTTAAAAATATTATGAAAAAAATGAATTTCAAAAAAGGTTTCACTTTGATCGAGCTCTTGGTTGTTGTTGCTATCATAGGTATCTTAGCTTCAGTTGTTTTGGCTTCTCTTAACACTGCAAGAAACAAAGGTAAAGACGCTTCTGTTCAAGCAAGTATGTCTTCAATGCGTGCACAAGCTGAGCTTGGAGTGGGTGCTGCTGGTACATATGCCGTAGATCTTTGTAACGCTGCTGTTACTACTACTGGTAGTTTACTTGCTCTTAAGAATGCTGCTAATGCTTCAGCTTCTCCAAACACAGTTGGTTGTGGACAAAATACTGCTGTTGGTGTAGCTCCTTCTGCTTGGGGTGCTATGATTACTCTACCTACCGGTACATTTTTCTGTGTAGATAGTACGGGGTATGCAGGTGTAAGTACTTTAGGTATGACTGACATAACTGCAGGTCCTTCTAGTACTAATGTTATCTGCAACAACTCTGCTGCAAGCTAGATTATTTTAGATTCATTAATATTTAAAAAAATATTACAAAAATACCTTGTGGAAAACACAGGGTATTTTTGTTTTTATATGGTGTTATGTGTTATAATCTATATATTGTACTGCTTGTATTATTAATTTAAATTATATTTAATATGAATTCTAAAAAAGGTTTCACTTTGATCGAGCTTATGATAGTCATAGCTATTATCGCTATCTTGGCAACAGTTGTTCTTGCTTACCTTGGTTCTGCAAGAGGTAAGAGCCGAGATGCAAAAATAGTCTCCCAGTTGAGCCAGATGACTTCTCAAGGATTTTTGTTTTCAGGTACGACTGGTACTGCATATGTAACCCCAACAGCATATCAGGTCAGTTCTGGTATAACTGGTGCATTGCCTGCTGGTACTGCTGCGAGTGGAACATTATTTAACGCTACAACTAGTTCTTTAAATAGTTTGTACGCACTAGCCTCTACTTTACCAGGACCTACTTATGTTTACTACGGATGGAATGGTGCTGATCCAAATACTTCAGGTACTTGGTTCTTTGCCGCATCAACTTCTACTGGGGCATTTTGTAATGATAACAAAGGTACAAAGAGAACATTTACTGGTACATCACCAACAACTTTAGTTAACTTTACTGCAGCATTTTCTAATGCTACTGCAGTAGGTGGTTATCGTTGCGATTAAAATTTAATTCTTACAAAAAAAAGCCACCTCAAGGGTGGCTTTTTTTTGTTTATTCAGTTTTATATTTATGGTACAATTATATATATGATTTTGCCTTATATGATTTTCTTTTTCTGTCTCGGTGTTATAATTGGGAGTTTTTTAAATGTTGTCATATATAGGATAAATACAAAGAAGTCCCTTGGAGGCAGGAGTGCCTGCATGACCTGCCAGAACAAGCTCTCATGGTATGAGCTCATTCCAGTATTTAGCTTCTTTGCGCTTATGGGGAGATGTAAAATTTGTAAGACAAAGATATCTATACAGTATCCACTCGTAGAGCTCACCAGTGGTCTTATTTTCGTATCACTTTTTATTAAATTTCAGGACATCTTATTTATAGATGTTTTTAATTTTATTTTTGTGTTTACGTATTATGCTTTTATGTTTTCAATTCTTTTAGTAATCTCTACCTACGATATAAAGCATAAAATAATTCCCGACCAGCTTTCTTTAATGTTGGCAGCCTTTGCCTTTATTGGTATGTTTTTCTTTAACGCTCATGGATATTTTGTATTTCACATACCCACACTTTTTGATTTCATGGCTGGCGTAGCTGTGTCACTACCTTTCGCACTACTTTGGCTCGTCTCACGTGGTACATGGATGGGACTAGGTGACGCAAAGCTTGCAGTAGGGCTCGGGTGGCTACTCGGCTTCTCAAGGATACTTTCTGCTACTGCTATTGCATTTTGGTCTGGGGCAATCATAGGTATTGTGCTTGTTATAATATCTAAGAGGTATAAAATGAGAAGTGAGATACCTTTTGCCCCGTATTTGGTTTTTGGATCATTTCTTGTTTTCATACTAGACTTATATATTTTCAGCTTTTTTCAAATTTAAAACTTTTAAATAATGTTTCATTTAAATAAAAATAAAATAGTAAAACATAAACAATACAATAAAGGTATGACGTATGTGGAGCTTATCGTTGTTCTCGGTATATTTTCTCTTATGTCCACTGTTATTACTTTTAATTACGGATTTTTCCAGTCTAAGGTTGATACAAAAAACTTAGGTAATGAAATAGCACTTAAGATAGTGGAGGCTCAGAAAGCAGCATTGTCGGGTAAATTACCTACGACTACTGTACCCTCTACGTGGAAGCCTTCTTACGGTATTTATTTTGATTCAACTAATAGTAATGACTCAAATGACAGCATATTTTTTAATAAAAAGTTTATTTATTTTACCGATTTAGACAGTGACGGTATTTATGATGGTTTGCCACATTGTACAACCACAGAATGTTTAGGTAAGGTTTCTATTCCTAAAGGAAGTTATATATCTGCAATTCAAGTTTTTGGTACTGTCTCTGCTACTCCTAGTAATTTAACTGCAACATTTTCACGAGTTAATTCGGGGGTGAATTTTACCTCAAATGGTACCGCATTGGCAGGAGCCGTATCATATGTACAGATTACAGTAATTTCACCAAAAGGTGGCAGTGCACTTATAAAAATATACCCTTCGGGTAGAGTTCAGATGAATTAGGTTAGACAAAATGAAAAATAATTTTTTACAAAATAATACTGGATATACAATCATAGAAACTATGATTGCTGTGTCACTTTTTTTGATAATTGCTGTTACCGCTATGGGCGCATTTTTGAATGCGAATGTTTTACATCAGAAGTCTCAGGACGTACGATCTATTATGGATAATATGACCTTTATGATGGAAGATATGTCTAGAAATTTGAGAACAGGGTACAATTATCATTGTTTTCTTTCAGGCGACACTATGCCTACTACTACTTCTAATCTTGTAAGTGTGCCAAAAAGTTCCACAAACGCTTCAAATTGTTGGGGTATATCTTTTGAGCCTGAGACAGGTGTTCCAAGTAATGATGGTATTGATAATGCGAGTGATAACGATCAGTGGGTTTATTATATAGGTCCTGATACTAATCTTCCAGGTAATCCACTTGCTGTATGGAAATCTACTGTTGGTCCTTATGCTGCCGCAGGGTTCGTTAAATTAACTCCGGACGAAGTTGTGATTCAATCAGTTTCATCCTTCGCTGTTTTGGGCGCAGAGTCTTATTCTTCTGGTAATAGACAACAGCCTTTTGTTACCATAAGACTAGTAGGTAAAATTCTTTTAAAGAATGGAGAGACACCTTTTAATTTGCAAACTTCAGTTTCTCAGAGATTAATTGATGTAAACTAGATATTTATATGAAATTTAAAAATACAACAAATAAAAATCTTGGCTTTACTTTAATAGAGACCCTTATTGCCATTTCCATCCTTACTGCATCTATACTCGGCCTCATATCTATTTCGGCTAAAGATACTAATAATGGTAACTATGCACAAAGGAAAGTCGTCGCAACATATCTTGCACAAGAGGGAGTAGAGTATATAAGAAACTTGCGTGATGCATATGTATTAAACGATGCTGGTGGCTCACAGGCTGGTTGGAATGCATTTAAAACCAAGCTTACTACAGCTTCATGGAATGCATTATGTGCTACTACAAATGGATGCTATTTTAACGCTGATAGTTTAGATTATAATAATCCTACTCAACCCATAACTGCTATGACTATAACAGCATGCTCATTTGATGATTGTCGCAATGCACCCATATACTATAATTCTACTACTGGTAAATACAATAATTCTTCTCTTGGGGTGTCTGCTGGGTTTAATCGAAAAATAAGTGTAACTTTTCCTTTTCCTAGTGCTAATGAAATGAAAATTTCTTCAACAGTATATTGGTTACAAAATGGGGCTTATGTAAGTGTTTCATTTACTGAAAGTTTATATAACTGGGTAGAATAATATGATATTACAAAATATACAAAAGAATAAGGCTTTCGTTATACTATTTGCAGTAGTAGTATCAAGTATTTTGCTTTCTATAACTTTGGGCATTGCAAATATAGCTCTCAAAGAACTTAAATTCACTACTTCGGCACGGGATACAAACGATTCTTTCTTTGCCGCTGATACCGGCATAGAATGTGCCCTTATGAATGATAAAGGTGTAAGTAGTCGTTTTGTTTTGCCTGGTGTATCAACTACCGTAAACTGTGGCGGAAATTCCAACATCACTGCAACTTGGGCAGCTATTGCTGGTAATCCTAATAACGGAGTATATACTTTTATTTTAACTGGTTTAGGTGCTGCAAGTAGTACAAATTGTGCAGTAGTAACAGTTCAAAAAGATGCTACTTCAGGAATTAGAACTGTAACAACTATAGTTTCTAAAGGTTATAATATTGGGGATGCTTCCTGTACTTCCACAAGTACAAATAGGATAGAACGTCAGCTAGAAACAAGATATTAATTTAGGGATATGGGTATAGTGGAAGATAAAAAAAGAATAGAGAGATTAAGACGTGAAATTGCGCGACTTAGAAATGCTTATCATGTAGAGAATAGTCCTAATGTTACAGATGAGGTCTACGATTCTTTGACTCGTGAGTTAAAAGAGCTTCTTAAAAAATATCCTGAGTTTAATGATGTAAATGCTCCAGAGAACAGAGTGGCAGGTAAGCCACTCGATAAATTTGTGAAAGTGACTCACCATTCTCGAATGCTTTCACTTAATGATGTATTCAACGAAGAAGAATTATATGAATGGGAGAAAAGAGTCCAAAGACTTTTACCACCCCAAGCAAAATTTAATTATTTCTGTGAAGTTAAGTTTGATGGACTTGCTGTTTCTCTTGTTTATAAAAATGGAATTTTTGTACAGGGGGCTACAAGAGGGGATGGTTTTGTGGGAGAAGACATTACAGAGAATCTAAAAACAATAGAGTCTATTCCTTTAAGATTGAAAGGAGATATACCAAGCTATTTAGAGGTTCGCGGTGAAGCACTTCTCTCTAAAAAAACTCTTATTAAATTAAATAAAATAAATGAAAAAGAGGGGAAGCAACTTTTTGCAAATACGAGGAATGCAGCAGCAGGGAGCTTAAGGCAGCTAGATCCTAATCTTGCAAAAGAGAGGAATTTAGATTTCGTTGCTTATGATATTGCTTCAGTGGGTGAATTCTTTACTCATTCTGATAAGCACAATATGTTGCGAGATCTAGGTTTCAAAGTAGAAAAGCTCGAAAGTAAATGTAAAAGTTTAAAAGAAGTATTGGAATTTATAAATAAATTTGAAAAAATAAGAGGAAATTTTCCATATGGGACTGATGGCATTGTGATATCAGTTGATGATTTAAAATTACAGGAGACGCTCGGTGCAGTGGGAAAGGCCCCTCGCTATATGGCAGCATTTAAATATCCCGCAGAGAAGGCAACGACAATAGTAGAAGATATAAAGGTAAATGTAGGCCGTACAGGGGTACTCACTCCGCTTGCTATATTTCGACCTACACTCGTAGCGGGGTCTCTCGTATCTAAAGCCACTCTTCACAACATGGATCAAATAGAGAGGCTGGATCTTCGTATTGGTGACACTGTCGTTATAGAAAAAGCAGGGGACGTGATACCAAAGGTTGTGGAGGTATTAGTAAAGATGCGAACAGGTAAAGAAAAGAAATTTAAAATGCCAAAAAGTTGCCCAGCCTGTGGGGGGATAATAGAGAAAAAAGATGTTAAAACTTCACCAAATGCAGTCTCATTGTCTGTAGCTTACTACTGTAGTAATACAAAATGTAGTGCTAAAAATGAAAGATATTTGGAGCATTTTATTTCTGTCTTTGGTATTTATGAATTAGGTCCAAAGATTTTAAGACGTTTTAAAGACGAAGGACTCATTACAGATGCAGCTGATATTTTTACACTTAAAAAAGAAGACATAGCCACACTCAATCATTTCGGAGAAAAATCTGCAGAAAATATAATAAAAGAAATAGAAGATAAGAAAAATATTCCACTTCCTAGATTTCTCTGGGCTCTCGGGATACTTCATGTAGGGGAGGAGACAGCTCGTGATCTCGCAGTTCATTTTGAGACTTTAGAGAAACTTATCATCTCCGCTAGGCAAGACCTAGCGGAAGTAGATAGCATAGAAAATATTGGCCCAGCAGTTCTAAAAAGTCTACATGACTTCTTTAAAGACAAGAGTAATATTACATTTTTAGATAAATTAAAGAAAAACGGTGTAGTAATAGAAAAAGTTGATAAAAAGAAAAAAGGTAAATTCACTGGACTTACTTTTGTGTTAACTGGTACTTTGGTAGAGATGTCGCGTCAAATAGCAAAAGAAAAAATAATTTCCCTCGGAGGAAAAGTTGTGGGTTCTGTATCAAAAAACACCTCTTATGTGTTGTCTGGAGGAGATCCTGGATCAAAATATACTACTGCACAAAAGCTCGGTGTTAAAATATTGACTGAAGAAGAGTTTGTAAAACTATTTACATAGCTTTTAGTAGTATCTCCTACACCCTATCCGCTATCTTTTTATATTCCACAGAGAAAGGAGATTTGATTGTATATCTGCCAAGTAGGTTTCTATTGAAAGAGAAGAAGATTGCTTCATTAGAATAATTATCTATCCAAATGTAAATGTAAACGCTTGCAATCCAGACTTTGGTATCATAATACGCAGTGTGTGCTTCTCATAATCAGAATCTCCTATGAGTTGGTAGAGTGTTTCATTCTTGATGGTTAATTTCTTTATAAAAACATCATCCTTGTAAATTTCTACTTCAACTCCATTTTCTGACCCAGCTGTTATGTAAACATTCTTTGCTTCATAATTGAAGACAATAATTCCTGAGTTTGTATTTTCTGCATATTCAGGAGTGATGTTCCAAGTACCATCGAGATATAGTTTGTTAAAAGAAATAGAAGATGGGAGTGAGAGAGTTTGATTTCCGCTGACACCATTCTTTCCATTAGCCAAAATACTATTTCTTGCTGACCCAAAATATGTTTCTGGACTGTTCACTTTATTTGAATTTACTTCTGTAACATTGTTTGGTTTTGATATTTCTGTACTTATTTCTTTCTCTGTTTTTAAGCGATAATTTAATTCACCTAATGCTTTCTGGATCTGTCTTTCTGTTTCTTCATATTGACCTTCACCCGCATGATCATAGACGATATAACCATCTATATCTATGAGATACTTCCTAGGCCAGTATTGATTTTTATATTCTCGCCATGTAGAGAAATCATTATCTAAAACTACTGGATATTTTATCTTAAAATCTTGCACGGCATTTTCAACATTTTTCTGTATTTTCTCGAAAGCAAACTCTGGAGTGTGTAGACCGATAATTACCAGCCCATCATCTTCATACTTTTTATGCCATTCATTTAGATATGGAATAGTACGCTGACAATTGATACAGCTATATGTCCAAATATCGAGTAGTACCACTTTCTTGCCCTTGTATTCTGAAATAGTAATCGGTAATTTATTTGATATATTGTCTACATTGATATACCCATCAATAGAACTCAAATCTGGAGCTAGCTCAAACTTTTTACTTTTTTCTTTTAAACTTAAAAATGACATTTTTTCTGTTTCTGGCTGTGAGTTATTAATTTCAATAGAAGCATCTTTATTTTCTTTAGTCTTGTTCTCACTATCTAAAAGCTTCTGTTCTATTTTTGTAACATCAAGGAATCCTGAATCCAGTAAACTAATTTGAAGCTTTTTGTCATATCCAGAGATAATAGCGATAGCGACAAGAATAAAAATGATTCCGAATATCTTTTTAAACCATCCTCTAGGGTCTGAAACTTTACCAACTTTAGCCATAATTCGTTCGCCCAACAGAGCTACGATAATAAGAGCAAGTGACAAACCTAGCACATACGCCATAAGATATATAATTCCCAATATAGGTGACACTGGTAAAATTGTAGCCAAGATCACAAAGTAAGTGGGGCTACAAGCAGAAAATATAGGACCAAGTGATGCCCCAATTATTACATCACCCCAAATACTATCTTTTTTATACCCCTCTCCTAGAACCTTGTTTGATTTAAGAGAAATAGTATTGGCGAAAGAAAACCTTTCCCATATACTTGGGAAAAGCATGGTTATTCCAAAGAAAAATATGATTCCACCAGAGATCCATTTCCAGAAATCTTGAGGTATATCGATAAGCAGTGAACTTGCTTTTAGAAGTAAGGTAAAAAGTATTACAGATACTGCAAGAGAAGCTACCACAACAAACAGCCTCCTTCTGCTTGGGGTAGTATCAGTGATAGAGTGTCCGACAATTACAGGAAGTAATGGTAGGATACATGGAGCAAGTATTGTAAGTACGCCACTTACAAATGAGATCAGGAGGAGCAACATGTTATTTTACTTCAGAAACGAGAGCAGATAGAGTTGGACTACCACTCCATTTTTTGATCATATTTCCATCTTTATCAACTTGCACAAATGTGTGCTGGTATGTAACCCCATACTTTTTCTTAAGGTCACTTGAGTTGTCATAATTAACATCTAAAATAGCAAGGCTTGATGGAATCTTTCCGAGATTTGCCTTTATGTCTTTATCAACTGCAATACATGTTGGACACCAACTAGCTCTAAAAAATAATACAACATCGTGAGTACTAGAAGCCAACATAACTTTCTCTGCTGAATATGCTTCATAAGAACCAGCCTTCATCATGGTATCACTCTTCTCCATCATATTTGTCTCATCTTTTTTCATCATGCTATCAGTTTTTATCATCGCATCTTTCTCTTCCATTGCTTTTTTCTCCATCATCATCTTTTCTTCAGCCATCTTTTGATCTTCCATGGCTTGCTGTTCCATCTTTTCTTTTTCCATCATCGCATCATCTTTACTATTTGTTGATGCATAGATTCCTCCGACTATCACAACGAGTGCAATAACCCCTATAATAATCCCTGTGTTTTTATTCATAAATATATTCTTTGTTAATTAATAATTATAATAGATAAA
The DNA here is from genome assembly GCA_038063515.1 of Patescibacteria group bacterium. Taxonomy (GTDB): domain Bacteria; phylum Patescibacteriota; class Minisyncoccia; order Phycocordibacterales; family UBA9973; genus UBA9973. Next base: position 73,132 of record JBBTUY010000004.1, on the reverse strand, counting down.
GTATATACAATACTAAAACAGATGTAAAGCATGGTTTACATCTGTTTTAGTGGATAACTCTATATTAGAGGTTCTTGTCACTCCACATACGAGTGGCTACTTTGACTAGAATCATTACTATCAAAGCGATAACTAACCATGGGTCTACGGCGTGTGAGTATCCTTGTATTACTATACCAATCATCAGAATTGATGACCCAGCAAGGAATGCATTTCTTCCTGCAAGAGTTCGATGAACATCATCTCGTTCGTCTACTGTTTGCTCCCGAAGTATGAAGCTTGCAAATACACCAAAGAGAGCAAGAGCTATAGCGAGCATGCACATAACCATCATGTCTGGCATCCAAAAATGGAAGGGGTTCAGTAAAATAATTGCTATCGCAATCAAGCACACAGTTATGATTATTTCTTTGATGTTATTTTTCATATGATATTTTAAATACTTTCTCTACTGGCATCTTGAAGTAGCCAGCAATCTTTAATGCTAATAATATAGACGGGGTGTAGTTGCCCTTCTCAAGAGCAATAATGGTTTGACGGCTCACGCTGACCTTGCTAGCAAGATCTTCTTGAGTAGCCCCTACTTGCGTCCGTAATTTCCCGACTTCATTTTTTATGCATTCTTTCATATATTTTCGTATTTTGAGTATACATATTTATTTGGTTGATGTAAAGCTGTCTTTACTTTATTGGTAGAAAAAATAACAAGAAAATGTTAACATTAGATCATGGTTAAAAAGTTATTAATCATATTAGTAATAATCGCAGTAATTGGAATTGGATACTATCTTATCTCTCCACTTTTCATAAACATAAAAGCTAACGAAGCTGTACCTGTTTCAAATACAAAAGATATACCAAAAGAAGTAGAAATTAAATCTGCTCAAATAGTAGGTACAGGAGGACACGAAGCTAGTGGATCAATTCGTATTGTTTCAGATGGAACTGATACATATGTACGATATGAAAACTTTAAAACAATCAATGGACCAGATATTTATGTTTATCTATCTAAAGATTTGGATGCAAAAGAGTATATAAGCTTGGGTAAAGTAAAAGCAACTGAAGGAAATATAAATTACAAAATACCCACAAGTGCAAATATCAAAGATTACAAATATGTGATGGTTTGGTGTAAGGCATTTGGAGTATTGTTTAACTACGCCGATATTTCAAGTTTGTAGATTATTAATGTAATAAATATTTTATATGTTCAAATACCTTATTTTTGAAATGATATCTGGAATAGTAGGATTTATAGCCTTTATCGTAATTGTGCGATATGTATGGAAACAAGGGCATTTCCATTCAATTTTTAAGCAAAAATGGCTATACATCCCAGTCGCTCTAATTGTTATTGCTTTTTTCACAGGACTAGTGGCAAACAAAACTTATCCTCCTGATTTTGCTATGCCAGCATTTGTGCATTCACACGCTCCAGGTGGACTCCCTCCATCTATCCCATTTGCTAAAATTATAGATTTTTTTAGATATGAAAATCGTTTCGATAAAGTCGCAGATATTGGTGCAGATCCGACAGTTGTTCCAGAAAAACCACAAGCACCTGACGCAGACGGTATTGTGCGTATTAGTTTGACTGCACAAGAAGTCCTCGGAGAGATATCCCCTGGAATTTATTTCAACTACTGGACATACAATAAACAAGTTCCTGGTCCAATGCTTCGTATACGCGAGGGAGATACGGTAGAATTAACACTGACAAATGACCCGTCAAGCCTACATGATCACAATATAGATCTGCATGCAGTTACAGGCCCAGGAGGCGGAGCGTCAGTTACCCATGTGGCACCTGGAGAAACAAAAACATTTAGATGGAAAGCATTAAATCCAGGTCTTTATATATATCATTGTGCGATGCCCAATGTTTCAACTCACAATTCACATGGACAATACGGAATGATTTTAGTTGATCCAAAAGAAGGATTTGCAGAAGTTGATAAAGAATTTTATGTTATGCAAGGAGAGCTATACACTATGGGGCAACTTGGAAAAAAAGGACTGGTACCATTTGACCCTGATGCACTCTTGGACGGACAGCCTAATTATGTAACTTTCAATGGTCGCATTGAAACAACACCACGAATGCAAGCAAAAGTGGGAGATAGAATTCGTATGTATGTCGGTAATGGTGGCGTGAACCTAATATCATCTTTCCATGTAATTGGTGAAATTTTTGATACCGTGTATCCAAATGCGAGTATTGGAGGTGCGATGGAGCATAATACTCAAGCAACCGCTGTTCTCCCAGGTGGAGCAAGCATTGTAGAGTTTACTGTTGATGTCCCTGGTAAATACTTACTCGTGGATCACGCTCTCGCACGAATGAATAAAGGTGCGTGGGCAGTACTTGAAGTTACAGGGGATGAGAACCCAGAGATATTTAAAAAGATTGAAAGTGATAAAAATATGCTAGAAGAGATGAAAATGCATTAGTTAAAAATAATGAAAAAAGTTTATAAATTTAGATCAAAAGTCTGGCTCTATCCTGGTATGGCAGGATGGCATTTTGCAGGTGTTCCAAAGAAAGAGTCAGAAGAAATAAAGAAAGGATCTAAAGTAAAAGCAGGTTTCGGTTCTATTCCAGTCATGGTAACTATAGGTAAAACAAAATGGAAGACATCGATCTTTCCAGACAAGAGATCTGGTACATACCTACTACCACTAAAAGCTCTCGTTCGTAAAAAAGAAGAGATATTTTCTGAAGATACAATTTCTTTTAGTTTGGGATTAATATAAAAAGTCTTATAATATAATCAATTATTAATAACTTTTAAATACTATGAAAACATTGAAATGTGATTTATGTGAAGCGACAGCACAAGGCGAAACGTTTGAACAATGGATGCAAGCACTTATGCCTCACTACATGGAAGCTCATGCTTATGTAATGAGTAATCCATCTAAGACAAAAGAAGATCAAGATAAGTGGATGGTGGATAATAAGGCAAGATTTGAGACGGCATAAAATATTTTATATCAACAAAAAAGAACGATACTCATCGTTCTTTTTTGTAACATGAAGCTTTGTGGGTCGCACTTAGTACATAACTAAGTGGGTCATCAAAACTAACAGGTTGTCAATGCGGAGGCGGAGAGATTTGAACTCTCGATACCTTTCGGTATGCCACCTTTCCAAGATGGTGCACTAGACCGCTATGCGACGCCTCCGTGCTTATATAATCTACACTATTTTGAAGTTTTTAACAAAATAAAATTTTTGTGATATAATATAGCATATTATTAGTTTTTAATACTTAATCTTAATAAATATATGGAAATAAAATTAGAAAATAAGTCTAATTCTCAAGAGAGAAAATTAGGGCAACGTATAGGTGACACTATAAAAATAACTTGTCAGTATTGCAGGAAAGAAGTTAGTGGTGTTTTAACATCTATTGGTGAAGGTGCTGTTGTTATTTGCCCAAATGAACACCCTGGTTTTAATGTACCTGTGGTTGCTGTGAATTACTCCAAACATGATTTAGATAATTTGGGTTAGTTAGATAGTATTATAGCTAGTAATCAAATAGACTTAAGATTATAGTTGGAGCAGTAGGCATAATAGCACATCTACATCCGCTACACAATAAATAAATCTATGAAGAAAGTTGTTGTCATTGATAAAAAAGAAGGGGAGACACCTCTTGCTGCACTTGATAATTTCCGTCTAAAAAATAAAGGATACGAAAAAATCAAAATGACTTATGCGGGGCGTCTGGATCCTATGGCAAGAGGTCTGCTCCTAGTCTTAACAGGTGAAGAAGTTAAAAATAAAGATAAATATTTGGCTTTGACTAAAGAATACGTATTTGAAGTTCTTTTTGGTTTTTCTACAGATACGTATGACATCTTAGGAAAAGTCACATCTCCACCTGTATTTAGATATATCAAAAGTTATAATCGTAAAAATTTATCAAATTCTATAAAAGATAATTTAAAATATTTCAAAGGTGGATTCATCCAGACTTATCCAGCGTATTCCTCAAAGACAGTAGATGGTAAAGCACTATTTGTTTACGCGAGAGAAGGCTTAGATGTACCCGTTACGACGAGAGAAGTAAATGTAAAGAATTTAGAATTCTTAAGTTTGAGGAAGATATCTGGTAAAAAATTACTTTCTAATATAGAAAAAAGGATAGCTAAAGTAGAAGGTGATTTTAGGCAACAAATAATCTTAAACATGTGGGATGAAAAATTAAATACAAAAATTGATAAGGTAGATCAAGAGTTTTTTATAGCTAAGTTCGTGACTACATGTAGCAGTGGTACATATGTACGAGCCATAGCAAATGCCCTCGGGGAGAAGATGTGTGTACCAGCACTCGCGTATATGATAAAAAGGACAAAAATAGGGAGATATGGTAAAATATAATAATGGATGCTCAAAATATTTTAATGCTATTATTTGGTGTTGTGGTGACAGGTTTTCTGGTCGCAGACCTAGGATTTTTTAATAAAAAGAGCCATAAGATCGAGTTTAAGCCAGCTTTGTATCAGTCTATTTTTTGGATAGCTGTATCTCTTTTGTTCGGCATGCTTATATTTTTATTTGTAGGAAAAGATCTGGCTATTGAATTCTTTAGTGCATATGTTACTGAGAAGATGCTCTCAGTAGACAACCTCTTTGTCATCATGCTCATTTTCAGCTATTTTAATCTGGAGGAAAAATACCACCATAGAGCTTTGTTTTGGGGAATTTTAGGGGCGATAATTTTCCGAGGTATTTTTATTGGACTTGGTGCATACATCATTCATCAGTTTTACTGGGTTCTCTATATATTTGGAGCGATACTTCTCTATACTGGCATAAAGTTATTATGGCAAAAGAAGGAGGAGCACATCAACTTTAAAGACAATAAAATTATTAAGTTTTTCCATAAAATATTTCCCTTTACTGATAGTCACCATGGCGGGAAGTTCTTTTTTAGAGAAAATGGTAAGTTTTACTTTACATCACTTTTCATGGTTGTGCTTATGGTGGAGGCGACAGATATCATATTTGCTGTCGACTCTATACCCGCTGTATTTTCTATCTCACAAAATTTATTCGTTGTGTTTACTTCAAATATTTTTGCTATTATGGGTCTTCGAGCATTATTCTTTTTGCTTGAAAATATTTTACACCGCTTTCACCACTTACAGAAGGGTCTCGCTGTGATACTTGTATTTATTGGTCTTAAGATGCTCGCTGGGATATTTGGCTTGCATGTATCATCACTTATTTCATTCGCTGTTATAATGTTTGCACTTTTTTCTTCAATTACATTGTCCTTTATCTTTCCAAAAAAGATTTAAATAAAGTAGATTTGCAAAGTTCCCGTATGTTAAGCTTTTAGTATGAAAGAGATAGAACAAAATTTTATAAAAGAATATAAGAAATTAAATAAAGCTCAAAAACAGGCAGTGGATACTATCGATGGACCTGTCATGGTTGTTGCAGGTCCAGGCACAGGAAAGACGCAGGTACTAGCACTTCGTATAGCACACATCCTAAAGACAACGGATGCCGGGGCTAGCAGTATCTTATGCCTTACATTTACTAATTCTGGTGTTAAGGCTATGCGTTTGCGTTTGCGTGAATACATAGGGCCTGAATTTTCTAAAGTACATGTCTCTACTTTTCATAGTTTTGCCATGGAAATGATAGAGCAATATTTTAATGTCTTAGACATGGATATTATACCTAAAGTCATGGATGAGTCTGATGCTGTATTACTCTGCGACTCTATTTTAAATGATAATGAATGGACTTATATTCGCCCAAGGTCAGATGCATCAAGATATTTTCATGATTTGAAAAATTTAATCTCTCTCTTAAAACGAGAGCGTATGACAGGCTCGTCATTTCAAAATCTGATTACAAAAGAGATTTCGATATTAGAATCTGATCCTGACAACATTTCTTTACGGGGAGCTACAAAAGGTGAATTAAAAAAGGATATCCAAAAAAAGATAGAAGGGCTACATCGTACACTGGAGGCCATAAAGTTCTACGAACTTTATGAAGAAGCTAAAAAAGATAAAAACTTATTTGACTACGATGATGTTTTGGCAAATTTGGTGAAAATAGTAGAGAATTCTGAGGAGGCTCTTTATGACCTTAAGGAAAAGTATCAGTATATATTAGTAGATGAACACCAAGACTCTTCTGGTATTCAGAATGAATTTCTAGAAAAAGTATGGGGCGAAGAAGAGAGACCAAATATTTTTGTCGTGGGAGATGACAGACAACTCATCTATGGATTTAATGGCGCGTCTCTTGCGTATTTTGATAATTTTAAACATACATTTGGTGAAACAAAATTAATTACTTTAGAGGAAAATTATCGTTCAACAGAGAAAATTTTAGAATTATCCCATACCTTACTTCAGAGTTCTTTAACAGATGGTAAATTAAAAAGTAACCTTACTGAAAATCACCCTGTGCGTTTAGTGGAGGCAAGCTATCAAAGAGATGAGATCATTATGTGCGGACTAGAGATCAAAGAGAGATTGAAAAATAAAGAGAATGCAGAGGATATAGCAATACTCGTGCCTAAAAACAAACATGTTCGTAGTGCGATGGCAATATTGCGTGATATGGGGATACCGGTCGCAAGCGGTGATAAGTTAAACTTTTTTGACAGAGAAGAAACCAGAAGCCTTTTAGAGATCTTAAAGATAATAGTATATCCAGAGAGTGGGGTAGCAATATCTGCGTCTCTTTTTAATAAGTTTTCAGAAATTAATCCTCTCCTTGCACATAAGTTTATAAAAGAGCACAATATGCGAGAGTTTTCTATTTTAGATATTCCTGATCCTGACAATAGCCTTTTTAAAAATGAGGATTCTGTCAGTTTGTGGATAGAGAAATTAAAATCCTTTATTAACAGATCTGTGGATTTAGATTTGTATTCTTTAATACAAAATATAGGGTCAGAATTCCTGCTTCAGGGTGCAAAAAACCATGAAGAGCTAGTCTTGCGTGTTGAAGTGGTGCGTACATTTTTACACTTAGCACTTTCACAACTAGAGAAAAATTCAAAAACTACACTTAAGGACTTCTTGTTTTTTTTAGATAGACTGGAGTCTTATGGAGAGCATATCCCTCTTGCTGTTTTTTCTTCTGATACGGGAGTGAAGGTGCTCACACTCCATGGATCAAAAGGGCTAGAGTTTGACTATGTGTGGATCGCACACATGGACCAGAAATCTTTATCTTCTGGTAGGCATGGAGGATTTACTTTACCAGAAGTTCTCGAAGAGGTAATAGAAAAACAAGATGAGGAAGTTTTGAAACGTCAATTATACGTAGCTATCACAAGAGCTAAAAGATTTTGTACATTATCATATGCACTTCATTCATATAGCGGAGGTGATTTGGAATTAGCACACATTGTCAGTAACATAGGTGAGCATTTAGAAAAACAAAATAAAGATGAGACAGAGAGAATAATTTTAAAAAACGACCCTAAGATATATACAGAGAAAAAAGAGGTGGAAGATACACATACGACGCTAGCTCTTTTGCAGAAGTTGGTTGCACGAGACTATGAAGATAGGAAAATTTCCGTATCTCTCCTTAATAACTTTTTTGAATGCCCCTGGAAATGGTATTTTAGAAACTTGCTTCAATTACCTGAAGAAAAGAGTGCTAGTCTTGAGTTTGGAAGTGCTGTGCATACAGCTATCGATAAAATTTTAAGTTTAAAAAATTCCCCATCTAAAAAAGAGTTAGAAGAAATAAGCTTAGGCAATAAAGAAATATTATATATTATTTCTACTTGGGTTGAAGGCAGACTAGAAGAGATATCAGAGAAAAGGGAGGCTGAAAAAAGTGTTTCGCTTAATAGCGAAGAATTCCCACATTTAAATATGTATGGAAAGTTAGATCTTATAGAATATTTAGATCCGAATACTGTTCGTGTGACTGATTTTAAAACAGGTGGAGTGAGGAAAAAGGGAGAAATAGAAAAGAGAGATGAGGATGGTAGAATGAGTAACTACATGCGGCAGCTCGCAATGTATTCTTTTCTTATAGAGAAAAACTCTAAATGGAAACTAAAGGTAAGTGAATCTAGACTAGAATTTTTAGAAGCACAAAGTAATAAAGAGGGTATCTATAATACAAAAATAACTGATGAAGAAATAAATTTACTCATTAAGGATATAAAAGAATATGATGATGCTATAAAAACAGGAGAGTGGACTTCTCGTCCCTGTGATTATAATTCATTTGGGAAAGGTGGTACTTGCCCGTATTGTAAGATGGCTGAAATTTATAAGTAATTTTTTTCGCCATAGAATCTTGTATTTTTGTCTTTTTATAGCTAATATAGCCTTATGACTGAAGAAGGCAAAGAACAATACGAAATACTACTTTTATATAAGTATGTACATATTTCTGATACAGAAAATGTGATGAAAAAAGAGAAAGAGCTTTGTGAAAAGCTGGGCTTGAAAGGCAGGTGCATCATCGCATCTGAGGGTATAAACGCTACATACGAAGGCACAAAAGAAAACATCCAAGAATATATTTTTGAATTAGAAAAAGATGAAAGATTTAAAAATATTCATTTTAAACTAAGCACAGGTACTGGGTATGCATTTCCAAAACTATCAATAAAAGTACGCAATGAGATAGTGTCTTTACATTTAGGCACTTGTGACATAGATCCAAATGAAATTACGGGTGTGCATTTAAAACCTGAAGAATTGCATGAATGGATAAAAACAGGCAGAGAATTTTATATTGTAGATATGCGTAATGCGTATGAGCACAAAGTGGGGCATTTTGAAAATTCTATACTTCCTCCTATGGAGAATTTCAGAGACTTACCAAAGCTAGTAGAGCAGATATCTCATTTGAAAAATAAAACTGTTCTCACTGTGTGTACTGGTGGTGTTCGCTGTGAGAAAGCATCTGGTTTTCTTGTCACACAAGATTTCACTGACGTGTACCAGCTAGATGGTGGCATCGTGAGCTATATGGAGAAATATCCTAACGAAGACTTCCATGGAAAACTGTATGTATTTGATGGTAGGGTAACTATGGGTTTTTATACGGATGATATGAAGCATAAAATAATAGGAAAGTGCGACACATGTGGAGACACATCAGAGAATTATGTGAATTGTGCTAATCCTGTATGCCACAGGCATTTTATAGCTTGTGTTAAATGCGTAGATGAGGGAGAGGGAAAAGCCTTTTGTCCGGGTGGATGTGTCTTGTCTCGTCATGGTCGCAAAATTAGTCCAGTCGAGAACAATTTGGTATAATCTTTTGGTAATTTAACTTGCATTTATATATGCCAACAACTACATTAAGCATACATGGTCACAAGGTAAACATAGATGAACATAGTCATTCTGCAAAACAAGCTGCTAAGTATTTAGAAGAGAATGAATCTAATGCCAAGGCATTTTTTGATGAAGCACGGCATCATAACAGAGAAGAAAAAGAGGGAATAGCTCACTTTAAGATTGTTAAGCCTCTTCATTATGACGGAAGTACTCACTTTACCCTTATTCATAATCGTGAAAGTAATGAATACGAACTTCGCAAGAAACACCACGATGGTTTATTTTAATAATGAATAAAGAAATTAAAAAAGGTACCATACATCCACTCACACTTTTAGCTGAAGAAGCCTACAAGGCTTTTTCAGAGATGGGTTTTGAAATAGCGACTGGTCCTGAGCTCGAGACTGAGTGGTACAATTTCGATGTTTTAAATGTTGCCAAGGATCATCCAGCACGGGACATGCAAGACACTTTTTGGATTAAAGATTCTAAAGGCGAAGTACTCCGTACTCATAGTACGAGTGTGACAGCACGTGCCATAGAGCAGGCTGGAAAAGACGGCAGGCTGCCATGTGCATTTATATCAGTTGGTAAGGTGTATAGAAATGAAGCTACTGATGCTACGCATGAAATGCAATTTTACCAAGTAGATGGTGTCATGATAGGTAGTATCGAGGACGGAGTTAGCTTGGCAAATCTAAAAGGCGTACTCACTGAATTTTATAAAAAGATGCTAGGAGAGGAGACAGAAGTAGAGTTTCGTCCGAGCTTCTTTCCTTTTACCGAGCCGTCACTTGAAGTGCATGCGAAGTTTAAAGGCAGGTGGCTTGAGATGATGGGTGGGGGAATGCTCCATCCAAATGTTATTAAAAATTGCGGACTTAATCCAGATAAAGTACAAGGCTTTGCCTTTGGGGGAGGTCTTGACCGCATAGCCATGATCAAGTGGGGTATACCAGATGTGCGACTTTTTTATCAAGGAGACTTACGCCTCAATCAGTTTTAATTTGTAATTTTAAAATGAAAATTTCTTACAATTGGCTTAAGTGGTACATACCAGAAGCACCAGATAGAGATAAGCTCGCAGACATTTTTACTTACCATATTTGTGAGGTAGAGAGCGTAGAGAAAAAAGAAGGTGACACAATTTTTGATATAAACATACTACCCAATAGGTCACATGATTTACTTTCTCATAAGGGAGTGGCACAAGAGCTCGCTTCTCTTTTAAATATTTCATATACCGACCCAACGCCAAAATATAAAACTCCTTCATCTGTAGCTACTAATCTAAAGATAGATATAAAGACAGATAAGTGTAGGAGATTTATGGGTAGAGTGGTTCGTAACGTAAAAGTAGGCCCAAGTCCGGACTGGGTAGTGAATCACTTGGAGTCCATAGGCGAGAGAAGTATAAACAATCTCGTGGATGCTACAAATATTGTGATGTATAACACAGGGCAACCAACGCATTGTTTTGATTTAGATAAATTAGAAGGAGGCATCATCGTTCGCCCAAGTCTCAAAGATGATGTATTAAATTTATTACCTTCCACAAAGAACCCAAAAGGTGTAGTAGTGAAAGACAAAGAAGGAGTCATGCTTGTATGTGATGAAAAAAAACCTCTCGCTCTAGCTGGGATCAAAGGGGGTGCAGATTCTGGAGTAAGTGACAATACTACAAATATAATTCTCGAGGTGGGAAATTTCGATCCAATAAGTATAAGAAAAACTGCGCAAGCATTAAATATTTTTACAGACGCACGCAAAAGATTTGAAAATGATTTGTCTCCCGAGCTTGCACCTTATGCTATGCGTGAACTCTCTACACTTATATTTGAAATGTTCCCTGACGCTACTTTTGAAGATATAGTTGATGTGTATACAGTCAAACAAAAAGAAAAGAAATTAAAATTCTCTGCAGATAGGATTTCTAAAATTTTAGGACTGGAAGTTTCTGTTGTAGAGATAGGTAATATTCTAGAAAGATATAAAATTGGATATAAAAATGAAGGTGATGTCTTTGAGATCATTGTTCCACCCATGCGCCTCGACCTTACTTGTGAGGAAGACATGGCAGAAGAGATCGGACGAATCTTGGGCTACGATAAGGTGAAGCCTATCATTCCAAAAATTAACTTTACACCAAAGGTAAATGAAACATATATAAAAATGTCTGCTGTGAGAAATGAGCTTCGAAGTAAGGGGTATTCTGAAGTCATGAGTTATGCATTTTGTGATAAGGGAGAAATAGAAGTCATGCAAAGTGCATCTGATAAGAAATTCCTTCGCACGAACCTTGCTGACGGCCTCAAAGAGAGTTTGAAATTAAATAAAATAAATTCTGCATTGCTAGAAATGAAAGAAGTTAAAATATTTGAAATTGGAAGTGTCTTTAAAAAGGGCAGTGAAGAGACTCATGTCGCATATAATGAGAAAGACGGGATTATAGAGAAAACGTTAGATGAATTATATCAAGCAGTCACAGCAGGAGTGTTTTCCTCAGGTCCTCGGAAAAAATCCCCAGACCATTCAGAAAACACTCCTGCTGTGACTGCTAATTTAGAAAAATTTAAAATGTGGTCTTTGTATCCATTTATTTCACGCGACATAGCATTGTGGGTGCCAGAGAGCGTAGTGGCAGGAGACGTAGAGAAAATTATACGAGAGAATATGGGAGAGCTCGTGGTTCATGGGCCATATCTTTTTGATGAATTTAAAAAGGATGGAAAAATATCGTATGCTTTTCGGTTAATTTTCCAGTCTTACGAGCGCACACTTACAGACCTCGAAGTCGGTACTTTTTTTGATAAAATAACTAATAAAATCAAGGAAAAAGCTGATTGGCAAATAAGGTAAATTCTGATATAATAAAGAGATATTATGGCAAAAGATAAAGATCAAAAAGGACAAAAATACGATGCCTCTGATATCTCTGTTTTAGAGGGGCTAGAGCCTGTCAGGCGACGCCCTGGCATGTACATAGGTACTACTGGACCAGAAGGTCTACACCATTTAGTATGGGAGATTTTTGACAACTCACGTGACGAAGCTATGGCTGGTAGATGTTCTCGTATCGAAGTTGCTTTACTTCCCGATGACTATATACGAGTAGCTGATGATGGACACGGTATTCCTGTTGGTATACATCCTAAGACAAAGGTATCTGCACTTGAGACTGTGATGACAGTACTTCATGCGGGTGGAAAGTTTGATAACAATGCATACAAAGTCTCGAGTGGTTTGCACGGTGTGGGTGCGTCTGTGGTAAATGCTCTTTCAGTACACACAAAAGCAATAGTTCACCAAGATGGCGGTATCCACATGCAAGAATATAAGATTGGTAAACCACAACACAAAGTAAAACAAATAGGTAAAACAAAAGAGCATGGAACTATCATAATGTTTCAGCCAGACGGTACCATCTTTAAAGAAGGAATAAATTTCGATTATCAAAAAATCGTAAACCATTTAAGACAACAAGCATATCTGGTGAAAGGTCTTCTCATAACTGTGATAGATGCACGTGAAGCAAATCCAAAGGAGCTAGAAGGTGTGCTTGAAAAGGAATATTGGTTGAAGGATTCTGGGTTAAATGTTCCAGACTATTCTTTTTATTTCGAAGGAGGACTTTTGTCTCTCGTTAAATATTACAATAGACTTCAAAAACCATTACACAAAAATATTTTCTATATAGAAAAAGAAGTTGATGGTGTGGGCGTAGAGATAGCACTGCAGTACGTGGATGACATAGTAGACCGTATCATTCCATTTGCAAACAACATATATACAAGAGAAGGAGGTACTCACGTTACTGGTTTTAAAACAGCTTTAACTCGAACGGTCAACACATACTGTAAGAAAAACGAAATGATGAAGGAAGCTGAAGGTGGATTTACTGGAGATGACGTGCTTGAAGGATTAACCGCTGTTATCTCTGTGAAGCTTCCAGAAATTCAATTTGAAGGACAGACTAAGGGAAAGCTTGGTAGTATGGAGGCACAAGGTGCTACAGCTACTGTATTTGGCGAAGCATTTGCAAATTTCCTCGAAGAAAATCCTGATGATGCTAAAACAATAATAAACAAATCCATTCTCGCTCTCAAAGCTCGTAAGGCTGCCAAGGCTGCAAAGGACTCAGTGTTACGTAAGGGTGCGCTCGAAGGTATGACTCTTCCAGGAAAACTTGCAGACTGTCAGAGCAAGAACGCTTCGGACTCTGAGCTCTTCCTTGTAGAGGGAGATTCTGCTGGTGGCTCTGCAAAACAGGGACGTGACAGACGCACACAAGCCATACTTCCACTTCGTGGAAAAATTTTAAACGTGGAACGTGCGCGCATAGACAAGATGCTTGCTTCAAAAGAAGTGAAGTCACTCGTCATTGCTATGGGTACATCCATAGGCGACACATTTGATTTGGAAAAAATGCGATATCATAAAATAATTATTGCTACAGATGCTGACGTGGATGGTTCACACATACGCACACTTCTACTTACTCTTTTTTATAGATATTTTAGACAAGTCATAGATGCGGGATATATATACATAGCTCAGCCACCACTATATAAAATAAAAAAGGGTAAAGAAATCTTCTATGCGTATACTGACGAAGAGAGATTAAAAATAGTCGGCAAAGGCGCTGATATAAGTGAAATTGAAGAAGTAGAATCTGAGCAAGAAGGAGAAAATACAGAAGAAGAGGAGGGAAAAGAAGAAGCAACTGACAAAAAGAAATCTACAAAATTCCACATCCAGAGATTTAAAGGTCTAGGAGAGATGAATCCTGAAGAGCTCTGGGAGACTACAATGGACCCAAGCAACAGAGTGCTTAAGAAAGTAAACATCGACGACGCAGAAGAAGCAAATAAAATCTTCGACATCCTCATGGGCTCCGAAGTTCCTCCACGTAAATCCTTCATCCAGTCCAATGCAAAATTAGCAGAGATTGATATCTAGTTTGTGGGAGTTGCTGGGGTTCCGGGTTTTATTTTACTTGGAACTATAATACAGGCTACGAGGTAGGCTATGATTGCAGGAAATACGGCGGTGACTATTGCAATGAGCAAATATGCGAGTCTAAGAAGAGTTGGATCAGTGTTGTAGTATTCTCCAATGCCACCGATAACGCCTGCTATAATTTTATTATCCTCACTTTTGTATAATCTTTTTTCCATATAATTATTTCTTATTTTTAATTTCTTCTAATAATTTTGCTATGAGGCCTTCTTTTGACATTTGTCCTAAGTTTCCAGAGTCACGAGATTCGAGAGTTACTTTATCCGCCTCTATTTCTTTATCACCGATGACGATCCAGTAAGGCATCTTGTTATTTTTAGCATCGCGAACTTTCGTACCTAAGTTTTCATCTTTGTCATCTAATTCCACACGAATATTATGCTCTTTGAGCATTTCAGATATTTTCTGTGCATAGTCAGTGTGATTTGTTCGGACGGGAATTATTTTTACTTGCACAGGAGAAAGCCAGAGAGGGAAGGCACCACTGTATTTCTCTATGAGGAATGCCATTATTCGCTCTATGGCTCCGATAGAGGATCTGTGTACTACGAATGCAGTATGATTTTGACCATCTTCTCCAACATATGTTAAATTAAATCTACTTGGCATGCAGAAATCATACTGAACAGTAAACGCAGTATCCTCTTTGCCGTTTACGTTTTTCATTTGTATATCTATCTTTGGTCCATAAAAAGCAGCTTCATCTTTAGCTTCTTCAAATTTTGAACCTCTTTTCTGCATTAATTTGCGAAGCAAGTCTTCGCCTTTTTCCCAGGCATTGTCGTTTTTGTAGTATTTTTCTGTATTATTTCTATCACCTAGAGATAATCGGTATCTATAGTCGACATCAAGCTTTAAATTAAATACTGAAGTTACGTATTCAATAAGATCAAGTGCACGACTTATCTCATCCACTGCTTGTTCTTCGTCTTTACATATTATATGTGCGTCAGCGAGACAGAAGCTTCGAACTCTTTGTAGTCCCATGAGTTCACCTGATTGCTCATATCGATAAAGTTGAGCAAGCTCTGCTATGCGCATAGGTAGCTCACGGTAACTATGAGGACTAGAAAGATAAAGTTCGAAGTGATGAGGGCATGTCATCGGACGAAGCATAAATTCTTCATCATCTATTTGTATTGGTGCATACATTGAGTCTTTGTAGTGAGGGTAGTGACCTGATTTTTTGTATAAATCAAGTTTTGCGATATCAGGTGTTCGTACGTGAAGGTATCCTCTTCTTATCTCTTCGTCAACTATAAAGCGTTCAAGTTCACGACGTATTGTCGCACCTTTTGGTAGCCATAATGGCAATCCTTTTCCGACTGTATCACTAAATGTAAATATACCAAGCTCTTTTCCGAGTCTTTTGTGATCACTGCTATTCTCTTTTTGTTCATCTATGTTCATGTTTTAGATAATAGCACATTCTTGGATTTTTTCACGTCCTCGGTTGGTTCCTGGTCGTATAATTTTGCATTTAAGCCATAATATGCTAGAGTGTATATATTATGGTAGTACGAATGAGACATACAAAATCGCATACAAAGAACAGGCGTTCTCACCACGCTTTAGAGAGCACTAGCTTTGCTAAGTGTACTAATTGCGCGGCTATGAAGAGACGTCACACAGTCTGTTCTACTTGCGGTTTTTATAGAGGTAAAAAGGTATTTGATTTAGTAAAAAAGACAGAGAAAAAGCAGAAAAAAGCTAAGGCTAAAGCTGCTCCATCTGAAGCTAAGTAATTACTACCCAATATTATTTTGATTATTTTGGGTGTTAATTAGTTAACTTGTTTTCTATAGCTCATTAATTTATGGCAAACAGGCACCTCTCAAGATCAATAGTGCTCCAAACCCTCTTTGAATGGGATTTCATGCCTGTTGAAAAAAAGAGTGGAGAACACAAAGAAAGTGAAGTCATAAGTGAGATTCTAAAAAGAAATTTAAAAGAGTTCATGCCTGAAGCCACAGATGATGCTTTTGTGCATTCTCTCATTGATCAAATATTAAAGAATCGTACTGTCATAGACGAAGTCATAGAAAAAGCTGCACCTGACTGGCCTATAGATAAGATTTCTATTGTAGATAGAAATATATTACGCATAGGCTTGTGTGAGCTACTTTTTGGCAACAGGGTACAAGTACCTCCTAAGGTAGCTATAAATGAATCTATAGAATTAGCAAAAAGCTTCGGCGGGGAGAATTCTAGTAAATTTGTAAATGGAGTACTCGGTGCAGTATACAAAGAGCTCGGTGAGCCTGATAAAGAGCAGAAGACCAAAACAAAAGATAAAAATTTTGGTGAGCCTGTAGACATCTCTACTTTACCTGTGGAGAGAAAGGGTGGGGCACTGGTCTATGCTGTAAGGCAGGGTGCACAGGGTAGTGAAATTTTCTTTGCTCTTGTTCATGATGTTTTTGGTTATTGGACCCTTTCAAAGGGTGGCATTGAAGAGGGTGAAAATGAAGAACAGGCTACCATCAGAGAGATTAAAGAAGAGATAGGACTCGACGTAGTTATAAAAGAAAAATTAGGTCAAAACGAGTATGTGGCAAATCACCCAGTTAATGGGAGAAGTTTAAAAAGGGTAGTGTATTTCCTAGCAGAGAGTGAATACAAAGAACTTGTACTTGAGGATTCTACTGGACTTGATAATGCACGGTGGTTCTCATTATCTGCTCTTGCCGAACTCCGAATATATAACGATATATTACCAATCATTAAAAAAGCGGTGGAGATTATTTCAAACAATACGAATAAATAGTAATACAGATAATAAAATGATTAATTTTGAAAATTTTGAGAAAAAAACAAATATCTTTTTTAAAGATAAAAATTTATTAAGACAAGCTTTTACACACCGTTCATATATCAATGAAAATGTCGGTGTGAAGACTTCTCACAACGAACGTCTAGAATTCTTAGGTGACGCAGTTCTCGAGCTCATCTCTACAGATTATTTATATAAGAAATATTCAAATTATACAGAAGGAGAGTTGACTGCTGTGCGTTCTGCACTCGTTAATGCGACTATCATATCTGAAGTAGCCAGTGAGTTAGGTATGAATGATTATCTGCTTTTATCAAAAGGAGAAGCGAAGGATCACGGGAAGGCACGACAATACATCCTCGCAAATACATATGAGGCATACATTGGTGCCATGTATCTCGACTCTAATTATGAAACAGTAAATAAATTTATTACAGAAAATCTTCTCATAAAGACTGATGAAATAGTGAACAAAAAGCTTTGGCGTGATGCTAAAAGTTTGATTCAAGAAAAGGCACAGGAATTCCTACAAGTGACCCCAGCATACAAAGTTTTGCATGAGATAGGTCCTGACCACAACAAGCAGTTTACTGTTGGTATATTTTTCGGTACATCTAAAATAGCAGAAGGCAACGGTAAGAGTAAACAAGAAGCGGAAGTGAAAGCAGCCGAAGCTGCATTAAAAATAAAAAATTGGGTTGATTAGATCTAATGGTAAGATGATACTATGCGTCTCAAGACACTTGAAATAAACGGATTTAAATCTTTTGCACAAAAAAGTGTTTTAGATTTTGGTAGCCCTGTGACTTGTGTTGTGGGGCCGAATGGTTCTGGGAAGTCTAATGTCGTGGAAGCATTTAGATACGTCCTTGGAGAGCAGTCTATGAAATCCATGCGTGGTAAGTCTGGACTCGATCTTATCTTTAAAGGATCAAAAAGTTTATCAAAAGGTACGAGCGCGCAGGTAAAAATATATTTCGATAACTCAGATAAGATATTTAAACTTTCAAATGAAAATGGAGAAAACATAGATTTGAATTATGATACTATCTGTATTTCACGTGAAGTGTATGCGGATGGACTTAATAAATATATTTTAAATGGGAGCGAAGTTCGTCTTAAAGATATTCACAATCTTCTGTCTTCACTTAACATTGGCTCCTCAGGGCACCACATTATCTCTCAAGGTGAAGCGGACAGAATACTAAATGCGAATTCACGTGAGAGGCGTGAGATGATAGAAGATGCACTTGGTCTCAAAGTTTATCAATATAAAATAAAAGAATCTGAAAAGAAGCTTGAGCGTACCGAAACAAACATGAAAGAAGTGGGGATACTTCGCAGAGAAAATGCGCCCCACCTTAACTTTTTAAAGAGACAGGTAGAGAAGTTTGAAAGAGCAAAAGATATGCAGATAGAGCTGGGACAGCTATATATGGAGTATCTTAAAAAAGAAAGTATTTTCTTAGAGAAAGAAAAGTCTAATCTTACATTCGAAAAGCATAAAGTCCTAAAAGAGCTCGAAGATGTGTCAGGAAAAATATCAGACGAAGAGGAAGCTCCAACAAAAGGGAATAAGAAAATTGAAGAATTACGAGAGATAGAAAATAAATTAAATGAAATCCGTAACTTAAAAGCTGAGATAAGCAGAAAGCTTGGTCGCATAGAAGGAATGATAGAAGGAGAAACTCGCAGAAAGGAAGTGAGTACTGAAGTGGTGGCTTTAACTCAAAGAGAGATGGAAGTCTTTATCGAGGAGATAAACTTCGGTATAGATGAAGCAATTTCTAAAAATACCATAGATGAGATCAAGCCTATCTTGGACAGGATAAAAAACATACTACAATCCCTTAATAAAAATAAAAAGGAACAAACAGAAGAGAAAATCAACCTTGAATTAGAAGCTTTGCAAGCTACGCAAACACAAATCTTAAAAGAAATAGAAGGCCTAGAAAGAAAAGAAAAAGAATTTAGAGAGAGTGTTGAAAATGTTAAAAATGAAATCAATACAGAGATGGAAGCACTTCGAGATCTCGAAAAAGAGAAATTTAAATTTAAAGTTAAATATCAGGAGTTGTCCTCAGCTCTCGGAATTTTAAATCTAAAAGAAGAAAATTTACACAGTAGAGCTGAGTCTTTTGAAAACGAGATCAAAGAAGGGGCAGTGCTCATAGGTAGAGAGATATTATCATACAAAGATTTTGTTGTAAAAGATCCGGATTTTACTCAGGGCTCTCAAGATGAATTAAAGAGACGTATAGAGCGTATTAAAATCAAACTCGAAGATGCGGGGCTTGGAAATGCGTCTGATATAATGAAAGAATTTAAAGAGGTTACGGAAAGAGATGAATTTTTACAAAAAGAGATAGAAGATCTCACACAGAGTATAGAGTCTTTGAATGTTCTTATTAAAGATTTGAAAGAAAAGATAGACATAGAATTCAAAGAAGGTATCAAGAAAATAAATGTAGAATTTCAAGAATTCTTCTCTCTCATGTTTGGTGGTGGACATGGACACCTTTCAGTCGTGGTGGAAAATAAAAGAAAGAAAAAAGATGAAGATGGGGAATTTTTGCTTGAGACAGATGAAGAGCTTGTATTCGAGCAGGGGATAGAGATAGACGTATCACTGCCTCATAAAAAAGTAAAAGAACTTCATGCACTCTCAGGTGGCGAGAGGTCACTCACTTCTATCGCCATACTTTTCGCTATGTCACAAGTAAATCCTCCACCATTCCTCGTATTAGATGAGACAGATGCCGCACTCGATGAAGCAAACTCTCGTAAATATGGGGACATGATAGAGAAGCTCTCAAAGCATTCACAGCTTATCGTCGTGACTCACAACAGAGAGACTATGTCTCGTGCTGGAGTTTTGTATGGTGTAACAATAGCTAGTAATGGCGCATCAAAACTTCTATCTGTAAAGTTTGACGAAGCCACTCAAATTGCAAAGTAGCTTGTTAAACATCGGGTGTTTGACAAGCATGGCATAAGGTTGCTTTTTTTTTTTGAATACTGTATTTTTTTAGAGGAGGTACTTATGAAAAAAGAAGAAGATAAGGATGTAGTCGTATTGCATCCTATAGTATTGATAGTTATGGTAATTGTCCTTGTGACAGTTGCCTTGTTTGTAGCATCGTGGCTTGTAAAAGCCACGATGCTACACTTGAACCTCCTGGAACCATAGTTTTCAGGAGGTAACAGTGCCGAGTGTGTAAGAACACACTCGGCACTGTTATTATTTTAAGGGGTTTCTAAATTTTAATTTTTAATATCTTGTCTTGAATTCTCAATTGTCAAACACCCGATGTTTGACAAGCTATAACGAAATAATATTTATTTTATTTTAATTTCTCCGAGAGGATTTAATTTTACTCCTTGCTCTCCGAAGTCACTTTGTGAGAGATTGTTTATTATTGTAATTGCAGTATTACTTAAGTCAGGGCGGGGTATGCCGTATCTATCTATTTCAAAAGATTCTATGTTTCCAGAAATTATAGAGCCATGTTTATCTAATGTTACATTTAGCATCCCTGAATTTTTTAATGTGCCTGTGGTTAGTATTCCATCTGCCATAGCAAAGTTTCCGAGTGAGTAAGCAATTAACTTGTTTTCATACCATTCTATGCCACGAAGAACATGAGGACCAGAACCTAGTACTAGGTCGGCTCCAGAGTCTATGGCGTTGTGTGCAAAGGCTCGAAGATCCCCTCTGTTTTCTCCTAAATACCATTCCACTTCTCTTGGTGTATGAGAATAGCTAGCACCTTCTCCGCCACCATGGAATACTACCACCACAATGTCCGCATCTTTATCTGCTTCTTGTATTAAATTTGCCACCTCATTAGTTCTATTTAAATCATTTGTCCATGAATAATTAGAGAAGCCTACCAGACTTATCTTGATATTATTTTTTGTTATATAAGTTACTTCACCTTTCATGCCACTTGGTATAAGCCCTATTTCTCGTATGTTTCTTATTGTGTCTATTTGTCCAACTTCTCGGTAATCATTAAAGTGGTTATTGGCTACATTTAACACATCAAATGAGGCGTCTCGTAGTAATTTTAAGAAAATATCATTTCCATTAAATGAAAAACAATTCTTAGAATCTATTTTACATTTTGAAAATATAGAATCAGTCGCTGCTCCCTCAAAGTTAGCTATCATTACCTCAGGCTTCTCTGTGTATGAAGTAATATCTGAAAACATATTAGGATATGCATCAATACCAGGAATTATGTCACCCACAAAGCCTATGTGTATCGTGTCTTTTGTTTTATGTACTTCTGTGGTGGGTGCTGTGTTTCTCTTGTCGTCAGTATTGTTTATTATGCTCGCAAGGATAGCAGCATCTTCTTTAGTTGTGTCTTCTTTTGTGGAAAGTAGTATTTGTGCCTTATTTAAAATTCTCGTATATATTAATTTATCTCTAGTCCATGCACCGTGCACTACTAACACCACTATCAAAATAGTACAAACCATCCACAATGAGTGAGGCTTTGAATTTTCCATGACTTTATGGTGTTGGTTTAACTTCTTTAAATAATATATTTTCTTCTTTGCCTTTGGTTAGGCTGTCAGGCTGGAATGCAGAATTTAATTTCACTATGTCTTTTCTAATAGTCATATTACCGTCTTTATTTAGTTTAATATTTAAGAGCATGCCTTGCATGGTGGCCACAGAGAATTTCTGGTCAAAGATAAAGTTTCCGAGAGAATATGCGATAAAACTATTTTTGTAAACTTCCGTGTCCTGTACTACATGTGGATGGTGACCTATGACTATCTTAGCTCCAGCATCTACTGCTTTGTGTGCTAGGTATTCTTGCCTTTTGTTGTGTATCGTTTTGTACTCATCTCCAAAGTGAAATGATACTACAAGGTAGTCTACTTGTTTTGAAGCATTTTGAACTATTTCATCAAAACGAGGATTGTTTGCGAGCAATAATCCTGAATTTTCTATCGAAGCTTCCATCCAGTTTGGTCCTACGTCTGAGAATCCAAGGAATCCTATTTTCATTCCGTATTTTTCTATGATGGCTGGCTTTTCTGCTTCTATGCTTGTGTATCCTCCTCCTGTGTAGAGGATTTCATTTTCTGCGAGTCTGCCTAGCGTGTCTCTGTACGCAGGACGTCCCCAGTCGCCGACGTGGTTGTTTGCTATAGATACGATACTGATACCAGAACCTTTGAGTGCAGGTACAATACCAGGATTCATTCTAAAAGAATATAAATTTTTAAGATCAGCGCCTTGGTCGGAAGCAGGACCCTCTAGGTTGGCAAAAGTTATGTCTGACTTTTTCATTGTGTCACTCAAATCTTTTACTTTTCCGAAAAGGGCAGAGTAGTCATTGTTGAAATTTTTTACTACTGAATTCCTGACTCCTCGGTCGAGCATCATGTCTCCAAGAAATGCTAGGTTTAAGAAATCAGGTTCACGTATGTCTGGAATCCCCAGCTTTTCTTTTACCCAGTCAGTATTTGCATCTACTGTGCCTCCGTAATACACATACTTTTTTAAATATTTTAAAATAGTTTCTACGTCTTTTTTTCTATCATAACTTTGAAGGAGAGTAATCCCAATAGGACGGTAGCCACTCTCACCTAAAGGTAAATTAAAAATAGAGACGACTGTTTGCTTTGCTTCATCTGTGTAGCCACTCTTGCTTCCTAGGTATCCTTCTTGTCCTAAAAATTGACTTATGTTTGACCAGCTGTGAACTTTGTCGGAGTAGCTTCTCTTTGTTGTTATTTCAAATAAGTCATTTTTATTTTGTGTTATGTATCCTGCGAGTTTGAAAAGGTCTCCGGCTGTGGAAATATTTTGTGGAGAGAGACCACTTGGATCTTTGTAGGAGGTGTGCGTCATTTGTAATTGTTGTGCCTTTTGATTCATCTTTGTTAAGAAAGTATCTCTGCCGAAGTACTCTGCGGCTAATTCTGTCGCATCGTTACTAGACTCAAGGAGCATGGGGTATACGAGGTCTAGTGTTTTTATTTTCTCTCCTAATCTGAGTCCTCCGTTTGTACCATATGTCGCTAGTGCTCTACTGCTCACTTTTACTACATCTGTCGGTGTGGAAAGTTCTTTGGTGACAAGTGCTGTCATGAGCTTTGAAGTAGATGCAATGGGGAACTTAGACTCTTCATTTTTAGCAAGTATTATTTCTCCCGTTTTTAAATCTCCAACTATAAAAGCTTTTGCCGAAACTTTAGGTGAGCCAATAAGGTCTTTGTTTACATATGAGTATTTCCGCAGAGCATTTCCTTCTTTGTTTGACTCTGATACCAGAGCGAGGTTTGTACCAGGAGAAATATCTTTGTCTCTAAATAAAGAAAAAGAAGTGGAGCTAATGTATATTCCTATTACGACAAAAACAACAAGCCAAAATGCCATGTGTACCTTTTCTTTTCTTTTATTGTTATGTTCGGGATTCATACTAAAATATAATCAATATTTTTCTTTTCTAAATCAACTTCCTTAACTTTTATCCTAACTTCATCTCCAAGTCTGTATTTCTTTTTCTTCTTTTGTCCTACGAGCTGTAATTTCTTCTCATCAAATGTGTAAAAGTCATCATTCATGTCTCGGACTTTTACTAATCCCTCACACTTTGTTTCTTTTTCTTCCACATACATACCCCATTCTGTGATGCCACTTATCACACCAGTAAAAAGCTCTCCTTTCTTTTTAGACATGTACTCTACCTGTTTGTATTTTATTGAAGCACGCTCTGCATCAGAAGCATACTTTTCTTGTACCGAGGAGACCTTGGCTATTTCTTCTAGTTGACCTATTTTTTCTGTATCAACCTTTGCACCTTTTAAGTACTCGTTTAGTATTCTGTGTACTATTATGTCTGGGTATCTACGGATGGGGGAAGTGAAGTGTGTGTAATATTCAAATGCGAGACCGTAGTGTCCTATGTTGTTTGTAGAATATACGGCTTTTGCCATACTTCGTACCACTGCACGCTCGACTGTGTTTTCTTCATTTTTACCTTTGAGGCTTTTAAGTAAATTGTTTATTTCACGAGTAGGTATGATACCGTCCTTTAAGCTTACCTTATGTCCTAAGCTTTTTAAAAAGAATGCGAGATCTGCCATTTTTTCTTTGCTTGGATTGTCGTGTACGCGATATATAAACTTTATATTGTCTTTCTTTAAGCCTTTTGAAAGCATCTCTGCCACACGCCTGTTTGCGAGGAGCATAAACTCTTCTATTAATTTATTTGAGTCTCCTCGCTCTTTTTTTACGACTTTAATAGGAAATCCAGTTTTGTCTAATACAAATTTTACTTCTTCTTGTTCTAGGGATATCGCACCTTTTTCAAATCTTTCCGTGTTTAATTTTTTCGCTAGATTGTTTAAGATTGTTAATTCTTTGTGGAGGGGAGTACCACTTTTTTTTATGGAAACTTCCGCTTCTTCGTAAGTAAATCTTTTTTGTGAATTTATCACAGTACGTCCGTACCATTCATTTTTTATTTGTGCATTTTTGTCTACGATGAAAACAGCACTCATTGCCAGTCTGTCTTTATTTGGCACTAGACTGCATAGATCGTTTGAAAGTACTTCTGGAAGCATGGGTATCGTTCTATCCACTAAGTATACAGAAGTTGTGCGGTCGCCAGCTTCTTCGTCTAATGCACTTTGAGGCAAAACATAATACGATACATCTGCTATGTGTATACCCACTTCATAATTTACCCCGTCCTTGGCGGGGTCACCTACTTCTTTAAATGAAATAGCGTCATCAAAATCTTTTGCATCAAAGGGGTCTATTGTGAAGGTCAGAGTTTGTCTAAAATCTTTGCGTCCCTCGTAGTCTTCTTTTTTTATGCCACGAAGTTTTATGGCTTTGGCTTCATCTTCTACATTGTGAGGGAGATTTGTATCAAATCCTTTTTCTAAAACTATTGCATTCATTTCAGCATTGTTCTCTCCTGGTTTACCGAGGACTTTCACTATGCGTCCTTTTGGTGCTTTACGTGGATCAGTCCATGAAACTATTTCTACAAAAACCTTTTGTCCTATTTTTGCATTGTTTAAATCCTCTTTAGCTACAAGAATATCCGTATACATTTTCGTATCATCAGGTTTAACAAAAAAAATATTTTTATCAGTTTCCTTGCCCGCCGAAGCCTCGGCGAAGACGGGCTCGAGCACACCCGCAAAGCTCATTTTTGCTCGAGTTATTATTTTACTTACTTCAGCTGTCTGCCTACCATGACCTTTTGGGTGGAGGACTATCTCTACTGTGTCCCCGTGCAGGGCAGTGTTTAAATGCTTGTAGTCTATTTCTGGATCATTACCCTTATCTTTATTTTGATCTATGGCTACGTATCCTGTGCCTTTAGAAGATATGGATATCACCCCTTGCAGTCTGTTTGTTGTTTTTTGCTTCATGTATTTAAATATAGCATGTTTATTTGCCTTTTTTCTAATTTGTGTTAAACTGGTCTAATGTTAAAAATCAGATTACAAAGGATAGGACGAAAGAACGACCCAAGCTTCCGGGTAGTTTTAACTGACTCAAAGAACAGTACTAAAAGCGGAAGATTCTTAGAAATACTAGGAAATTACAATCCTAAACTCGGAGTGAAGACTCTACAGGCAGATCGTATAAAATACTGGATGGGAAACGGTGCTCAGTGTTCAGACACCATGCACAATTTTCTCGTGCACGACAAGATAGTCGAAGGCAAGAAGAAAAACGTCCTCCCAAAAAAGAAGCCAACACAAAAGAGAAAGGAATTGAAAGCAGGCAAATAATTTTGTATAATAATACGGATACGCAGTAAGTCGTAACACTGCATAGATTATAAAATTAGAATTTAACCTAAATATATGGAAAACGATCAGGTGTTTCTAGAATACGTAGTGAAGGCTCTCGTAGACAATCCAAATGACGTAAAGATAGAGCGTACAGTGGACGAGATGGGTGTACTTATAACTCTCACAGTCAACCCTTCTGATATGGGTAAGATCATAGGAAGAATGGGTAATACTGCAAAGGCTATTCGTACTCTCCTCCGCATCATAGGTATGAAGAACAACGCTCGCGTAAACTTAAAGATTAACGAGCCAGAAGGTGGCGCACCTAGACCAGCTAGTAGTAGTGAGGAGATAGGTGGCTCAGCATATCAGCGTGGAGGCCCTACTACATCTCAAACTTCATTTAAGACTGTAGACCAGGCAATGGAAGACTTAAAGGGGATATAATTTAAATAAAAAATACTCAAACACAAAAAAAACGCTTATTTTGTAAGCGTTTTTTTTGTGTTGCTATTGACAATATATATATATATATATATATATGCTTTTATTGATTTTAGATAGTCAAGCATACGCCAGTTTGTATCGGCGTGTGCATTTAACAACTGCAGATTTTGAAAAGGAATGGTTATGCGAAAGATTTTTTTTGCGTTCGTTTTCGTTTTTTCGACTTTGGTTTTCCTTGGGTGCGAGGGAGTCGCGCCTCAGGGGCCACATACCTCGTCTGCAACGAGGTATGTGGCGACACCGACTCCCACGCCGGGTGTGACTGAGGTCACGCCGACCAAAATCGGCGTGAGCATTCCCGAAGAAAATTTCATTGCATTCCCTGCCTGCGATGGCGGGGAGTGTTTCGAATTCGTCTTCGTAATCGGCCTTGATTTGCCTGGCGAGAGCAAGCCGTGTAGCGTCTACTCTCGCCATTCGGCTTATAATTCGGAGCCGAGTAAAGGGGGGGTGAAAACCGCCCCTGAAATCAAGGAGGGTCGGCGCCTCCACTCTTTGATTCCAACATTAGATCCTAAGAGAGTTCGGGTCATGTTGGTTGACGGCGAGGTCACCGAGATCCAATATATCGGTGAATTTATCGGGTCGGGCTTTGTTTCGACCGAAATCATTTGGGAGAAGAACAAAACCTTCTAGGTTTGTTTTTCTCCCACACAGGCTGAGGGGCCTATAACCCTCAAAAAATAGCCGGTAATCCTCGAGGATTACCGGCTATTTTAATTGTACATCAGGTAAATAGTATGATATAATATATTTATGAAAAATATTATTCAATTTATTATTTCACAAGGTGTAGACGGGTATTTTGTTGCCAAGGCGACAGATTTCCCTATTTTTACTCAAGGTAAAACCTTAGATGAAATTACAAAAAATATTTCTGAGGCCACTGAGCTTTATTTGGAAGTTTCCATGAAAGATGATTCTATTAACAGTCTTACTAAAAATCCTTCAGTATTGATGAATTACGAGATACCATTTAGACAGTATGCCTAAACTTCGCAGGATTTCTGGGAGTGATTTGATAGGTTTTCTTGAAAAGCAAGGTTTCATACTTAACCGTCAAAAAGGCAGCCATATGATTTTAAGTAGAATAGTGGAAGGAGTTTTGGAACATTTAGTTGTCCCTAACCATAAAGAACTTGATCGTGGTATGACTCATGGGATTTATAAACAAGCAAGAGAGTATCTCCCTGAACAAGAATTAAAAAAGTTTTTCTACACGGAATAATAAATAAGTGAGTCGAGTTTCGCTATGCGTTTTCATATAATAACTATATTTCCCGAGATGTTTGACTCTTATTTACAAGAGTCTATTTTGGGCCGGGCGGTGAAGGATAAAAAGATTTCTATAAAATTCTATAATCCTATAGACTACTGTGAGCCAAAAAAGAGGATAGATGGCAGGCCATACGGAGGCGGACCGGGGATGGTACTTCGTCCTGAGCTTTTTCTTAAAGCATTTGCTGCGGCTAGTAGAAACTTTTCTCGGGTCCTCGGAAAAAATCCCCAGACCACTCGAAAAGCTTCTTCTAGCCTTCGCAATGTTAAGGTAATTATTTTTTCTCCTTCAGGTAAAAAGTTTGATACTAGCTATGCGAAAAAATCTGCACAAAAATATACAGATATAATTTTGATTTCAGGTAGATACGAAGGCATAGATGCACGAGTGCAAAAGATCTTAAAAGCAGAAGAGATATCCATAGGGGATTATGTTTTAACAGGTGGCGAGCTACCCGCTATGGTTTTGATCGATTCTATCTCTCGTCAGATCTCAGGAGTACTCGGCAAATATGAATCCCTAGAAGAAGAGAGAATCTCAAGTAGTGAAGTATATACCCGTCCTGAAATACTAAAATATAAGGGTAAGAACTATAAAGTCCCAAAAGTCTTACTTTCTGGTCATCAGGCAAAGATCGAGGAATGGAAAAAGGGTAAATAATAACTTGTAGACGTCCGACGTCTACAAATAGAGGCTAAACCTCTATTTACGTCTATCTGAGCCTATAAATTTGACAAACATTAAAAAATAAGTATACTTATTTTGATTCATTGATTGAGTACTGGATGCAATCTTGTGTGCATTATAAACGTTTAAGCTTAATCATTTTCTAGACAATAATAAGAAGTTAAAAGAAACAGCATTTCCCTTTGTTTTTCTCGCTGTATTTTTTGGTTTTTCTTTTATTTTAGATAAAAATAACTATGCAAATAGAAAAAAAGCTGCCGAAGAAGCATTTCTCTAGGTATAAGAAGCCATTGGTCGAATTTCCAAATTTGATAGAAGCTCAGATTAAGAGCTTCAAGTGGCTTGTAGAAACAGGCATCGGTGAAGTTTTTAAGGAGTTTTCTCCTATTAGTGATTATTCGACAAAGAAGTTTGAACTAGAGTTCACTTCTTTTTCTCTAAACGAGCCAAAGTTTGATGAGAGTTACGCTAAGATAAATAAATTGTCTTACCAAGGTCTTCTCAAAGCTCGTGTAAAATTAAATAACAAGATTTTAGGTACTGTTAAGGAACAGGAGATTTTCATGTCTGAAATTCCTCTCATGACTTCACACGGTACTTTTATCATAAACGGAGTAGAGAGAGTTATCGTTCCACAGCTCGCCCGTTCTTTCGGTGTTTTCTTTACAGAGTTAGAAGTAAAGGGGGGTAAATATTTTGGCGCAAAGATAATCCCTGCTCGTGGAGTATGGATTGAAATAGAGTCTGATGCTGATGGTGCAATATACATACGAATAGACAAAAAGAGAAAATTTGGTGCTATGTCACTCCTTCGTGTATTTGGATACGACACAAACGAAAAAATAGAAGCAGCATTTAATAGTAAGGAAACACCTGATTTTATAAAGGCGACTATTAAGCAGTGTCTCCTTAAAGACTCAGCAAAAACAGCAAATGATTCATATATAGAGATATACAAGCGTTTAAGAGACGGAGACATGGCTACTGCTGACAATGCAAAGGAGTTTATCGATTCACTATTTAGTAAAGACAGATACGACTTGTCTTCTGTGGGACGTTTTAGATTTAACCAGCGTTTTAATAAATCTATGGATGAAGAAGAGCTTGCAAGAAAGACAATCTCTCCTGAAGATTTATTGACTGTAATTACTCACATCATAACATTAAACAATACTCCAGGATCTCGCGCTGACGACATAGATCACTTGGGTCAGAGACGTGTGCGTTTCGTGGGAGAAATTCTTCAGCAGAAAGTTCGCACAGGTATGATGCAGATAAAGAGAAATATCCAAGACCGTATGTCCATCATTGATGTAGACATGGCTCTTCCTATACACATCATAAACCAGCGTCCACTTCAAGCTCGTATTAAAGAATTTTTCACTACAAACCAGCTCTCACAATTTATGGCGCAAGAAAATGTGCTTAACGAAATAGAGCATTTGCGTACTTTGTCTGCGCTCGGACCCGGCGGTCTTACTCGTGAACGTGCAGGACTCGAAGTGCGTGACGTGCATCCTTCACACTACGGTAGAGTCTGTCCTATACATACTCCAGAAGGTCCAAACATCGGACTTATCTTGCACCTTTCTACATACGCAAGAATAAATGAATTTGGAATTATCGAAACTCCTTATATCAAAGTTAAAAAAGGTATTATTACTGGTGAAGTTGTTTACTTAAACGCAGTTCAAGAAGAAGGCTACAACATTGCACACGCTGGTATTAGCTATGATGAAGATGGAAAAATAAATGGAGACAAAGTAGAAGCAAGACTTAAAACAGAGCCAGGTACTATTTCTAAAATGGAACTTGATTTCATTGATGTGGCTACAAACCAAGCTTTCTCTATTGCAACATCTCTCATACCATTCCTCGAACATAACGATGCAAACAGAGCACTCATGGGAAGTAACATGCAGAAGCAGGCGGTACCTTGCGTATCTCCTGAAGCTCCACTCGTCGCAACTGGTGTGGAAGAATTAGCATCAAGAGACGGAGGACGTTTAATACTTTCTGAAATAGACGGAGTTGTATCTTATGTGGATGCAAAGAAAGTCGTCGTAGAAGGCAAGGAGGCCAAGGGTGATAAAAATTCTGAAAAGACTTATAGTCTTGTAAATTTCATGCGTAACAACAACTTCTCAGTATTTCATCAGCGTCCATCTGTGAGTGTGGGAGACAAGGTGAAAAAGGGAGACGTACTTGCAGATACAAGTAGTACTGTGGACGGTCAGATATCAATAGGTCAAAATATTTTCGTAGCATTCTTGTCATGGTCTGGGTCAACATATGAAGATGCGATTATCGTTTCTGAAAGACTTGTTAAGAAAAGTAAATTTACTTCAGTGTACTTAGAAGAATTTACATGTGTTGTTCGTGATACAAAACTCGGCGCTGAGATAACTACTCGCGACATTCCAAACATAGGTGAGCTCAAACTTAAAGACTTAGATGAAGACGGTGTCATCCGTGTAGGTGCAGAAGTACGAGAAAATGATATCTTGGTGGGTAAAATTACTCCAAAAGGTGAGACAGAGCTTACTCCAGAAGAGAGACTTCTTCGAAGTATCTTTGCTGAAAAGGCCCGTGATGTGAAAGATACATCACTTCGTATGGAGCACGGAAAGCGTGGAAGAATTATCGGTGTAAAAATCTTTTCTCGTGATCTTGGTCACACACTCGAAGCTGGTATCATAAAGAAGATCGTTATTGAAGTTGCACAGATCAGAAATATTTCAGTTGGAGACAAGCTTTCAGGAAGACATGGAAACAAGGGTGTTATATCTCGTATCATGCCTGAAGAAGATATGCCTTACACTGCTGATGGTACACCTATAGACATCATACTCTCACCACTTGGTGTGCCTTCTCGTATGAACTTGGGTCAGATACTTGAAATGCATCTCGGTATGGCTGCAAATACTCTCGGCTACCAAGCAATAGTGCCACCATTCCTCGGTGCTACACGTGAAGAAATCAAAGAAGAATTAGTAAAAGCTGGATTGCCAGAAAATGGAAAATTAAAATTATTTGACGGAAGAACAGGTGAAGCATTTGAGCAAGACGTAGCTGTGGGTTACATGTATATGCTGAAGCTACACCACATGGTAGAAGACAAGATTCACATGCGTTCTATTGGTCCCTACTCTCTCATCACTCAGCAACCTCTCGGTGGTAAAGCACAAGGTGGAGGACAGAGATTTGGAGAAATGGAAGTCTGGGCACTCGAAGGTTATGGTGCAGCATACACACTACGTGAAATGCTCACTATTAAGTCTGACGACATAGCTGGACGTTCTGCAACATTTGATTCTATTATCAAAAATGAACCTATCAGACCACCTAACTCCCCGGCATCATTCAATGTACTTTTAAATTATTTACGAGGTCTTGCACTCGACGTAGACCTAAAGAAAGAGTCTAACTCTTAATTACAAGAACCTTTTAAATTTTAAAATTATATATGAAAACTCTAAATACAACTGAATTTGATCAAATAACATTAAGACTTGCTTCACCAGAGCAAATACAAGAATGGTCTTTTGGTGAGGTTACAAAGCCAGAAACAATAAACTACCGTACAAGTAGAAGTGAGCGTGGCGGTCTCTTTGACGAGAAAATATTCGGACCTGAAAAGGATTATGAATGTTACTGTGGAAAGTATCGTCGTATTCGTTACAAAGATATAATCTGTGAAAAATGTGGAGTTGAAGTTACTCGCTCTATAGTGCGCCGTGAACGTATGGGTCACATAGAGCTTGCTACTCCTGTGTCACACATATGGTTCCTCCGTGGTGTACCTTCTCGTATGAGTATACTTCTGAACATCTCTGTCACTGACCTTGAAAAGGTTATATATTTTGCTGGCTATATAGTGGTAAAGGTTCATGAAGAAGAAAAGCAAAGTATAATCGACAATTTGGATAAAGAATACAAATCTAAATTAAAGAACGCTGTTGATGATGACACAAGAGAGAAATTAAAGAACCTCCTTTCTATTACTAAGAAAGAAATAGGAGAGATATATGAAGGTAAAGTTTTAAATGAAATTTCTTTTCACCACTATTCTTTGAAGTACGGCACATGCTTTGAAGCCAACATTGGTGCGGAAGCAATCTACTCAATATTTAAAAATCTTGATCTAAATAAACTAAAAGTTCACACAGAATCTATGCTAGAAAAGGCCAGCATCGTCGAGAAAGATAAATTACAAAAAAGACTTTCTCTTATTCGTGCGATGATCTATGCAAAGATTCGTCCTGAATGGATGTTTTTAACTGTTATACCTGTTATACCTCCTGTGCTTCGTCCGATGGTTGCACTCGATGGTGGAAGACATGCCACAAGTGATCTTAACGACTTATATCGTAGAGTTATAAACAGAAATAATCGTCTAAAGAAATTAAAGGAAATAAATGCTCCAGACGTGATCCTCCGAAATGAGAAAAGAATCATTCAGGAGGCAGTAGATGCACTCATTGATAACTCTATAGCAAAGCAAAATGATTCTGCTGCTATGAGTCAGTCACAAAAGCGTCCACTTAAGTCTCTCTCTGATAACCTAAAATCAAAACAAGGACTTTTCCGTCAGAATTTGCTCGGTAAGCGTGTAGACTATTCTGCACGTTCTGTGATCGTCGTCGGTCCTGATTTAAAACTTAATCAATGTGGATTGCCAAAGCACATGGCTCTTGAGCTTTTCCGTCCATTTGTTATTTCTAAGATTTTACAAGCGGAGCTCGCATTCAACATTCGTGGAGCAAATAAATTGATAGAAGAGCGTGAAGCGGTAGTTTGGGAAATGCTTGAAGAGGTGATAGAAGGTAAGTACGTTCTATTAAACCGCGCTCCTACTTTGCACCGTCTTGGTATTCAGGCTTTTAATCCAATACTAATCGAAGGTAATGCCATTCAAGTACACCCACTCGTATGTCAGGCTTTCAATGCTGACTTCGATGGAGACCAGATGGCAGTCTATGTGCCACTTCTTGAAGAAGCACAAAATGAAGCTAAGGAATTAATGGCTTCAAACAAGAATCTATTAAAACCACAAAATGGTGAGCCTATCGTAAACCCTCGCATGGACATGGTGCTCGGTGCATACTGGATGACAAAATCAGTGGATGGAGAAACAGGTGAAGGAAAATATTTCTCTAGTCCAAACATTGCTATAAGTTCTCATGACTATGGAATTGTAGGTCTACGTGCAAAGATTAAAGTTCTCGCTACAGATTCATTGCGTTACGCGAAATTTAATGGCGGTATGTTTGATACTTCTGTAGGTAAACTTCTTTTTAACAGCATCCTGCCAAGTGATTTCCCTTATGTTGATGATGAAATGACTCAAGAGAGACTTTCATCTCTTTTAGACGAGCTCATCATGCGTTATGGAGTGGACAATACACCTCCAATACTCGACAAGATAAAGGAATTCGGATTTAAGTACTCTACAGTTTCTGGTACTACATGGGGTGTGGACAATGTTAAAGTTTCACCTGAGAAGCCAGCAATCATTGCTAAAGGAAGAAAATTAGAAGAAGAAATTATTTCTCAGTGGAGTGAAGGACTTCTTTCTAACTCAGAAAAATATCAGAAAATTATAGAAATTTGGACAAGTGCTAAAAAGGAATTAGAAAAAGTTCTTCCCAATACACTTGATAAAAATGGTTCTACTTACGACTTGTTTACTTCTAAAGCGAGAGGTACTATGACATCTCTATCTCAGATGATAGGAATGAAAGGTCTTATTCAAAACAACCAAGGTAAAACTCTTGAATTCCCAATCATATCTTCTTATCAAGAAGGTTTGTCTCCTATTGAATATTTCATCACTACTCATGGTGCGAGAAAAGGTGCCTCAGATACGGCTCTTAACACTGCAAAGTCCGGATACCTTACACGAAGACTTGTGGACGTTGCGCAAGACGTGGTCATCACCGAAGAAGACTGTGGGACAAAAGAAGGAAAAATAATTACAGCAGAAAATATTTCAGGAATTGAGATATCTCTTGCAAAGAATATTCGAGGAAGAATACTTGCTGGTGACCTTAAAGACAAAGATGGCAATGTGGCCTACAAGAAAGGATTTCTCGTAACTAAAGAAGACAGTCAAGTCATAGACGACGCAGGATTTACGGAAGTTTTCGTACGATCTCCACTTACATGTAGAACTGTTCACGGTCTTTGTGTTAACTGTTACGGTCTAGATCTCGGAAGAAACAAATTGGTTGATCTCGGTGAGGCAGTAGGTATCATCGCAGCACAAGCTATTGGTGAGCCGGGAACACAGCTTACGCTTCGAACTTTCCATGCTGGAGGTGTCGCGGGTACTGACATCACGACAGGTCTTCCACGTATTGAAGAAATATTTGAAAGACGAGTTCCTAAAAATCCTGCAACTATATCTATGACTGACGGTGAGGTGATAGAAGTTAAGAATAAAGATGATAAAGAAAAAATCATAAAAGTTTTATCTGATATTACAGATGGTAAGGCAAGTGGTGACAAGCATGAAGTAGAGTACGCTGTGTCTTTCCATAGAATGCCGATAGTTAAAGTAGGCGACCAAGTAAAAATGGGACAGCTTTTGACAGACGGATCAGCAGACATTACAGAGATGTTTAAGCTTGGTAATAAAGAACTCGTGGAGAAATACATCATTCGTGAAATAAATAAAGTGTACGAACTTCAAAATGCGTCTATTTCTAGAAAGCACACTGAGATCATCGTTCGTCAAATGTTCTCACGAAGAAAGATAAAGGAGGCAGGTGAGACTAACTTCTCCAATGGAGACATAGTAGAGCACACTACATTTATCGAAGAAAATTCTCGAGTAAATACACTCGGTGGCAAGGAAGCAAAGGCTGAGATCGTAGTACTCGGTATTACTGAAGTTTCACTACGTACAAAGAGCTGGCTTTCTGCTGCATCATTCCAAAACACAAACAGAGTGCTCATAGAAAATGCAGTGAAGGGAGGAGTAGATTCTCTTCGAGGTCTAAAAGAAAATGTTATCATCGGAAGACTCATACCAGCTGGTACAGGTTTTAAAGCTAAGAAGTAAATAATACGAATACTTCCCGTAGGTTTTTTCTTACTAGAATTATCTATTAAATAAATTATGCATTCTCCCGTTCCTAAAATTAAGGAGATATTGTCCATAGAGGAAGTTATTGCTTCTTATATTAAGCTTGAACCAGCAGGAGCTAATTTTAAAGCAAAATGTCCCTTTCACAATGAAAGGACTCCGTCCTTTTTTATCTCACCAGGACGGGGAAGCTTTTACTGTTTTGGTTGTAGTGCGGGAGGGGACATTTTTACTTTTGTTCAAGAGTTCGAAGGACTTGATTTTAAGGGCGCATTAAAACTTCTTGCTGACAAGGCCGGAGTTAACCTGAAAGAATTTACTAAAGAAGAAGCAGAAGCTTTTTCAGAAAAAGAGAGATTGTATAGAGTCATGGAAGCAGCTACTGTTTTTTTTGAAGGAAATATCTTGCACAATGCTCCAGTTTTATCCTATCTTAAAGATAGAGGACTTACCGAAGAAAGTATTAAGAATTTTAGAATTGGTTTTATATCTGAAGATTGGCGACTACTTTATTCACACCTCACCAAACTTAAGTATAGTGAAGACGAGATAGAAAAAGCGGGACTTATAAAGAAAACAGAAAAGGGTTACTACGATCGTTTCCGCAACAGAATAATGTTTCCCATTGCTGATTCGAGTGGTCGGGTGATTGCTTTCTCTGGAAGACTTTTTACAGATGACGGCAAGTCAGCCAAATACTTAAATAGTCCGGACACACCAATCTTTAACAAGTCGTATGTTTTGTTTGGACTAGATCGTGGCAAAGACTCGATTCGTAAAAATAATTTCTCTATTTTAGTGGAGGGTCAGATGGATCTCATTCTTTCACACCAAGCAGGATTTAGAAATACCGTGGCATCATCTGGTACAGCACTATCTGACGTGACAATGAGTAAAGAAAATGTAGTTTCTAATTTAGGACTTGTGCGTCGTCTCTCAACTAATATCATACTTGCATATGACGGTGATAAGGCGGGATTTAATGCTTCACTTCGAGCTGCACGCATAGCACTTTCACTTGGCATGGATGTAAAAGTTGCAAATATGAAGGCAGGGGTTGATCCTGCTGACCTTATTTCCAAAGAAGGAGTGGATGCATGGCGTAGTGCTGTAAGAGAATCGAAACACGTCATAGAATTTTTACTTGCGAGAGTTATCGTAGATGCAAAAAGGGATAATCGTAAGGTGGGCAGAGGAGTAAAAGATATGATCTTGCCATTTGTTAATTCTATTGAAAGCAAAATAGAACAAATGCATTTTTTAAAAAAGATATCTGACGCAACTTCAATACCCGAACAAGCATTGAAGGATGATTTGAAAAAAATAACTACACAAATAAATGAAAACGTTGCGCCGAGTGAAGAGCAACAAGAGGTGAGGAAGTTTAAAAAAGATTATATAGAAATGAGGCTTTTGGGAATTATTTTATGGCAAAATACACTTAGAGATAGTACCTTAGATACAGTCTCGATTTTAAAAGAAATTTCAGAGCTTTTAGGAATACCACCTGAAGAATTTACAAAAAAAGGAGATTTAAATAGAGAAGATTTGATATTTGAAGCAGAAGTTTTTTATGGGAAGGATATCAACATAGAAAAAGATGTCGGAGAATTGATTAACAACCTCAAAGAAGAGACATACAAAGAGAAATTATTAATAAAAATGCAGGAATTACGTATGAGCGAAGAAAAGAAAGATGGAGCGAGGGCCGGCATTCTTCTAAAAGAAATTAATGAAATTAATAATTATATACAAGAAATTAAAAATGGTCGTTTAAAAAAAGTGTAGATTTAAAAAATATGAAAAAAACAAATAAAAAAATAAGTAAGAAGGTTAAAGTTGTAAAGAAACCTAGGGTAATTGCAAAGAAAAAGGTTAAGCTAAAGAAAGTAGTAAAAGTGAAAAAAGCAAAACCTGCTCCAAAGAAAAATAAAAAAGCTATTACTCAAAAAGCTAAAAAGGTAGTAAGGCTTGTAAAAAAGGTTTCTAAAGCAGAAAAAAAAGAACAAGAATTAACTCGTCTTTCAAATGAGCTTATAGAGAAGGGGCGCAAGAGAGGGTTTATCACTTACGATGAAATCTTGAAAGTTTTCCCTGATATTGAAAATAATATTTTGTTTTTAGACGATCTTTATGAGAAATTCTCTCAGGCTTCTATAGACGTACTTGAGGGTGGAAACTTGCTCGATCTAGATATTGATTCTGCGGACAAAGATCTAAACAAAGGTAGCATGCACGACTCTATTCAAATGTATTTGAAAGAGATTGGTCAGTATCCACTTATCCATGCTGGTGAAGAGAAAGACTTGGCACGGAGAATAGAACAGGGTGATGTGGAAGCAAAGAATCTTCTTGCACGGGCAAACCTTCGTCTTGTGGTATCTATAGCAAAGAAATACGTAGGACGTAGTGCAAACTTAAACTTGCTTGATCTTATTCAAGAAGGAAATCTAGGACTTTTTAAGGCTGTAGAAAAATTCGACTGGACTAAAGGATATAAATTTTCTACATATGCTACATGGTGGATTCGTCAATCCATAACTCGCGCCCTCGCTGATCAGAGCCGAACTATTCGTATTCCTGTACACATGGTAGAGACTATTTCTAAATATAAACAAGTTTACAGGAGACTAAGCCAAGACCTTGGCCGTGAGCCACTTGCGGAAGAGATAGCGACAGAGATGGGTCTACCTATAGAGAAGATTCACGTAATAGAAAATATTTCTCAAGAAACTATCTCTCTCGAACAACCCGTTGGTGACGATGATGATAAGTCTACACTTGAGAACTTTATTCCAGATGATAAAATACTTCGCCCTGATCAGGAATCCTCACGAAGAATTCTTTCTGACCAGATTCGTGAAGTACTCGATGAGCTTAATCCAAAAGAGAGAAAGATACTTGAGATGCGTTACGGTTTACTCGATGGTATTCAGCATACTTTAGAGAGGGTTGGAGAGGAGTTTGGCGTTACTCGTGAGCGTATTCGTCAGATCGAAGCAAAGGTACACGAAAAGCTTCGCCAGCACGAAAAGATAGCGAGACTGAAAAACTACTTCGACTAATTATAAAAATTTTTTAAAATACCAACTTTTTTCAGGTACAGAATTTTTGAAGCTTAAAAATTCCTGAAGCTCTCGGCTCGACAGCCGAGAGACCCCTGAAAAGAGTTATATTTTAAAAATTTTTCTGCAAACTTACTTTAACTTATTTATAGTCTGGATTATATTTTCGTATTTTTCGGCACCGTTTATTGTGTCTACTACTTTGCCGTCTTTAAGTATGAGAGAGTAGGGTGTACCTTCGGCTCCGTCAGCTATTCCTTGATCTATCTGAGCTTGTACTTTACTTTCAAATTTACCACTTGCAAGACAGCTTTCAAAAAGCTTTACATCAAGACCTATGTATTTAGCTATTGTTGATAGTTCTGTAACTTCTAAGCCGTCATTTGATGGAGTTATTTCAAACATTCTATTTATGTATTTCCAGAATGCCACATTTCCACCTTGCTCCCATGCACACTCAGTAGCCTCTGCTTCGTGAAAAGCTTTTTCGTGAAGGGCTGGTATCGGATAGTGTCTATACACCCATGCGACATTACCGTTGCTATTTTCTACTACTCTTTGCATTGTGGCGTGGAATATTTTACAGAAAGGACATTCAGTATCTGAATATTCAATGATGACTATAGATGCCTCAGGGTTGCCGACGAGGTGGTCTTCAGAGAACAATCCTGTGTTCTCAGTATTATTAAAAGGTAGCACAGCTTCTCTTACTGGAGGCTTACTCCCTTTAAGCAAAAAGGCAAGTACGATGACGAAAACTATTATTATCACTACGCTAAATATTTGTTTGATGTTACTTTTTATCATTTTTATATATAACTTTATAATGCACCTATTGTAACATTTCTTTCAGGTATAGTATAATGAAGGTAGTAATAGTCAATTTATTTAGGTCGTTTATTAATTAACTATCTCATTTGAGATCAAACATATGTGTAATTGTCATAAAAATTGGGCTGGTTGTACTATTTCTATAGTGGCTAAAGTTTTAGTTATTGTAGGAGGTTTAAATTGGGGTCTTGTAGGACTCGGAATGTTATTAACAGGGGATGGATGGAATGTAGTAAATATGCTACTTGGCTCTATCCCTACTTTAGAGTCCATAGTATACCTTCTCGTGGGTATTGCAGCTCTTGGTAGCATTTTTGGTTGTAAGTGTAAGAAGTGTATGGAGGGATGTGGTGCTTGTAGCACAGGAGGAAATATGTAGAATAGTGTGTAATTTGCGTGTTTTTAAACAGCCGTGCGGGCAAAAGCCCGCACCGCGGTTTATTTACTTTTTGCCTTATAAATGCTATAGTAAATGAACATCATGTTCTTAATTAGTAATAGTATATTTTATATATTCATCTTCCTGTCCATCTACGCGCAGGTGTTTTTTTTCGTGACTTTTTTAGAAAATAGGAAAAAAATAGTAATTAGAAAAGAAAAGACAAAGTTAAAGTTTTATCCAAATGTTACTATTACAGTGCCATGTTGGAATGAAGAGCATACAGTACACAAGACTGTGCAGTCTCTGCTTGACCTCAATTATCCTAAGGATAAGCTTAATATTTTTCTTGTTGACGATGGTTCAACTGACGGTACATTTGAGGTAATATCTAAGTTTGCTGTGCATAACAATATAAAAGTTTTTCGTAAAGAAAATGGTGGGAAATACACTGTGCTTAACTTCGCACTTGAGAATTCTAAAGATGAATTTTTTGGTTGTCTCGACGCTGATTCATTTATAGACCCTGAATCCCTCGTTCGTATTATGAGCTATTTTGCAAAAGATAAAGATACAATGGCAGTAGCTCCATCTGTAACAGTACACAACCCAAGAAATATAATTCAGAGTGCTCAGGAAGCAGAGTATTTCATGGGTGTTTATTTTAAAAAGATGCTTGGATTCCTCGGTGCTATAAATGTGACTCCTGGACCTCTTACTATATTTCGTAAACGCGTCTTTGACGAGCTCGGTCCTTACAGACACGGACACAATACAGAAGACATGGAGATAGCATACAGAATGCAAAAGAATCAATATAAAATAGAGCACTGCAACGATGCGTATGTTTACACAAACACTCCGGCCACTATTACAAAGCTATACAAGCAGAGACTACGCTGGATTTATGGTTTCATTAATAACACGCTTGACTACAGGAGTGTTATTTTCAAGAAAAAGTATGGGAATTTCTCCTTTTTCACTTTGCCGACTGGTATAGTTGCTATTATATCTGTTACCTATATTTTTGCGAAGATTATATACAACGTGCTTGATTTTATTTATACTAAAATAGTATTGTTTCAGACAGTCGGCTTTAAATTTAACTTTTCTCTTTCAGGATTTGATCCTTTCTTTATTAACACACAATCTATGTTGTTTCTGTCCATACTAATCTATACTCTGGTTGTATTTTCCATGCTTTTCGGTAGAAGGATGTCCAAGGGTAAGTGGGGAGTGTCACCTCAGATGTTGTATTTCTTTCCCATATTTAGTGTGATAGCACCTTTTTGGCTTATGAATGCAGTTTATAATACTTTATTAAAAAGAACTCCAGCTTGGAGATAAATATATGTCAGAGAATAACATTGATTGGAAAAAATATCTTATTGTGTTTATTATAACTATCCTGCTCTTTTTTACTGCGAGCTACCTAAGTAATTATTTTTCTGATAAAAAGGTAGATCAAATAAAATCTATTCAAGACAAGATTGCCATTGATATACTTTCTTCTGAAACACAGTTTTCTTTGCTTTCTGAGCTTTCCTGTAAAAACATCTCTGATTCTGGCTTCTCCAAAGAACTTGGAGAACTAGGGGAAAAGCTTGAGTGGGGAGAGAGCAACCTAGGTGCGACTGATGACGTTTCATATTTGAAAAAATACTACTCTCTTTTGCAGATCAAGGATTACTTATTAGTAAAAAAGATTTCTGAGAGATGTAAAGTTAATTCTGCTTTCATTCTTTACTTCTACACAACTGCTGAAAATTGTAGTGTCTGTGAGAGGGAAGGTCTAGTCTTGACTAGCCTTCGGGATAAATACCCAGAGCTTCGCGTGTACTCTTTTGATTACAGCACCGATCTTTCTGCTGTGAAGGCGATGCTTCAGATTTATAAAATAGAAGATACCAAACTCCCAGCCCTCGTCATAGACGACGAGGTTTTAACAGGCTTTCATGGTGTAGACGAACTCGATGCAATCATCAAAGAGTCGTTTAAGCTAGACGTGACTGAAGAGAAAGAGGTGATTAAAAAATAAAATATAACACTTTATGTGCTATAGTAGTTTCGGGAGTGTCTTTTAAACAAAGCTAGAACCTATTTTTAAAGCAATTACTAATCTCACGCTCGACGCTTTTCTTAATTTTAATTTTCCTACTACGCTCTACCAATGTGCTAATTCAATGGACTCGGAAAAGCGGAACAAAAGTTTTGGGGATATAGATTCCGCTTTTCCTCGGCTGAATGTTTTTTGAAATTCGGCGGGATTGGGAATTCTGCATAAACCCAAATACAAATGCGCTTGACCCACCCCCGTCTACAGGTGCCGATGTCCAGGCCATCGGCCACCCGTTCGTGCACCAACGGCAAAAGATTTTTTTGAGATTATGGGATGGGTAAAATTACTTCGGGTTTTGAAGTTTCGGATTTGGGTTCATTGGGTGTTGGAGAAGAGACGGGTAACGGCTCATTTACTGGTTATGGTGTAGATATCGGCTCCTGTAGACGGGCCGTTGTTTTTCTGGCTTTATTTCACTAGATTCTGGAGGTTTTATTGATTCTGGAATTGGTTCAGAATTGGGCTTGTTTTGTGGTATTTGAGGTATTTCGGGTTCAGAAACTGGTTCAGATTCAGGTTCGTTTTCAGCTTGTTTTTCTAGGAGAATTTTATTGAGATTTTCTAGCACTCATATATTTTAGTATATATCTATCAAGAACGGGCCTTGCTAATCTTTGCTAATTTTTTAAAAAGCCTGATATGTTATTTATACTTTACTTACCTCGAGAAATAAATTTTCTAGTCACTTTGTCGAATATAATATTTTTGACCTCGTAATTACGTAATATCGCTGTTATGCTGAGTTCTTTAGTTGTTTTGTCAAATACAAATTCAAAACTTATATTTTCACCTTTTTGAAATCCCTTGCCATGAGGAACATCAAAAGGGAATATGTCTTCCCTTAAAGGGTTTAGGAATTCGTAATGGGTTACCCCTACAATATGTATTGTTTTATCAAGCTTACTAGATCTTTCTGCGATAAATCTGATCCAATTAAAAACATTTTCAGCGTTTCTTCTTACTTTTGCTTCTGCAGTCGAATCAAATTTATCTCCGTATTGTGTAATAGCGCCCATAGATCGTATTACTTTTTTCTTAAAAATAGTAACACCTCGTTCCATGAGTAATTTTTCTATGATCGCTTCTGATCCTTGAGCCCTCCATGCTGGGGAACTCCATAGTATAACGACTTCTTTTTCAGGATCTATGGCATTCACTACTTCAGCTCCAACTTTTTCTAT
This sequence comes from Patescibacteria group bacterium, assembly GCA_038063515.1. Classification (GTDB taxonomy): domain Bacteria; phylum Patescibacteriota; class Minisyncoccia; order Phycocordibacterales; family UBA9973; genus UBA9973. The sequence goes on along the minus strand of JBBTUY010000004.1, from coordinate 30,115 downwards.
TTGTTCAATTCCAACATCGGTCAGGTCAACAGGAATCGTCTCTAGATTGTGTTTATTTTTTTCTGTATTTTCAAGGTACTCTGTGGCGCCATGTCTAATAAAATCCACTTTGAGGTGATTGGCGTTTGCTGGGTTTAAATTTTTAAATTCTTCGCTCATATTATTCTAATAGTAGCATATTTAGCTATTAAATTGATTTTACTAAGTATATCTTTAACTTCAATGCCATCAGTATTTGCAGTGACTAGTGGGCACTCATCTCTGCCATTCCTGCACATACCCAAATTCTTATCAAAAAATTCACAGCTATCCATGTGTGGACTTTTCACTGAATTAAAAAAAGATGAATATCCTCCCCATATTATTGGTGAAGTTGTGATGTATATACCTAGTGTGGTGATACCAAGCCCTGTAGCTGTATGCAAAAAACCAGAATCTACAGATATAAATAGATCTAAAGAAGTTAAACCCTCTAAAACTTCCATATTCACTCCAATTCTTTCTAGGAGACTCTTTTCCCGAAAAAATCTTGTTGAGTTATGGTAAATTTTAGAGTTAGGTTTTATGTTATGTAAGGCTAAAAGAAAAGGTATTTCAATTAAACCATCACCTACGCCATCAAAGTTTGTTATTAAAATATTCAAAGTATAAAAATACTAACAAGGAAAAGAAGCTATTCCAAGCTATTGGGATATTACGATCGTATTGGAAAAATCCTTTAAATAATGTTATTATTAACAGCAAATTTATTCAAAATGAAAAAAAATAAGATCAAGGTTGGTATTTTTATAGATGGAGAATTTATCCCTTCAAACAGTGGGGCAGCGAATCGTTTTCACTACATGTCGAGATACCTAAACATGCGTAAAGAAATTGATGTTGTTATTTTTTTAGGGGACAGGGGTTGGTCAAAAATTTCAATGATAAAGAAAGAGGGATTCAAAACGTATGTTTTTAACATTGGTGATTTTTATCAAAACATAGATTCTATTACAGAAATAATTAAAAAAGAAAAGATAGATCTAATTCAGTTTGACAGTATCGAGCAAGTTTTATCACAAGGCGCAAAAATCAAGTCAGAACTAAAGATTCCGATAGCCTTAGAGGCTCACTACGATTTTATTAACTTTGCAGTGAATTCAAATTTTTCAAAAAAAGAAATAGATAAAAAGATGGATGATTTGAAATTAGCAAAAAAGATTATAGATGGAGTAATATGTCTAAGTAAAGATGAATTAAAAACATTTCAAAAGTTTTTTAATGGGAGAGATACAATATTAAAAGTAATTCCTAGCGGAGTTGATTTGGGTGAAATTAAACCGAATCAGGTAAACTTCAAATCAAAAAAATGTATATTCCTGGGGAATATGTTCTTTCACCCAAATGAAGTTGCTGTCGATTTTATATACAATAAAATATATAAAAAATTATTTAAAAGAGGCTATATCTTCGTCATGATTGGTGACGCCCCAGAAGTAATTATTCAAAAATATAAAAGTAAAGGCTTTGTATTCACTGGTAAGGTAAACAATCTTAATACCGTATTTAAGGATGCTTTATGTGCCCTCGCTCCTGTGTTTCATGGAGCAGGTATGAGAATTAAATTACTTAATTATGCTGCAGCGGGGTTGCCCACACTCATTACAAAAACGGGTGCGGAAGGCTTTCCTGCTCAAGAATTACTAGGTATCATTAATAAAGAAGATTTTGTGAATGAGATAGAGTTACTCGAGGAAAAAAAAGAACAGTGGACAGATAATAATTCTAAATTATACGAATACATATCGAGGAATCTAACATGGGAAACACTGGCTGTGAAGGCGTCAGATTTTTATAGAAAAATAATAGATTCTAGGCCTGAAAACCATTCAGCTAGGGATGTTTCTATCGATTTTAAAAGTGAACCAAGTTGGTTGGTAGAGGTAGTTAAAAAAGGTAGGTTCACAAATTTAAAGGCTAGCGTAAAGAAAGGTTTTTATAAAAAAGTATATAAAGGTCTTGTAAAGACTGAAAAACTATAAAATGAAAACAAAGCACATAGTGATTGAGGGCATGCCAGGAGCGGGAAAAACAAGTTTGATTGAAATCCTAAAAAAGGAGGAGGGTTTTGTTGTGTATAAAGAAACATATTCACCTGAAGTAGAACTTCTAACTAGTGATTTTGAAAAGGAAAGATTCTATCTAATGGAAGAAATCAGGAAAAATAAAGAAATAATTTTAAACAAAGTGAATGTCTTTGACAGAAATTTTTTATCTATATTGGCTTACTCTTATGCGCTAGATAGAAATCGTCTTTGCGAAAAAGGTCTATATGATTGGGTTAAAAAATTATATCTAGAGTATGTCGCAAATGGGGCAATTAAGCACCCTGATAAGTATGTGGTATTATTAATAAGCACTAGTGAGAGCATCAACCGAAGAAAGAAATATCAATCTGATCCAGGATACGCTATTTGGTTTAACGAAGGTTTTTTAGATGCTTTCTATGATTTTTATCTTAATGTTGCCACTGAATTTACAAAGAATCTTAACGTGAATGTGATTGAAGGAGATGATATTGCACAGACAGCAGTTTTAGAAAAAGTCGTGAAGATAATAAATACATAATATGAACAGCATAGTAATTCCAATATATGGATTAAAAAATAAACTAGAAACAGTTTTTAATTTACTATTTTCAATTGAAAGATACGGTTCTAATGCAAACATAGGTGAAGTTGTTATCGTTAATAACGGTGGAATGAATATCGATGATACTAAAAAATACTTACTAGGACTATCATCTAGTAAAATTAAAATTATTATTGTAGATGAACTTACATCAGGTTTAAATAATGCCAGAAACATTGGGCTTCGAGTTGCAAGGGGTGACATCGTCATCTTTTTAGATGACGATGTGTTACTTCTTGATACGAGCATCTCTAGTCTTGTTTCCAGATTTAATAATCCCGATGTAAATGTTGTTGGAGCAAAAATAAACCTTGTTTTTGATCACAAAATAGATTCTTGGTTAAATTCAGAATATTATCTAAGATTTTTAGCTCCACAAAGATTTCCTAAATCTTTTTCAATAATTACGCAACCTTTTTTTATTTTTGGTGGTGCTATGGCTGTAAGAAGGGGAATAGTGATATCAAAATTTGATCTCAATCTAGATAGAAATAAAGGAAATTTATTGTCTGGTGGAGATACTGATATTACTCTATTGTTTCAAGATTCGTCCTACATTGACCCCAATTCTGAGGTGTATACGATAGTAAAAAGAGAAAGATATTCATTTTATTTTTTTATAAAAAGATTTTATTGGCAAGGTGTTACAGATTCAGTCTTATATTCCAAACACAAGGTAAGACTCTACGATCATGATGAGTTGTTTATTACAAAAAAATTTATTAAAAACTACATACAATCATTGCTTAAGTTTGATATAAGGCGAGTCATATGTAATCATGCAAGGGTCATAGGATTTTGGATAAAAAACATATTAATATATACTGATATATATGCAAGAATCAATAGAAAAAAACTATAATATTAAAATAGTCAAGATACTACCACTCGAGACAGGTGCACTTAACAGGAATTATAAGATCACGAGTTCGCAAGGTGAATTTTTTCTTAAAGAATATGTGCACCAAGGTGAAGAGGAACTTAAATTAATCCTTACAACCGAAGATTATTTACATCATAAAGGTGTAAATATTATCTCGAATATAAAAAATAGCCAGGGAGAGGCATACACTTTCATCGATAATAAGAGGTATGTGTTGTACAGTTTTATTCACGGAATTCATCCTGTCCGTGATAATCTGTCACTAGATGAGGTTTGCGAATTAGGTAAGTTTCTAGCCAATTTTCATGCTGCTGGGGGAGTAGAGAACATTGACTTACCCAGATTACCAAAAATTAATTTTGAGAGTATTAATTCCGCAAAGTCTATTGATAAAATTGACACCTTGCTTTCTAGTGATTCTGTAAAGAGTAATTTAGATATTCTTGAATTACTCCAAATTAAAAAAGCCCTTATAAAGAATTTTACAGAGATATACAGTATAGAACTTAAAGCTGACTGCATCATACACGGAGACTATCAGGATCAAAATATATTTTACGTCAAAAATAAATTAAAAACTGAAATTTTTGTGTTTGATATAGAAAAGACAAAAATCACTTCAAGGTATATAGAGATATCGAGGTTCATACTTACTGTCTGTTTTGCTAATAAAATTACACCCCATGCGATTAATCTTACAAAAAGTTTTATTTCAGGTTATTCATCAGTATTCGAGATCGATTTTATGATGATAGAAAAGAGTTTGACATACTGGTTCCTAAAAAAGATAAACTCAACTTGGGCTGAGTCAGAATATTTAAAAGATGGGAAAGAGATTATGTTAAACTTCATCAAGAACGATCTTCTATTGTTGAAGCAGTTTGAAAGTAATCAAAATTTTCTCAGTGAAACCTTTAATAAGATTTGTGAATAATATCTAAAATCTGCTTTACAGAATGATCAATTGAGTGATTATTATTTATCCTGATAAAAGGAAACTCGTTAAAGGCCTCAATAACTTTTTTATCTTTTTCTATTCTCTTTGAATCTCTTTTGAAAGTTTCATTATTTCTAGTAGAAATTCTTTCTTCCCTTATATTATCATCCACATCGAGGAAAAAAATAAAATCAGGTTTTCTAAGTGTAATAAATTTTGGAATTTCAATTTCAACATTACGTGCTTTGTTGAAGCTAATTGTTGTGTAGATGTATTTATCAACAACAATGGGTGCTTTAGAAATATTTTTATCGACTATATCAGATAAATGACTTACAGCCATTAAGTAATACAAAGCCCTTGTTTGTGAGGTCATTACCTGGTCCACATACTCTCTTAGAATACTTATTGGTTCTACGGGTGCCTTGTAGTGGTATCCATTAAGTGCTTCCGCTAATTTTTGACTAACTGAAGATTTTCCACTCCCTGAGAGGCCCTCAATTACAATAAAATTGTTTTTCATAGAATATATTATACAATATATAGATGAAACAAAACAAGATAAATATAAAAGTCATTGAAGATTACATAAAGTCTTTGTTTATTGACGATGTTACAGGGCATGATTGGCTTCACATTGATAGAGTGAGAAATGTTGCTTATCACATTGCTCAAACTGAGAAAGTTTCCAGTATGGCGGTCATCGAGGCTTCGTCTCTTCTTCATGAGATATTTGACTACAAGATGCTTTTGTCTAAAGAAAAACCCAGCGAGAGTGACGTTGCCCGACTTTTAAGTGATGCAGGTTTCTTGAAAAAAGATGTGGCAAAGGTAATTTTCATTGTAAATAATTGTTCTTGGAGTAGGGATTATTTTGAAAGAAAAAAGATAAAAGATATTGAAATCCAAATTGTGAAGGATGCAGACAAGCTAGATTCAATTGGGGCAGTTGGAATAGCAAGGACTTTTTTATATGGCTCCGCAAATATTAGGCCAGCGTTTGTACCAAAAGGGTCTGCAAAAGAATTTAAAACTATTGAGGAATACAGGCTAAGTAAATCTGATTCAACAATCCATCACATGATTGAAAGAATGGTAAAAGTTCAGGCAACGTTATATACAACAACAGCAAAACGAATTGGTAAAGAGAGACACGATTTCACTATAAATTTTATCAATCATTTTATTGCTGACTGGTATAGATATGTATAATAATTTAAAATTAAGGTAAATAAAAAAAATGACAAATCATTTTATAATTAATACTGAGGCTGCTATTTATAAAGACGGAAAATGGCTCGTTGGACTCAGATCCAAAAACGAAAGTGAAGCTCCGGGATTACTGTCTTTTATAGGTGGTACAGTTGAACATTCTGATCCTACCACTGATACTTTAGAAAATGCAGTTAGAAGGGAAGTAGAAGAGGAAATTGGTGTTAAAGTAAGGGTTTTAGATTTCGTAAATAACACCTCTTTTGTTTCAAAAAAAGGCAACCATGTCATAAATATTGTTTTTCTTTGTGAAATAACTGAAGGAGAACCTAAAATTTCAAACACAAAAGAAATAGATTTTCTGTTGTGGCTAGCTACAGAAGAAATAGTAAACTATCCAAATGTTCCGAAGTGGTTATGCGAGAGCCTTGCAAAGTAACGTTATTTACTCACTATTTTCTCTTGAGCCGGAAGAGGGATTCGAACCCACGACCTTCGCTTTACAAAAGCGTTGCTCTACCAACTGAGCTATTCCGGCATTATATTTTTATTTAATTTTCAAACTACTTTACCATACTATTCTATTGCATTCCACCAAGACAGCATATTCCGGCATTATATTTTTATTTAATTTCCAAACTACTTTATCATATTCTTTTTCTATCCTAACACACCTACAAACTATTTTCCTCTTCCGTTATCCTGTGTTTTATGGTATTTATTCTTTTTTTATAATCTCCTATGGCTCTAAGGAATTTTGATATTTCTTTCTTTTCCCCTAGTATATGGTTTTTTATTATCTTACTTTTTGTTTCTGTGTATTTAATCTTTAAGAAGTTTATAGATTTTACATATATCTTAAGGAGTATTATGAGGCTTATGTGTTCGTATCTGCGTAATTTTCTTAATAGTACTCCTCTTATATCTTTAAAATAATCTAACTCAAAATTCACTATTTCTTCTATCTGTATCCGCCCATTCCTTAAGAGTATGAGTTTTCTACCTAGCATGCCCATGATGGATACTAAGGATACGAAAAAAATAATTAAAATAGAAGGGATCATAATATTGTTATATTGAGTAACGCTTTACTTCCTTTATCTTCGCCTTAGATTTCTCGAGGAGCTTGCCTACGGTGTCATTCGCACTTTCATCTGTGTTTTTTATGAATGTCTGATGGAGCAGAGTCTTTTCTTTAAAGTAAGTATTTATTTTACCTTCGAGCATTTTCTTTTTTATGTCTTCTGGCTTGTCTACTGCCGCTACTTCCTTTGTAAAGATTTCAGTCATTGTATTTTTCTCTTCTTCACTTATGTCCTGTTCACTGATATATTCTGGCTTCATAGCAACTATGTGCATAGCTATGTCACGTGCAAGGGCAGAGTCTCCACCTTCTAGGCTTACTATTACTCCAGATTTGTTGTTGTGAACATAGCCTCCTAGCACATCTCCTTTGACCTCATATATTTCACCGAGAACTATGTTTTCTCCAGTTTTCTGTATGATTGTATCTACCATTTCTTTTGCAGAACCTTTTACATTTTCAGCTCCTTCTAGAAATGCCTTATCTGTAACGTTTTTAAGTAGTCCCAAAAAGTCTTCATTTCTAGAAACGAAATCAGTCTCACAGTGTAGAGACACAAGCACACCTTTGTCACCATCTATCTTTATAGAAACAGCACCGTCTTTGGCTTCACGGTCCATCTTTTTCATGGCTATGTCGCTACTTGTCTTCTTTAAAATAGCTAAAGCTTTTTTCATATCACCCTCAGCTTCCTCTAACGCACGCTTACATTGCATTATGGAAATACCAGTAGAATCTCTAAGTTCTTTTACTAACTCAGTTGTTATTGTTGATGACATATATTGTTTTTTAGCTTTTTTTAATAGTATTAGATACGCCTGTTTTGTAGGCATCTCTAAGAGATAACGCAAAGAATTTAATGGAAGGTATAACACCGTCATTTCCTACGATAGGGTAATCTATACCTAGTATGTTTGAGTCAGAGTTTACAAGAGATATAACAGGAACATCAGACTTTCTAGCTTCTGTGGCTGCTATGTGTTCTTTTTTAGCATCTATGATAAAAAGGGCATCTGGAGTTTTCTTTAAACCAAGTAATCCAGAGTAATATCTAGAAAGCTTTTCCATTTTCTTTGCTAAGACAACTCTTTCTTTTTTTGTATATTTCTCAAGGTCACCAGCAGCACTGTCTTTATGGTAGTTTTCTAGTTCTGCAATTCTTTTCTTTATTTCTGTGAAGTTAGACAATGTACCCCCGATCCATCTTTCTGTAACATAGGGCATGTTTACTGATTCTGCCATTTCTTTTATGGTGTTTTTTGCCTCAGGCTTTGTTCCAACAAAGAGTACTGTTTTTCCCTCTTTTCCTAGAGATTCTACAAATTTCTTTGCAGTATCTAGCATTTCGCTTGTCTTTTCGAGGTTTATGATATCACCCTTGTTTTTAGTGGCATATATATATGGAGACACAGAAGGGTGTCTTCTGGTCTTGCTGTAGCCATAATGAACTCCAGCTTTGAACATTTGTTCTACAACTGTATCCTTATTTCCTGTTTGTGCAGGTATATCTTTAACTTTTTCATCTTTTTGCATATGTTCTAATATATCAGAAAGGTGCCATTTTTGCAAATATTTATTACCCGTGGTAGCATTATAGGGTGAATTTAAATATCTTTATAAAAGAGATGTCTTCTTCTCTCAAAGTGTGTTGTTGTAAGCCCTATAAAATATAGAAGGCTGATTTTTGAACTGTAAAATACTCATATAAATAATTACAATCTGAACATTAGCCTTTTAAAAGGTTAATGTTTTATGCATATAGATATATTAGGAAAGAAACTTTTAACAATTGTAGCTCATCCAGATGATGAGAGCTTTTTAGCCGCTGGGACACTCTATGCTAATAAATTACAAGGTGGTTCAAACTATCTCATCTGTGCTTCAAAAGGGGAACGAGGTTACTCATACATGGAGACTTCTGTGTCTACAGAGGAGATGAAAGAACTCAGGAGAAAAGAATTTTTAGATGCGAGTAGTTACGTAGGGGTAGACGCAGTCTCTATTCTTGATTTTAGAGATGGGGAGCTGTCTTCATCTGTGGAGTATTTAGAAAAAGAAGTAAAAGAATTTGCAGATTCTAGAGATTTTGATTTTGTGTTAAGTTTTGGTCCTGATGGGTATACGGGGCACACGGATCATGTAGCTGTATATCATGTGGCAAAAGATATTGCCAATATGTATAAAGTTCCTCTTGTAAAGTTTTCCAAGCTTCCGAAAGGCGTGTGTAAAAACATGGATACGTATCTTGCCACAAAGAGATTAAATGGCACCTATGACGATCGTTGTCCTCTTTCTCAGAAACCAGACATACATATCAAGATAGACCCTGCAGTAAAGTTTAAGGCGCTTTCTTTTCATAAAAGTCAGTTTAAAGGGCTTGATCCGTATAATGTCTTTCCAAAAGATGTGGCAGAACATTTCCTAAGTAACGAGTATTTTCATCTCTCGGAAAACTAAATTGTAGACGTCCGACGTCTACAACCTTTTGACCAAAAGGTATATTTGCTGTAACATGAGCTTATGAGACAATCTAAACTTTTTACAAGAACTAGGAAAGAAGCTCCAGCGGACGAAGTATCTAAAAATGCTGAGCTCCTCATTCGTGGGGGTTTTATAAATAAAGAAATGGCAGGGGTGTATGATTATCTACCACTCGGCTTGATCGTCTTAGAAAAAATACAAAATATAATTCGTGAAGAAATGAATAGTATCGGTGGGCAAGAAATATTCATGAGTTCATTACAAAAAAAAGAAATCTGGGAGAGGACTGACAGATGGAGTGATGACAAAGTGGATGTTTGGTTTAAAACTAATTTGAAAAATGAAATAGACAATAAAGATACTCAGCCTAAAGAAATAGGCCTCGCATTTACACACGAAGAACCCGTTTCAAACATGCTCGGACAATTCGTCTCATCATATCGAGACCTACCTTTTTCTGTGTATCAATTTCAAAATAAATTTAGAAATGAAACTAGGGCAAGGTCAGGTATTATGCGGACTAGAGAGTTTATTATGAAAGATTTGTATTCATTTGCTACAGATGAAATAGAGCATAATAAATTTTATGAGCAAGCTAAAGAGGCGTATAGGAAGATATTTAAGCGTGTGGGTATAGGACACTTAACTTATGTAACATTTGCTTCCGGAGGTGTCTTCTCAAAGTTTTCTCATGAGTTTCAAACTATCTCAAGTTCTGGTGAAGACACTATATATGTAGATGAAAACAAGGGTATAGCAATCAATAAAGAAGTTTTAACCGATGAAGTGCTTGAAAGTTTGGGTGTTTCTAGGGCTGATTTAGTAGAAAATAAATCTATAGAAGTAGGGAATATCTTTACTTTGGGTACAAAGTTTTCAGATCCATATTTAACTTTTCAAAATGATAAAGGAGATAAATTGCCTGTGTTTATGGGTAGCTATGGAATAGGCCCAGGGCGAGTCATGGGCACCGTGGTGGAGACTTTGTCTGATGATAAGGGTATCATATGGCCCGAGACTATCGCTCCATTTAAAGTACACTTACTTTCTCTTGGAGATGATGAGAGTGTGAGGGCAGAGGCGAACAAGGTCTATGATAAATTAGTAGAAAGTAACATCGAAGTCTTGTTTGATGATCGCCCTCTAATATCTCCTGGAGAAAAGTTTGCTGATGCTGATCTTCTCGGCATGCCTTATCGTGCAGTAGTGTCACAAAGAAGTATGAAAGAAAATGGCATAGAACTAAAAAAGCGTACAGATGAAAAAGGCAATATTGTTTCTCTTGATGAATTAATAAAAATGTTAAAGGGAGAAGAGAAAATCTAGTTTTTGTAATGTTATGTTTGATAAAATCTATAAATTAATTTCAAATGATATAGGTATAGACTTAGGTACTTCAAATACTTTAGTGTATTTAAAGGGTCACGGTATCGTGATAAACGAGCCTTCAGTTGTAGCCGTCAATACAAAGACAAACCAGATTCTCGCTGTGGGTATGAAAGCTAAAGAAATGATCGGAAGAACTCCAGGACACATTAAAGCTATTCGACCTCTTGTCGATGGAGTTATTTCTGATTTTGAAGTTACCGAAGAAATGCTCTCATACCTCATAAATAAAGCAGACAAAATGTATAAAAAGATTGCACGACCACGAGTGGTGATAGGTGTGCCGTCTGGAATTACAAATGTTGAAACACGTGCTGTGTATGATGCAGCACGCTCGGCTGGTGCACGCGAAGTTTTCCTTGTAGAGGAACCTATGGCTGCAGCTATAGGTGTGAGGCTTCCCATAAAAGATCCAGTTGGATCTATGATCATAGACATTGGTGGAGGTACTACTGACATCGCAGTCATATCACTCGGAGGAATCGTGCGATCTAGAAATTTAAAAATAGCGGGAGATAGACTAAATAATGACATCATTGCATACATGCGAGATGAATTTAAAATACTTATTGGTGAGCGTACAGCTGAAATGGTGAAAATAGCTATTGGGTCAGTCTTACCTTCTGAACACATAGAGAGTCAGGTGCACGGGCGTGATCTTCTCACAGGATTACCTAGAGCTGTTGTTGTCACTGACTCAGACATTCGTGAAGCATTTGGTCTATCTATAAAAGGACTTGTAGATGGAGTGAAAGACATGCTAGAAACAATACCTCCTGAAATTTTGTCCGACATTATGCGTACGGGCATAACTTTATCTGGCGGTGGTGCGCTCATCCCTGGACTCGGAGAGCTTTTGCAAAGAGTATTAAAAATTCCTGTGTATGTCGTCGAAGACCCACTCTCGGCTGTTGCGAGAGGTACAGGAGTCATACTCGACGACTTAGAAACTTATAAAGACGTACTTATTGGGAATCAAGATGAGCTACCTCCTCGATAAAAAAAATAAAAAAAGAAAAATAATACAAATTACATTTGGAATAATTATTTTCCTAATTTTTTTCTATTTCAGATCTCCTGTTTTCAATGCTCTTTCATATGCCACAAATAAAATTTTCTATCCTGTATTGCATTCAAGTAATTTTGTCTCTCAAAAAGTTAAAAGTATAAGTGTTTTTTTTAGATCTAAAAATTATTTAAATTTAGAAAATGCGGATTTGCAATCAAGGCTTACGCACAATGAAAACTTAATGGTAAATTACAATGCTGTTGTGGCAGAGAATAATCAGCTAAAAGAAATATTGGGGCGAAAAGGAGAGAGGAGCCTAATCTTGGGTGCTATTTTATCTAAACCAAATAAAAGCTCTTATGATACTCTTGTCGTTGATGTTGGAGTAGATGAAGGTATAAAAGTGGGTGATAAAGTCTTTGCTTCAGGTGTGATACCCATAGGTAGAGTAGTAGACGTATATACTCGTTCTTCAAAAGTAGTTTTGTTTTCTAATTCAAGGGAGAGTACAGAGGTCGTGGTGGGGAGTTCGGGTGTTTTTATGGAGATGATAGGAAGAGGTGGTGGAAACTTTGAAATCTTAGCACCTAGAGACTTTGTTTTAGAAAAGGGTGCAGAAGTAGTCCTCCCTGGTATTAATCCGTATGTAGTAGCTGTCGTCGACAGTGTTATTTCTGATGTGCGTGACTCATCACAGAAAGTACTTCTCATAACACCTGTAAATATAAACGAGTTAAAATTTGTAGAATTAGAGAAATAAAATTATTACTTTTTTAAAAATATGGAATTTAAAATTGAGAAAAAAATAGAAAATTCTCTAGGTCGTGCTGGCGTCATCACAACTTCTCATGGAGTATTTCATACTCCTGTATTCGTGCCTGTAGCGACAAAGGCAAGTATAAAAGCACTTACTCCCGAGCAGGTGAGAGACATAGGTGCAGAAATAGTACTTGGTAATACATACCATTTATATCTACAACCAGGGGATGGTGTCGTGCGTAATGCAGGTGGTATAGGGAAATTTATGAATTGGACTGGTCCGACTATTACTGACTCTGGAGGATTCCAAGTATTTTCTTTGGGGGCTGCATACGGTAAAGAAATTTCTAAGGTTACAAAAATAACTGATCCATCTCTTTTAATACCAGAGCGTTTTGATGACAGCCTTGCGCCACGCTTAGCTAAGATAGGTAATGACGGTGTGTCTTTTAAATCTCACCTAGACGGATCAGTGCATTATATAACTCCAGAGAAGTCTATAGAGATTCAGCATAATTTAGGGGCGGATATTATTTTTGCTTTTGATGAATGCACTTCGCCGTCTGAGGATTTGAAATATCAAGAAGAAGCACTCGAGCGAACACACAGGTGGGCAGAGAGAAGTTTAATTGAGCACAAGAAGTTAAATATAGAAAATAAAATTTCTTTATTTGGCATCGTTCAAGGTGGCCGAGATGAGGGTCTAAGAAAGAAGTCAGCTGAATTTATAAAAAACTTAGATTTTGACGGTTTTGGTATTGGTGGATCTTTTGCGAAAGAGGATATGTCTACTGCAGTAAAATGGGTAAATGAAATACTTCCTGAAGAAAAACCTCGGCACTTGCTCGGTATCGGCGAGCCGGAGGATTTATTTATGGGAGTAGAAAACGGAGTAGACATGTTTGACTGTGTAGCTCCCACAAGGTCTGCAAGAAATGGATCTGTGTATACAAGACATGGAAAGATAAATATTTTAAATGCAAAATTCAGGGAAGACTTTTCTAAGATAGACGAACAGTGTGAGTGTTATACATGTAAAAATTATACAAATGCATACTTGTCGCATCTTTTCCATGGGAAGGAGATGCTGGGCTCAACACTTGCCACTATTCACAATCTTTATTTTATTGTAAATTTGGTGAAGCAAATCCGTCAGTCTATCTTAGACGAAAAGTTCTATGAGTTTAAAGATGCATTTTTACGAGATTATCAACAAAAATAGCTTTACATTTGTCGAGTAATTGTTATACTTTCTTTTATTAAATGGCGACCAAAAAAACAAAAAAACAGGGGAAGAATTGGAGCAAATTCTGGAAGCTCGGAGTGAGTGAATTCAACACGCAGTTTTTTGGCGTGAACAAAGACGGGGAGCTCACAGCCACAGAAGGTAACCATGTCTACAACCTAAATGACCTCGCTCAAAAGTACAGTACACCACTATCCATTATTTTCCCATTTGTTATCGAAGACAGACTTAAGGATCTCATCGGGTACTTTCAAGCATATATAAAGATTTACGGATATAAAGGGAAATTCTTTTACCACTTTCCAATGAAGGTAAATCAAAACAAGGAATTTATCCTTCCTGTGCTTTCCGAGGGTGCTAACCTTGAGGTTACTTCAGCAAACGAGCTATGGCTTGTGAAGAAGCTTTGGGAAGGAGAGAAGTTTAATAATAAAATCCGTGTATTTTGTAATGGTCCTAAAACAGATCAATATCTCGACCTAGTAGAAGAGCTTCGTGGGAAGGGTATGAACATCGTGCCTATCATAGAGTCAATGGAAGAAGTTGAGAGAGTTTCAAAATACAAAGGAGATGTGGGTGTGCGTGTGGACATGGAAATAAAGGCAGACACACACTGGGACAAAAAGTTTGACCGTTTTGGTCTGTCTGAAAAGGATGTACTCGATCTCGGCAAAATGAAGAATATAAAGATTTTGCATTACCACCTCGGCTCACAAATAAAAACTCAAAAAAGTATTTTAGATGGAGTAAAGCATGCCTTTGGCATATACGCTGAACTCCAAAAGACTCATCCGTCACTCGACACACTCGACATAGGAGGAGGTTTTGGTATTCCTTATGAAAAGAAAAAGTTTTATACAGCAAAAGTTGTGTCTAGTAATATAATTAAAACTTTAAAAAATTTATCAGATAAGGCTGGTATCAAGCACCCAAACATTGCTATAGAGTGGGGTCAGTATGTAGTCGCACCTGCACAGGTGACTATATACAAAGTCATATCTGAGAAGCCTATACCTAAAGCAAATGCAAAAGCTTGGTATATAGTAGACGGATCTTTTATGAATGATCTCAAAGACACATGGGCTATAAAACAAAAATGGCATACAATACCTGTCAACAACATGCATAGTCCTCTTAAGACCGTGTGGCTTGCAGGGAGTACTTGTGACTCAGATGACAAATACACAGCAGGAGGAAATTATATTTTACTTCCTAAACTACATCCTGAAAGAGAGACACAATTTTTAGCAATCCTCGACACAGGTGCATACCAAGACGGACTGTCTTCACATCATTGCCTACTTTCTAATCCTATGAAAATAGTTGTGCAAGATGGTACTGAAAAGATCGTGAGAAAGAGAGAGACGGCTGAGTCTATAGGTAAACTCTTTGGCTGGAATGGAGATCATAAATAATATCTTTCATAAGAAAAAGTTTCTAGTTGTTTTTTTATTTTCCGCTATTTTTTTAGTAGTTTTTTTCTTCCATAATTCTTATTTGTCTGATCATAAGACTACAGATATAACTGCTGTGAAAATAGGCGGTGTGAAAGTTTTAGTAGATGTAGCAATAACAAAGGAGGAGCACAACATGGGCTTGTCTTTCCGTACTAGCTTATCAGAAAATCAAGGTATGCTTTTTGTTTTTGAGTATCCTGATACATACGGATTTTGGATGAAAGATATGAATTTCCCTATAGATATGATTTGGATTAGTGAAGATAAAAAAATAGTTTCTATTAGAGAAAATGCATTACCAGAATCATACCCAGAAAGTTATAGTCCAAAAGACAAATCAAAATATGTGCTAGAGGTTGCGGCAGGTTTTTCAGATAAAAATAATCTAAAAGAGGGGGATCAGGTCACATTTACATATTAGTGTTTTGTGGTATAATGTTTGTGTTTTGTGCTGGATGGCTACTCCGACGCAAGTCGGGGAGGAAAGTCCGAACACAACGATCCTCGAAAGAGGTGGGAATGGTAGCGGGTAACACCCGTGTATGGTGACATATAGGTGCGAGCAGAGACGTCATGTAGCGAAAGCTACATGATACCCAGAAATGGGTAAGTCTTCGTATAAGTTTGGGGCTTGCCCTAAGCTAAGTCGAAGGGTGAAACGGCTAAACCCTTACCTTTGTGCAAGATCGTGTCTTGGTTTATTCCAAGAAGAATCGCTTGAGCCTCTTGGTAACATGAGGCCTAGATAAATTGTCATTACTCTGCGCAAGCAGAATACAAAACTCGGCTTATAGGCACAAAACACTACATGAAAAATCCTCTCTTATGAGAGGATTTTTCTATTGCTTGCAATTTGTGTATTAGTGTGATACAATGTATATGTGAGGGTGAGGTAAAACTTACACTTAAATCGTAAACAACATAAGTGCCGCAAAAAACACCGCAAGGTGTTTTTTGTTTTTATTTTAGAGTTTACTTTCGGAGGGTACGAATTCATGAAGGTTTACTTTTGTGCTATAATATAGCTAAATATGAAGAAAATATTTAGTAAAAGGAGATTATACTTGAGTAAAAAAATAAAAATAATTTTAATGATATTTACTATCGCAGTGGGGGGCTTTTTTATTTTTTATTACTATGGGTTTAGTCCAAGCTTGCTTACTAAACTTTCTTTCTATCAAAATTTAGCTAATCCGTATGTTCGTATCGTACGAGTACAAGAAGGTCTTCGTAAAGAGCAGGTAGCGGATCTCATGGCTGAAAAGTTAGACTGGACCGAAGCTGAAAAAAATAATTTCATAAATATTCATCTCGCCCTAAATACTGAGGACTTAGAAGGAAGGTATTTCCCTAAAACCTACCTCATCGACAAAGACGAAAGCCCAGCTGATGTCACCACTCTCATGTTTGATGAGTTTGACAAGCAAACAGAAAAGATAAAGAAACAAAAATCTAAAGAACTCATCAACGAAGATACAATAGTTAAAATTGCTTCGATCATCCAGAGAGAGTCCAATGGTAAAAAGGATATGAAATTAATCTCAGGGATTATTTGGAATCGTATTTTTAATGGTATGAAGTTGCAAATAGATGCTACTCTACAGTATGCAAAGGGGACTGAGGAAGATGGATGGTGGCAGAAAGTTGATCCAGAAGATAAAAATATTAAATCAGCTTACAATACATACATCCATGGAGGATTTCCACCAGGTGCTATAGCAAACCCAGGACTTGCTGCTATCGAAGCTGCTTATAATCCAGATAAAACAAGTTGTTTATTTTATCTACATGATAGAAATAAACAAATACACTGCTCTAAAACATATGAAGATCATAAAAAAAATATAGATATTTATTATTAGATGTATATGTTTTTTTATTAAACTATATTCCTGTCGCGTTCATCATAGCTTTAGTTTTGTTTCCAATAAGTCCGTCAGGGACTAAGCCTTTGTTTTTCTGCCATGTCTTTATTACGGCAATTGTCCTTGGCCCTAATATGCCGTCAATTATTAATCCTAATTTTAGGTTTGCATTCAAGAATCTTTGCAGCTCTTTGACTGCTTCACCACGACTACCATTTTTTAGTAAAGCTGTACCAAAGTTATATTTACCATTATTGACTGAGTTTCCTGTGCATGTTTTACCTGTTGTTGTACTAAATCCAGTATTTCCAATACATCCAGAAAAATTATTAACAGGATCGGTATTAATAGAGTAAGCAACTTTTCCGTTTTTAATGTTATTTTTATTACTTCCACCTCCACCTCCTCCACCGCTAGATCCACTATTACTTACTCCACTACCTCCAGAGGTATTTTCATTTACAGCTACGAAGCTAATTGTAATAGGATCAGAGTACGTATTTTGATCATCAAAAGTAAAAACAGAATAATAGTAAAGTGTTCCACTAGTTACAGCTGTGTCATGGTAGCTAGTGCTGCTGCAAGGTAGTTCAGTAATCAGTATACCTGCATCAGGTGTCTGTATGAATCCGGATATATTTCTGTATATTTTTATACTTTGACACAAATCATAGTTAATAGAATCCCAAGATAAGTTTATTGATCCAGGACTTGCACGTAAGTTGGTTGGGGCAGGTGGTTTGGTTAAACGGTTTAATGTGGTAAATGTTTGGTCTGGTGATGTACTTTTGTTGCCATTCGAGTCTTTACTGGTTATGCGATAGTGGTAAGTAGTTCCAGGGGTTAATTCTGTGAGGTTGATTTTGTGATTTGTATCATTGTTCATGATAGATTTATTTTTACCATAGTTCGTACTTGTGCCGTATTCTATAAAACTATCAGTGGGTTTATCAGTTGTCCAAGAAGTCATAGCTACTACTCTCTGTGGATTAGTTGTTATGTTTGTTATGATTGGATTAGGGATGATCGAAGTTATAGGAGCTGGGGGAGTAGAGATTGAGTAGTTGCCGAAAGATCCCTTAGGCACTATTAAAAAACCATTAAATTCATTTGAGGTGTGTGTTAATGTAGGAAGATTAGCTAAATCAGTAGTAGTTGTTGGTATTACTGTACTTGGGTTATATCCCACTATTTGCTGGGTGGTGGTTAGATTTAATGGTAAGTTTATATTTGATCCATTAAAAGTAAAGCTAGTATAAGGTGAGAATGTTTGTCCTGGTCCACCTTTTATGTTTTGTATATCATATATCTCGTATTCTTGGTTTTGAGTTAGACCGAGGCATGATGGGTTGAAGCTATAAGTATTCTTTGAGCTATCATAATTATAAATAAATACTTTCTTCCATTCGCTACCGTATTCATTTGAGGGTAAACAAACTTCTTTTTGGCCAGATGTTGGTGGTGTGGATTGTATACCGTTAACTCTTAGATTCTTTGCTGGTCCATATGTGCCCCAAGTGAGTTCGTAATTGCCTAAAACTTGAACAGTAGAGTCTGAGTCTATGCTGTACCAGCTGTCTTTTCCGTATGCGTAATTATTCCTTAAGGTAGTTTTGGTTACTTTGCCCGTACTACCACCATACATAGAGTCATGATCATCAATCTGTAAGTTATTCTCTATTAAAAATCCTCCTAGTGGTCCAGCGTTCGTTGTTCCGTATATTTGCATACCAGCTGAGAATCCACCCATAAGTATGTTGTCACGGATACTTTTAGTTTTAGTAGGATCTACTGTGCTGTTCTGTGAGTAAATGTTGTGACCGTGGCCTCTCTGTGGAGAAATCCAGCCATTATGATACATAATATTGCCATAGATTTCTGTGTTCGTTGCTCCATTCCATGCACTTATTCCACTTCCTGCATTTTGAACTAATATATTAATAAATTTACTATTTGGAGCAAATATATCTAATGCACCTGGCATCAGAGAATTTGCAAAATGTGCTCCAGTTTGGTTTCTACCTTTTGGTGTTACCCTGGGAAGTTTAGTGTTCGTAATTTCAAAATTTCTAAACATCACATATGATCCATGTACTGATAGTGTAGGTTGATCAGATTCAGCAAGTGCTCCAGCATTATGGGCTACTATGGGTGTCGTGGCGCTAGAGCTACTGTTCTGTCCACGGTAGCATGTCGTATAACCGTTATTATAGTTAAAAATTCTCAATACCTCATCATCAACTACTAGGTTGGATTGTGTAGGTAGGCTAGTACCAAATGAAAACTTACATGGTACTGTAGTATTTCTGTCTATGCCAGATATTGCATCCATGCTCTCCATGAGTTTATAGCTTATATTGCTGTCTAAGATAGCCCATTCTCCAGGAGCTGATTTGACTGTGATTAAATTATCAGGGGATCCACTAAGATAGCTAAAAAATCTACCAGTGTATTTACCACCTTTTAGGCAGAGAGTTTTGCCTGCTGTTATTACAGAGGTTTTTGTTAATGCTGTTTGTAGATCCCATGGTGAAGTTGAAGATCCTAAGTTATTAGATGTGCCTGTGTTGCTTGCATAATAGTCACAGCTAGTTAGTGCTTGAGCTATTGGTACTGGTGATACAGTTCTGATAATATTAGTAGTTAATCCTGTTAATGTAACGATACCTACTAAGACAACCATCCTTGAAAAAATTAAATTATTTTTCATAAAAATATTACTAATTTATTATTAATTAGTAATATTGTATCATATTTACATATTGAAAAGGAGAACAATAAGGATGTTTTTTATTATATTTTTTCTATAAATTCACTTATATTTTCTTGTGTTTTGAGAGGTATTGTCACATAAAATACTGTACCTTCGTTTACCTTAGACTCAAAACGTATAGTACCCTTATGGGCCATAACATATTGCTTGCATGCATATAGGCCTATACCACTACCGGTCTGAAGCCTTTTTCTTGCATTTGATGCACGGAAGAATTCCTCGAATATCTTAGGTTGTTCGGACTCTGGTATACCTATACCGTTATCACTTAGCTTTATTTTTAAGTTTTCGTCATCGTTTGTTATATCAAGGGTGATAACTTTTTTATCACTTAGAGAATATTGTATAGCATTTTCAAAAAGATTTTCTAGTATTATCCTTAGTCTTAGTATATCTACTTCGACCTCTTTTTTATTATTTAAAGTTATATGGGAAATGACTTGTATTCCTTTCTTGTTTCCTTGTACTGTGTATGCTTTTATTATTTCGTTAAAAATTTTCTCGATTTTTTCTAGTGGTAGCCATGCAAGAGAAAGAGAGAGCTTATTCATATCGAGGAGGCTTATATCAAGTAGGTTTACAGAGTGTGTGACAGTAGTGTGTATGGAGTCTAATACTACTTCGAGGTTGGTCTTGTCTTCAAGTGCCATACTGTTGCCGTATTTTTGTATCATGAGTTGTATAGCCCAGCCTGTGGAAGTGAGCCCAGTGCGCATTTCATGAGTGATGAGAGCTATAGCTTCATTACGTACAGCATTACTTTTCTCTAATAGTTTGGTTTTATTTATTTCTATTACAGCTATAGATATTAAAAGACCTATAAATGAAGATATGGTAACGATGAGGTCGCCATTCATATTTCCTATGATCTCTAAATGCATAGAACATATCAAAAAACCTAAAACACCACCTACTACCATACCAAGAATATTTGAAGCCAGATGTTCTATTATATCTTTCATTTTGTTTAAATTAAATCTAATTAATAAATAGTATACTATATGTAAGAGTGCAATATATAGTTTTTAGTATTTTTATGTTGATAACTTTATTGCTTATTAGATATGCTTAAATTATAATTGTATTATTAGTAATAAAGGTTTATATATAATTCTATGATGAAAAGTATGCATCCATTGGTTATGGGTTATCCACTAGACGTTTTGCTTATGCTTGTCTCTGGAGTGTTTTATCTTGTTTGTGCATTGTATGTTTTAAAGATAAAGAAAGAAGATAGAAGTGAGCTTGTAAATGCATTATTTGCTTTCCTTACGTACCAAGCTGTCGGTATGTTTTTCATGGGTTTGCAAATGAATACCATGGAAGCAGTCTATGGTCGTATCGCAGCACTTTCTGTACTTATCGGGGCAGCGTATATGCTTAAGTTTCCATTTAGTAGATTCTCAGCATCTACTAGGAAGATCACATTCATGCTTAGTTTGATTGTTTCTTTCTTAATTTTTGGATGGTTCATTCAAAATCCAATGAGAGAAATGAAACTTTTTCATTTTATGCTTTGGTATGACATAGTGGTAAATGGTCTTGTGGTGGGTGGAGCGATCATTTTATTTGGTTTAAGAAATAGTGGTTTTTATAGGACAAAGGCGCTCGGCGGTGGTTCTGGAGTTGTGAGTTGCTGCGTGGTAGCTAATGTCTCAATGCTCGGAGGATTTATGCTTGTTAGTTCATTCTTCCAATTCTTAGCCCCTGTGCTTATCTTGGCGGTACTTATCATGGGCAAGAAAGGAAGTAGCCAATCTGTATAATTGTATGTCTGATAATCAAGAATTAAATCTAAATAGTAAAAAGATATATATCGTTGAAGATGATGTATTTTTAGGTCAAATACTCTCGCAGAGGATAGCTGCAGAAACTACAAGTTTAACACTTTTTAAAAATGGGGAAGATGCCCTCGCTGCTATAATACAAAATGTTCCTGATATAGTAGTACTAGACATATTTCTTCCAGGGATGGATGGTTTTAAGGTGCTAGAAAATATGAAGCTAAATGATAATACTAAGAGTATACCAGTTCTTGTAGTTTCTAATGCTAATGAAGCTGACAAAGCTAAGTCTATGGGAGTCGAGTTTCTTTTAAAGGCTTTGACTACTCCTGATGAGATTGTGGAGAAAGTAAAAAGTATGCTTGGATAAGGTCAATTGCTACTACTTATAGAAAAAGTTAAAGACTATGCTTATTTCTAAGCCTTTTTGTTTTCGCCGATGGAGTTCATACTAGTTGAAAACTGATACATCACAGAACGAACTTATCTTAGTATTTTTGGTAAAAATCTGCCAGTTCGCTCCATGTATTCCTTGTACTCAGGAAATTTGTTGCACATAAATTTTTCTTCACTTAAAGAAGTAATTACACCAAAAATAAAAACTAAAATCCAAAGTGTGATGGTAATTGGGTGTAAAAATACCAAAGTTAAACCTAAATAAGATATTATAATAGAAATAAAAATTGGGTGGCGAAAATATTTGTATGGTCCCGTGGTGGCTAAATATCTTTGCTTTTTTTTAGATCTTGCGAACCAAAAGTCATCACTATTAACCCAACCGAGGTTATTAAATGAAATTTTTCCCAAAATGGAACCGCCTATGTAAAGAGTTAATCCAAGAACAATTAAGGGGATATTATAAGAAAAAAGAAAATCTAATTTGAAAACTAGATACAATATAATTGCTAATGGCAAGATTGTTGTCTCAAATGAGCCAAAGCTTATCTTTTTTCTTTTACACCAACTATAAAAAAACATAAATAATACATCTACTGTATAAAGTATAAGTGTGAGTGATTGGATAGCATGAAAGTTTGTCATAATATTTCGCAAAATCGCTCCGCATTTCTAATTTCGCCGATGTTTCTTTGGGTGGACTTAGAATACCATTTTTGGAACAAGTTTGCTAGAGATTGTGATTACTTGGTGCATATCTTAAAGGAGTTTCAGGCAGACAACGAGGAGACCAAATTATCAGCTTCTTCCAAGAAAGCCCTGTCTCGTGGAACAATATAATATTTTCCTTCGTTGTTTAATGCTTGGCTTTCAGTTAAAGCCTTTAGTGCTTCATCGTAAGTTAGCCATATACCCTCAAAACCATTTCTTTTTTCACTTTCTGTAAATTCTGGTATTCCTTTTTCGCCTTTAATTTTCGCTAGATAACAATACGAAGTCTGCTTTAGATTTCTAGGATTAAGTAATTTTCTATATTCAACGATAATACCAATTTCATTTATAACTTCAACATCACAGCCTATTTCTTCCAGACACTCACGTTTAAGAGCGATAATTTTTTCTTCTCCTTTCTCTATACCACCTCCAGGCAATTTATAATAATTTTTCTCAGTTACATGAAGAAGTGCAATTTTTCCATCTTCATCAACAACAATAGCTCTTACTGCTTCACGGACAGGATAGCTTTTAACTTCTTCTTCAGAGACGTTTTCTGGGTTAATTAATTTAAGTAGTTTCATAATTATTTTGAATTAAGTAAATCTTGAGCTGTAATTTCTTGCCTACCGTCTCTTACTAAATGCCCATCCATACCTCTGTCAGCATAATTTACCCAGAAACTCGTTATCTTAGCTCCCCACATTCTTTGAGGACTATTGCCTGTGTAGTAAGTAAGTTCTAGCGGTTCTGAACCCTCTTTGATACGAAAAGAATTGTGTATAACCAATGCCTCTTCTAATTCTTTTCCACTGAGTTCGTGTGCATTGTCGGCTTTCATATAAACACCACCTCGTTCTATTCGGTCATACAAAGCAACAAATATCTGCCCTGTTCGGGTAATATTTTTTGAATGAATTGAGTCTGGATGAGAACCCCAATAAATGTATTCAAATTTTGGGTCATAAATAAAACGGAGGGGGCTGTTGTGAGGAGAACCATCTTCATTAACCGTAGCTATGGAAATATGCCTAGAAGTAGTAATAAGCTCCTTTGCCCTTTTTATTTTATTTTCTAATTCCTCGGTCATTGAGTTATTTTAACATCTTTACTTTACCTTACCAATAACGAAGCTTTTTGTAGTCAGACATTCCAAAAACGTCAAATCTCATCCTTATTTCACAATAGTCGTTTACCAGAAAAAACGGTCAGACGTAGGGTAGGTCGTTTTTTAGCTTAAACGGGCTTAGAACTTAAAATCATCCAATTATACTAGGGTAATTTAATTGTCTTATTTATCCAGGTCTTGACCAAAAGTAATATCTCCAAATTCAGGGTTAAATTCCACAGTTCCTAAATCTGTTTCTATTTTAGTTTTACCCCCTACTGACATTTCTTTATCAACATTTAATTTAATGCCGGTTATATTACCTCCAGCTTGTGAATTTTTAATAGATATATCAACAGGTTTTTCAAAAATCTTTTGAATGGTCTCGTTAGATGTATCGCCCTCCAAACCAGTTATATTACCCCCTGCTACAACATTATCAATTAAAATCTTCAGTCCCGATTCAATATTGCTAATATCTTTTCCACTTAATTTATCATCAATAGCTATAACTAAATCTAAAACTTTATCTAGTGTGAGTTTCTGACGTTCAACTTCTATTGCGTCAGCAGATCCAGTCAAAACTCCATATAAAGCATCAAGGTTAGGGAATAGCCCCAAGAATTTTTCAATAGCATTTTTATTGCGAATAGATTTTTCTCTCTTTTCAAGCTCATCCTCAATTTGTGATTTTACGTCCTCCTTGTTCATATGCTATTGCAACTTTTTCAATTTTGCGTTAAGTTCTTTGAATAATTTTCTAAAATTGGCTTTGGTGGTAGGATTTGTTGGAACTTGTTTTTTTATAATCAATAATTGGCTTATAGCAAAATTCAATTTTGATTTCAGTTTATTTGGTTCACTTTTCACACTATCATAACTTCCTACGCCGAAAGCAGTATCACAAATAACTTTTTGGTCATTAGGTATAATTAATTCCTCAGTTTCTACTTCCAACCCAAGAAGGTCTTTATATGTAAAGATTCTATTTTCCACATATCCAGTAAAATCTTTTACATAATTAGCTTGTGAAGTTTGTCCTGGTTTATCCCCATCAAGCACAAGAAGAAAACTTTTTCCCCAAGAAAGATAGAGCCGAATAATATCTGAATGAGTATCTCTTCCCGCACCTGGGTAAAAATTAAATCCCTCGTTTCCCTTTAATATCACTTCATTAAAATATTTAAACGTATACCAATCATATTTACCCTCAGTAATAATAATATCGGGTATTGGTTCAATTGCACTCGGTGCATAGTCTAAACTATCAAGTATGGGTTGGTAATAAAGATACTGAGTTTTTCCTGTTTGAGTAGCAACATACTTATAATATTTCTCAGCACTTATGTTTGCCCCATCATCGTCAGTCATACTCCCTTCAAGGTTTGCATCAGAGATTGATTCATTAATTACAACATATGCCCCAGAGAGCCAAAGAGGATTAATCATATGATGGCTGTGAGTAGAATAAATTACCATTGATTTATCACTAAGTTGTCCTATTGCGTCAAGAATCTTTGTTTGTGCAGAAGAATGTAGATTTGATGCAGGTTCGTCAAGTAAAAATAATATATTAGCTGTTCGGTTTTTTCTAAATTCTGTGAAAATTAGGAATGAAAAAAACCACTTACAGCCCTTACTGCGTTCGTTTATAGAAAACTCTTTACCCGAATCTGTTTTAATCTTAAACGATACATCTAACTTATCATAATTTGGAGTGCATATGAGTTTAATTTCTTTAAAATTAAGACGTTCGTTTTTCTTTCCTGTGCTTTTTTCTTCTTTAAAAAGTTCTTTCCACGCTACAGTAATTTTTTTATCTAATAATTTTTCCATAGCTGAAATTCTTTGTCTTGCTGTATCGTTATCACTATCCCATTGGTTTGCGACAAATTCTTGGAAAGAAATAAATTCGGGATTTACTGTTTTTAAAATATCATCTAAAACCAGTTGCCATTCGTTGTTCTTCTTTTCTTCTTCGGTAAATATTATGGGTGGAGGAACTGAACCGTCTACGGGTGCTTGAACTGGGGTAGGATTTTTAGTGAATTGAATATTGTCTGGTATTACAAATATAAAATCTTCGTAAAATAAAATCTCTGGGACAAGATTGGATTTAATATGTTTAAGAAGTTCATTCCAGAGAGTATTATTGTTCTTGTGAAGTAGACCGTTATTTTTTCCTGATTTTATTTCAAGCCCAGCGCTTCGTGTGGTGTCTTGATATTTATGGGTCTTGAAGCTAAATTTATAAGTGTAACTGAATATTTTAGGAAATTCTATTTTTGTTTTCTTATTATTATTTTTAAGATAGTTATTTAACTTTTGATAGTCAGCTTCTTCAAAAATAAGGTCTCCACTTATTTCAATATTACCAGTAAAATCTATACCTTTTGGTCTATATGTATTAAGTTCAGATTCTTTGGGCAAAACACTTTTTACCATCCTGTGAAATAAGTTAATAGCTTCAAGAATGGTGGTTTTCCCACTTTCGTTTAGACCCACCAAGGTAATGATACGATTATTACTGAGGTCTACTTCTACCTCTTTTATACCCTTAAAGTTTTTGATTTTGAATTTGGTATATCGCATAGGGCAGGTGCGTGAATTAAGAACATAACTATACCACGAATTTTAAGATTTTACTACTTATCCACGAAAAGTGGCTTGTAAAATTGTATATATATTCCACTAATTAGAATTCCTAAAATTGCTAAATAGAAATGGTTATCTAATACAAAAGCCCACCATTTAAATAATTTAAAAGAAAATTCTCCAAGTCTCTTGAACATAGAACTAAATGTTAATAATATTGTGGGGGTAAACCAAATAAAAAAACAATAAGTCAAAGTTCCCAATATCCAGTTTAATTTTTTCATAAATAAAAATTAATTCTCCTTTTTATTCCCAGGTTTTGCTCGTATTTTTGTGTAAATCCACGCTATAACAAAAAGTATACCTATTCCAATTAATGAACCATTCCCTTCGTCAAGTAGTTGAAAAACTCCTAGAAAGATTAATATCAAAGCTGTTATCCCTATTTCCCGTCCTCCCATTTTTTTGTATTGCCACCACTTCTTTTTTACCTCTACTTTATTTTCTTTATCCATATATAAAATAAAAAAGTTAGCTAATAAAAGCTAACGCAGGAAGCACAGAACCCCGCATCAGCTAGGTCTTACGACCCTATATGAGTTTCCCCATATAGCCCAAGGATGAGTTGCTGAACGCGGGGTTCAGTATCATCCTTGGGTCTTTAGACCATACCTATACAAACTGCATAGGGTTAGGTCTTCTTATTTAATTGTCTAGTAAGTATACAACGAATATATACAAGGACACAACGGGTTTTATAAGTCTTGTAAAATAAGACAGGGGGCGGAGAGGGGGCAATAAAAATAAGCTAAAGGGTGTATACCAGCAGAAAAACTGATGGGTTTTTGGAAGGTTTTGTATTACAAAAGTTATCCACTTGCTGTATTTTCCAACAAAATGGTATAATATATATACAATTGAAAAGCATTAATAGAAATAGTGAAAACTATTTTGCTAGAGGATGTTTTGACTCAGTCAAGTCATATAAGTCTCTGAACTTATGAACTGCAGAAGCATAGAACACGAAGGAAGCTCGTGTTTTTTTGTTGCAGTTTTCTATGACAGACTTACAAGAAAATGAATTAGTTATACTATCCAAACAAACATTAGATTTGTTTCTTGGACAGGCGAACCCAGCGGACTTAATAGCAGTCTATGTTTTTTACTATTACACAGCAAAATGGCAAGGAACTAATCAGGCACTAGCAACAGATAGGTATGTAATGAAAGGTTTGCATATTGGGCAGGCAAAACTTAACAAAGCACAAAAATTTCTATTTAGAAAAAAAATTGTTGAAAGAGTTAATACAAGAGATAAAAATGGACGCATTACTGGTTGGTATATAAAACTAAACTATATTTGGAAAAATAAAACCGTAAAAAAAGTTATTTCAAAACTGTCTCCATTTACATTAGAATCCACAAGTGGAGAACAGGTAACAAATGCTTTAAGTGCTAATACTATAAATGCTTTAACTGCTGATATTTGCGAATCAAAAGATTCGCCACAAAAAGAGATTTTTATTGCCGACCAAGAAGAAATAACTAAACCCTTGTCGGGCAGTTTACCCAGCAGTCGTGGTAAGACACTAATAGAGCGGGTGGTTTCAATCTACATAGATCTGTTTATAGATAAATACGGCATTAAACCCAACCTCAGAATGCCAGCCGTTGGTGGGGCAATTGATAATTTATCTAAGCGTTATACAGAACTCCAAATTTCAGCAATGCTGATAACTTTTTTTGAGTGGTATGGGATGAATAATAACTCTTCATTTGAACAAGATAAACTAACAGCAATAGCTCATCCTTTTGCTTGGTTTTTTACCAATATTAATCAATATGAAATTTATTTAAGAAACATGTTTGAGTTGGACTTTGATAACGAGATTGAAGTGAGAAATTTTGTGGCAAAGTATATGGTGGCATTAAAAGAAAGGTCGGCTGGTTCTAGCCAAGAATCCCGTTTATCCACAACGGCGGTAGAACTTAAAAATTAAAGCTGATACGATGACCGAGCTACACGAAAAGTTAATAAGCAAATATAAATTTATGCCTGAAGAGGGGCAACGAGAAGACTTTTTGTGTAGCAACAAGAAACCAATTCGTTGTCCCTCTTTATGTATTAATGACAAGCCGTCTGAAGATGCCCAGCTAGACTATTTGGCAAGTATTCTGGTTGAGGTATTTTTAGACCAAAAAAACTATGAACGAAACCAATCAAAAAAGAGCAGTAATTTATGTGAGAGTTTCAACTAAGGAACAGGTTGATGAGGGAAATAGTTTAAGCACCCAAGAAAAAATTTGCAAAGACTATTGTTTCAAAAATGAGTATGATATTGTGCAAATTTTTGTTGAACAAGGTGAAAGTGCAAAAACAGCAGACCGCACTGAACTTCAAAAACTTCTTGCTTTTTGTGCAGACAAAAAGAATCAAGTAAAGGCAGTAATGATTTATAAGTTGGATAGATTATCTCGTAATACAGATGATTATAGTCAGCTTCGCCTATTACTAACACGATATGGTGTGGAAATTAAATCTGTATCAGAACATTTTGAAAATACGCCCGTTGGTCGTTTTATGGAGAACACGCTATCAAATATTTCACAATTTGATAATGATATTCGGTCTGAGCGTTGCGCTGGTGGGATGAAAGAAGCTATGCGAGACGGTCGTTATGTTTGGATGGCAACAGTTGGGTATGAAAATGTAAAAATTGCAAACAAAGCTACAATTGCACAAAGCAAAATGGCTCCCTTGATACGCAAAACTTTTGAACTTATTGCCTTAAACACTTATCCTACTGAAGAAGTGCGAAGAATAATGACAAAGGAGGGACTTCTGAATAAATCAGGAAAACCTTTTTCAAAAAGTTATTTTTATTCAATGCTTACTAATGAACTTTTTGCTGGGTGGATTGTAAAATTTGGCGAAAGACATAAAGGTAATTTTGAACCTATTGTTTCAGGAGAACTTTTTAACCAAGTGCAAAGAGTTTTAAAAACTAGAGGAAGAAAACACTCGGCTTATCTTACAGATAATCCAGATTTTCCCCTTCGTAAATTTATCAAAAGCGATGAGGGTAAAGTTTTAACCGGAAGCTGGTCTACAAGTGGAAATGGTAAAAGATACGCCTTCTATCGTTTCGGTAATGATAAATCAAGTATGAATAGGGATGCTTTTCAAGAAGATTTTAAAAAGTATATGGATAAATACAGTCTAAACGAAAAACATTATCAAAAACTAAAAATTCTTGTTAGAAATCATTTAACTAAAGCGACATCAGAACAAAGAAAACAAGTTGAACAACTAAAAAGGCGAATTTATGAGTTAAATGAAAAACAGTCAGCTATTATTAAGAAAAATCTTGAAGGGGTTATTAGTGATACCGTATTAAAACAACAACTACAACTTATTGAAAACCAAGTTACAGAAACAAGTGTCTCACTAGCCAACATTCCTAATAGCGATACTGATTACGATAAGGCAATTGAACTTATGGAAGAGTATTTAAAGCAACCAAGTAAAGTGTGGGCTAAAGCAAAAGTTGGAATACAAATTAAATTAGAGTGGTTCCAATTCCCCCTAGGTTTGGTGTTTAAGAATAAAATATTTGGAACAAGTGAAGTAGCTAGTGTTTTCAAAGTAAAAGACGCAATTTCTGCGTCTTTGAACTCTAAGGTGGACCGTACAGGACTCGAACCTGCCACCCCCTCATTGCAAATGAGGTGCTCTACCAGATGAGCTAACGGCCC
>JBBTUY010000003.1:39993-77464 GCA_038063515.1 Patescibacteria group bacterium | reverse complement strand
TCACCGCAGTGATGTTTTGCAAGCATGCAAAACTACTTAAAGCATATCTTTCCCCGCCCAAATAGTGTATAATAAAGAGGTAGATATGTGACTAGTCGCCATATCTTTCTACAATTATAAATATAATTTTAAAAAATATGGACGACACAAATACTGAAGAAAGATGTGCAACATGTGGTAACTTAATGAGCGAGTGTACTTGCCCAAAGGACCACACAGCAGAAGGAGAAACGGCACCCGAAGCAGCTCCTGCTGAATAAATAGATCGAGTAAAAACACCCCGTACGAGGGGTGTTTTTGTTTTATATTAAAAATTAATTCTTTGGTTCTGGATCCCTGCCCTGCCAGACGTTTTGAGTATTTAGATGAACTAGGCCGGAAGACTTGAGATATAGGAAGAGTTGCATCTTATACGCCACAAAAGACAAAAGCACGAGGGTTAAGATGTGCTGACTGCGAGGCTCTTTCATTCCAGACCCCCAGAGATCTATCTCTTCATTTAGTTCTTCGTCTGTCATTGCTTCCATTGTTGATTTTATTTCAGCAGCCTCTTTATCTATGATTTCTCTAAAATTCTCTAAAGTAACCTCTTTCTGCTTTTCACCTGATACAGCAAAGAGAGACTGATCTCCTGCCTTTGCTACTTGCAAAGCTATACCAGGGCCCACAGCCAAATACCCTAGAAGTTCTAAAGTAGTCCTCTGACTTTCTGTCGGCTTGTATACTAAAACTTCTGGAGTTATCTTTTCTGCTAAATGCTTAATGATGTCTACCTCTCTTAAAACGCTTTTTATAAAAGTTTGTTTTGTTATCATGTTCATATACTAGCATAATTTACTCTAATTGATAATAATTACTAATTCCATATAATAATATGGATCGAGGTTTTTTAAAGATCCGAAGGTATAGAAATAGATTGCAAAAAATCAAAATTAGTTTTAATATAAAAAGCTCATGGATAAAAATAGTAATATAAATAATGTACAACTTGTAATCCTAGCTGCGGGCAAGGGCACTCGCATGAGATCGAACGACCCAAAAGCTTTAACTCTTTTACATGGTAAACCTTTTCTACAACACATTTTAGACAACATTACTCCACTTAATCTAACTTTAAAGCCAGTGATTGTAATTGGTCACGAAAAAGAGAAAGTGAAAAAAATGTTAGGTGAAAAGTACACATACGCCGAGCAAAATGAACAGCTTGGTACTGGACATGCACTTATGTGTGCTAAGCCTGCTATGGATAAAAATCATGAAATTATTTTAGTTTTATTTACTGACCAGCCAGCAGTTTCAAAAGAAACACTAAAGGAATTAATTGCGAAACATAGTCAAATGAAAGGAGTAATTACTATGGCGACAATAACTGTACCAGACTACAAAGATTGGCGCTTTGGTATGAATCATTACGGCCGGATCATTCGTGACGCAAATGGAGAAATAAAAAAAATAGTGGAATACAAAGATGCAGATGAGGAAGAAAAAAAGGTGAAAGAAATCAACCCCTCTATTTATGCTTTTGATGCAAAGTGGCTCTGGAAAAATATCAACGAATTAAAAAAAAATAATATGAAGAATGAATATTATTTGAGCGATATGATAGAAATTGCACAGATACAAAAAGAGAAGATTGAGACAATAGTAGTGACAAATTTGATTGAAGGTATTCAGCCAAATTCCAAAGAAGAGCTTGAAATGTTAGAAAAACTAACTTGAAAAACTAAAAGGAAAAATGCTATAAAGAAAGTCTGGGCGGTTAGCTCACTTGGTAGAGCGTGTCTTTGACGTAGACAAGGTAACAAGTTCGATTCTTGTACCGCCCACAAATATGAAAATACTTTCGATAGAAACATCCTGTGACGACACAGGCATAACCATAATGGAAGCCACAGGAGGATACACAAATGCCTCTTTTAAAATACTTTCGGACAAACTAAACTCTCAAATCAAGCTTCACATACCATACGGAGGTGTCTATCCTGCTCTTGCAAAGAGAGAGCATGCGACAAATCTCCCGATCCTTCTCGCAGAAGCACTAAAAGAATCACAGCTAGATAAAGAAATTAAAAAAGGTAAAAAGCCCGTAGATGCCATAGCCGTCACTTATGGTCCCGGACTCGAAATGTGCCTCTGGGAAGGTATCGTTTTCGCAAAAAATTTGGCCACAAAATGGAACGTGCCCCTCATACCCACAAACCACATGGAAGGACACATATTTTCTACATTTGCAAAAAAGGACAATAAGGGTAAGGGGAAATTTCTGGTGAAAAAAGTAAAGACTCCTACCCTATCCCTACTGGTCTCTGGAGGCCACACAGAGCTCGTAGTAAGCAAGAAATGGATGGAATATGACATTGTAGGGCAGACGCTAGACGACGCTGTCGGCGAGGCTTATGACAAGGTGGCCCGAATGCTCGGACTACCCTACCCTGGGGGTCCAGAAATATCAAAATTGGCAGAGGGGTTGAGAACAAAGGAAGAACAATATTTTCTGGGTGTCTCGCAGGCTGACGAGCAGAGAGGCAGCGCTGGTTCAGCAGAACCAGACAGCGACCCAGAAAAAATTCGTTCTCCTTTTGTTCTCCCGCGACCAATGCTCCACAGTAAAAATTTTAATTTCTCTTTTTCTGGACTCAAGACTGCAGTACTATATCTCATAAAAAAATTAGGGGGGCTTGAAAAGATAGACGAAGAAACAAAAAGTAAAATTGCTCTAGAATTTGAAAAAGCTGCAATAGAATCCCTCGTGCACAAAACTAAAAAAGCTATAGATAAATATAAAATAAAAACACTCATCATCGGAGGTGGAGTTTCTTGCAATACTCACTTGCGTAATGAAATGCAGAAACTCACAAGCAAGAAAATAAAGCTCCTCGTGCCAGAGAAAAATCTAACTGGAGACAATGCCCTCATGATAGGCATAGCTGGATACCTAAACTTCATAAAAAATAAGAAAAAAGTGCCGAAAATGGAGAGTATTAAGGCAGACGGAAACCTAAGACTTTAATCTCGCCAAATAGCTATTAAATATGGTATTATTTGGAAATGGATGAAAAGCTATTAAAGCCCTACGACCCAAAAAATACTGAGGAAAGGATATACAAACTATGGGAAGATAGTGGTTTTTTTAACCCTGATAATTTGCCTGGTGAGAGAGATAAAGCATTCACTATAGTCATGCCTCCCCCAAATGCAAACGGTGACCTTCATGCGGGACACACGCTCTTCATCACTCTCGAAGACATAATGACACGATACAAAAGAATGCAAGGATACAAAGCGCTCTGGATCCCTGGTGCAGACCATGCAGGTTTTGAAACTCAAGTCGTGTATGAAAAGAAATTAGAAAAAGAAGGAAGGTCAAGATTTGGAATGGATCCAGAGGATTTATATAAAGAAATCCTAGACTTCACACTTTTCAATAAAAAAAATATGGAGAACCAAGTTCGCTCTATGGGAGCGTCTTGTGATTGGTCTCGCGAGAAATTTACCCTCGATCCTGACGTGGTAGAAAAAACCCAAAAAGCATTTATAAAAATGTGGAAAGACGGACTCGCATACAGAGGCAAGAGGACTATCAACTGGTGCTTTAAACATCAGACTTCCCTCTCAGAAGTAGAAACAGAATCCACAGAAGAAGTATCTCCTTTTTACTATTTCAAATATGGCCCTTTTGAAATAGGAACAGTGAGACCTGAGACAAAGTTCGCCGATAAATACGTAGTAATGCATCCGGAGGATACAAGATATGCAGAATACACTCATGGTCAAAAATTAATCGTAGAATGGATAAATGGCCCGATAGAGGCAACTGTGATAAAGGATGCAGTCGTAGACATGGAATTTGGTACAGGAGTCATGACCATAACTCCGTGGCACTCACAAGTAGACTATGAATTAGCAAAAAAATACAATTTAGACACGGAGCAGATCATAGGTTGGGATGGAAAACTCCTCCCTGTCGCAGGAGAATTTGCAGGAATAAAAATAAAAGAAGCACGACCTAAAATAGTAGAGAAATTAAAAGAAAAAGGACTTCTCATAAAAGTAGATGGGAATTATAAAAACGTCATAAAGAAATGCTACAAATGCGCGACTGTCATAGAGCCTCAGATTAAAGATCAGTGGTTTGTAAAAATGGAACCACTTGCAAAGATGGCACTCGACTCTGTGGATCGTGGTGAAATAAAATTCATACCTGACAATTACGAAAAAATATTTAGATACTGGATGGAAAACAATATCGACTGGAATATCTCAAGGCAGATAGTCTGGGGTATAAATATTCCTGCATGGTTCCACGATGATGAAGTAGTGGCGAGCATCGAAAAACCAGATGGTGAAGGCTGGATAAAAGACACTGATACATTTGATACGTGGTTCTCCTCAGGACAATGGCCACTTATGGTTACAGATTTCCCTGAGGGGAAAGATTTTAATACATACTACCCTACCGACGTAATGGAAACAGGGCATGATCTAATATTTAAATGGGTACCGAGAATGGTGATCTTTGGATTATACCTCGGAGGGAAAGCTCCATTTCACACAGTCTACCTGCACGGACTTGTAAACGATGCCAAGGGTAAAAAAATGAGTAAGTCTAAAGGCAACGTAGTAAATCCCCTCACCCTCACAGACAAGTTCGGCACAGATGCACTTCGTATGGCACTCATCGTCGGCAACACTCCCGGCACAGACCTCGCTCTTCAAGAAGACAAAGTTAAAGCATACAAAAACTTTGCAAATAAAATGTGGAATGCTACACGTTTTGTACTTGAAAATACAAAAGATTTTACTTTGCCTGAAAATGCTGAATATGACGAAGAAGATAAAAAAACAGATGAGGAATTAAAAGAATTAGTAAAAGAAATTACTGCAGAAATGGATGAATACAAGTTTTATCTTGTCGCAGAAAAACTTTATCATTATTTCTGGCACAGTTTTGCTGATATAATAATAGAGAGATCAAAGAAAAAAATAATAGAAAATAGAAATGCTGATTCTGCAAAGGCACTTTTGTTAAATCAATTAAACACACTCGTAGTAGCACTACACCCATTTATGCCTTTTATCACTGAAGAAATATGGTCTATGATACCCCATCATGAAAATAAACAGAAAAATCTTCTTATCATACAATCTTGGCCCAAATAATGATCTATAATCCTAAAATTTTACTTATAGCTTTTTTAGGAGGTATACTACCCTCTCTCATATGGCTTTGGTTTTGGCTTAAAGAGGACAAAAAAAGATCTGAGCCGAAAGGATTACTTACAATCATTTTTATCTTAGGAATGTTGGCTGTCGTATGTGTCTTACCTATTCAAAGATTCATACAAGCACACACCTTAGCAAATGACTGGCAAATAGTTTACTGGGCAGGAGCAGAAGAAATAATAAAATACCTAGCTGTTCTCATCATCGTGTATAAAACAAAATACGTAGACGAGCCAATCGAATGGCCTATATACCTCATAACAGCAGCGCTCGGTTTTGCAGCACTTGAAAATACTCTATTTTTAATAAAACCACTTGCCACAGAAGGAGCTACTGTAAGCCTTTTAACAGGCCAGCTTAGGTTCCTCGGAGCTACTCTCCTTCACACTGTTTCAAGTGGTATTCTCGGTATTTCTCTCGGAATGTCATTTTATTTAACAGGTTTAAAAAGATTGTGGCACATTTTTATAGGACTTGTACTAGCCATCACCTTGCATACTACGTTTAATTTTTTTATAATAAAGAATAACGGTAGCGATTTCTTAAAAGTGTTTGGATTTCTGTGGGTTATTACAGTTGTAATGATGTTACTTTTTGAAAAAGTTAGGAGAATTAATTAAACTCAATATTATTAAATAAATACACTATATAATTATGGAAAATAAAAAAAGAAGTTTTTTTGAGAGGATAACAGGAAGCGTCATCATCAAAGATGAGGAGGAGGAATTTGTACAGAAAACTTCTATAAAAGAATCAAATAAAAAGTCTGGAAATGCGAGCATCTGGGCAGATGAAGAAAGTGAGGAGGCTGAGCTATCAGTGGACGTATACCAAACACCAACAAACATGATAGTACAAACAATGGTAGCAGGAGTGCGACCAGAAGACTTAGAAATAACTATAGGTAGAGATCTAGTCACCATAACAGGCAAAAGAGAAGAAACAAGAAACATAGATGATGACAACTATTTCGTCAAAGAGTTATACTGGGGTAAATTTTCTCGTGTCATTAACCTCCCTGCTGAAGTAGAGCCAGAAGAAATAGAAGCCACAGAAAAGCACGGCCTCCTCACTATCAAGATGCAAAAGGTAGACAAAGAAAAGAAAAGTACTATTAAGATCAAGTCTATCTAAGGAAAATAAAAACCTCTCAGATATATAAAGTCAGATAGGTTTTTATTTTATGTGCCTAGGGGGTGAATCGCACACCCGACATCTCCCTCTTCAGGGGAGCGCTCTACTACTGAGCTACCTAGGCAAATTTGTCTTTCAAAAAATTCGAAATTTTTTATTTATTCAATTGGTTGAAAACACTATTTATGTCACTGCCTCCGTATACACTAAATAATGACTCAAAATAAGGTTGTATAAAGTAGTATGCGCTTGCTCCTACTCCAAGTATAAATACCCAGTATACTACAGTCATTATTTGAGAAAAACGCTGAGAACGCCTCATAGCATGGAGCATTTCATTGTTCTCCTTTGATAGCTCTAAGGTGTCTTCTAGTAGCTTTTTCTCTTCTGGTAGCATGTTTAAATATTAGCAAAAATAAATAGAAAAATCAAAATTAATACGGCTAGATGTGTGTCCTCGCCGGGAGTCGAACCTGGATCAGCTCGTTAGGAGTGAGCTATTCTATCCATTGAACTACGAGGACAAAACCCAGAATTATAATCCGAGCATGCTAGAGATTTTAGCTTGGTCGAAGCCGACAGTCAGCTCCTCACCTATTATTATCACAGGGACGCCCATCTGGCCACTCTTGTCTATCATTTCTTTTCTTTTTTCTAAATCAGAGGCTACGTCATGCTCTGTGTAAGCTATATTTTTTTCTTTAAAAAAGTCTTTCGCCATGTGACAGAAGTGACATGTAGGTGTTGAGTAAATTGTTACATTTTTCATGAAAATATTATAAATTATTTCTAATATACACATTATATCACACTTGATCTAAAGGTGAAATAGATATATATTTCAGTACAGGTACAGAAAAGCTTATTGCGGGATTAGTTTAGTGGCAGAATGAGTCCTTCCCAAGGATTAGACAGGAGTTCGATTCTCCTATCCCGCACTAAAAGTATTTTAATCTCTCCAAAATAATAACTTGGAGAAAAAGCCAGACTTTGATGAAATCTTCTCCTCTTCTTTGTTTTTTTCGTCTAAAACGATGATTAGATTTTCGCCTTCTTTAGCCAAACCAAAATTTTCTCTAAAAATAGTTTCTTTCCCTTCTTCTGTATTTAAATTTTCTATATCATTCGATAG
Source organism: Patescibacteria group bacterium (assembly GCA_038063515.1). Lineage (GTDB taxonomy): Bacteria > Patescibacteriota > Minisyncoccia > Phycocordibacterales > UBA9973 > UBA9973. The sequence continues at coordinate 69,975 of JBBTUY010000003.1, read as the reverse complement.
TTTTTGTTTTTTATTTTTCAACTGAGCAAGTTGTTCCTCGGCTATCTCCCTGTTTTCTTTAGTTAAATTCATTTTTCGCAAAAATCCTATAACGCTCCAAGAAAAAATAACGAGCAGGATGGTGAGAAGCAATAATACTGGCCAAGATTCCATGATTTTTCTCCATCTTCTTTTTTCTTGAAAACTTCTCATAATATGCTATGATCATATCATGATATTCAACAAAAAACATCAGAAAAAAATACAGTTTGTCTGGGCATTTGTTAGCATACTTATAATAATAAGTATGGTTCTCTTGTACTCACCTATTTTTCAATAGAAATTAGTTATCTCCGGTACGCATCATCTTTAGGAAGACATCTTGAGGAATGTTTACTTTTCCTCTTTCTTTCATTTTCTTCTTACCTTTTTTCTGCTTTTCACGAAGCTTCATCTTGCGGGTAATATCACCTCCATACATGTGCTGAGTCACGTCTTTCTTCATACCTGAAAGAGACCTCGAAGAAATTATACGTCCGAATGCCTTACCTTGTATTTTCATAGAAAACATCTGGCGAGGTAATAAATTTGCCAGCTTCTCTACTGATTTCTCTGCTTCTACTTCAACTCTTTTCTTTGAAATTACCTTTGAGAAGGCGGGTACTATTTCATCCGCTACAAGCATATCGAGTCTGGTGACATTAGCCTCACGCATTTCCCCCACTTTGTAAGATATAGAACCATAACCAGAAGAGGTGCTCTTTAATTCATCAAAGAAGTTACGCATAAGCTCACGTAGTGGCATTTGTACACTCACTGATGATCTGTTGTCTCCGAAGTTTTCTGTTTCACCTATCTCTGCTTCATGATCAAAAAGCAATTGCATTATACCTCCTAGGTAATTAGAAGGAGTTATTATTTTTATATTGACCCATGGTTCAAAAACAGTCTCTATGTTGCCGTCATCAGGAAAAAAATATGGGGAATAAATTTTCTCTCTTTTACCATTTTTCATGAGAACTTCGTATGTAATAGATGGAGTAGTGATCACAAGCTCTAAGTTAAACTCTCTTTTCAATCTCTCTGTAATTATTTCCAAATGAAGCATCCCCAAGAAGCCACACCTGAAACCCTTACCGAGTGATCCTGATGCCTCCTCTTCATAAGAAAATGCTGAATCAGAAAGTTTTAATTTACCTAAAGATAATTTAAGCTCTGCAAAATCATCTGCATCTTCTGGAAAAACAGAAGCCCATACGACAGGAAGAGGCTGCATGTATCCAGGGAAAGCAGGCAAAGGATTCTTAAACATTGTTATCGTATCTCCGACAGAGGCTATACCCGGCTTTTTAATACCTGTAACTATGTATCCCGTATCACCAGAAGAAAGATAGTCACATGGAGTTTCTTCGGGAGAAAATGTGCCCACTTCAAGAGCAATAAATTTCTCTCCTGAAACTGCAAAAAGTAATGTATCACCTTTGGAAATTCTTCCATCAAGCAATCTCACAAAAACAATCACACCTCTATGATTTGAATATTTAAAATCGAATACCAATGCCCGAGTATTGTTGTCACCCTTGTACGTCTCTTTTGGTTCTGGTACACGCTTTATTATCTCTTTAAGTAAATCTTCTACACCTTCTCCTGTGCGCCCAGAAACAAGGAGAATGTCATCGGGGTCGCAATCTAAAAGATTTACAACTTCTTCTTTTATATCTTCCACTCGGGAAAGAGGTGAATCTATCTTTGAAAGCACGGGTATGATCTTAAGCCCTCCCTCACGAGCTAATGCAAGAGTGGTGAGGGTCTGAGCCTGTACACCCTGTGTAGAGTCTATGAGCAAAATAGAGCCTTCCACGGCCTTCAGGGCCCGAGATACCTCGTATGAGAAGTCTATGTGACCAGGGGTATCTATTAGGTTTAAAACGTAATTTTCGCCCCCCAAAGTGTACTCCATATGTACAGGTTGCATCTTGATCGTAATACCACGCTCACGTTCAAGATCCATGGAATCGAGCACTTGGTCACGCATCTTACGAGTCTCTATTGTATGTGTGAGCTCAAGCATTCTGTCTGCCAAGGTACTTTTACCATGGTCTATGTGTGCGATGATTGAGAAGTTTCTAATATTTTTTAAATTCATAATTTTATCTTATATGTCAAAGATGCCCCTTGACAATTATTCCATAAATCCACCAGTCTGGTGACTCCAAAGGTCAGCGTATATACCACCTTTTTCTAATAATTCTTTATGGGTACCCTCTTCAGCTATTTTACCCTCATCAAGGACTATTATTCTATCCATTTTCTGTATTGTAGAAAGTCTGTGCGCTATGACTATGGTCGTCTTCCCTTTCATTAATTCATTAAACGCATCTTGAATGTATGACTCACTCACACTGTCAAGTGAACTCGTAGCTTCGTCTAAAACAAGAACAGGAGAATCTTTCAGCATGGCTCGTGCTATGGCCACTCTCTGTCTCTCGCCCCCTGAGAGCTTGATGCCACGCTCACCCACTAAAGTATCATAACCTTTTTGTAGATTTAAAATAAATTCGTGGGCATGTGCTTTCTTTGCCACTTCTATGATTTCTTCTTGTGTTGCATTTGGTTTACTATAAGCTATATTTTCTCCTATAGTTCTATGAAACAATACAGACTCTTGCGGTACATAAGAGACGACAGACCTTAAATCATTTTGTGTTATGTTTTTTATATTTTGATCATCAATCATGATCTCACCCTCATTTGTATCTACAAAACGAAGAAGAAGCTTAGTGATTGTGGATTTACCTGCACCTGAATAACCTACGAGACCTATGCGCTCACCGGACTTAATTTCTAAATTAAAATTATTGAGAACCTTGCCACCTCCTCTGTATGCAAAAGAAATGTTTTTGAAATTAACCGTACCTTCTTTAGATTTTAAAAATTCTGGATTTTTGACATCCGTAATATCTATGGGTGTATCAAAAATATCTACAACTTCCTGCATATCAGTAAGAGCTTTTATCATCTTATTAAAAGAAACACCGAAACGCCAAAGAATATCAAAAAGGTTGTTCATATATGCCTCTATTAGAACAAACATACCTAATGATATTTTACCGACATACCAAAAACGTATGTTTATAATTAAAACCACAATCCGAAAGATAGCCATTAGTATTGATTGTGTTAGGTTTTGAAAATTACCGAAATACCAGGCCTTCCGTCTTTTTTTCTCTTCATCATTAGTAAAAGATCTGAAATTCTCTTTCTCTTTAGCATCTGAAGAAAATATCTTGATATTTAATATATTGGATATCGCATCGGCAAAACGACCGGTTACCAGAGAATCTGCTGAAGCTTCTATCGCATCATATTTTATCTTCTTCCTGAGGAAAAGCATTATTATAAGAACATACAATACAGACCAACCAAGAAACATAAATGCAAGGAATGGGATTTTAAAAAATAAAACCACAAATACAGCCACTAAATTTACCAATGAAAACCAAATATTAAAAGCAATTACATCAAAAAAAGTTTCAAATGATTTTGTAAATCTTCTTGATTTTGCAATAAGACTACCAGAAAAGTTATTTGAAAAAAACCTGTAAGAATGTGCGAGTAAACGATCGAATGTAAAATCGTACAGTCTCTTCATTACATTACTTTCAAAATACGCCATAGCGAAATCACCTGTTCGAAAACCAACATTAAGAAGAACTAAGCAACTGGCTATTAGAAAAACATACTGCATAGCCTTATCTAATATTAAATCCTTATCTAAGCCTGAAGAGAATAAATCAATAAGATGTTGTACTATTAGAGGCTTTAATATGGAGTCAAAAATTATACCTATGGTGTAGCCTATAAAAACCAACAAGAAAGCTACCCAGTGCTTTTTTATGTGGGGCCACAAATAATATAAAATTCTTCGAAAATTCACTTTCATGATGAATATAATAACATTACCAGAAAAAGCTTATATTTCAAAGCTCATATGTAGATATCAAGAATTTATAACTCCTCTTGAGAAGGCACTATTGTCTTTGTTTTCCAGAACTTAGTTTTTAGAGTTTTGATCAGACTATTAAGCTCTTCGCTGCCGAGCAGATACAAGACTAAAATAGCACAAATAATACCTAAAATACCTGAAATAAAACCTTGCAGGAAAACCCCTATTAAAGTTATTGTACCGAATATAGGCGAAAGAACATTTAAGCTTACATATGCCACAGAGCCTAAGAAGAACGAGGCGCCGAGACTTTGAAAGAAAGTTACAGTGATGAAAGACTCTCCGTCCATAAAATCTTTACGAACAAAAAACCAATGCAAAACAGCATTTAGAATAGTACCTACTGAATACGCAAGTGGAAGCATTAATACCTCTGTCCCAGATATATCATCAACTTTCAAAAGAGACTCTATAAAGTAACGCCACATTGGAAAATTCTCAAAAATGTGTGTGAAAAAATATGCCAAAAATATAATTAAAATTGAACACAGAAAATTTACCACCAAAGGGCGCTTTGTATTTCCAGTTGCATAGTACGCTCTCGACAAAAGAGTGATGATCCCCTGCGCCAAAATGGATATTGAAAAAAGAGCAAGTGATGCAGCGACCAAACGAGTGTTGTCCCAAGAAAAACCCCCAGAACCGAGTATCACACGCACGATCTGCGCACGCACAACGATAAAGAGAAATATTATAGGTAGTGACCAGAAAACTATGGCGCGTGCTGAAGATTTTAGATGCTGTTTGAATTCTTCATTTTTACCATTCGAAAACGCTCTCGCAAGAGTAGGAAATGCAGCTACTGCATAAGAAATACCGATGATATTGAGAGGAACTGATTGAAGATTAAAAGATAAGTTAAATACAGAAATAGAACCACTTTCTAAAAAGGATGCAAAAGCAATTATAAAAATAAGAGAAATGTTGTTAAAAGCAAGACCTAAGGTACGCGGGAGTGACGTTAATGCGGCTTTCTTTACATCATTTAAATTTATATTGAAAGAAAACTTCGGAGTAAAACCAGAATAATGAGAAGCTAGTGCTTGTATAATGAAATGAAACAAAGCACCAAGTGCCACACCTATAGCCATACCGTATATGTCAAAAATTGGATATAAAAATATCACACCTATAATTATGCCTACATTATAAAATACAGGACTCAAAGAATAAATAAAAAATTTACGGAAAAGCTGAGTAACAGTACCAAACAAATTAGACAAACCCATAAGTATTGGAGAAAAAAGCATTATGCGGGACATTAAAATAACCTTGGACTGCAAAACTGGATCAAACCCTGGAGCAATAAAAAATACTAAGTATGGCATAAGTAAAAATGCTATTGAGGCAACTACGATCATTAAACAAAAGAAAGTTGTAAAAATATCATTTAAATACTTCTGTGCTTCCGGTGTGACTTTATTATTGTCCATCTTTGGCACCAAAAATGGGATAATAACAGTTATCGATGCAAGTGAGGCTATGCAAATGAATATAAGATCGGGAACACGAAAAGCTGCATAATATGCATCGAGAGTCGAAGAAGGTCCTATAAAGTGAGCAATAGAACGATCTCTAAACAAAGCTAAAACCTGAGAGAAAAAAGCAAAAAAACCTAACAGAAGTGCAGCCTGATTTACGTTACCGTATTCTCTACTCAGAATTCGTAAAATCTTATTCATCCTTACTGTTTTTTGGTATTAGAATTATCTTTAATGACAGGTTCGGTATTCACACTAGAAGAACTTCCATTCTTTAAAGAGTCTACATATTTTATCAAATCTTGATTATTAGGAAGTAACAAAAGTGCTTTTTGTCCATATGAAATTGCCTCTTCACGATTCCCTTCTTTGGTTGAAATCCTAGATAAAATTACAAGGGCATCTATGTAATCTGGCTTTAGTGTTATCGCTGTTGTAGCGTATTCTTTAGCTTCTTTTATTTTTTCCTCACCGAGATAAATATTTGCTATTAAAAGATAGAATCTAGGATTTTTAGGATTAAACAAAGATGCATTTTTGTATGCTTCAACAGATTTTGTATTTGCATCTTTTACCCCAAGAGAGCCCGCTGTCTGGAAAACAGATCCTAACATTTCATAATTTAAATAATTTTTAGGATTATATTTTATAGCTTGCTCTGCCCCACTAACTGCTTGGTTTAAGACGTTTTGCAAATTAGCACTATCAGCATCAGACAAAGAAGCTGCATCCTTTGTGACAAGTGAGTTAAATTTACTGATTTCTATTTGTGCATATGTTCTAAAATATAAATCATTTGTATTTAGAGAGATGGCTTTAAGCATTAATGCTTCGGCACTGTCTAGACTTTTAGACCTTAGTGTCTTAGTAAAATAAGATACTGAAATAAATTTCTGTATGTATTTAAATCCAACAGCTGCAAGAACCATCATCAGAAATACAAGGAAAAGCATTAAAAAGAAGCTTTTTCTGTGATCATCAAAAAATGAAATAGTTATCTCTCCTCCCTCACGACTAGATGACACAAGCCCTATAAATACACCCATACATATGAAAAGGAGCGTGCATAAAACAATTCCAGTAAAATAGAAAAATGAAATAACAATCAAATATAAAGAAAGTAGAAAGAATAAAAATTTATGATGATCGATACTTTCTTTTTGATTAAAAAAAAGATACTTAATACCAACAAAAATAAAAGATCCTAAGAACATAAGCCACGCAAGAATACCCACAATACCAGTAGTTGCGACAAATGTAGGAATTAAACCAGCACCAGAAATAAAGAAAACATCCCAGAAAAAAGTTTTATTTATAGCACTAGGCTTAAAGAGAGCCCAAGCTTCTGCAAACCTATTTGGACCAAAACCTAAAACAGGATTCTCTTTAATTACAGACTTAGCAACAGACAGAGTGGAAATAATAGACGGGTTAACTTCAGCATTTTGAATTCCAAGTTCATTAGGTAATTTTACACTCCAAGACAGAGGTGCCATAAAAAAAAACAAAGCTATCAGTACTACAATGAAGGACATTATAGGGAAATCTATCTTACCCCCATCTTTGCTCTTGCTTGCATTTATAGATGCCTTATATATAAAAATAATTAAAGCAAAGATACCCAAAACAACCCAAACTAACACAAAGTTAACTAGAAAAATAAAGAAAAGTGATAAAGCTAGAAGAACACCCAAAACAACTCTGATCCATTTTGTAAGTGGAAAAAATTCATATATAAAAAGAGTGAGCAAAACATACAAACCTTGGAATACTCCAAATGCATTAAAAGAGCCTAAGACATTGTCTGTCTTACCTGTAAATACACCAAAGGAAAGAAGACTAGGGAAAAATATTCGTAGAGTTTGGAAAACAAGCATAACCGTTGAGAATAACATTATACCAAAGAGAAGTATTCGGGTATTTTTAGCATCTCGAAAAACAATAGAGGAAATAACCATTAAAACAAAAACACATAAAATAAACCAGAAAGTACCTACATCAAGCATAGTGCCAAACAAAGTGACACCGAGAGATTTAGAGAATAAAGCAGACAATAAAGAAACTAAAACCACACCACCACCACCTACTAAAACTAATGATTTAGAGAAAACTATCTTGCCATCAGAAAATCTAGCGACTATCCAAGCTATCAAAGATAAAACAACACCAAGAACTAAAAACAGGCTTTTACCTGCATCAACGGAGAAATTTGTAAAAGGCAAAAAGAATACTGGTAAGAGAACCACAAAAAAGAATAGGATGAAAAAAGAGATTCTATCAAAAATATTTAGGTTCATATAATTTATATATTAATTAATTAGCAAACTCATTATAACAACAATTAAAGTAATACATAAGAATCTGTGTGGATAATTACACTTACACAACTATGTTAACTAGACGACCTTTGACATAGATAACTCTCTTTGGATCTTGACCTCCTAAATGTTTGATCACATTTTCATCTTTAAGAGCCTGACCTTTTATGGACTCTTCATTAAGAGTAGGAAGGATCATCATTTCAGATCGAACTTTACCATTGACTTGAATTACTATTTTTATTTCATCATCTTTTATTAAATTTGAGTCCCATAGAGGCCACACGGAGTAGCTAATAGATTTCTTTTCTTTACATATACTCCACAATTCCTCTATAACATGAGGGGCAAATGGCGAGAGAATTTTTAAGAATTTCTTAAAATCATCTATAGAGATAGCTTCTTCATTTTCCATTTCTGTAACTAAGATCATCATGCTGGAAATAGCTGTATTAAAATGCATTCCCTCTATGTCTTCTGTTACCTTTTTTATTGTCTTGTGTAAGATTTTCTGAAGAGAAGCTGTGGAATTTTTATCTGCCCTAGTTAATGCCTTCATACCTACTCGCCAGACTTTCTCGAGAAAACGCCTTGGACCTATCATGCTATCACTATTCCAAGAAACCGATTGATCAAACGGCCCCATAAACATTTCATAAAGACGAAGAGTGTCTGCACCGTAGGTCTTTACTAGATCATCTGGATTTACAACGTTACCTTTTGATTTAGACATCTTCTCTCCTTGTGCGGCTAAGATCATCCCATGAGAGGTACGCTTCATATAGGGCTCACTCGTAGGCACCACACCTATGTCATATAGAAATTTATGCCAGAAACGAGAGTACAAAAGGTGAAGAGTAGTATGCTCCATTCCCCCGTTGTACCAGTCCACGCCCCCTGACTTACTGCTCATCCAATATTTCAAAACTTTTTTTGAAGCGAGCTCTTTGTTATTTTTTGGATCAGTGTAGCGTAGAAAATACCAAGAGCTTCCAGCCCAGTTTGGCATGGTATCTGTTTCTCTCTTTGCATTACCTTTACACTTTGGACATTTTACATTTACCCAAGATTTTATATCAGCAAGTGGACTCTCACCATTGTCTGTCGGTTTGTATTTCACTACTTTTGGAAGTATAACTGGTAAATCTTTTTCTGGCACAGGAACAAAGCCACAAGTATCACAATGTATAAGCGGTATAGGCTCACCCCAATATCTCTGACGAGAGAAAACCCAGTCACGGAGTTTAAACTTTGTGACTTTTTTACCAAAATCTGTAAAACCAGCTTTTTTATATTCACTTATTATCGGTAAATTAAATTTCTCAGCAAATTCTCTGTCTCGTGTATCATCTGCGGGTACTGCCATAATAGAACCTGTACCATAACTCGCTAATACATAATCTGCAATCCACACAGGTATTTCTTTTTTATTTGCAGGATTAATTGCATGTACACCTTTTAACTCTACCCCTGTCTTTTCTTTATTTTCTCCTGTTCGTTCTATGTCGTCTTTAGTTTTAACTAAGGAAATATATTTCTCTACTTCGGCCCAATTTGAAATTTTACTTCGAAGCTCTTGGACTAAATTATGATCAGGAGCTAAAACTAAATAAGTTGCACCGAAGATAGTATCTGGACGTGTGGTAAAAACTTTAACTTCTTCCGCTAGGTCTTGCCTAGCAGAGAACATCTTAAAATCTATCTCTGCGCCTTCGCTCTTTCCTATCCAATTTCTCTGCTGAATTTTAATTTTCTCTAAGTAGTCTACTGTGTCTAGATCCTTATCTAATCGCTCTGCGTATTTTGTAATAGCAAGCATCCATTGTTCCTTTTCTCTTTTTTCTGTAGGACCTCCACAACGCTCACACTTCCCAGCGACTACTTCTTCATTTGCAAGACCAATCTTACAAGATGGACACCAGTTTATCTCTGTCTTAGTTTTGTAAGCTAAACCTTTTTTAAATAGTTGTAAAAATATCCACTGCGTCCATTTATAATATTTTGGATCAGTGGTATTAATCTCTCGTGACCAATCAAAAGAAAAGCCGAGAGCTTTTAGCTGACGTCTAAACGTGTCAGTATTTTGTTTAGTAACTTTTATGGGATGGATGCCGGTCTTTATAGCATAATTTTCAGTAGGTAGTCCGAATGCATCCCAGCCTATAGGGTAAAGCACATTGTAACCCTCCATCCGCCTCTTGCGAGAGATTATGTCCATAGCAGTATTACTACGGATATGCCCCACATGCATACCTGCCCCTGACGGGTACGGAAACTCAATTAAATTAAAGTATTTAGGCTTTTTTGAAGTATTCTTTGCAGTAAATGTACCATTTTTGTCCCAAAAATTCTGCCACTTTTTTTCTATCTTTTTATGGTCATATTCTTTCATATATATACATCATAAACAAAAAACCACCTTTTTGCAAAGTGGTTTTTTGTAAGAAATATCTTTAATAATTATTGGAATGGTACAGATTTTGGATATAAAGTAGCATCGGAATTATTAAGATTTAATGTCCTAGTAAAACAATAGCGACCTGCGGAGTGAGCCCATGAGGCACTGCCACCATAATAACTATTATTAAGATAGGCGCTATCCTTAGCAGACTCCTCATTTATTTCTTTATTAAATTCTGCACACAATTCATAAGTATTCTCGCTAGTTTTCTTATACTCATACGGTTTGTTGTTTTGTTGATCTAATACAGGAACATAGTAGTTGCCCCCAAATGATTCTTCTAAATTTTTAGGTAAATTTTTCTTGTCGTAAAAGTAATTTGCAACCTGACTACTTATGTTTTGTAGATCACTCACCTTTTGCTCATCGTATTTATAAAGTCTCTGTGTTCGAGGTGAGCCAAGTACAGCAAAACCCCAGATAATAGAAGTAATTACTATGACTCCTGCGAAGATTCTCCATCCCATTCTTGATTTTGATTTTAAAGTATTACGAAGATCAGAAATGTAATACGTAAATATGCTGACAGACATAACAAGCACGACTAATACTTTGAGTAGAAATCCTGTAGTTAGTTCTTGACCGTCAATGAAGTAATACAGAACTGTGACAAGATCGATGGCTGCTGTAAGACCAGAGATGAACAATGTTATATATACAAGCCATTTATGAATACCTCTATTTTTACTCTCTGGGTCATTTTTGTATCCACGCTCCATTAACCACATTAAAAACATTAATATCGGAAAGAAAATAATAAGTACGGAAACTGGCCAGCTGATAGAAGTGCTACCAAAATAACTGTATTCTGTGAAAACTCTTGGGTATGCTCTGTCTATGACAACAAAAAGTAAATTTAATAAACTAACTACGAGAGTATATAAAGCTATAGTAGCTCCTAAATTAATAAAGAAATCTTTTACACCACTTGTTTTTATTTGTGTTTCCATATATAAAAGTATATCATATCTTATTATAAATTGAGAGTTGCAATACCATGGATAAAAAATTTAAAGATTTCTCAAAAAAATTAACTGATTGGATTGGCTCACCCCAATCCCTACTTTTTCATACTATTTTCTTCGCTGGTATGCTATGTTTACGATTTTTTGGAGTTTCTTCTGAAGACGTCCTACTAATACTTACTACAGTAGTCTCACTCGAAGCTATATACCTTTCAATATTTATCCAAATGACTGTAAATCAACACACAAAAGAGCTCGAGGAAGTATCTGAAGACATCGAGGAGATTCAAGAAGACGTGGATGAAATTCAAAAAGACGTGGTAGAGATCGCTGAAGACGTGGATGAAATTCAAGAAAATGTCGACGAGATCCAAGAAGACGTCGAAGAAATTGCTGAAGACATTCAAGAAGAAGAAAAGAAATAAACTATTTAGTCCACACTGTAGTGTGAGCAAGTGATATAAGGCGGTCGTGAGACTTCTCGAGAACACAAAGTTCTCCTTGATCTACTTGACCCCCTAGATTTTTCAGAGATTCTTCTAATGCAAGACCGAGAGATAGTGATGAAGAGTCTGTAGCATAAGAAGTAAGTATTACAAAAAGTGGATCAGGGCTCAGAACTTTAGTCACTTTTTCTAAAAGCTTTGGTAAGTCTTTTTCGAGTTTCCATGTCTCACCTTTTGGACCACGGCCAAACTTTGGCGGATCCATGATGACGGCATCATACTTGTTCCCTCTTTTTATTTCCCTATCTAAGAATTTTAACACGTCATCTACTATAAGACGCATAGGGAGACCGCCCATACCTGAGAGCTCTTGATTTTCTTTTGCACTTGCCACGCTCGTCTTTGATGCATCTACGTGAGTAACGTCAGCTCCCGCACGAAGGGCAAAGAGACTAGCCACGCCAGTGTAACCAAATAAGTTTAAGAACTTCACCTGTCCACCTTTGTTTGATGTTACTTCGTTTATTTTATTTTCTATAAAATCCCAGTGTGCTGCTTGCTCAGGGAAAAATCCATAATGTCTAAAAGGAGTCGGAGTAACTATAAATTTAATATCTTTATATGATATATCCCACTTTTTCTCTGTTTTATTTGATAACTTCCAGCCACTTTTAGCACCCTCTTTAGAGCTCCAAAATTTCCCATCATTTTTCTTCCATGCATCTATGCTCTCATCTTTTCTCCAGACAGCATCTTCCTGTGGACGGATAAAAGTATACAGTCCGACACGCTCGAGCTTTTCACCCTCTCCTGTATCTAGGATCTCATATGCATGCCAATCTTTTGTATAAAATAATTTAATTTCTTTTTTCATCATATTAAAAACTCAATGACGTCACCATCTTTTACTATATATTCTTTACCTTCTGTCCGCACGAGCCCTTTAGAACGAGCAACAGCATAAGATCCAGAGTCTAAAAGATCTTTCCAATACACGACCTCTGCACGTATAAACTTATCCTTAAAGTCTGTATGTATCGCAGTGCCTGCTATTGGTGCGGTGCTACCTATGGCTATAGTCCATGCACGAGTCTCATCTTCTCCTGTAGTGAAGAATGTCTCAAGTCCCAGCAATTCATAACTTTTTTTAATTAAATCATCAAAACCTTTTTCAAAAACAGAGTCAATCTTCACTGATAATCCCGGCGCCTCAACTTCCACATTTTCATTTGCCTCCGAAGTATTCAATACATACAACATTGGCTTCAGAGTGAGAAGTGAGAGGGATTTTATGAGGAACTTTTCTTCTGGAGAGAGGTCGATCGTAGACGCCATCTTACCTTCTTCTAAAACTTTCTCTATCTTTTTTAAGACGAGCTCCTCTGCTATAGCAACCTTGTCCCCACGCTTTACATCACGGACTATAGTAGAGAGCCTCTTTGCCACCACTTCAAAGTCTGCAAGTACGAGCTCGAGGTTTATGACACCCACGTCTTGCATGGGGTCTACTTTATCTGCTACGTGTATCACAGACGGATCCTCGAACACACGCACCACATGCGCTATGGCATCTACCTCGCGTATATTAGTGAGGAATTTATTCCCCAAGCCTTCACCCTTTGATGCCCCTGCCACAAGTCCAGCAATGTCCACAAACTCTATCGCCGCAGGGATAGTTTTCTTAGATTTAGAAAGCTCACTTAACTTTGCAACTCTCTCGTCAGGCACAGGAACAATGCCTACAGAGGGATCTATAGTACAAAATGGATAGTTTTCGGCAGGTACACTCTTTTTTGTAAGAGCATTAAAAAGCGTGGACTTCCCCACGTTTGGCAGACCTACAATTCCGATCTTTAAAGACATATATACACTATCACCTTTTTTGAGCTAAATTTCAAGGGCTTAGATATTTTTAAGATAAATAGTGGATGACCACATCAACTCTTTAACATCAATTACTAAACCGAATAAAGATAACTACCGAGGATTGTATATCTCAGGTCGAGGATCTGTAGGTGAAAGGGCTTGTGCTTGAAGAATAAGTTCCTTGATTTCGCTTAAGAGAGGGCCGGAGAAATCATTTACTAAATACATCCTCAAATAATGAAACTGTATATTTAGAAGAATCAAGTCAAAATCATTATGGCGCACAGAGAGATAATACAAATGATGTATGACATTGTCGAGTTCTTGTCCTAAAACTTTCTTTTTTGCTTCATCTAATTTTCGTAAATCATTCCTGTTGGCATAACTTTTAGCAAGACGGTTGAAAAGAAGCACGCTATCATAAGAATCACCCATACTAGATGTACCTTCAAGTTTTACCCAGCTATAAGCTCGTTCTGGTAGGAACATGTCGTTAGTTCGATACATTATTCGGTTCTTACGAAAAGGCAAAAATATTCCTAGGATAAAAATTATTGAAAGAAGAATAATTACTATGGCATAGACAAACTTGTCTGACTTCGAGATGACAACTGATTTTCTAGTGGAAGAAAATTCATTTGTATGAATGTTATTTTTGTTGTCATAGCTTCCGGCGTATGCCATTCCTGACACTAAAAAAAGCATAGTCAGTGATGAGATTGAATCAAAAACAAGCTGTGCTTGGAGCAACCAGCAAAAAAGCGCGCCCAAAAAGATGGCGGAGCCAATATTCGATACTTCCGATCGCAGACGCATCTGGTAAATGGACGTAGCTATGGAAATGAGAAAAAAAAGTAAACCAAATAAGAGTAGTAAGCCACCACTGATAATCGTCTCAAAAAAAATATTATGTGAACGATCCACAATTGCCTCAAAATTGTTTTCTTTTGTGAGTATTTCTGTATCGAAAAATTTATGAAAAGAATAACTGAAAGTGCCTGGCCCTGTACCAAGAACAGGCTGCTCTTTGAAGCCTAGCCATGCACTATTCCAAAAAGAAAAACGCGCTTTTCCACCCATTTCAGCGAAAGCCTGATGCACAGGCGAAGAATTTTTAATCAGTAGAATTCCACCAAAGAGAGTAGACACTAAAAGTAAAATGGTCAGCCCTATTCCTAAATATCTGCGGATTTTATCGGACTGGAAAGCAAGCCAGGTGAAGATGGCAAGAAGAAGACCAGCAATTATTCCCATAGCTGCACCACGAGCTTCTCCCAGCAAGGAAGTTATTTGAGCATATTCTCCACGAAAGATAATCTCCCAGTTAAAAAATAAAGGTGAAAATACCAAAACAAAAAATGAAATACCCCAAATCCATGCCTTCCACTCCATTCTGTATTTTATAAAAAGAAATAATGCAAAAAACACGTTCCATATCAGAAAAGAAGCAGCTATTGAAGAATTACCGAAGGTGCCTCCTATGTTAGGTATTTTCAGCCATATTAAAAAAGACAGAACTAGTGAGCCGAGAACGGAGGCGGAAAGCAAACTTTCTAGACCTTTATTTTTGTATTTCTTAATCAAAAAATATACTGAAAAAGAAAACATGGATAGAAATAGGATAGATAGAAACCCATCAGTGCGATAGAAAGTTGAGAAAAAGGAAACGGCCGGATCTATGCTCGTAATCGAAACAACCAAAAAGGCTAATAGATAAAAAAGAAGTCCATAAACTCGCCAATTTTTAAATGTATCAACATACTCCGTGCGTCTAATTTTATCTTCTTTGAGAAAGTTAAAAACACAAAGACCAAAAAGCCAGAGAGTGGTAGCGCTAAAGAAAAAATACCGAGGGGCATTGTACGATCCGAAGCCAGGAAGATATGCTAAGGGTAAAAAGAAAAGCAGTATCTGTGCCAAAAAGAGATCAAAATGGTTTCTTTTTATTCTGTTTGATATTTTTTGAGTAGAACCCATCACCTCTTTTGATTATTTATTCCTTATCTATCCTTTCAATTCTTAGGATAAATTCATTATATCATATTTTGGGACAAATAGTGGGTTAATTGGGTTAGGTTAATTGGGTTAATTGGGTCAGCCACCATTATTTTCCTTTAGGCCTGCCTACCCCACGAAGTGTTTGCTCTAAATTAAACTTCTTCACAACTCTATCACACCAAGAATCACCTCCAAAAGGAATATTTTTAATAATCGACCTCCTAATCATATCAACTTCTTCCTCGTTCTGCGACTCATTTAGGTATTCTAAATAATTTTTTGGTATAGAGATGGGCCACGAACTTAAAATCTTCTTTTGATTCTGTATTCCATACACCCTTCTCCATGCACTACTCCATTTCCAATCTTCTACTTTTTTGACCATATTTGCTCTTTTGGCATTTCTCTCTACATATCTTACAAGAGCAAGAAAATGATAATCATTCTGGCAAATAAAAGATTTGTATCTACCTTGATACAAATGACCCTGACCTATCGTTCCTTTTAAGGTATGCCAACGTCTTGTATGAGTATTGGTTAGCCAACCCATAAACTTGGATAAATCTCCATCTTGTTTAGGATGTAAAACTAAATGCCAATGATTAGGCATAATACAGTATGCCAACAATCTCATGTCAAACTTCGTTACTGCTTCTTCTAAAATTGCTTCAAGATTTTTGTAATCGCCATCATTATCAAAAATTTTAACTCTGGAATTAGCTCTGTTTATCACATGGTATATTTCTCCGCCCACATCGACTCTTTCAATTCTTGGCATAAATTTATTATATCATATTTAGGATAAATGGTGGCTGACCCCATTATCCCATTATCCAGATTCGATTTGATAAGTGTAAGACGTTTGAGAGCAAACGAAGATTTGTCTTAGACTTCGTTGAGGAAATTCTCTATAACCACGGAAAGGTTACTTTAAAAAGCTCAGTACCGCTACAGTTGAAAACAACTGAAAATTCTGACTCTCAAGAACAAGAGAAAATCGGCTTTTCAATAGAGAAAGAAATTAGTGAAGCAGAACGTCGGCTAATCAAACTAGAAATTTAGAAAAGACCAGTCATTAAAACAAATGCAATTAATAGAATTACGCAAGATGTAACTACTATGCTCATCCAGAAAGATATCGGTTGTTTTGCCCTGATTGACTTGCCTCCGAGACGGTGGAGCAATACTCCAGTTTTTAGACCATCAAAAACTACATAAACCAAAATTACTTCAACAAACAATAATAATACGAATTGCAAAAAGGTCATTTGAATATAGTATGTATTCCTATCTTAATGATTTCGATTCAAGAACGCTCTTCATGTGATCAATGGCTTCTTTACCGTATGCCTTTTCTCCTACAGTAAGTGCCTTACGTCCTTTAGAAGTCTTAACCCACATTTTAAGTCCCTTTCCTACTCCAAGCCCTCCGCGAAAAAGATTACCGTACTCAAGAACTTCAATATTTGAAGCCTCAATCTTTCTTCTAGGAAAACCAAAGAAATATGGACGGATATAATCTGTTCCCACTTCCATCTTTGAACCAGATAGTAACACAAGCACAAGTACACCGATAAGCCAGAAGATTCCTACTCCTATCCATTCATTTTGTTGTGCCCCTCCCTCTTCAGTTAGAATGATAAGGGTCATTACTAATGGAAAGATTAAAAATATAGAGTTACCAAGAATATGTGATTTTTTGATTTTATAAGTTTTCATATTGTTTATTTGTTCTTCTTTTTATTGCTTGAATTATTATTACTTTGTTTTAGGTTACTAACTTGTTTTTGCAGATCCTTAATTTGTTTGGATATATCATTCATTATAGCTGAAATATAATTTCCACCTGCATCAACACCGAGATTCATTGCGCTTTGCTGGGTATGCTTACCTGAAACAAAAGCTTGTGTACCGAAGTTAGGTAGTCTTCCAGGAACCTTAGGAATGACACTTGAGGCTCCGAATGTTAATGCGCCGACCACAGAGTCAACTGCGACAGATCCAGGTGTTACTGACTCTCCGAGAAAAGCGTTGCCTCCAGCTCCTACTGCTCCAGTTACACCACCCATAACAACTGACTGTCCCACTACTCCAATACCTACTGATGTTCCAGCAGCCGCTACAGCACCTCCCGTTGCTGCGATCGCAGCCCCCTGTGCACCTCTTGTCAAATACGTCTTACCGCTTGATAGATTAGATACGAATGCACCAGCACTGAATCCGTCATTATTGATGTTGTTATATACGTCATAACCATACTGTCCTACAATGCCAGCACCTGCTCCGATAGCGATGTGTACCCATTCACCATTCGGATCACTCAAAGTAATCGGGTTATTTCTTGCATAACTGTAGGAGTTTAAAGATTGAGGATCTCTAAGTGCTTCTTGAGTACGAGGATCAACTCCAAGCCCTAAGAAAACTGGGTCTTGGGATATAAACTTACCTGTCTGGCTATTGTAGTAACGGGCGTTAAGATAGTTTAAATTTGTTTCTTCGTCATACTCCTGTCCTATATATTGTCTCTGTTCTGTGTGAGCACCTGAAGAAATTCTCTGATTTCCGAATGGGAAGTAGTCTAATGTCTCAACAAGAGCACCTGAACCATCTGAAGTTGCAGTTGTCGATCCCAAATGATCTGTGTGAGTGTAGTAAGGAGTTACAACACTGCTTACGGTTTCAATAGTTGCTACTAAATTATCCCCTGCGTAAACAGATTTAGTTTTCTTGGTGCCATCGGTATTGTAGAGATCATTTGGATATGCCGTGGTGGTCGTACCGTTAGCAAGTGTTGCACGCTCGCCCATATGATCGTAAGTATAAGTTGAAGTTACTCCTCCTAGAACTGCTTGAGTGAGTTGATCTTTGTAGTTCCATGTATTAGCCAAGGAGCCGTTACCTGTAACATTACCACTATTGTCGTAGGTATATGTAACACCGTTTATAGACGTTGCAGCGTGTGGATTAGCGTAGTTTGTACCTGCATAGGTGTAAGAGCCTATTGGGCCGGAAGTAATGTTTCCCAGGGCATCGTAGACGTAAGTATGGGTATATGTGGACTGTCCTCCGGCGACAGAAGTAGCGGTAGCCGAGAGCAATCTATTAAGGTCGTCATAACTATACGTGACAGTCTTCGCAGAATCTGTCTCAGAGTCATTGATGAT
Source organism: Patescibacteria group bacterium (assembly GCA_038063515.1). GTDB lineage: Bacteria > Patescibacteriota > Minisyncoccia > Phycocordibacterales > UBA9973 > UBA9973. The sequence goes on along the minus strand of JBBTUY010000003.1, from coordinate 51,291 downwards.
GGTAAGGATGTTGCCATTCGCATCATATGTGTAGTTTAAGTCTTGCACCACACTTAGTGAAGTTGGAAGAGATGTGTACGTAATAGCTAAATATGGATCCTGCGAAGTACCTGTGGCATTTGCAGTCTTAATACGTACACCTGTGAGGCTCGTATTTATACTTGAAGCATTATCAGTAGCATCATGCCCTTCTCGTAAACCAAGCTTTGTAGCACCTGTTTTACTGATCCAAGACTTCCCTGTCGTATTTAGAGGAATTACTAGATATGCACCCGTCGAAATACCTGTGATGTCAGTATCCGTCGCTCCTGCTGTAGGATTATCGATACTTCCTACTTGATCATAGTCGCCATTGATAAGTCCTGTTGATGAAGCTGTAGTATTTTGAACTACTCGGATAAAATCACTTCCATCATTATCACCATCTTCTTTGTAATCTACATACACATACAAAGTCGCACTGGAGACCACTGCGCCGTCGGGCAAGCTCGAGGTATCAAAAGGTAAGACAGTTCGAGCCATCCAGTAGTCTGCTGTGTAGTGCTCTACATACGTATATGAGGTTCCTGAAGCAGCATCAGCGCTACCAGTAGATGCATCATGTACGGTATTCCAAGAACTTGCATCCTCGTGGTAAATCTCTCCGTCTCCACCTGCTGTAGAATAAAAATTCACTGTAATTGGTGAGGAGCTATTCATAGTAAATGAACTTGTAGAAGTACTCCACACTCCTTCACTGTCGCTATTATCCCAGAATTTTATACGCCAGTAATATGTAGCACCGTCTAGTACAAATGCTGTGCCTCCGTAGGTAATATCTGGGCTGCGACTTCCCTGTGCGAGAGATGCACCTAAAGCCGTCTTTGTAGAATCCCAGAGAATAGAAGAGAAGCTCGAACTCGTAGATACTTGAATTTGATAATGAGTGGCAGTATCTCCTGTATCCGTGTCGTTATATATTGCACTAAATTCTGGAGCAGTGTCGGCTACACTCACTGGATTATTTATACCTTCTGCGAGAAGCGATGTCGGTGTACTTGGAGCACTGTTAGTAGTGTAGGTAACTTCTAAAATCGGATCCTGTGAAGTACCTGCGGCATTTGCAGTCTTGATACGTACACCAGTAAATGTACCGTCATCGGGGGCAGCATCTTTAGCATCATGTCCTTCGCGAAGACCGAGCTTGGTATAGCCGGTTTTATTTATCCAACCTCTACCAGTAGAATTTAAGGTGAAAGTACGATAGGCACCTGTAGAAATACCAGAAATGTCTATATCACTCGCTCCAGCTGTAGGGTTATCTATGGCTCCTATTTGATCAAAATCTCCATCAGCAAGTGCTGTAGCAGATGCAGTAGTGTTTTGAACGACTCGTATGAAGTCATTACCATCATTATCTTCATCTACTTTCGTATCAATGTAGAGTTTCAAATCAGTATTGGTAATAGTAGCGGTATCAGGCAAAGAAGAAGTATCAAATGGTAATGCGACACGTGCCATCCAGTAGCTCGCACCTGCGTCTTCACTGTACATGTATGCAGTACCTGGGGTACTTTCTGCGGAACCAGACGTAGCGTCATGGATAGCGTTCCAGACACTGTGAGTATGATATATCTCTCCGTCACCAGAGGAATTTGAATAGTAGCTAAGCACTGCATCTGTACGTGCTGGGAACTCTGCTTGTGCGAGCCATGAGACTGGCAGAAGCTTGGTCATGTATATGACACCACCCTTTTGTTCGTATCTAATAGGAATACGAGTGACACGCGTACCATTCTCTTCTCGTAAAACAGCGCCCCAGATGTGGGTCTGTATACCTATAGAATCAGTCAGGGTCACAGCTTTTTCAGTTATGAAAGATTGTCCGCTCGGGAAAATTTTACCATCAATAGAAAGAGTTACTGGAGCATTACTTCGAAATACAAATGGAATTTCGTAATTTTCTTTACCAGAAATATCCCCAAGAGCTTCTAAACTATTTATGACAACATCTTTTCTCACTTCTGTCTGGTCAAGTAGAAATTCTACATCAATACCTGCCCCTAGTGCATCTTTGTACATCAGACTCTCTTCACCTTCTTTAGATTTTTGTATGTGTCCATTTACAGGTTTTACATTTTGAGGAAGAGATAAGCCGAGATGATCTCGTTTATTTTGGAAAGTAAAAAATTCTCCTTTAGTATCTTTTTTAAACCTTGCTTGGTATGCGGCGTCATTCATAGTAAAACCATGCAAGTTTTCTACTAACGAAGTATTGATGTCTTTCAGTGTTCCAGTAGCAGGATCTAGGTAATGAATATCATTTTGAGAAAATTGAGTTTGTTTTATCTCTCTGCCTCCACTGAATCCAGTTACATATGTCTTACTTCGTAGAGTCCTTTCTTTCTCAAGCTCACTCCCTACTCTTGGTATCCCTTTTTTGTCTTGGAGTTCTGTTTCTTCTTCACCTTCCATCAGACTCATCCTACTTTGACTCTCTCCTTCACCTCCTCCACCAAGCATCATTTCCTCTCCTCCTATAGCTGTGAGACGACGAGTGAGTCTATATAATTTTGTGTCATCGTATGTATTAGTAGTAACGAATCCATTCGCATCTTCTTGTATTGTGACCTTGTCCGTTGGACTATAATCAAAATTAGATACGATATCAATAAATACTCCACCACTTTCTTTTCGCTCAACTTTTTCTAGAAGTCCCGCAGAGTTAAATGTATATTTAACTTCAGCACTGTCTGGGTAAGTGATAACTAATTTGTTTCCTTGTCTGTCATAGGTGTAAGAAGTGGTATAAGCAACACTGTTTATCGTTTTTGCTTCACTAGCAACATTACCATTTGAATCGTAGGTATATGCAGTATTAGCACCAGAAGCCATTATGACTGAGCAAAGTTTTTCTACACCATTAGTACATCCACCGTAGGTATAAGTAATTTCAGTTCCACCTACGCCAGTATAATCTTCTGTTAACTGCTGATTGATGTCGTTATATGTGTAATTCGTCGTAAGTGATCGTGGGCTTACAGTTTGAGTTAGATTCCCTGCATTGTCGTATGCATAAGTCCATGTACCATACGTACCATCACCAGATGCATGCAAATCTTCTGCTGTTAATCTCCTACCGAGACCATCGTACGTGAAGTTACGTAGATTACTTAATGCATCTGTGATCTTAGTGAGCTTATTATTGAGATTGTATTCGTAATTTGTCGTGTAAGTAGAACCACCATTTACTTCATCCACTTTTATGAGATTGCCGAAAGCATCTTTATAGTAACCTTTCATATTGCTTTCTTTATCAGTCACAGTAGTCTTCCATTGATCGTACGCATAGCTAGTAGTACCCGTTGCATCAACTATAGTCGAAATACGTTTCAGTGGATCGTAAGTATTAGTAACGTAAAGCGCAGTAGTTCCTGTTGCAGAAGTTTTTGAAGAACCGCTGGAGTTATATGGGAGTGACTGTTTTTCAATTAAACCAACATCGTTGTATATAGTATCTTTTACGTTGTAGTTACTTTCTGCCTCTTTTCTTTCTTGAATTAAGCGACCAAGCCCATCAAAATATTGGTAAGTGTCTACAGCAGTTGATCCATCTAGGTTTTCAGTTTTCTGAACTTTCACAGAGCCTGAAGTATCAGTGTAAGCATATGTAGTTTTTGTGACTGCAGAATAGGGACTACCAAAGTCAGGAATTTTTACTGCAGCAACACGGTCGAGTCCATCATAAACAGTTTGATATACAAATCCATTTTGATCAGTAGTTTGTTTTGGTTTTCCCAGAGAATAGTCGTAAGTATATTGAATAGTCTGGCTAAGTGGATCGGTAATTGTTACTGGATATAGGTTATATCCGTCATAAGTAGTATAAGTAGTTACTTTGCCTCTTGGATCGGTTTCAGTAGCTATATAACCATATGTTGAGTTGTATGTTTTCTGACTGTTTATATATGTACTACTTGCAACCCATTGTTCCACTTTAGTCTGATTCCCATCTGTTACCGAACCATATGATTGTGCATCGTAGTAATATTTGTTTTCTTTTACCTTAGAAGAAGACTGATCCGTTACTGTTTCGTTATATGGAACACTTATAAGTGTCGTGCCATTTGTAGCATAAGTTAGCGTAGTAACTTTCTTATCTGAACCAATATCTGTATATGACCCATCTGTGCTTCCTGTAACCTCACCCCACTCTGTTACTGTTAAAAGATTCCCGTTAGCGTCATCGTATCCGTACTCTGTCGAAGTATCCTTGTGGTCAGAATCACCATCGTAGTCTAAAACTGTACGACGAGTTACTTTTACGAAATCATGATCGGTGCCAATATTGTATTTATCTATCTTATCTACTGTTAGACGATAAAGATTACTACTATCATCATACTCTTCTACACGATAAGGCATGCCCATTTTGGAAATATGATCACTGTATTCACCAAGACCAGTATTTGTACTGTTACCTTGATGGTAAAAAACTTTTCTTACATTTCCTTCTGCATCTGTGGCTTTAATAGAATTAAATCCTACAAATTTCCTATTTAGGTAGTCTGTGTACTTATACAAACCACCTTCATATTCATAAGTTAAACTTCCTGTAGTTCCTGATCCATCGTTAGTAACTATTTGTTGCACAAGATGAGTCACAAGAGGCAGAGATGGATTAAGTAAACTAGCACCACTTGTAAATTGTGGCGTAGCTTTATATATTATTGTTGTATTGCCTCCTTGAGAATAGTTTATTTCGTTAAGCAAGTTTGACGGAACAGTTGTGTTATTTAAGTAAACATATGAATCTGAATCTCTTCTCACCACAAGATCATTAATGCCATCACCATTAAAATCAGCAATCCTTAAACCACTGTCACTACCTTGACTTGCCGAAAGAAAATATTCACGATCACTACCAGACCCTCCTATAAGAGGAAATAACCAAGTGCTACTTAAATCCATCCACGTTCCGTCACCTTTGTTTAAATAAATTTTTGGATTATTTTTATCACAATAAGCATCTCCTGATGTAGCGTTGTTGTGACAAAGTAGATCGGCTAAACCATCCGCATTAATGTCGGCTACTCTTGTCCCGGGGTCACCACCGATATATGTCGGCAAGGATAACCCCCAAGCATAGTGAGTCCAACCAGAGCCGTTGTTTATGTATGCATATGAATCTGTATTTCTTCTAGCAACTAAATCTACTAACCCATCACCATTTATGTCAAAAGTTCTCAGACCACTATCAGCACCTTCACTTGCATCTAGAAAATATTCTCTATCTGTTCCTGTTCCATTAACAACAGGAAATAACCAAGTGCTGCTCACATCTGTCCAAGTTCCATCACCATTGTTAAGATAGATTTTGGGAGTGGTTTTACCACAGTATGGTTCAGAAGATGTAGCGTTGTTGTGACAAAGCATGTCGAGTAATCCATCACCATTAACGTCAGCCATTCTTGTGCCAGGATCTCCACCTATAGAAAAAGGTAAAGGTAGACCCCAGGAAGAATTGTACGTCCAGCCAGAACCAGTATTAAGATACACATAACGATCTGACCCATTCCCCGTTACTAAATCTGCTAGGCCATCACCATTTATATCTACAGCTCTTAGACCACGATCACCACTAGTACTTGTTGAAAGAAAATATTCACGATCACTACCAGACCCCCCTATAAGAGGAAATAACCAAGTACTACTCACATCTGTCCAAGTTCCATCACCATCGTTGAGAAAGATCCTGGGTTTATTCTTGTCGCATATTGTGTCTGAGGTATTGTTGGTGTGACAAAGTAAATCCAGAAGCCCGTCACCATTAATGTCAGCCATTCTTGTACCTGTATCACTACCTCCAGCAACAAGTGATAAAGGTAAACCCCAAGATGTATTTTGGGTCCAGCTTCTAGTAGAGGCTTGGTAGTCAAAATCAACAGCTGGTAATGTTACAATTGTACTGCTATCATCCTGTCCTGATTCAACAATAGTATCTAAAAGAGATCCCACGCCGTTATCTGGAATAGCATAGCCAAGAGTATATTTTCTAGCCCAAATATTATTTACTTCAGTTCTGATCTCGGTGATGCGATAACTGGTCGTTACTGCAAAGCCTGTATTGTAAAAAGCGGGAAGCGCGGTTCGGCTAGTTCTATCGAAATTAACCTCCAAAACCCCAGCAGTACTACCATTTCCTGAATAAGTTATCTGCGATGGATATATTTGTCCCGCATCTTTATAGTAAGTATATTCAATATAATTGTCATTAGTATCTCTGACCTCTTGGAGCATCCACTTATATACTTTCGAACTGTCTCCGGGGTTGTCTTGTCTTTCAGCAGCGTTAGTACCAAATTTATAGACAGTTCCTTGCTTGTCAGTTACCGTCCAAACACTACTTGTCAGATTATATTTTAGAAAATTACCTTTTTCTACTTTAGCAGCATAATTACCGCTACCAAGTGAAACTAATTCTCCATCGATAGATGAATAGAAATAATTATCTGAATATAAAGTGGTGATACCTGTTTTGTTTATTCGTTCAATAGAGGGAATATTTACTGACCACCCAGATCCAACCACAGAATCATTATTGGCGTACTTACTGTTATATACTAAAGAAACTTTTGGAGTGGTTATATCATTTCTTCCTGGAGGAACTTTTATATCATATTTATACACCAAACTACCATCTAGATCATCAACCTCAGAAGATAGATTATTTCTAGTATCAGGTGAAAGAGTTAGGCTTCCTGGACCGCCAACACCACCAGCCATAAGAGCCATCATTTCTGGGTCTTCCTCGATAGGCTTCTCTTCTATCGGTTTTTCTTCTTCAGGAGGAAGCACTTCTTCAGCTGGGGGTTCTATAGTAGGAGAAGTTTCTTCATCGACAGGAGCTTCAATTGTCTCGCCAAGCACCTGGCCTGGAAAGATTGGTTCACTTTCTACTTGGTCTGAAAGAGAAACAATTACTTCAGCTTCTTGGGCGAAAACTGGCACAAGAGGAGTTACAACAAATGAGGTGATAATAAAGAAAACTGTTAATTTAGACATCTTCGATACCAGCCCAGATGAAGTTATTTTCATATATTAGTTTTTAATATTAATGGATTAATAATAGCATTAGAAATCCTAAAAAACACTAGCTAGGTAACTAGAAAATTTCTTTATAGAAAATTATAATAAATAATTAATTTCTGCTAGAAATCTTCTGTGTTTTCTATGTTTTTATTATTCAAAATTTCTCTTGTACGACGAATAGCTCTAATTATATGGTGACCCACCAAATAATGAATGACTAACATAGTGAAACCTAATAGAATAATACTTAATAATATATAGACTATATAATCTTTAATAAATTTTGTAATAATAAAAGGCACTTCTACATTAACGGATGAATCACGTACATTACCAGCACGGTCTACGGCACGAACTATAACCTCCAACTTCCCACCAGAATTTATTGGTACTTGGAAGGGGCTTTCTGCTTCTATGAATACTGGCGATTCAGTAAGTGGTGCTAATTTATCTATTACTCCAACTTCATAATGATCTATACCAGAAAGGTTGTCTGTAGTAAAGAATGAGATCAAAGTTCTCTCAGCTAAAATAGTCGCTGCTAATAAAAAATTTGTTTCAGGGGTAAATTCTGCTGGAGGTGTAGTATCTATACGGATAAGTAGATGCCCTGTTGTACCCCAAACATTATCCTTTATTGCCTTAACATGAAAATACCACAAACCATCATTTAACTCATTGAAGCTCTTAACTGTATCTAGGATATCTATGGTATTATCAGGTATAGTATTTGGTTTATTATCTAATTCAAAACTAAATCCAGATACTCCAGCATCTTGAATCCAAGAAAATACTGGGGTATTGTTGTTATACCATTCTGAAGAAATAGGATGTGTTTCAGAAAAAACCTGCACACCACCAGGTGCTTTATTTAAAATACTATAACTTGCTCTACCTAAATCAAGTATAGTCTCTGTTCCTAAACCATCATTTAATAAAATTTTTGAATTGTTGGCTATACTTACAACTGCCTGACCTGCGGATTTCGCTTTAAAAGTTATAGTACCCACGAGTCCAGCTTCGGTAATAATTCCATTTGGGATCACGCCTACATAGCTCGCAGTACCACGCGTGTTGTCATATTTTGGGGGCTCTACCCAAACACCAATTATAGATACACCACCTGTCTGATTAACAATAGAAAGCTTATCTTTGTCAAACAAAACTCTAATCTCAATACCATTTATACTGCGACCCATAGTGTTGACAAGTATGGGAACTTGAAATGTAGACTCTTCTTCGAAACTTCCAGAACGAGGAGAGAAAAATACGCTCGAATGATGTAATAGCTTCGAAGCATTTATATTTATATTTTGTGCATATATTGGTGTTAAAGTTGAAATAGAAAAAAATAAAAGTACTACAAAATAAATTAATTTTTTACAAATTAAAGTCATTCTGATCCAATATCTTTAATTTTCTTACTAATTACTTTCTCAGCATCTGAAATATCTTTTTTTATGTCTTTCATTCTCCTATGCTCTGCTATGGGGAGCTTCTTGTTATCATAGTCAACGATATCTTCTCGTAAAATATCGAAGGATTTATGTATTATTTCTTTAGCTTCGTTTACTTCATTTTTTATATTTTTATCACCGTTTTTATTGATATGCATATGAATACGCAAAATCAAATATGTAATAACTAGGATGAGAAGTAAGATTAATAAAGATATTTTCCAATCAAGATCAGAGAAAATGTTCCCCACTTTTACAACAATCGAGTTAGAAGGTTCACTATTTGTTTTATCTTCTTTTATCATAACAGCAGACACTGTGTACACACCCTGTTTCAAAGAATGAGGAACCAAAAGCGTGAATTTTCCTTGTTCATCCGACTCACCTAAAATAAATATTCTTCCTCCATTTTCAGAAGTAAATGTCACAAGCGTATCGGCTTGCGGATAATCTGAAATTCCAGTTATGGCTTGATCTCCGTACTTTTTAGAAAGTCTAATTTCAGGGGCTTTTAAAGATGGAGCTGGCTGTAATGGTTCTGTTGTAGGTTGTACTGGTTTTGGTGTTTCTTTTGGAGTGGTAGATTTTTGTTCAGGTTGTTCTGGTTTACTTACTTTCTCTTTAACAGAAAAAGTTGCATTCACGAGGTTGCTTGTTATATCTGTGCCTTGTCCGTCATTTGCAAGAATTTTCCCAGAATTAAATGAGATGCTTCCAGTACCCTCGGCTATTGCACGCAAATTTATCGTAACGACAGTACCAGTGTAACCAGTAAAACCCCCTAAAGCTACACCTTCAAATTTAACAACATTCGAAGTAACTGCAGGCTCAGTCACCCAGAAATTAAGCACCGAGTTTGACTTAGAAACTGATTCCACTTTTAAAATAGAAGAAGGAATGGTAAGTACCGCTGAAACTGCATTAAATAAAACATTATTTGCAGTTACCATAACTTTCACGGAGATGTGATCCCCTACTTCAAAGTTTCCTGTAGAAGGACTAATGGACAAATTTGCAGCGTAGGTAGATAAAGGAGAAAAAATAAATAATAAAAAAAATATTATTATTTTGAAAACTTTAAATATATTTTTCTCAAAAAGAAAAGGCATATTATTAGAATTATAACAAAAGCAAAGCCAAGTTGAAAGCGTTCATCTACATCACGTCCTTTAATTTCTACTATTCTTTTGTTGCCAGATTTATCAATAGCTTTAATATATATATTTTTACTCAAAGATTGATCTTTTAGGAGGTGAGGACTTTGAGTAGCAACATAATCCCCCCACAAACCTTCACGCACTTCGTAGTGATCGATACCTACTCCTTTGTCTACTGTACTAAATACAACAAAATACTTTCCGTCAAAAAGACTTGGGTCTTTAGCTACCAGAGGATTGAAATCCTCTGGTATTTCATTATCTACTATTCTTAAATCTGTAGACTGGGAATTATCTCTCTTATCTAAAACTGAAATAGTAAGGGGAGTATTTTCTACAGGTGCCTTCGTACCAATACCATCATTTAATAAGACTTGTAAATCACTCAATGAGAGTATTGCATCACCCATCTTCTTAGGCTTAAAAATCATTCCAAAGAGAAACTTTTTCTCCCCGTTAAAACCTCCGGCAGTAATACCAGAAAAATTAACTTGCCCATCTCTTAAATTACGTGGGTTTTCCAGCCAGAAATTAATAGATGAATTTGCATCTCGGACTTCTTTTAATTCTAAAACATCAGAGGGGAACAAAATACTTCCCTCTAATGCATTAACCGTAGTATCTTCTGTATCCACATACACCTTTACTAAGAAATCTTCATTTACAAAAAAACCATTATTATCAGTACTGAAAAATACTTCTGTGCCAAAAGACGTAGCAGGTACAAAATAAAATATTAATAAAAATAAAATAAATATCTTTTTCATAAATTTTAACCTGTCCAATAAAAAGCCATAATACTAAAATCGACCAAATCGACCTTACCATCGCCATTTAAATGATCTCTCTCTCTGAGAATAAATTCTTCACTCAGTGTTTTCTTATACCAAAATGCAGCAATAGAAAAGTCTACCAAGTTACAGCGATTATCATCATTCAAGTCACATTTTATAAGTTTATTTGTAACATCATTAAGTACGCTCTTATTACCAACAATAAAACTAACAGTATTACTGAAAGGACTAATCTCATTACTCTTCATTGATTTTGACTTTGTGGAATGAGGACCAAGTTCTAAGACAGACGTATCAAAGTTCTGTAAATATACACCATTAGCATCACTTAAAGTATTTTTGAAAAATTCTTGAGGAGAATTAACACTAATAACAATTTCACTAGACTGTGAACTTTGCCCAAAAATAACTATATTTTCTCCCCTTTTAACAATACTTTTATCAACTGCTATTGTTGGAGCAATGAATATACCACTTATACTAGTAGTGACACCAGAAGTTATATAAATAGGAAAAGTAAATGGGCTAGAGCGACGACCTTGACTGTCTTCACCATATACAGAAAATGTATAGTCTCCCGACGAGAGACTACCTAATGTTCCTGAAAATTTACTATCTGGACCAGCAATAGTAGATAAAGCTAGCTGTCCATCTTTTAAAATACTCACCTTAGAAAGCGGGTAAGCTCTTCCAGAAAAAAAGACCCCAGCATTCTGATCCCCACTACCACTACTTCCACCCCCACCCCCTCCACCAGCTCCTCCACTACCGACTGTAAGAACCACAGCATTTACTCCAACAGTCTCTGTAACTTGTGCA
>JBBTUY010000003.1:0-39893 GCA_038063515.1 Patescibacteria group bacterium | reverse complement strand
ATTTATTGTAACGTTTTATTATTTTCCAGCCACCAAAAAGTACAATGAAGAGAACGAGAGTCATCACTATGATAAGCTGCCATGGAAAAACAAAAAAGAAAATAGTCTTTTGCACATGTTGTGCCTGCAAACCATACTCTAAGTTTAGATTTGCAGAATAAAGACCCATTGCAAAGTTCTTCCATTGATAATTTACTTTGCTGAAAAAATTTTTAAATATTTGAGTAGGTGCCACATAACTCGCAGGTCTTTCGTATTTTATCCAATCAATATTAAATTTTCGAGTACTACCTGGAAGCACATTTCCCTCTACTTCATTTGCATCGACATAATCTGCGGGAAAAAATATAGTATCACGTATAGTGATCTTACCTTGAGGCTTTATGCGGTCTCCTCCAGCATTTTTAAATCTATATTCAAAAGAAACAGGTAAAGTATTGTATAAAAATTGATTATCTTTAGTATTAAAATTAAGCAAACCTGCTTCTTCTTTCACATCACCACTTACAGACAGTAAGACTAGTATTCCAGTTTTAGCTCCCACAGAAACCCCAGTATCACCTCCTGCTGGAGTAGTACCCCAAAAAATTACAGCGAAGTGACCTCCTGGCTCAGCATCTTTTGGAATAGTAATAGTAAATGGAACAATCTTATTGGTTTTAGAAGGTAAATATACAGAACTTATATCTGTACTCATCCAAGTACCAAGGTCATCTTTAGGATCTGTAAAAGCTGGACTACCTGACTCACCTTGTGCTTCAAAGTTTGCAAAAGAAGAATAGTAAGTCTCAGCAGTTCCTGTCTCATTATTAATAAACATCTCTTGTGTGATAATCTCACCTGGATCACCACGTAATTCAAAACGAGTAGGCGTCAAACTAAGTGCATAAATATCATTTGGGTAAATAAAAACAAAAAGTATTATTACCACAAAAAGTGCAAACAAGGCTTTGTGTTTTAGATAATTCTTCATTACTTAAATTTAGAAAGTTCCTGTAGCTACAAAAGTTAGAGTATCTGTATAGTCTGTATGAGCTGGCTGTACTCCAGTAATAGAAGCATTCACAGCTATCTGTCCACGTCCACCAGCTATTGGAGCACTATTTGTATCAAATATAGTTTCAGGAGTAGTGGATAATGCTTGTACGTTATTAGTCTCAGAGTTTGCTGCGCACGTATCTGCATTGTATCCACCTTCATCATCTAATGTACCTGTGGTAGCAGTACTAGTAACTATACATAAACCATAATTTTCTGTACCGTCTCCCACAGAACCATCAGAACTATCTATATCATCAGCTGTAACAGAAGTTGAAACCAGGCCACTTGCACCATTAGTATTAGAAACAGTTACAGCTGCACCGCCAGAAGCATTTGTATCTAAATCTACACAAATATTGTTTATACTATCTGTAGCACCAGAGACCCGAGTGTCAGTCGTAGTGATAGTTCCCAAAGCCACAGTATAAGCTGTACCTGACTCTGTAGTAGAACAAGTATCGGCTGCAGTCGTATCAAGATCAAAAGTGAGAGAAGAGTTTACAGTAGCTGTAATAGAAACTCGATCATCATCAATGATAGACATAGCTACTGTACCGGAATCACCGAAAGTTCCAGAAAGTGTAAGTGTCGTAGTACCTGCAGATCCATTTGTGATCTGTTCTACTCCAGTGGCACCCGTAGTAGCATGTGTACCTATCTCAATTGCAATCACACTACCAGCTGCTACAGCTGTAGTACCATTTGTAAAAGTAATCACCGTACTTGACGTACGCACCACACCCCAAGTAGCTCCAGATGGAGATGCAGCAAGAGTTACGTTCGTGCCATCATCTGTAAGATCAATATCTTCAAAATCAAGAGCTGTCGCGACACTAGTACTATTGTTATAAGTAAGAATTATAGTCTGACCAGAAGCTACTCCTGTAGGAGTTGTAAAAGTTATAGTTTGATTTGCAAGAGTAGAGGCCTTCTCTCTAGATAAAAGAACTGAAAAAGCAGTGACTGATGCAGCCATTGCCAAGCTTGGAATAATCATAAGAGACAATAAAGCTATTATAATAGTTCCACTTATAAACCTAGAAGAAAACAGTCTGATATATTTTTTAATCATATTTTTGTTGATAAATTTACCTATTTATTATAACAAATTTTTTAACTTATATCATTCTATTTAGACTGTGGATAACTTGCTATTATGACTATAATTATCAATCTAAAAAGTACTTGTAGCTATAAAGGTAACAGTATCTCTGTAATCATTGTGTGCTGGAGTAGTAGAACTAATGGAACTCTGAACAGAAACCTGACCACGTCCACCAACAATAGCAGCACCATTAGTATCAAAAATATTCTCCCCTACCGTAGATAATGCCTGCACATTATTGGTCTCAGAATTTACTGCGCATGTATCTGCATTGTATCCACCCTCATCATCTAATGTACCTGTGGTAGCACTAGTTGAAACAATGCAAAGACCATAATTTTCTGTACCATTTGCAACTGATCCATCAATACTATTTATATTATCAGCTGGCACAGAAGATGAGGCTAAACCATTTGCTCCATTTTCATTAAAAACTGTTACGACTGCACCACTAGAAGCATTAGTATCTAAATCTAGACAAATACTATTAATAGAGTCTGTTGCACCAGAGACTTTTGTATCTCCTGTTGTAATAGTACCTAAGGCTACTGTATAAGGTGTTCCGCTTTCTGTGGTACTACAAGTATCAGCAGATGTAACATCAATATCGAAAGTAATCGTTGGATCCTCTTCATCCTCATAATATAAAAAACCGTAACGGGTTAAGAAAGAAGTAGAAGAACCAACTCCAGATAAAATATTATGCCCCGCAGAAATTAACTGAAAACTAGAAGAGCTTCCGTACCCACCACCTGTTCCAACTATTGGATCACGAATAATGAAATTCGTACTAGTAAGCTCTGCAGCAAAAACTACTAAATCATATTTAACTACAAATAAAAAAATAACAAGAAACAAAATCAAAAATCTTGTACGCTTTTGTAAAAAATATTTTCTAAATTTAAAATCATTCATCTTAAAAATTAAAATTGGCTGTCGCCTGATGAAGAAGAATCTGAAGCTTGATTCTCTCTAGAATTTAATAATAAATCTTTAGGTTTACTGCTAGAATTTATAGTAGACATGTTCACTATTTTATTAGCTATAGGGTCGTATAACACAGCTTTTTTCTTATTTGCATAAATAAGGACCATATCCCCCTTTTTCGCATCAATGAAAAATAGTTGATCTTTCAATAAAAGAGGATCAGAAACAACAGCAATAGTCGGTATCTCATTTTGAGGTAAAAAAGCTAACTTGCCAACAGTCTCCACTAAAACCAAAGCCTTACCTTCAGCAATTATATCAGGATCTTTATTTATAGTACTTTTATTATAAAAATAAAAAATTACTGTACTAAGAAGTATCAAAAAAAGTATGGTGAGAAATACAACATACCGTCTGATAAATCTTATTACATAAATTAAAAAATTTATACTAAACATTATCTTATCATAACATATTTTACAATTCAGGTTCTGGAGTCGATTGCTCTGCCATACTCTCAATATCTTCTTCGTTTATATTCACTTCTGGTTCTGGTATAACTTCTAATGTCGGATCTGCAAGTGGAGGTGTAGGCTCTACAACTGGAGTAGAATCTGATGGTAGGTCAGGCTCTGGTGTCATATCTGGACCTCCACTAGAACTTCCATCTGGAGAGATAAATTCTAGACCAGTATCTTCGCTCTCAGAAGTATTCGCATCTTTAACACTAAGAGCAATCCATGAAAAACGTATATTTTGTGGTGCTATTTTATTAAGCATTATAGTGAAACCTGTCTCATCTTTTTCTAAAACAATTGAAGTTATATTTTGAGAAAATAAAGCATCAGCATTTATCTCGTCTATATTGTCTGTGGCTTCAAATGAAATAGAGGTAGCAACTACAGGTGTAGTGGTGTAAGGTTTTTCAAAAGAGACACGGACGCTCTTGTCTCCTTCCTTGATTAAAGCAAAACCAGCAGTATCTTTGTTGAATGTTGGTGTTATATTAAATTCGACTTCTGTATCAAACGTGACCTTACCAGGAAGCTCCGGAGTGCCTTTAAAGAATGTGAGGCCTTCAAAAATCGCGTCACCAGACACATGTATGTTTTCTGTTTCAATTTCTGATGTTGTTAATTTTGGTGTTATGACTTCGAGTCCCGCAGCTATACGATCAGTGAGTAATTCAGAAACATTTAAGTCTTCTCCATTTACTCCTTCTTGTGTTTCTTGGTCGCTCAAGAATTTAGCTAAAATTATAGCACCTGAGTCTGAAATATTATCAACATCGATTCCAGCAAAGTCTCTTAGGCTTTCTCCTTTATAATACCCTTGTTCAATAAAAAACAAGACAGTAGAAGAATTAGTATTAGGAGCCCATGAATCAAGAGCTTTACCTATTACAGTTCCTGCTCTTATGGCTTTCGTTGCCTTGCCGGGTTTATTCGATAATGTTAGATAATCTCCTGGAGAAATAGGTAGCGAGTCGGGATCAACTTTCACTAATACACGACCTGCTATAGCAAGTGGCTGAGGATTTTTAGCACTACTTTTGAGTACATCTTCACCATAAACTTGATTAGGAGATGTTGAGATAACACCTGCAATTTTATTAGTATTCTCTTTGGTAGCCTTAGCTAAAATACTAAGCTTCCTTTCAAGATTTTCTCCAGTAGATTGACCTGTGAACGGATCAAATTGTTGTTCCTGATAAGTTAGTATATCTTCAGTGAAAGCCACGATATCACTAGCTTCTACTCCTTCTGTAGTCTCATACCACTCAGCTAAGTCAGAGGGAGCTCCACTACAGTCGACAATATCTTCATCAGTAGTATCAGCATTAGCATGACATAAAGCAATAGTAGTCGCGGTACCATTCAAATCAAGACGAACATCACCTTGAACTTCAAGTTCTTGACCTGGAGCTGTTAATCCTATACCGACCTTACCATTAGTATCAATTACAAACCTAAAATCTTCACCCTCATCATATATTGCAAACTTTCCTGCTTGACCACTTGCAGTATTTCCTACTAATAAAGAATATTGTTCTCCTCCCGAACCAGTATTTTGAAGAGTGATTGCTCCACCCCAATCTCCTGCATCTGAAATGTGTAGCTTTCTGCCTGGTGCCGTTGTCCCTATACCCACACTCCCTGCGAAATAGTTATAAGCACTAGCATCCGACGCATAAAATGAAAATGGTGTGTTAGTCTGTGTACCTGCTGTAATATCACCGACATATACACCGTATGTATTAGTAATTGTTCCAGCATTAGTAATGTCTGAGACGTTCAATCCGTAAGCTGTCGTAATTGTACCAGTACTAAGGTTATTAAATGTTAATTGACCACCAGTCGCTGTTGTCACAGAACCGGTCGTCCTATTAGTTGCATTTCCAAGTAATCCAACTAAAGCATTTAATGCACCAGTTCCTCCATGTTGTACGGTAAAGTTAAGACCTCTCATAGTTACACCTGATAGATTAACACTGCCAGAGGGTACAGTTATTTGCGAAACTATACCATTTATAACCTTAGTGCCAGGGTCCGACGATGGATTGAGAACAGTTTCTTGTGAAAAAACACGAAATGGTGTTCCAAATGATGCAGAGGTTATAGTAGGATTTAAATATGCAAAAGAGGTAACGGACACACCAAGTGGATCTGTATAGGTACCAAAATTATCAGTTTGAGAAACAGACAACTTGGTTGTTGGAGTCGTTGTCCCAATGCCAACATTCCCACCACTAGTAATAGCCATCTTAGTAGTAGCAACTTCACTGGAGCCAGTTTGGAAGAGCAAGGAAGTGGCATTACTGGAAGAAGAGAACGTACCTTCTGCTTGAGCTACTATGGAACCAGCTACAAGATTCGCGTCTGTTCCTGCAGCATCTAGGGGTGCATAAAAGTTTACTCTGCCTAAGACATCATTTGCTACTACGGTAGTTTCGTTTGTTCCTAGGGTAAGTACAGAGCCTGTGGTTGTTAGTCCTCCTTGGATGTGGAGGAGGGAGGCTGGGGTGGTGATACCGATACCAAATTTACCATTCTCATCAAATCTAGCCATTTCTGTAGCTCCTGTGTCACGTACAAAGATAAGTTTACCTGTTGCTTGACGAGCACCCATGAACATATTGTTTCTAAGTGCCGCTTCACTAGCATTGCTGTTTCCTATTTGTAAGCTACCAGTTAAATCACCTGTATCGTTGTACATGTTCATGCCTGTGTAACCTGTGGCATCTGTAGAACGAGCATAAATTGTTGCCTCCCCACTTGAAACTTCTAGGTGAAGTATTCTTTGAGGACTCGTCGTCCCAATACCGACATTACCACTATTTAAAATAGTCATAGCTTCAGTAGCACCATTATTACCTACTAAGAAATGCATATCTGCCCCTGTTGCACCTACACCTGAAGTAGTTTGCAAAGTTAAATCACCCGTAGTAAAACTGCTGCCTATAATAAGTGGTACTCTAATTGATGTATCCATAACATAAGCTCCTGTACCGAAAGTTCCAGCAGTTACAAGAGATGCAGGTACAGCACCAGAAATAAGTGTACCGATAGAAGTAAGAGAAGAGGATACAATAGTTGAGCCGAGAGTTGTACCACTTAAAACTATAGTACCGTTTAGTTGGATATTAGTAGTAGCATTTAATTTTGTCGCTGTTAATGTATCTGTAGCAAAAGTTAGATCTGCATCATCAGAGAGTAGCCCCCCAGTTCCAGCAAAAGTTATTCTGGTAGCTGTAAGCCCAGAATCTGTAACAGCTGTTCCCGTAAGTCCCGCAGCACATGCAAATGCACCAGTGGAATTTGTTAAAGTACAGCCAGTGGAAGCCGAGCCCCCTCCTAATAAAATATTTCCGGTAGATGTGTTATTTAAATTTAAAACACCCGAACTTCCAGCATCCACTGCAAGTGGAGCTGCTCCTACTGAAGAGACTCCAGCAGTAGTCGCATGACCTAAAACTACAGCCCCAGAAGTAAGAACTGGGATCTGACTATTTGTAGCTGACTGTGCGGGAGTAAAACCTCCGACAGTGCCAGAATTAATAGCAAATGCAGATGAAACTATTTGTGGACGAGGAGTAAGTGATTCAAAAACTTCATCAGCTCCAGTCGTACAAGAAGCTCCCACTTTTGTCGCAACCTGCACATCCATAAAAGCTTGATCATCAGTGAAAGTAAGATCTAAAGTATCCCCCCCTGCACCTGTATCTCCAACACTAGCATCGAATACTCCGCTTCGTGTCGATATCGTCATCGTAGATGGAGAGCCTGAAGGCCAGATCTTTGATCCAGCTGTTGTCGCATCATAAATAGAAAATTTATAACAATAATCTGTACCTGAAGAAGCACCGAGCAAGTTCCCACTAGAGTCTAGCAAGCGTCCTTGAAAATTAATAATCTTAGGAACTCCAGCTGTAGCATGTACTATATGTAAAGAGAAAGCATTTAGAATTATAATAAAAACAAAGATAAAAAACTTAACGTAAAAAAACGTTTTAGAGATAATTCCTTTACTAAACTTTTTATTATTTAATTTCATTTGCCAACATATAAATTATAACTCTTTTATATTAAATACCAAAGCATTTTTGTGTATAATTAATAAAAAACAGCTGGCGAACCAGCTGTTTTTTGCAAACAATAAAATAAATCGATATAGTTATATTTTCTTAGTATATATTAAGCCACAAAGTATCACACACAAGACTATAAGAGGTATTAGGAGACATGTATAATTAAATAAGAATAGAAAAATGATAGTTATAAGTGAGCCTGTGATTATAAGCTGTATCCTCTTTTTATAATCCTCATCATTCGTAAAGATAAGTCTTCCTATTATGTATAAAATAAGAAGTATCGCTAAAGCAATAAGAGAACAATACACTTCTCCCAATATACTGAAGCCAGGAAGAGCAAGAGCAGTGAGAGGTTCATCTTTACCCATAACATCCATCTTATCCATCAAATCTTCTGCTCCGAGAACTTCCCCATCTATAGGAGTATTATTATCAGCAGTGAAAGCTGCTATAGTTGAAATAAGAGGATTTGTAGGTTTTGCAAGAGAATTAGAAGGAGTATTACTAGCTCCACCTGTTGTATTTGTATCATTTCCTCCATTAGTATCTTTCATCTTACTTCCTGAAGAATTACCACCAGATGATCCACCACCATTTGAACTATTAGAACAATCCTCAGCATCTACAGTAACTTTAAAAATAACCCCTCCTGGATTGTTTGTACTTGTACCTTGTCCGTCAAAAAAATACTTTGCATTTATTATCTTTATTTTTAGAGTATTTGTTCCAGACTGTATGTTACTGTTTAGGTTAAAGGTTTTTATAGCTGCAAAATTACCTTCACCGTATTCTGACGCAACAATACTACCGTTTAAAGTAACTTCATAAAAATCATCCCCAGCAATCTCTAAATTAGCATTGTGTACAGTATTTGCTACCTCAAAAGATTTTACAAAAGTAACTTCTTCATTTATGTTAGGATTTGAAACAAATTCTGTATCCCAGATCCATATAGCGCCAGAGATAGTAGTCCAGAGTACACTTGTATGTGTAGGGACAGCTGTACCACCACCTTCGACGGTTATAGAAGAATCACTGATAATAGAAACAGGCGCAGGAGCACATTCAGCTGTAAAACCAACCTGTGGAACTACTAGTAAAACTAAGATTAAAATCCAATTGATAAATTTTTCCATATTATATTACTTATATTTAATACCGTTCACCTTATAATAAAAAAGATGTTTTGTCAATGCACGCCGTACTTATAATATAAATAAAACTACTTTACAAAAATTAAAATCGTGTTATTATAAAAAACTATGGAAAAAGAGCTATCTAGAACAAAAATTCTTATACTTGCAGCTGGAAAAGGCAAAAGAATGGAAAGTGATATACCGAAAGTTTTGACTATTCTAAAAGGTAGACCAATGATACGACACGTACTCGAATCTATCCACGGCATAACCTCAAGCAAGCCTGTGGCAATAGTAGGTCATAAAGCAGAGTTAGTGAAACAAGAATTAGGGGATGCTGTCGTATACGCATACCAAAAAGAACAGTTAGGTACAGGTCATGCAGTCGCGTCTGCAAAAGAACATGCAGATGATGCGGAACATGTCTTAATACTTGCCGGAGATCAACCTTTTATATCTTCTCAAACAATAAAAAACCTAATAAAAACACATACAGATAGAAAAGCTAAAGTTACTTTTACTACAACTATCGTAGAGAACTTTGAAGGCTGGAAAAAGGGCTTCATGAATTTTGGAAGAATACTTCGAGATGGTAATACCATTCTAGGTATTAAAGAATACAAAGATGCGAATACAAATGAGAAAAGTATCAAAGAAGTTAATATCACTACTTATATATTTAATGGTCCGTGGCTATGGGAAAATCTAAGTAAATTAAAAAATGAAAATGCTCAAAATGAATACTATCTCACAGACCTCATACATCTCGCCACAGAACAAAACGAGATCATAGCTACAATAACCATAGACAACAAAGAAGCAATAGGTATAAATACAAAAGAAGAACTAGAAATAGTCGAGCAAGTATCTTAAGTTATTTCCTATCCTCTTAGTTTTTTCTCCATAAAATAAAATATGTTATAATGTAATTATGAATAATAATTATGATTTTATAGCTATTGGTGAGATCACTATAGATGCTTTTATTAAAATAGCTGATGCTCGTGTACATTGTGATATAAATAAAGAAAATTGTCAGATATCTATGGCTTTCGGAGCCAAGATCCCCTACGAATCAGTCACAGAAATCCCAGCTGTTGGTAATGCTGCTAATGCTTCTGTATCAGCAAGTCGCCTAGGACTCAAATCTGCACTTGTCGCAAACATAGGCAAAGATAGAAATGGTGATGTATGTCTAGAAACACTCAAGAAAGATGGTGTGTCTACAGAATTCATAACAATAAATAATGACCAACCTACAAACTACCACTACATACTCTGGTACGAGGATGAAAGGACAATTTTACAAAAACATTCTAACTTTCCTTACAAACTACAAGACATAGGAAATCCAAAATGGGTATACCTGACTTCTCTTGGAGAAAAGTCTCTCCCCTACATAGATGAGATCATAGACTATCTAGAAAAAAATCCTGAGATAAAACTCGCATTTCAACCCGGTATCTTTCAGATAAAACTTGGCTATGAAAAAATGAAAAAGGTGTATAAAAGGAGTGATATATTCTTCTGCAACGTAGAAGAAGCTAAAACTATCTTAGGTATTACAGAGCATGACGAAGTAAAAGACCTACTGACAAAAATGTATGAACTCGGACCAAAGATAGCGGTCATAACAGATGGAACTAAGGGCTCTTATGCATATGACGGAAACGAGTATTTTGCTATGCCTACCTACCCTGACCCTAAAGCTCCAGTCGAACGTACTGGTGCTGGTGACGCATTTTCTTCTACTGTAGTAGCTGCACTCATAGAAGGTAAAAATATTAGTGAGGCACTTGCTTGGGGATCTATAAACTCCATGGCAGTAGTCCAAGAAATAGGTGCACAAAAAGGTCTCCTCTCAAAAGAAAAAATTGAAGAATATCTAAAGTCTGCACCGGAAAGTTTTAAAATAAGAAAAATATAAAATTAATGTAATTTATTTTTACATAAATTTTTTAGATTCTTTAATATCAACTCATCCACTTTATATTTATCACCATTAAAACCAAGGTCAATAAAATTACCCATCAAGTCTCTACTTTGATGATGGAAATCAGAACCACCTGTTATTGCTAAACCATTCTTCTTAGCATAATTTGAAAAAGAGTCTACTAAATCTACACGTTCATCATGTTTACTTTTATTAAATTGAATATTTATAGCCTCAAATCCATCTATACCGATGTCCTTAAAATTATCACACATTTCAACTAAATCTTCCCCCTGCATAACATTAAAAGCTGGATGAGCTAAAATTGCTAATCCGCCAGCCTGATGAATTATATCTATAGCTTTTTTTACATCCAACTTATCTGGGTTAGATATATAGTATTCTCCACCCTTAATTAAAAATTTTTCTGTAAACTTTCCCTCACTTGGAATAATACCAAAAATATTAATTAATTTTTTATGGTTATGGACATCTAATAAAATAGACCTAGAAATATGAGCTTTAGTAATAATTTCTTTTGAATTCTTTATCAATTTATTTGAATCTACAGACCACCCATCATTTTTCAATAAGCTACAAACTTTTTCTGCATAAGAAATACGTTTACTTTTCAAATCTTTTATCAAATTATTTATGTGAGTATTTTCTAAATCAATCAGTAGACCTAAGATGTGATATTTGTGTCCTGACGAATCCTGTGTTGATAATTCTATGCCGGGCACCAGCTGAATATTTAAACTTTCTGCATAGTCAAATACAGACTTGTCATATGCCCCTAGCGTATCATGATCAGTTATAGATATAACAGATAAATTATACTCCTTTGCTTTATCTAAAAGATCCATAGGAGTAAACAATCCATCAGAAAATGTGGTGTGTGTATGTAAGTCTATATATTTCATATTTACCATTGTTTTATTTTTTCTCTAAGAGCAATTTCTATTTCTTTTGTATCCAAAATTCTTTTTGCTCTAGGATAATTATCTTTTAATTCTTTTATGATACGATCTTCACCCCAATAATCTTTTATGATTTTTCTAAGTTCTACAACTTTTTTCTTTAAATCTTCATTCATATGACCTAGTTCATAAGCAGAAAAAACAAAATCAAACCAAAATGGTAGATCGTAACCTTCCCAAGTCATATGCAATGCATTACTTTTAATTAAAGCTTTATTACCATTACTTATTTGTTTAAAAGCAACATTAAATTGATCGTAAGAAACGACATGCATATCAATTGGTATTTTAGCAGAGGTTTTTTCTCCATTTTTTAGTGAATTTAAAACTTCTTTAATATTTTGTAAGGCATTTTTTATTGAAATATCAGATTGAATATAACTTTGTTTACTTAACGTAATCTGTATATCAAAAAGTGTCTCCTCATTAACATTTTCTAAAACAACTAACATATCCATATCTGGAAGCATTTTAAGAACCTTCCTAGGCTTAATATCTGGATTTACTAAATTACAATTTTGACACACAGATCTTAAATCAGGTAAATTATTTTGTGCTTGACAATCAACACAGGTCCAACCACCACCCCCATCTATGGATATACCTTTTCTTATTTGTACTAAATTGGCTTCAATAAAATTACTAATTTCATTCACTTTTACAAAACCATGCTTAGTTTCAGCATAAAAGGGATATCCTAAGCCGAAACCACCCAAGTAATTATTTCCTATTTTCTCATGTAAAATATGATCAACATCCCTAAGTTCTTCTAATATGGATTGTGCAAATTTTTGTGACTCTTGGAATGATCTCAATGTTTCACCGAGCAGGGTTTCAAGGTCTACCAAGCTAAATTTATCACTATTAGATTTGCTTAATGGGGTATTCTCAAACATAAATTATTGTGTAACTTTTCTTTTTAGTATCCTCTTCACTGCATCTTTAATAGCATCCTTGCCCATACCATAATACTCGATAAGCTCGTCGGGAGTACCAGACTGACCAAACCTGTCTTTCACTCCGATGAACTCTATGGGCACTGGGAAATTTTGAGCAAACACTTCTGCAACTGCGCTCCCCATACCTCCTGCTATCTGATGCTCTTCTACTGTGACGATCTTTTTAGTTTCTTTTGCGAGATTTATAACTGCTTCAGTATCAAGTGGCTTTATCGAAGCTAAGTTTAAAACTTTTATCTTAATACCCTCTTTCTCGAGCTCCTTTGCAGCGAGTAATGCACGATACATAAGTCCTCCTGTAACTATAATACCCACTTCAGCCATACCCACCTCTGGTATCCAATACAACTCCCCTTTCCCTATCTCAAATGGTGTCTCCTCTGTCGTAATGATAGGAGTCTTTTCACGTGCAAGACGGAGATATGCTGGCTTCCCTATCTTAGCTATAGAAAGTGTAGCCTTCTTTGCTTCTATTGAGTCACATGGTGAGAAAACTTGCATGTTTGGTATCACGCGCATGATTGCTATATCTTCTAAGGCTTGATGAGTTCCACCGTCTGGTCCCACAGAGATACCAGCATGGGAGCCCACTATTTTAACAGGTCTGTCATTGTACGCTATCGTCGTACGTATCGGCTCCCAATTTCTCCCAGGAGAAAACATAGCATACGAAGAACAAAAAGGAATTTTACCCATAGCAGCCATACCTGACGCTACAGTTACCAAGTTCTGCTCCGCTACTCCTACTTCTATAAATCTCTCAGGAAATTTATCTTTAAAAAAAATCATCTGGGTAGACTCTGTGAGGTCGGCACAAAGTGCCACAACATTTGTATCATTTTCCCCTGCCTTCACAAGTCCCTCACCAAAACCTTTACGTATGGGAACTTGCTCTACATCGTCATTAAAAATTTTAGTATTTAATTTTAATTTTGGGTTTAACATTTGATTTTATTTGGTAGCAATTTTTTAAAAACCTAAATTTTTGCCGGTACAGATTTTTTGAAGCTTAAAAAATCCTGAAACTCGCGGCTCGACAGCCGCGAGACCCCTTAAAAATTTGTTTTTAAAAAATTGCTATTCATGCTCACTTTTAATCTTACCGCCTAATGTGCGTAATTCTTTTAATGCATTTGTATAATCCTCTTTTGCTTCTTTTACATTTGGGTCATACCCGTGCCATTTATAATCTCTCTCAAATTCATGCACGCCTTTACCTGGGATGGTGTGAGCTATTATGACCGTTGGTTTTTCATAAACAGCTTTTGCTTCTTCAACTGCCTGATTTAAGGCTTGAAAATCATGACCATTTACTTCTATCACATTAAAATTAAAAGCACTCCATTTCTCCGTGAGCAACTCAAGCGGCATAATGTTTTCTGTAAATCCATCTATCTGAATGTTGTTTCTATCTACTACCACAATTAAATTCCTTAATTTATTTTTACCAGCAAGCATGATAGCTTCCCAGTTATTCCCCTCATCGAGTTCACCATCTCCTAAGAAACAATATATAAATCTATCATTTTCTTTTTTATCTATCCTGTCTGCTAAAGCCATACCTACAGCCTGAGAAAGACCAAGACCAAGCGGACCTGAAGAAGTCTCTACATAAGGCAGGTACTCTCTGTGTGGATGCCCTTGGAGACGAGTGCCGAATTTTCGTAAAGTTTTTAATTCTTCAATTGGAAAATATCCAGCGTGAGCCATGCTCGCATAGAGTACTGGACAGATATGCCCATTTGAAAGTACGAGCCTATCTCGCTCCTCCCAAGATGGATTCTTTGGATCATGTTTTAAAATATGAAAATAAAAAAGAGTAAATACGTCTGCCATGCCTAGTGGTCCGGCTGTGTGTCCACTACCAGCAGATAAAAGCATCTCGATGATACTTTGCCGTATTTCATTTGCTTTTATTTCTAAATCTTTTATTTTTTTATCAGATAAAAACATACTACAATTATACTGTATGCAAGGCCATTTACAAAGTGTTCTTACTGTAATATAGTATGTTTATGTCTATCGAAAATACAACTCCGTCACCTGGAACCCCCATCGAAAAGAAAGAAGGGATTTTGAGTTTTGAAGAATTCATACGTAGACGTGAACACGACTACCCTGTATATGGTAATTTTTTTTTATATTTTGCTGGTGGAATGGGAAAAAGTTATAGAAAAGCATCCTATTATATAAAATTTGCATCAGAATATCCTGAAATGGCTCAAGAATTACAAGATAAAGTTAAAAATCTAAAAAAGATATTTTATAATACGTCAGAAAATTTAAAATCAATTGAAGTAGATCTTTATGAAGCATATGTAATCATGCGTGGATATGGTGTCTCAGATAAAGACCTTTTTTCTTAAACTTAACATTTTTTAAACCTGTTAGGTCTTGCCTAACAGGTTATTTTATAATATAATATCTCTATGTCTATAAGAAAAATCGCATTTGTAAAAGGTGAATACTATCACATTTATAATAGAGGAAATAGTAAACAAAAAATATTTCTCTCGAAAAAAGATTACGAGCGTTTTCTTGCTCTTTTGTATGGGGTAAACACAAACGAAAGATTTAATTTCTTTAACCTACAAGAAACTGGTGGTGTATTTGCACACAAAACAGAAGATCAACTAGTATCTATTGGAGCATACTGTCTAATGCCTAACCATTTTCACATACTAATAACCCCCTTAACAGACGATGGGTTAAGTAAATTCATGCAAAAACTATCTACAGCTTACTCTATGTATTTTAATGAAACTTACAAAAGAACTGGTGGGCTTTTCGAAGGTAAATTTAAATCAGTTCATCTAAACACTGACAATCAACTAAAATATATATTTTCTTACATTCACCTAAATCCTGTAAAATTAATCGATAGCAAGTGGAGAGAAAATGGTTTAAAAAATATTAAAAAAACTTTAGAATATCTAAAAACATATCCCTACTCTAGTTTCTTGGATTATTTGAAGGAAGACAGAAAAGAAAAGTTGATTCTAAAATTTTCAGATTTTCCAAATTATTTTAATTCAAAAAAAGTTTTTCGAAAAGAAATATTTGATTGGCTTGCTTATAACAATAACTGTTAGGCAAGACCTAACAGTTATTAAATTTTTACAAACTCTCAAACTCCCTTATTGTACCTACAATATCACCGCTATTAAAAATAGCGGAGCCTATGACCAGGTAGTCAGCACCGGCGCTAATCAGCGCTGGTGCTGTATCCAAGTTCACTCCCCCATCAACGGAAATTACAATATCAGAATATTTTTCTTTTAAATTTCTTATGTATTCCAAACACTTAAAATCAAATTCCTCACCCTGATAACCTATTTTCTTTATCCCCATAACTTGTACAAAATCAACATAATTAACTAAGGGAAAAATCTCCTGTACAGGGGTGCTAGTACTAATAGCAACACCTATACGGATAGAATCTCTAATGTACATATCTATGCCTTCGAGAAAATGTTTAAATTCTTCTATATCATTCTGTACATCTCTTGCCCCAAAATGAAAAACAACTCTCTTCGGCCCTAATTTTAAATAAGCATTAAAATTCTCTATTGCATCACAAACCATTAGATCAAGTTCAAAATCAGTGTCCTCCCAAAAAGGCATTCCTTGTTGTTCATTTAAAATCCTTTGAAAGTGCTCATCCTTAGGAAAAGGCCATGTAGTACTTTTTACAAAAATTCCATCGCAAATATCTATCTGAACTAAACTTGCAAGTCCATGAATTTGTGTAATTTTATTCTTTAGGTCTTCGTAATTTTTAGGTAGTATCGCGGGTATTATTTCAGCCATTTTATTTTATTAAGAGATTAAAACTTAATTTGATCGATCTTTGCAAGTCTACGGATATGTCTCTCACCTTCACTAAACTCAGTATTAAGCCAAGTGTTCACATACTCCATTACTGTATCCTCAGTAAAATATCTAGCTCCAAGGGATAAAACATTTGAATCATTGTGTTCACGAGAACGAATAAGTACATCTGCTTCATCATCTACCACGCTGTGAGACTTTCCATAGTACACTACAGCCCTCACATGTGGAAATTTGTTTGCAGTAAGTGCCTCACCTTCACCTGTAGCACCTAAAATAATTCCTCGAGCAGCAGGATCTTTAGAAATTTCTTGCGCAACAGGAATCACAAAATCAGGATAATCATCATCTTCCTTGTACTCAAATGCACCTTTGTCTATGACCTCATGACCATCACCTTTTAAAGATACTAATATCTTTTCCTTTAAAACAAAACCTGCATGATCCGTCCCAAGAAATATTTTCATGTTATTATCTTAATTAATAATTTTTCTAAATATGTACCTTAGTATTTTATCTAAAACAAACGCTAAAAAAAATAGCCAAACAGCCTGAACAACTACTAATAATGGAAAAATTGCGGCGATAAAAAAAGATTTACTAGGGAGAAGTAAAATATAACGGATAAAAAAATCTAAAATTGGAACATCGGTTCTTTCAGAACTAATTAAAAAATACAAAGAAAACATAAACATAATTGTGAACAAGATTACTCTTTGTAGATTGATTTTCATAAATTTTTGTTATTAATAATATTGATAAATTCTTAATCAGTTGCGGGTTTTGTTTTGAAGAAAAATATAATTACTACAGAAATTAAGTATAAAATCATTACAGGGAACCAGAAATATAAACTATAGTCATTCGATCTCACACAAAGACCAGTACTACTAAATCCATTCAACATATAAGTTAAAAAACTAAAAGCTCCATCTGAATCTCCGCAATCTTTTCTATTTAAAATTAAACCTAAAAATTGAAACGCAAAAACTGGTATCAACCAAGTTAAATTAAAAATAACCGACTTAACATTTCTAATACTTCTAATAAGGCTAATTATAAACATCACAACAGCCAAAATAGCTAAAGATCCCCAAACATAAAAAACTATAAATAATGCACTCCAACCACCACTAGTGAATAGAAATAAAAATCCACTTACAAATAAGTAAGCAAGAAACCTAGCAAAGAAACCCCAATTACTTTTTTTAACTATTTCCATAAATTTAAAGTATTTTTTAGCTAAAATTAATAAATTTCCTCTTTCTACTATTTATAAAAATCTTCTTCTTCATAATAATACGACTGCTCTATACCTTTCATAAAAATTTCCCTATCATCAATTTTTTCAGTTAGAGCACCACGTAATAGCTCACGGATCTCCAAATCATTCACGGGGCTACGCTCCATGGCGTTCAAATAATTCATCTTATCGATCATAGTCCAATCCACACATTGCTTAAGATTTTTTTTTAAAATTAAATCAAGCCAAATCCTCATACTTCTACCATTCCCTTCCATGAAGGGGTGTGCGATATTCATTTCCACATATTTGGCAGTGATCTGTTCAAAAGTACTTTCTGGCATTCCTCCAACTTTATCTAAACTCTCTGGTAAATATATATGAGAAGCAAAACGGAAACCACCCTTGCTTATATCTTTCGTACGAATCTGACCAGCAAAATCATACAATCCCTCAAATAAATATTTATGAATTCGCTCTAAACCTTTAGCTGTACCTACCTCAAAACTTTCAATCTCTGAAGTACTAAAAAGTTTCTTAGCTCGTTCTTTGCTTATTTCATCGATACTTTGCATACTTATATTATACCATAAATTAAGCTTTATTTCTAGAAATTTATTTAATACTATTCCCTGTTTTAATGACATGACTCACTAGGGTGTTTGTATACCCCATCTCATTATCATACCAACCCATAACTTTTACTAAATTCCCTCCCACAACTCTCGTCATTTTGAGGTCAGCGATCGATGCATGAGGATTGTCAAGTATATCGCTTGAAACAAGCTCTTCTTCTGTAGCTGTAAAAATACCTTTCCACCTCTCATCACCTGCCGCTTTTTTAAGAATGTCATTCACTTCTTCTTTGGTAGTTTCTTTTTTGGATATGAAAGTGATGTCTACAATAGATCCAGCAGGTACAGGCACACGCATAGATATACCATCAAAAAGTCCTGAGAGCTTGGTGAAGGCTTTGGTTACTGCTATCGCCGCTCCAGTAGAAGATGGCACGATGTTTTGCGCAGCCGCTCTACCCTCGCGAAAATCTTTTTTATTTGGACCATCTACGATACTCTGACTTGCAGTGTATCCATGCACTGTATTTAAAATAGCTTTCTCTATACCAAAATGTTCATCTAAAATAGCAATAAGGGGTGAGGTGGCATTAGTTGTACAAGATGCATTAGAAGTAATGTCACATGTGCCAAATTTTTCCTCGTTTACTCCTAGAAGAATGGTCTCTCCGTGTACACTATCGTCTCCTTCTTTTGCGGGAGCAGATATGACTACTTTTTTTGCGCCAGCATCGAGGTGCATCTTTGCTTTATCAAAAGTTACAAAAAGTCCCGTAGACTCTACGACGACATCCACACCTAGATCTTTCCATGGAAGCTTACTCGGCTCTTTCTCTGCTAAAACTTTTACAGCTTTACCGTCAATTATTATTTCTTGTCCTTCAACTTTAATATCGTGTTTCCATTCTCTGTATACTGTATCGTATTTGAGAAGGTATGCCATGTTATGCACATCACCTAAATCATTTACTGCGACAACCTCAATCTCAGGCTTGTCCCATGCAACTTTTAAAAATGCACGTCCTATCCTTCCAAAACCATTGATCCCTACTCGTATTTTTTTCATATAATTTAAGTATATCAAAAACAAAGAAAAAGTGTATAATCTTGAGGATGGAAGAAAAAAAAGCACAATTTGTACACCTGCACACCCACAGCCACTACTCTCTACTCGATGGGATGTCAAAGCCTGAAGACTTAGTGGCTCTCGCTAAAAAGTACAAAATGTCAGCTCTCGCCATCACCGACCACGGCAACATGTATGGTGCTATAGAATTCTATAAATTAGCTAAAAAAGAAGGAATCAAACCCATCATCGGAGTCGAAGCTTACATGACTGCAGGACACAGGAGTGACAGGACAGCTGAGGCAGGAGGAGGTAAGAGATATTACCACTTGACTCTACTTGCAAAAAACATTGAGGGTTACAAGAATTTAATAAAATTAGTCACCATAGCTTCGATAGAAGGATACTATTACAAGCCTCGTATGGACAAAGAAATCCTCCGAGAATACTCTAGTGGCATAATAGCTTTATCTGGATGCCTTGGAGGAGAGCTTTCCCAAAGCCTAGCTTCTGGTGATATGGAAAAAGCAGAAGAGCTTGTAGTAGAATACCAAGACATATTTGGTAAAGAAAATTATTTCTTAGAAATTCAAAACTATGGGAAAATCCCAGGAGGACCCGAAGTGAAAAAAGGATTAATAGCATTAAGTAAAAAGTTTAACATCCCTCTCGTCGGAACTATAGATTCTCATTATCCAAACAAAGATGATGCAAAAGCACACGAGACGCTACTCGCTATACAAACAAACTCAGACATAAAAGACGAAAATAGATTTACCTTTGGTGATGGTAATTGTTACTTTGTAGATGAAAAGACAGCATTTGAATTTTTCAAAGACATACCAGAAGCTTTTACAAACACAATGAAAGTAGCTGATATGTGTGATGTAGAGCTTACTTTAGGCTCTTGGGTTTTCCCAAAATTAGAAGTAGAGGAGGGCAAGACTCCTGATGAGAAATTACGAGAATTAGCAAAAGAAGGAATCAAAAGATTAAGACTCGAAGAGACTGATGAAATAAAAGAAAGAGTCGAGTATGAGCTAAAAGTCATTAAAGACAAAGGCTATGCTCCGTATTTCCTTGTCGTTGGAGACTTACTACATTATGCAAAAGAAGTCGGGATTTTAACAACTATTAGAGGGTCCGTGGCCGGATCACTTGTCACATATCTCATCGGTATTACAAATGTAAACCCCATAGAATACAAACTCCCCTTTGAAAGATTCTTAAATCCATTCCGTCCTTCTGCGCCCGATATCGACATGGACTACGCCGACAACAGACGAGATGAGATGCTCGAATATGCAAAAAGAAAATACGGTGAAGAAAATGTCGCACAGATAGGAACCTTTGGTACCATGATGGCTCGTGGTGCCGTGCGTGATGTGGCTCGAGCACTTGCCTATCCATATACTATCGGAGACAGAATTTCAAAGATGATCCCTATGGGTTCACAAGGTATGCCGATGACCATAGACCATGCGATGAAAATAGTTCCCGAGTTAAAAGAAGCATATACAAAAGAAAAAGATACGAAAGAAATAATAGACCTCGCAAAAAAACTCGAAGGATGTGTGAGACATATCTCTGTACATGCTGCGGGTGTTGTGATATCCCCCACGCCACTTTATGATTTCTCTCCTATTCAGTTTGATCCAAAAGGCGGAAAGAAAATCACTCAATATGACATGTACAGCATCGAAGAAGCTGGACTTTTAAAATTCGACTTCTTGGGTATCCGAAACCTAGCAATACTTTCTGATGCAGTGAGCTTAGTAAAGCAATTCTACAACATAAATATAGACATCGAACGCATACCACTTGATGATAAAAAAACTTTTGAACTTTTGGCAAACGGTCAAACAGAGGGACTCTTTCAATTAAACGGAAGTGGTATGACAAGGTACCTAAAAGAACTAAAACCAACTTCAATACACGACATAAATGCCATGGTGGCACTGTACCGTCCTGGACCGATGGAATCAATTCCTGAATACATAAAAAGAAAGCACAACCCAAGTCTGGTACGATACTTAGACCCAAGAATGAAAAAGTTCCTTGGAGAATCATATGGTCTCATTGTCTATCAGGATGACCTGCTCTTCTCGGCGATAGAGCTTGCAGGATACAACTGGGAAGAAGCAGACAAATTTCGTAAAGCTGTCGGTAAAAAGATACCAAAAGAAATGGCTGCACAGAGAGAGAAACTTACGAAAGGTATCATCGCCAACGGTCAGACACCAGCATTTGCAGAAAAACTTTGGAAATTATTTGAACCCTTCCAAGCATATGGATTCAACAAAGCTCACGCTGCATCATACGGAAAAGTCGCCTACCAAACTGCATACATGAAAGCTAATTTCCCTGTCGAATACATGGCAGCCATACTTACTGCAGAGTCCGGAGACGTTGAAAAAATTTCTGAGATTATCGAAGAGTGTAAAATCATGCACATAGAGGTCTTGCCTCCAAACATAAACGAGAGTTACGGAGGATTTACATGTTTACCAAAAGAAGCAGACACCACAATCAATCTCGAGAACAAAAGTGCGAATATTAGATTTGGATTTTATACGATAAAAAATCTTGGTACTGATATTTCTAATGCGATAATAGAAGAAAGAAAACAAAATGGTAAATTTAACTCAATAAGTGACTTCCTAAACAGAGTAAAACATAAAAATATAAATAAAAAATCTATGGAGGCACTCATAAAATCTGGATGTATGGACGAATGGGGTGACCGTGGAGTATTCCTCAGCAACTTAGAGAACATGCTCGCGTACCACAAAGAAAATATCAAACAAAATGAAAACCAAATATCGCTCTTTGGAAACATGAAAACTGAGGTCTCAACATTTAAAATGGAGCCTGCTCCACAAGCCACCCAAGCAGAGAAATTACTCTGGGAAAAAGAACTTCTTGGTCTCTACATCTCTGGTCACCCACTCGACCGCCTCCGTGAAAAATTACAAAGTAGAAATATAAATATCAAAAAAGTAAAAGAAGGTATGGATTATAATGCAACAAATGGTATGCAGGTGACACTCGCTGGTATTATAGAGAGTGTACGACAAGTCGTGACAAAGAAAAATGAAAGGATGGCATTTCTTAAAATTGCAGATCTCACGGACTCCATAGAAGCAGTAGCCTTCCCTTCTATATTCAAAGATTTAATCGAGGTCCTCGTACCAGAAAAATGCATCGCTTTCTCAGGTAAAGTCTCTGATAAAAATGGAGAAAAAAGTATCATTATAGAAGCTATAAAAGAAATATAGATGTTATAATAACCTTATCAAAGAAGCTTTGAATAGCAACTAAACTAATTATACAAACTCATAGCTTTATCTTTTCCTTCTGTGTAGATCATATCTACAGCTTCAGATATCTTTTTAGATAGTTTTTTTAGTATTTCTAGTTCTGTCTTTTTAAAGTCACCGAGGAGAAATTTTAAAACAGCTTGCTCACCTTTTGGTTTTTTAATTTTTCCTCCTAGAGTAGATGGTGAGACGCCAACTCTAATACGTAAGAATTCTTCACTTTTGAGAGCTTTGATGATAGAACCTAAGCCATTGTGCCCACCAGAAGAACGATTAAAAGAAATCTTCATACTGCCAAGAGGTAGATCTATATCATCATAAATAACAATCAAATCTTTTAAATCTTTTTTACTTTTTACAAAAGGTAGAACTGCCTTGCCGGAAAGATTCATAAATGTGTCAGGTAAAAGAAATTTTAAAGACTTAATATCTAATTTCTTTTCAATGAGACTCACAATTATCCGTCCGGTATTGTGCCTTGTGTTTTCGTATTCTTCTCCTTTGTTTCCTAAACCGACTATTAATTTCATGGAATGATTGTACCATCATTTATAATACTGAGGCAAATATATTAGACAACACTTATTGACATACTGTCAATAACATTTGTATGCTATATTATATCAATGCAAGAGACAAATCTAGTTACTGAAGGTGAAAAAAGTGTATCCGAGGAGAAAAATCTAAAACAGTCAATATTTGAATTAGTACGTTTTGGTATTATAGCTTTTCTTATAGTTGTACCGATACGTCTATTTATCATAGAACCTTTCATCGTCTCTGGATCATCCATGTTCCCTACCTTTATCGATAAAGATTATTTAATAGTGGATAAAGTTTCATATGAACTAGGCGACCCACAAAGAAATGACGTCGTAATATTTAAATTCCCCGAAGACACCACAAAATTCTTTGTAAAAAGAGTAATAGGATTACCAAACGAAACAGTCGACATCGAGGGAAGCACTGTGACTATAACAAACAATACCACTAAAACATCTTTCAAACTCGATCAATCTTATATCAAAAATGCTCTACCTAAAGACACACACTTTGTATTACAAGATAAAGAATACTTCGTCATGGGAGACAATAGAAATGCAAGCTCAGACTCGAGGTACTGGGGTGCAGTCCATAGAAATCTTTTTGTAGGGAAAGCCCTCCTTAGACTTTGGCCTATAAAAAATGTAGATATTTGGCCAGGACACGTCGAAGAAAAAATAGTAACTATAAAATAAATTAATAATTTTAAGTTTTAAAAAATGAAAAAAACAACAACAAAAGCTGTTAAGAGTAAACCTAAAGATGCGTCATCTCCTAAAGGCATGCGAGACTTAATGAATGAAGAGTATTATGCTTTTCAAGGATTTTTTGAAAAAGCACAAGAGATAGCCGTGTATTATGGCTTTAAACCTATTTCTACACACCTCATAGAAAATGAAGAGATATTTACTACAAGCATAGGTGAAGGCACAGACATCATAGACAAAGAAATGTACAGGCTTAAAACAAAAAGCGATGAACACCTTGCTCTTCTCCCTGAACACACAGCGCCTTCAATGCGTGCATACATAGAACACGGCATGCAAAGCATGCCACAGCCTGTAATGCTCTACCACTACGGACCAGTCTTTAGACACGACAAACCACAACGTGGACGATACAGACAGTTCTGGCAGTTTGATGTCGACTCACTCGGTAGTGAAAAAAGTATAATGGATGCGACTATCATAAAGATGTGTATGATCATCTTAGAAGAAGCAGGTGCATCAAATCTATCTATAGATGTAAACTCTATTGGTGACAAAGAATGCAGAAATGGATATGTGAAAGAACTCACAAATTATTACAAAAAGAATCTAGGTAGTCTGCCTGCTGTAGATCGAGAAAGATTAAAAATCAATCCCCTTCGTATACTAGATTCAAAAGAAGAAAAGACAAAAGAGCTAAATGAAAAAGCTCCCGACTCTGTATCCTTCCTCTGCCCTTCTTGTAAAAAGCATTTTAAAGAAGTACTCGAGTATTTAGAAGAAATGAATATACCTTATAGTATAAACAAGAACCTTGTAAGAGGACTTTCTTATTACACACGTACTGTATTTGAAATAATAGAAAATGGTGCGGGGGTTGAAGGCGCACCTCTCGCACTTGCAGGAGGTGGAAGATACGACTACCTCGCAAAACAAATTGGGGGCAAGAGGGATATACCTGCTGTTGGCTTCTCTATAGGAGTAGACAGAGTCGTGTCTTCCCCTTGGTATAAAAAATTGTCACCAAGAATATTGAAAAAACCAAAGATATATTTCATACAGCTTGGATCTGAAGCAAAATTAAAAAGCTTAAATATAATAGAAATATTAAGGGAAGCCCACATACCTATAGCTCAATCTCTATCAAAAGACAGCCTCAGTAGCCAGCTAGCTATAGCTGAAAAGCTCGCAATACCTTACACACTCATCTTTGGAGTGAAAGAAGCTATAGAAAATTCTGTCATAGTCCGAGACATGAGAAACAGATCTCAAGATACTGTAAAGCTAAGCAAACTACTAGAATACTTAAAAGATATAAAATAGATATATGAAGAAAATTCTTCAACAAAAAGAAGAACTGGTTTTGCGCAAAATAGCAAAGGAAATTCCCATTGAAAACATAAAGAAAACCGAAATAAAAAAGATAATAAAAGAGATGTCTCTAGCCCTTGCGACACAGCACGATGGAGTAGCCATAGCTGCTCCGCAGATAGGATACAGTCTTAGGATATTTCTCGTATCTGGTAAAATATTTGAAAAAGATTTTGTTTCAGATAGAAAAGAAAGATTAAGTAAAAAAATAATAAAAGAAGAAGCTGTAGTAATAGAAAACAAGAAAACAAAAGTAAAAGATTTAGTATTTATAAACCCAAAAATTTCAAGGCTCTCGCGCGACAAAGAATGGCTCCCTGAGGGCTGCCTATCTGTCAGATGGCTCTATGGTAATGCATATAGGTCTAAGAAGGCTACCGTCAGTGCATACGACGAAGAAGGCAATAAATTTACCAGAGGTGCCTCAGGCCTACTCGCACAAATATTTCAACACGAGACGGATCACCTAAATGGAGTACTTTTCATAGATCACGCAAAAGACATACGAGAAGAATTACCTCAATAAGAAATAACATGAATTCTAAATTTGCATTTTTTGGTACACCTGAGGTGGCATATGAGACCCTCGAAATATTGAAGAGGGAGAATTTTATGCCTTCACTTATAGTAACTGCACCTGATGCAAAAAGTGGCAGAGGTCTTGAAATGCATCCCTCCCCAGTCGCAGTGTTTGCAGAGGAAAATAATATACCTTGTATAAAACCTGAGAAATTAGACGAGGAATTTAAAACAAAACTCAAAGAAGACAGTTATGAATTTTTTATAGTCGTCGCATACGGGAAAATCATGCCGGAAGACATAATACATATGCCAAAATTAGGCTCTATCAATGTGCATTATTCCCTACTACCTAAATACAGAGGTGCATCTCCCGTAGAATCTACAATACTTCACGGAAATACAGAGACAGGTGTAACTATACAAAAGATGGAATACAAAATGGATTCTGGGCCTATAATTGCTGAAGAAAAGATAGAAATAGGACCTGATGAAAAAGCAGCCGACCTCCGAAAAAGACTAATAAAAATAGGTGGCGAGCTTTTAGTACAAACATTGCCTATTTTCATAGAGGGTAAGGTAATAGAAAAAATACAAAACGAAGATACTGCAACATTTTGTAAAAAAATTAAAAAAGAAGATGGGCTCATTGACCTAACTGATGACTCGATAAAAAACTATAATAAATTTAGAGCCTACGCCACATGGCCAAGAACTTTCCTTTTCAATAATGGAAAAAGAATCATAATAACAGAGGCAGAACTATCTGAAGGTAAATTTATAATCAAAAAAGTAATTCCTGAGGGTGGAAAAGAGAAAGACTACAAAGCTAGTATTTAATTTTTCGACCTATTGGTAAATAATTTCTCAAACCAAATCTGAACACCAAAAATTAAAACCAGCACTAATAGTATAAACCCTATGGCTGAATACAGATTTTTAAAAATTTCTGTGATATACAAAAACCCACGACCAGACAAGTAACCCAAAAACATGATAACAACTATCGAAAGTGCTACAGCAAATAACTGTGCGTAAATAAATTTTGAAAGAGAAAGTTTGCTTCTATTAGAATACAGAGTGAGCAGTACGGGCGTACCAACAAGAAATTTTATTATTATTAAAGCTATAACATGATTCCCCCTACTCATCTTCTCTACACCTTCAACTATAGAAGAAACTGTTGTCAAAGTGTACTTATGTGAAGATATCTTGTGTACTCCATTTGTACGTCCTAATAAAAACCATAATAAATTTGGCAAAAATGCACCAACAAAGGTAATGAGTATGACGGGTAAAATAGATATCACTCCTTGTGCTACCAAGAAACCGAAAACAAAAATCATAAGCTCGCCCCCTAAAACAGCAGCTATAAAAATAATTACGTACTGAAATGCATGGTAATTTTCTATTAGGACTCGCAACCATTCGATGGAATCTATCATATCTTTATTATAACACCTAAAAATGATAGAATGAATATATGGAAGAATCTGTGAAAGTACTCATAATCGGTAATGGTTTTGGAGGAGTTTATACACTAAAAAACCTAGACAAAATATTTCGAAAAAAAACAAACGTTAGAATTTCTCTTATAGGTGAAAAGAATTATTTTCTTTTCACTCCCCTTTTACATGAAGTAGCGACAGGAAGCATAAATCCAGAAAACATAGTAGAATCTATACGAAAAGTTCTAGGACGATGTCTCGATAGCTTTTATTTAGGTAAGGTAGATTTTGTAAATTTACAAGATCGTACTGTAACTGTAAACAATACGAAGGTAGCCTATGATTACCTGGTGTTATCACCAGGGTCAGAAACAAACTTTTACAATACACCCGGAGGAGATAAATACTCTCTTACTCTCAAATCGTTACATGATGCAATAAAAATTAAGAACCACCTTATAACTCAAATAGAATCTATATCTTGCACCACTGATATTGAGACAATTAAGAGGAAATTAACTTTTGTACTCGTAGGTGGTGGGCCTACAGGGGTAGAGCTCGCAGCTGAAATACATGAACTCATAGAACAGACCTTCTCCCACTACTACTCTCATAAAGTCATAGCTAATGCACGAGTAATACTCATACAAAACCAAAGCGAACTCATACCTAGATTTGGAGAAAAATTACGCAAGAAAAGTCTAGATATTTTACAAAAAAAAGGTATTGAAGTAATTTTAAGTACAAGAGTTACAGAAGTTGGTGAGACTTTTGTGACATTAGACAACGGAACAAAAATAGAAACTGAAACTACTATATGGGTTGCTGGTATTAGGCCTGTAGAAATAAAATTTAATGGTGATGTAGAGAAAAATGAACTAGGACAAGTATTAATAAATGAATACTTACAAATACCAAACTACAAAGAAGTATTCTTTATAGGTGACGGAGCAGCTTTTAAAAATACTGACTATGATGTATTACAAGCTCTCGCACAAGTCGCAGAGAAACAAGCTAAACATGTAGCTTTAAATATAAAATATTTAATAACAAACAAAGAATTGAAAAAATTTGTATATAGGCATAGTGGTAACCTTGTTTCCATAGGACAATGGATGGCGCTCGGTGAAGTATTCCATATATTTTTAAGTGGACGTATAACCTGGTGGATATGGAGGACAGTCTACCTTTCAAAATTAATTTCATTTAGAAAAAAGGTACGAGTAGCTTTTGATTGGACAATCAACATTTTCTCTCCTCGAGATATTTCTCAGTTCTAACTTTATTTTTTATTTTGTTTATCAAGTTTAATTTCTCTTGTAAGAGCATTTAAAATAACACTTAATTTCATAGTGGCGACACCTGTCACCGTATCAGCCCCTCCGTAATATATGTAGAGCAAACCCTTCTTCTCCACCATGCCACATGGAAAAACAACATTGTTTACAATACCTATCTTTTCATATGGTTCCACTGGCTCGAAGATAGAGTCCGTAGTACGTGCAAGTACGATGGTCGGGTCTTTCAAATCAAGAAGGATAAAACCGACACGGTATGTACTATGCGTATCTGAGACACCATGATAAAGTACGAGCCAACCAGCCTTGGTCTTAAGTGGTGGTGCTGATATACCGACTTTCAAATTATCCCAGCTATTTATCCTAGGACCTATGATCCTGATGCATTTCTTCACCGTTTCTGTTTCAAAGTTTAGTGAATTTAAATAATCTCCACATATTTCACTTCCCACTCTATGTAAAAAGAAATATTTACCATTTATTTTCTCAGGGAAAATGCAGGTATCTTTGTCATCAAAACCAGCAGGGGTTATTAGTATCGGTTTTGACCAATTCCATTTTTTATTTAAAAAGTCTTTTTCAGTTATAGAAGTTGTAGCGACTCTCGGTGGACCAATACCATCAAAAGCTGTGTAGCACATGTATATATCTTTACCCAATTTTGTAACTCGTGGATCCTCACAACCAGAGTTTCCGTCTGGAACTTTTTTGTTTTCAAAATCCTCCCTAGGCACATATATAGGATCTTCTAATCTCTCATCTATTTTAAAACCATCATTAGATGATGCATAACCTATGTACGAAGTATTATCATTCGAAAGTGTTCTATATAAGATGTGTATTTTATTTTTAAGCAATATAGAAGCTGGGTTAAACGTAGCTTTTGATTCCCATAAATTTTCTTTTTTAGGTGAAATAATAGGATTAGAAGTAGAGCGTAAAAAATGCCAATCATTAGTCGTAGCATACCGCATCGTACCTAAAAGATCAGTTAGATTTACATGAGCCATACATATAATCGTATCTGTTGCTCCGTAATATATGTAAAGCGTATCTTTTTTAACTATAGCCCCCGAAGGGAAAACTATATCAGGAAGATGTCCTAAAAGCTCATAAGATTCGCGAGGGGCTAAAATGGGACTACGTGTACGTCCTAATATTTTTAATAAATTATCTTTACCTAAAAGTATTGCTTCAATACCAAATATTCTTTTTAAATTTTCTCCGCCGCTAAAATAATTTTGTATATGGGAATACACGAGGAGCCAGCCGTATTTTGTCTCGACAGGTGTAGCTCCTACTTCTATGTGATCGTATGGTGAGCGTCTTAAGTCTATGGTGTGTTTATCTAAATTCTCATACCACAACTCCCAAAATTTTGGATCCCATAATTCTTCTATTTTATCAGCTTGTGCAATAGCTATGCTTGCAGGAGGCATGTCTGTATTTACAGAAAGTATGACCGTGACCTTGCCATTCACACGCTTCGGAAAAAGAGTCATGGCTTTTGCATTAAAAGGAGTTACTAAGTGACGCTCTTTTATTTTATTTAAATCTTTAGACACAGCTACCGCAACCTTAATACCACTTGCCTCAAAAGGATATTTAGATAATGCGGTATAAAAAGTATAATAATTACCCTCGAAGTATGTGACGCGTGGGTCTTCACAACCATATTTTTCCCATTCCTCGACAGGTGTGATGAAAAGCTTACGATCACGGAAATGCCGTCCATCGCTACTCTTTCCTATGCCTATTGTAGAGATTTGCTGTGGCTCACGCAATTTATCTCCTGCAGAAATAGCACGGTATACACCGTAAAATATAGTACCTTTTTTCACAACACTCATATTGAAAGTAGAATATGCCTCCCAATAATGGTCTTTATCAGGTACTATTATTGGATTATGGTGAGATCTTTTTACAACAAACATAAATTATTTCTTAATAGAGTTAATCTTTAATGGTAGTACTTTGTGGTGTATAAGTTCTTCTAAAAATTTACCCAAGTCTGCTGTCGCTACTGCAGAAACTTTGTCAGCACCACCATAATACACAAACAATTTACCATCTTTTATAACAACTCCACACGAATAAACTACTCCTGATTTATATCCCTCATTTTCGTACCACAAATCTGGCTCAAGTATCGGACCTGTAGAATTGTATAAAACTTTTGTAGGATCTTTTTTATCTAATATCATCACCCAGAGTTTATATCTATAAGTCTCGTCTTTCTCCATCTTGTGATAAAGTACGAGCCAGCCATACTTTGTCTCGATCGGTGAAGGACCGACACCACGAGTGAACCTGTCTCGCTTTATCCAGAGAGGACTATTCTGATGAATGCTATGTATGAAATTATCTCCATCTAATTCAGAAAGTGAATTAAAATAATCTATCATGATCGTAGGAGATATACTATGCAAAATAGCATATTTACCATTTATCTTTTCTGGAAAAAGTACCCAGTTTTTATGTATCTCACCTGGTGGAGATATCAGCACAGGCTCTTTCCAATTCCAACACTTATCAAGAAAATCTTTTAAACTTATAGAAGTAAGAGCCATACGTACAGAACCCCAACCATCAAATGCAGTATAAGTCATATATATCGTATCTCCTAACAAAGTGACTCTGGGATCTTCACAGCCACCTCCCCAGCCTCCTCCAGAAACATAGGAAATACTAGGAACAGAAGTGTTGTTACCTCTATTCATAAAATGAAAATATATAGGCTTAGGGAAAGTATTTTGAATAGTAAAACCGTCGTTACTTTCTGCATATCCTAAAACAGAGTTATCACTATCACCTATGGCTCTATAGATAATGTGCACTTTCCCATCTGCATACAGTGCAGTGGGGTTAAATGTGGCTTTGGATTCCCAGAGGTTATCACTAGGACTTATTATAGGATTTTTAATGGAGCGTTTTAGTTCGAGATGAGAAGATTTTTTCTTTAATATCTTTTTTGTTTTCTTCGCTATTTTCTTTACATTTTCTTTTACAATTTTCTTGGGCGCAACTTTTTTAACTAATTTTTTCTTTTTAGCAGATTTGGGTATTTTCTTTATTATCTTTTTATTTTTAGACACGACCATACTTGTCTTCTAGGCGAGTAATATCATTTTCATCAAAAATACCTAATACTATCTCTAGTATTTCAGTATCGACTCCGACAGAACGTACGCGGTGTTTTGTCATCGGAGGTACATTAAACTCATCACCCTTACTTGCCGTCACAACACTATCCCCAATAGTGACCTCGGGACTACCAGACAAAATCTTCCAGAATTCTCTTCTATTTTTATGAGATTGCAAACTAAAAGCCTCGCCTGTTTTAACTGTGATTATCTTTATTGTACTTATCTCGTTGTGAGTAAATTGTTCAAACTTACCCCAAGGTCTTTCCTCTGTAAATAGTTTTAAAGCATCCATTTATTTATTATACAACTAAAGTATTAAGTAGCCAACCAACCCTCGAGTAACCTTTCGGTATCGTCAGGTCCTTTCACAGCAAAGGTGTCAAAATGAGCTGTGTAAATTGAATAATCATTGCCTCCCGGGAATAGTCCGTCACCCACAAATAAAACATCAGACTTAGAA
Source organism: Patescibacteria group bacterium (assembly GCA_038063515.1). GTDB lineage: Bacteria > Patescibacteriota > Minisyncoccia > Phycocordibacterales > UBA9973 > UBA9973. The sequence continues at coordinate 7,694 of JBBTUY010000003.1, read as the reverse complement.
AGTCCAACCTTATCCAAAAAATGACTGAGTCCTATAGCCTTATTAAAACCTTTCGGTAATATGTCTATACTTGAATACGCATTTACATACATGCTCACTTCAGGCATCTTCCCTTCGATAGCCTCTTTGATTTTCTGTCTTTTCTTTTTATCAGGATCCCAAGCTCTCTTTTCTTCTATGGGTGCTTGCTGGCCTCGCCCTGAAAACGTGATCTGTGTATCTCTGTCTTCTACAATATCACCAAAAGGGTTCGCGGGAATATCATAAGAGCCAGAATCTATTATATCTTGTAAAAGTTTCTTGATTTTAACTTTAACCTCATCTCCTAAAGGCTCTTTATCTACCAATTCCCATTCTTTTTTAATTTTATTAAAACTATATCGCTGTGTTCCACTTGTAGGCAGAAGAACAAGATTGTCTATGAAGGCTAGCATATTCTCGTAATGATTAAATGATGAAAAAAATTGAGTCATGAATTGTTCAAATTTCCCCCCACTGATGACTACTACAATCTTTTTCTCTATAAGCTTCTTCAGTAGAATTGCCATATGCTCTGATATCACACTTTTACTAGGAGCCAGAGTGCCATCTAAATCAAAAGCTATAATTTTCTTATTAGGTAACATATTATGATACTAAATGTTTAGCTTTCTCTAAAAACTACATTAACTTATGATCTCCTTAAGAATATTGTACTCCTATTTTAAATAACTATCAAAATATATAGCATGGCAGGTGTATCCACCAGGATTTTTAACCAGATAATCTTGATGGTAATCTTCAGCTTTGTAAAATACGCCTAAAGGCTCAAGTGTGGTGATGACAGGGTCCTTCCAGCGTTTGGAATTGTTTACAATATCTATAAAATCCTGTGCCTCTTTTTTCTCTTCATCGTTCCCATAAAAAATAGTGGAACGGTATGAAGTGCCCTTGTCATTACCTTGCTTATTTAAAGTGGTGGGATTATGAATTTGAAAAAAGAAATCGAGGAGATTTTTATATGAAGTTTCTATATCCTCATATTCTATTTCCACTGCCTCGGCATGACCTTCGTGGTTGTGATATGTCGGATCTATAACACTACCGCCAGTGTAGCCCACTGTGGTATTCACTACACCTTTTTGTTTTCGAAGTAAATCTTCGAGTCCCCAAAAACATCCTCCCGCTAATACTATTTTTTTGATCATAATTTTACAAGGCTTTCTAAAAGGTGTGCTCAAGACAAATTACAAACTAGTCTTTTGGTACAAACTTCATCGATACAGAATTTACACAGTGACGAATATCTTTTGAAGTTAAATGTTCACCTTTAAAAATGTGTCCTAGATGACCCCCGCAGTTTGCACAGGTTATCTCTGTGCGCATACCATCTGCATCTAGAGATTGATGAATGGCTCCTGGTATCTCATCATCAAAAGACGGCCAACCACAAGTAGACTCAAATTTCTGTTCAGAAGTATAAAGTGGTGCATCACACTGACGACACATATACAAACCATTTGCAGTATTTTTATAATACTCACCAGTAAAAGGGACTTCAGTGCCTTTATATATGATCACTCTTTTCTCTTCTTCGGTGAGATCATTCATATTTATTTTAGTAAGAATCTTAAACTAGAAACTACACGTATCTTTTTGTATTCAGGAGAACCAGGGTCTTTGTCTGTAATATCAAAAACGCCTTGATTAGCACGAGATACTGATCCGAGCCTTGAGCCTGATTCAGTAGCAAACTGTTTTGCGGATGTCTTTGCATTCTTTATAGCTTCTGCAAGCATTTCTGGCTTTATACTGTTGATATCTGAAAACTCAAAGGCTATAGAGTTCTGATTTAGAGTTACCCCTCTCTTAACTAAGAGTAGCGAATCTTTGGAAGCAGAACGAACTAGGTCAACTTTCTTTGTATAGACAGAAAGCTGTGAAGTAGAATTGTATCTAAATAAAGCACCTGAATATGTATCTTGGTAGACATTTACTGGAGCGATATTTACCTCACTGTCTTCAAAGCCTTTTTCTTTAAGGAAGGACTTGATACTAGTAGTGTTCTTCTCTATCTCTGCGTATAAACTATCAATGTTGTTAGATTTAACTTCAAAGTTCATAGACCAGATGGCTACGTCTGCCTTTACTATCCTCTCAGAGAGCCCCTTTACTTCCACGTACTTGCCTTGACTAGAAAAACTGAAAGAAGAGATGAGAAATACGAGAGAGAAAATAAAAATAACAATAACTACGCCAACCCCAGTGTAACTTTTTAGATCTTCTTTATTCATATATAAAATTCTTTATTGGTTAAAATTATTTCTTAGACTTCTTTGAGAGCATTACCTTTTTTACTGCAAGTCTCTTCTTTGTCTTGTGAGAACGACGAGATTTCTTCTTTGGACTTAATGTTGTACTTCTTTTAGCCATATATAATGTTTGTTATTGATAAACTATAGTATATTATACTATAAATATAAAAATATTACAACAAAAGCTAGCATTGTTTTTTCTTTAGAATCTACCTATCCTTGCTTTTTGAGCCAGTCTACCATCTTAGTAAGGGTGGCTTTATGGACTTCGCCACTACCAGGCAAGCTTTGAGCTTTTTGGAATGCTACTACTGCTACCTTTGTACTCTCGCCGTAATCATTATCAACTTTGTTTGAAGTTTTGTTATAGATATTTAGAAACTTCTGAACACTGGCCACACTCGCACCACTAGAGCCAAGCTTTAGCGAGGTACCCGCGTTTAGCATCTTTTGTAATTCATTTATAAGTGTTTGGTTTTTATAAGTTGTAGGTTTGGTGGGAGTCGGTGTAAGTTTTGGTGTAGTAGGCTTAGGAGATGTAGGGGTTACGACTGGCTCCTCTACAACTGGTGCTGGCTCTTCTGTACTCACACTCACTTCTAATTTTGCAAGCTTACCTTTCAGGTCTTCATTCTCTTCTTTTAAATCTTCATTTTCATTTTGAAGTGTATCTATTTTCTCAGTCATCTTGTGCTCTGTGCCTGACTGAATACTGTTAAATGCCCAATATGTAAAAAGTCCAACCAGAGAAAGAGTAATGATTGAAAAAACAATAAATTTAAAATTATCCATAACCCTATTATACCAAAAAATGCAAAGAGTAAACAAGTTAACAAAAGCTTGGAAACACACATTATTTATAAAAATAAAATTACTTTGTGGATAACTTTCCTACTACATGCTAGGATAAAAAGAAATAAAATATTATAAATATAATAATAAATATATGTTAAAAGAATTTAAACAATTTTTACTCAGAGGAAATGTGGTGGATCTCGCAGTCGGTGTCGTGATTGGTGCATCTTTTGGAACTATAGTCACAGCACTTGTAACAGACCTTATAACTCCACTTATCGCGGCTATCGCAAGAGTACCGGACTTTAGCGGTCTGTCATTTAGTATCAATGGGAGCAGATTTATGTATGGTCACTTCTTAAATTCACTTATCTCATTTATACTTGTAGCTTCTGCGATATTCTTCTTTGTTGTGAAGCCTATGAATGCGCTCATGAAGAAAATGAAAAAAGAAGACATGCCTACGACAAAAAAATGTGATGAGTGTCTAATGGAAATAGCTATAGCTGCAAAGCGTTGTGCTCACTGTGCACAACCTACAACATAAAGAGTATTATCTCCACTCTTTTAAAACTTTAAGCTTAAGAGAAGTCATCGCTCCAAGTGATACAAGCAAGAGACAAGCATTAAAGAGCCAGCCAACAAGTGGTATGAAGCCTAATACTGTATAAAGTAAAACCCCAAGTATGATAGTCTTCCTTGAAACCTCGAGTTCACCTTTTCTGAAATATTGATATACAACACTTCCTAAAATAATAGGTGCCATGATCCATGCAAAGATCATCATGGCTATAAAGCCTATGAATGTGAGAATGCTAAAAGGAATACCTATAAGAGTCACTAAGAATATTATTGAGATTATAGGCATAACCACAAACACAAGGAAGCCTCTACCTAATTCATACAAGGTACGCTCTTTTGCAATAGCCACTGTTTCCCTAGAATAACGATTAAGCATCATACCTATAACAAGTGCAGAAGCTAAAAGTGCAAAGAATTTCCAAAGTACAAATGCTCCGAATATTGCGTGAAGAACTTTTTTATTTTCATTCTTTCTAACCTTTTGTGTAAATGTCGTCTCACCCTTTACTACCCCTCCTTCATTTACTAACTCTTGCCTAGATATGTACTTAAGATTACCAGAAATGAGTGCTGCGCTACCTAGAGTGATCTTTTGTGCATGAATATCTACATTACCGTCTATCAGAGAATTGATGTAGACAGTCTCACTTTTTATGGACAAGTCTCCTTGTATTGGAGCATCTATTGTCATATTTCCTCCTGCCATAGAAGCGTCGCCACCAACACCGTCACCACTTAAAGTAACTTGCCCACCAGCTACTAATAAATCTCCGCCTACTTTACCGGAAAGTACTACAGTACCACCACCAACACGTAAATCGTCACTTATTGTAGATAAAATATTTACGTTACCACCACCAGCCATTAAATCTCCTGACACATCACCACTGACTGTGACATTGCCTCCTCCTATAAACAAATCTCCGTTGATTGTACCTGCGCTTGTGGCATTACTACCACCCATGTATAGATCATTTGCAATAACTTCCTCCTTTTTTACAGAAACTTGATCTCCAGAACGAAACTCAATAGCAAAAGATACTATAGGGATAAATAAAATGAGAGCGAGAAAACTATATTTTATAAATTTTTTCATAGAAATGCTTGTCCTTCATAGCCTTGGCGACGAAGGAATAATTATTGATATGCTTATATTATACCATTTTTGTAAGTAAATAAAAAATGACGTACAGTAAACAAAGCTACCGTACGCCATAGGCCAAGGTTAGAAATTACGACTGACCTTGGCCAAAAATTGGGTCCCATGAGGAGTGAAACGTACGACGGGACCCAGTCGTACGTTGCCGAGCCACTTGAGTTTTGGGGTTTGAATCCCAAATTCAAGAGCTCGGCCAAAATGGCCACCCAGCGTACCGCCTAATGAAAGGCGGAAACGCCGGGCCTCGACCTCAGCCTCAGCACCAACAAAAAGTCGGTCCTTATGGCTGAGGTGATCGAGGCCGGAGAAAAGATTAAGTTCCCACCTTTCCTGGTGGAGAACTTGAAACTTTAGTCCGGCGTCGAAGCCTTTGTGTTCGCTGACTTTCAGGTTGGCGAACACAAAAAAATGCTTAGGCAGGCACTTAGCCAGCCTAAGCTCAGTTTCGAAGCCATGGTTGGCCCTGGCCACCATAACTTCGAAACTTGACTCACATGAGGCAGGCGCTGTGTTGTGTTGCCCTTTCGTAATAAAAGGGCAACACAACACAACAAATAGTACCATGATTATTTTCATGGTTTTTCTCCTTTCTTGTTACAAACCAAGATTAAAAATAAACAAAAAATATAAGCTTGTCAAATATAGTTTAATACTCATGTATGGGATAGATCTATTTACCGGCCTCCGTCAATACCTATGCGACACGACCCCCACAGCACAGAACAAAATCAAAAAACAAAAAATATAAAATTCTGATAAAATAAAATAATGAGCACAAAAACACTTGCCACAGGGACAGTACATAAAATACCAAAAGACCTCGGTAATGCTATTATCTCTCACAAAAAAGCACTTAGTACCTGGGAAGACACTACTCCGCTCGCACGAAATGAATGGATATGCTGGGTTACTTCTGGTAAGAAAATAGAGACACGAAACATCCGCATTGAAAAAGCAATATCAAAACTTATAGATGGAATGCGCCGACCGTGCTGTTGGGCTGGGTGTATACATCGATAAGTAATAGTTTAGAAAATGATTCTTACTGTTATACTAGAACGAAATTTTGTTTTTGAAGACGTTTATCGAGCAAGGTGACTTGGCTCGGCTTCTAAGCTTTTCTTAGGTGCTTGTCTTTCTTTATTAGATTCAATCACTTTAAAATTATATCACGGATTCGAACTTATACTATGGTAAAAAATCATCTTATTTATAAAGTGATTTTCGTCGGCTCCAAACTTGAGATTATATTCGAATGTTTTTAATACACTAAAAACAAGCTTATCTTTCCAGCTGTTCTAATAGTTTACTAACTCCTTCAGGAAGCTCATGACCAAGACGTATTTTTCTTAAAGCTAGTTCTTGAACTTGTCTTGCTCTCTCCCCACTTGACAAACCTAATTCTGTTGCTACTTCTTCTAAAGTCATTCCATTAAAAAACCTTAATCTTAATACCCTTTCTTCTTTTGGCTTGAGAGATTTTAAGGCCATTTCAATTAGTTCTTTTCTAGCATAGCTTTCTTCTAGATTAGGTGTTTGTTCGATTCCCATATTTTAATTATACCATAGGTTCGAACTTCTACTAAGGTAGGTAAGATAAACCTTGAATAATAAGGTTAAATTTCGATGCTCGGGAGGTAGGGAATCTTTCCTTACAGGAACAGTATACCTTTTGTACTTTTTTCAAACAAGTTTTCAAAAAGACACAAAAGCTTTTACCTCCCTACTCGAAAGCCAAGCAGTTAACTTTCTCTCCCGAGCTCAAAAAACCAAAAACCCACTTACGTGGGTCTAAGGTTTTCACGAGCTCCCCTGGGCTTCCAATCTTCGAACCTTCTTTACGACAAACAGGACGTTTGTATCGGCTATCTAGACCACTTCTTTCGATTGACCGTTAATAACTAATACTTGGTCGTCATTGAGCAAAACGACCTCCTTACCCTCGTTTTTATATGCTCCCGCGATGCCTTCCATAATTGCTTTGTATTTTTGATTGTCAGCGTGCGGCACAACAGCAAAGTCCACTACTGAAAGTCCAGGAGAAAGTTTAGGGGCCGCCTTAGGGTCGTCTGCGGGTGCAAAATGCTCCAGATTATTCATGAGAATAATCGCGCCGGCACTACTTCCAGAATATACGCCATCATGCGTAATAAAATCTCTAATCTTAGAACCTAGACCGGTTTCTTCGAGACGATAAGCAAGATAAAAACTATTTCCTCCGCTAATAAAGATAAAACTATATTGACTTAAGTTCTCTGGGATAAGAGAACCTTCCTCTAAAGAAGTTTCGTCTATTGATTCTGCAAATTGTCTCATGTCGCGGAGAGAATCCTCTAACCACTCCGGCTTTGGAATTAATCCATACGGAACAGCCGCTGTTGTAATAAAGAGTGCTTTTTCAACTTTCGGTTTTCCGATAAGTTCTTTAAATCTTTCTACTTGGATTGGAGTTAAATCTCCAGATGTAAGCATCACTCTCATGCCCACATTATACCAAGAAATACCATGTAATGCTATCTGCTCCGAGGGTAGGGATCGAACCTACGACCAATCGCTTAACAGGCGACCGCTCTACCGCTGAGCTACCTCGGAATTTGAAACTCTAATATAATAGCAGAAAATAGAGAAAAAACAATATAACCATTTGCATTATTGCTAAAATAATATAGAATATTATTTGTTAGCTTATTAGTAATTTTTTATAAAAATTCACGAACAAACTAGAAAACCCTTGATGACTGTTAGCTCATCTGTAGCACCTCGTAAAGGTAATATAGAAAGATATAAGTAAAGTTTGAGAAATTAACAAGGGCCGTTAGCTCATCTGGTAGAGCACCTCATTTGCAATGAGGGGGTGGCAGGTT
>JBBTUY010000002.1:64654-134961 GCA_038063515.1 Patescibacteria group bacterium | reverse complement strand
GTGTTTCTTCTACATTTTTGCTAAAATGGGTTCTAGCCTTGTTTAAAAGGCACTCCGCAATCAAAGAGGACGGGTTTTCGTTAAAATTTTTTCGCGCAGAGCGAAGCTCTGCGTAGTGTGGCAAAGGGTTTCCGGACGCTTCGCGTCCCAAGAGGGAGAGGTTCGAGCCAAAGATTTTTTGGAGGGAGATTTTTTTGGAGGGGAGGTCGGCTACAAAATACATAACACTTGCCCCACCCACCCGTGCGCATGTTAAAACTTTTGTGATTAAAAATCACAAACTCCCTTTTATTTTTTAATAATATCCATGAACTCTTTATATCTTTTTTCTGTATCATCTATAAGATCTGAAAAGGTTTTTATCTTAAAATGAGAAGCGCGATGCTTAATTTTTCTGCTCAAGTCGTCATCAATTTTTCTTCCAATTAAGTAAACCTCGGAGCTCGAGAATTTCTTCCCATGTTCCTCAATAATAGACAAATAAGTTTCTGCTTGATTAAGGTCTTCTATGGTCAACGCGTGGGAAGGTCTTTTTAATTCAACTATAATTAATTTATTATCGACTGTTCCACACACAAAATCTGGACGCAGCTTTGAGTATTTTTTATCTTTTTTCGGAAGTTCCTTTTCTACAATTTTTCTCAAAGTTTCATTACTGTATAAAAGCCAGTATCTCTCATCTATCATCCACATTGAGCTTTCAAGAATTCGGTGTATGGAATTATCTCCCCTTATTTCATAAGTTTTGTCATCCAAAATTCTCTCCTTGAAAAGTTTTAGTGTTTCTAAACGATTTATAACTTGGGAAGACAAGGAAGTTATTTGTCTTAGCGACCATGTTTTTAGAAGCTCATCTAAGTCTTCAAGGGCTCTTTTTGGTTGTTTTGGTAATTGCTTTATAACATTTCTAAAAGCTACACCAAAATCTTGGTCAGTTTTTGATAGTACTTCTGTTAGGTCTTTTACTATTTGACCAAATTCAGTAGCATTATTTGGGTCAATCTTACTGTAATCAACTTTTTTGAGAACATTTCGAATAAACTCAGGATAGTTTCGTGTAAGATCTTCGATTTGTTTTCCGGACTTTTTTTCTTGTTTTTCAGTATCTTTAATTTGTGCTAGTATTTCTGCTTTACTTTTCCAATTTAAAAACCCAGACAATCTTTCATCAATTATTTCTTTGATTTTATTCCACTCTTCTACGGTATTAATGTGTAAAGAAGATTTACCCCCAAGCCACCATTTATATAATGTTACTCGTTTATCGGGAGGTTTTTTGTCTTTATAAAATTTTTTATTTGGTTCAGTTACTTGCACAGAAAATTGTCTACTTAATTTTTCAATTTTCTTTACAAAAGTGGGGGCAAACTTTTCTGAACCACAAGTACAAGTTTTTGTACTTAATCCAACTTCCTTAGAGCATTTTTGACATAATTTATATTTTTTCATAATTTTATTTCATCAATTCTCCAACAGAAACGCCGATCACTTTCGCTAATTTTTCTACACCTTGAATAGACATATTTTGTTCTCCACGTTCTATCTTACTGATATAGGTAGAATGAACACCTAACTTTTTTGCTATATCACCTTGAGACATATCTTTTTGTAAGCGAACCGTCTTTACTCTGTTTCCAAATTTCTTAGTTATATCCATAGGTTTATTACAACATAATATCAAGTACAGTGCTATTGCGCTAGATGGCGTTATAACGCTATAATATATATTATGGTGAATTATTTTCTTTACGCAAGAAAATCAACCGACGTCGAGGATAAACAAATTCTCTCTATTGAAGCCCAGCTTGCCGAATTACGAGAACTTGCCAAGCGTGAAAGTCTAAATATCGCTGATGAATTTATAGAAAAACGTTCGGCAAAAATTCCTGGTCGCCCTATTTTCAATGAAATGCTCCGTCGCATACAAAATGGCGAAGCACAAGGAATTGTTTGCTGGAAAATTGATCGCTTGTCTCGCAATCCAGTGGATAGCGGAAAAATTCAATGGATGCTCCAACAAAACGTAATCCAACATATCCAAACGCACGGACAAAGCCATTATCCAAACGATAATGTTTTAATGATGTCCGTTGAGTTAGGAATGGCGAACGAATATGTTCGCCAATTAAGTGAAAACACCGCACGAGGTTTACGTCAAAAAGCGCGAAACGGAGATTTCCCCGGTCTCGCTCCGTTTGGCTACATAAATAATCAAGCCATTAAGAAAATAGCCATTCATCATAAAAATGCAAAGTTAGTTAAAAAAATGTTTGAACTTTACGCAACAGGCAATGTACGACTTGAAGAACTCGCAAAAATTTTAGAAAAAGCGGACATACTTTCAAAAAATAATCGGCGAGTGCATGTTTCCCGTGTATCACATATTCTCACTAATCCAATTTATTACGGACACTTTCGCCATGCCGGAGAAATTTATGAAGGCAAACACGAACCGATAATTTCTAAAGCACTTTTCGATAAAGCTAACGCTGTTTTACGAGGTCGTGGTCGCACCCCCGACAAGAAAACTGATCCTAGACCACTTTGTGGATTAATGACCTGTGGAAATTGTGGTATGGGAATTACTGGAGAGATAAAACTGAAACGACAGAAAAATGGCACTACTCATCTTTACACTTATTATCATTGTTCTAAAAAATCCAAAACGCAAAAATGCTCTGAACCTTGCATAAGAGCAGAAAAATTAGACAACCAACTGTCGTCCATTCTTAGTGAATATTATATGCCGAAAGAATGGGCAGAAAAATTGTCCGTTATGTTAGATACAGAAGAGCAGAAAAATAAAAACACCGCATCAAAAGCTGTTTTAGAATTGCAGGCAGAGGCAGAAGACATTTCTAAAAACCTCGCTAGACTTACCGATGTCTATGTCGCCCAAGACATCGAGCGAGCCGACTACCTAGAAAGGCGTCGCTCGCTTATGTCGGACAAGAAGTCTATAGAGGAGCAAATAGCTCGATTTCTACGAACCCCCTCCGCATGGATCGAACCGACAAGGGAATGGATAAAAGACGCTTCAATACTGGACGAAATAGTTAAAACAGCCGACCTCCCCTCCAAAAAAATCTCCCTCCAAAAAATCTTTGGCTCGAACCTCTCCCTCTTGGGACGCGAAGCGTCCGGAAACCCTTTGCCACACTACGCAGAGCTTCACTCTGCGCGAAAAAATTTTAACGAAAACCCGTCCTCTTTGATTGCGGAGCCGTTGGTGAGGATTGAACTCACGCTCTCCATATTACCAATATGGTGCTTTACCACTAAGCTACAACGGCTATTATATATCACTAATAACACCAACCAACAAAAACTAATATTAGTTTATTTAAACTTTTTTTGCAAAAAAAGAGAATTTAAAATCTATTAGCTAGCTTCAAATGTAGTAATGATTTTCTCAAAAACAGGCAATGTGTTTATAGTATTTTCAAGAGGCTTACCATCTATATCAGTAAGGACAGTACTCATCTGAATCAGTAAATCGTTGTTTATAAAAAACGCATCGAGTTGTTGCTGGCTACTCTTTCTAGGCCTTACCGCACTTACCTGTCGTACATATTGCACACCGTAGATGTTTTCTACTGTGTTGCACTCTATATTATTTGTCTGCACAGGACACTTTGTCGCATCGTATGTCTCTCTTTTTACTGAATCTCCAACGAAGAAGCTTATGTCTGATTGTGTATTATTAGATGGTACTAAATACACTTCCACTGCGTTAGCTGTCTTAGATAACTTTCTTTCAATGACTTGCCAATCTCTTGGGTATTTAAAAGCAAATTTGAAATCCTCATTTTTATAAGTCTGCCACTCAGAAGAGATACTTTGAATATTTTCATATCTTAAAATAGTATGGACTATCTTAGGTACCCAAGATTTATGAGTTAATAAAAGAACCAACCCAAGAAGTATCGAAATTAAAAAGAAAATTCTAAGAAATTTAACATAATCCATATACTATGATTATATCATATGTATGATAAAGAATAGTTATTTTGTATGCAATTTAAGTTTATCTCCTGCACCTAAAACTAAAAGAACGATAGCAATAGAAAAATGCGGTAAATGACCAATAAGTTCAAGAGGACCAAGTAATATAAGAGTAGTTATTAAGAAAAATGCCAAAAATATAGTAGCAGTACGAGTGATCAATCCTAAAACAAAAAATAACCCGAAGAGGAGCTCTACCACACCAGAAGAAAAAGCAAACCAATAGTTACTCATACCGAAACTTTGCATAAAATTCCAGTGATAATTAGAAAGAAAATCATAAGTCAAAGAAGATGCAAATATCTTTTCAGAAAGAGCTAGAATTATAAGATTGATTCCAGTAGCTATCCGTAAAATAGGTACTGCATATGATTCAAAATTATTTAGAAACTTTAAACCGTAAGAAGTAGAGATTAATTTCCATTTCGGACGACCTACTAAAAGTGCATACAAAGCAAAGCCTACCATCTCAAATGTATCCATCATTTCAATTCCTCCGTATCTTGCTATACCTAGCACAAAAGTTAAAAGTAGAAGCAAAGCACCAATACGCTCGAAAATACCGAGCATTATCATCACCCCAGCAATACCTTGTAAAAATAGAATGAAGCTTCCTTCTGCATGCAAGTTTGGTGCAAATACAAAACCACTCAAAGAGAAGATGATAAGTGCTGCACCAAAACCAATACTAGCTAAAGACTCAGCCATAGGTCCGATCTTATCTAATATAGCTCTAAATCTTGAAGGTATTTTAATATTACTTTCAAGATAAAATCCGATCGACACTAAAAAAATAGTGACTAAGATCCAAATCAATACTGGTACGTCAGTCAAACTATACGGTCTGATATATTGATTTTCTTGAGCAAACCACTTTACATGAGCCAAAGACACAAAAGGAGTAAATAAAATAACTAGAATAATTAATTTTTTCATTACTATATTATATTAATTCTTTATACTACTCTTATCTAGATTTATAAAAGTAAAATAGTGCAAGTGGTGCTGCCCAATTAGCAAATCTCTCAATGAAATCCCAAATATCTTTAATCCAGAGATCTGCCCCGACAAGTGGACGAACAAGCGCCGTCCAAAAACCCCAGAATGCCATCCATAAAAGCACTGGTCTAATGGGTTTCCAAAGAACCATAATTGCTAATAAAATATCTACGACACCCACCACCAACATAAAAGTAGTCGCTGTTGCCGTATCAAGACCTGTCAGTTGCTGTGTCCACTTTATCCAATCCGCTTTACCTAAAATAGCAAATACTCCATGACCCAAAAACTCTCCAGCGATACCAATTCTCAAAATCCACTCAAGCTTTTTTTCATTTGTCATAAAATTAATAAAAAATGTTATTAAATAAAATTAACTAAGAAACTATACATTCCCATACTGCAAACACCCTCTAACGGTTCTCCTATTTTTGGTGTTCCTATGTCTATTCCCTTTTCCTTTTATAGGTAATACCTCTTGAAAGCCAACCGACCTAATGGCCAAAGAAGAAAAATCATAACACTATATCCTACTTCAATATTTTGTTCTACGCGTGCTGTTTCTTGTGATTTATAACCACCCTAAAAATACTATTCCTATAGTCACCACGAGACCAAGAATTATGATAATTGAAACTATCTTATTCATAAAGTAATTATATACTAAATAAAGAATTTACAATACCTAAACCCATAAGACCTAAAAATAATACGAGCATTTCAAGCACAATTACGACTATTCCTGCGGATTTGAAGAATAAAGGAGCGTGTCTGCTGTGGGTGAAAGATACAGAACCAAATGAAAGAAGTGCGAGCATGGCTATACATTCCTAGTTAGTATTTTAATGAGGAAAGAATTTTTTTGATATCAAGCTGAGAATAACCAGACGTAATGGAAAAACTTACATCAACAATCCCTCTATTAGTAATTAAAGAGTACGAAATAAAATCACTATAATTGATATGAAAAGTTTTACCGTCAACTATTAATGTCCTTGGTCTGCCTTTTGCGTCAGGAATTTTTGAATCTTCTACAAGCGTATCCTTTATTTCTTTCCCATTCAACCTACTAGATTCATCAACAGGAAAAACTATCTCAGTGGTGTTGTTCTGCCCATCAGTAAGTGTTGTTTTGATAAAATCAGAGTTTGGATTGATGATATTATCTTTTTTTATTGAAAGATACGATGGATACGAGAAACCGATTTTCAATTTTTCATCGAAAAATACTTTCCAAGTAATACTAGCAACCGTATCATCATTTTTAACAACTTGTGTCTCTGAATTTGAAGGAGGATTTTCTAAAGTAGTATTACTATCATCAACTTTCGTCTCTTGAATTATGGGAGTTATAGCTTCTAGTGTTGAATTTTTTATATATAAATATGCTCCACCGCCTAAGCCCAATATTACTACCAAAAAAATAATTACTAAAATGGGAAAACTTTTTTGATTTATCATACTTTTTATTGTATCACAGTTTAAGTCCAATACACCCACAACAAAAAGAACCATTCCGCCAGCTGACAGATCTATGGCTCTTTTTGTTTGCACGACTTAGTGAACGATTTTAGAACTGCCTTTGAGCGTAATAATGACGCTACAATCTACATTCCGAGCTTCAAATCACTAGAGTTAGTATAATAATATACTTTTTACGAGTGCTTATCAAACAAAACACCCTTTCGGTGATTTGTCAGTAAACCTATTTGAATTACTTAAACCACACTTTCTGCCATTCCTGCATCATTCCAATTTCTTTAGTTTGAGCAGAGATGATGTCATTGGCTAGTTTGATAAGCTCTGGTCGCTTTGAGGTTGCTAGAACCGCTTTTGCCATCTCTACAGCTCCTTGATGATGAACAATCATTTGAGCAAGAAACTCCTTATCAAAAGCATCTCCTGTTTTACCTTGCAATCCAGCCATCATTCCGCCCATCATACTTTCCATATTCACAGGAACATTGCCCATCATTGTCCCGTCAGCCATTTGATGCATTCCTGCCGTTTGGCTTACTATTACTGTCTTGTTGTTGCAAATGAGCCAACCAACAAAGATACCGATAATTAGAAAGACAAGACTAAAAACCAATACATTGTTTTTATTTTCCATAATTTTGTATTTTAATTTAATAATTACACTCTCTCACCGTTCTTTTCAAGCATCATATGATGAATGGTTGCTATTTGAAGCCAAGTCGCAATAAGGATAAGTATTCCTGCACAAGCTAAGGCATCCATTTTTGTAACTCCGAACACGCTATTATCTACTCCGTTAAGAACAGCACCTAGAAATGATATTACTCCAATAAGTCCAACGATAACACTAACGATATGCACTACTTTTGATATTTTCATATTTGTTATACGAGTTAATTTCTAATAATGACGAATGATATTTTTACGGGGCTTTGGGATTGAGAATACCTTGAGAGAACAGTTGTTGATACAGAGAGAATGCCCGCAATCGTTCTCGTTTGAGAGAAAACAAGAATCTACCAATCGGTGGCGAATAGTAAGAAAAATATATGAGGGTAAGTAGTATGCCTATAACAGAGAGTATTTTAATAAGAGGTAGAAATGTCGTAGTAAACTGTTGCCAGACTTTCAAGTGTTCGAAGGGGTCCATCTTACACAGAGAGTGTTCTCCGACAGCAAATGGACAATGCTCCATAGGCATATTCATTTCTGCCATATGAGCCATATGGATTGGACCAAGAACGACAATACTCAAATATCCTACGAGCGCGAGGAGTGCTAGGGATATTTTAATAAAGTGTAGGTTCTTCATATTTATTTCAAAGCAATAAGTATCATTATAAATGCTTCAACTGCCATTAGTACATCTTCAAAAAGTGTAACTTTAGTCATTGGTAATTTAAAAACCATACCGAGACAGGCGCAAGGTATTTCCTCTTTAATGCGTAGTTTTTGAATTACTCCGACAGAACTAACTGCCATTAAAAGGAATGTGAAAATATCTCGGTAGATACCACCTATGTCTGTGATGTATAGAACTGCAATCAAGATTTCAAGAAATGGGTAAATAAAAGCATATGCACGAGAACATTTTGCAAGAATGTCGTAAGTGCTATAAGCATCGGCAAACGCAGTAAGGTTGAATATCTTAAATGCTCCAAAGATAGCGAAGAATGAACCCATCATCATACGCATTGCAAATTCTAAGGTAAATCCGTGTAGGTATGTGGTAATGGTAGTAAACAAAATAATAGAAGAAAAAATAACAATGAGTGGCAAAAACTTCTTCAATCCAGTTTCAGGTTTTGGGACTTCTCCAATCCTCGTTGCTCCTTTTGGTGCGTGATGCTCACAGTAATAACGAACAAGACCCTCGCTGTCTGCTTTTAGGTATGTTCCTTCCATGCTGCAGTTTTCACATTTGTGAGTAATCATATTATTTTCTTTTCAAACGATATACTTTTAATATTTCACTGGTCGCTTTATCAGTTTGACCTTTTTTGATTTGATTTACTACACAATGACCAATATGTCCTTCAAGTAGGGCATCTTCAACATTTGATAGGCCTTGTTTAATAGCAGAAGTTTGAGTAATGATGTCTATGCAGTATTTATCCTTTTCAACCATATCCTGTATGCCACGAAGCTGACCCTCAATGATTTTTAGACGGCGTATTAGTTTATTTTTATCTGCGTGCATGAATAAAGTATACCCCCTAGGGGGTATCTAAGTCAAGCATTAGTTCAGTGTCCATTCAGTACACAGAAAAACACCTATACAAAATAGGTGTTTTTCGTTTGCGCGACTGATGGGTGCTGACCCCACGGCCTCCCACGTGACAGGCGGGTGCTCTACCGTTGAGCTACAGTCGCATATTTTTATTATACACAAAAATACCTAATTTTCAAGGTATTTTGTTTTGTGCCGGTGAATGGAATTGAACCATTTTCTAAGGCTTATGAGTCCTTCGTTCTACCATTGAACTACACCGGCAAATAAAAGACAGAATATTCTTTTATAGATTTACTATACCAGTTTTATGTGAAAATTCAAATTTTTGGTATTATTCAAGGATGGACTTAAGTGACAGAATCGAAACAAATTTCAGACTAGATATAAAGCAAAAAAAGGCTCTCGCGAGGCTTAAAATTTTCTCAATATCAGATCTCCTCTTTCACTTCCCTGTGAGGTACAGCGATATAAGCACAGTAATGAAAATAAGTGATCTCGTAGCTGGTGACACAGCGACGGTATATGGGAAAATTTCTAAACTAAAAACTAAAAAATCTTTTAGGTCGGGAATGTCTATGGCTGAAGGTGAAATAGAAGACCTATCGGGTAAAATAAAAATCACATGGTTTAACCAAGCCTATTTGGCAAAAATGATCCATGATGGGCAGAGTGCAAAACTTACAGGTAAAGTTACAGAAGGCAAAAGTGGCATGTATCTCGCTAACCCAGAGGTTGAAAAAATACCGAACATGCCAATAGACTCCCATGACACTCTTTTTATGAAAGAAAATGTACCTAGTTCCGGATCTTCATTCCCTATCTATGCAGAGACTTATGGCATAACTTCAAAATGGTTTTATCATGCTATTGATAAGATTTTTAAAGAAAAAAGTTTAGATAATATAGAGGATTATTTACCAGAAGATATATTAAAAAAATATAATCTACCTAGTTTAAAAAGTGCTCTCATATTTATCCATCAACCTAGAAAAGAAAATGATGCGGAAGTAGCTAGAAAAAGATTCGCTTTCGAAGAAGTCTTTTGTATACAGCTCGAACGCCAACATGACAAAATAGAGTATAGAAAAAATAAATCTTTTAAAATAAAAACAAATCCAAAAGATTTGAAAGAATTTCTAGATCGCTTCCCTTTTAAACCTACAGATGCTCAAATAAAATCAATCGATATAGTACTCTCTGACATGGGGAAAAATTTCCCTATGTCGAGGCTTCTCGAAGGTGACGTGGGATCAGGCAAGACGGCAGTAGCTGCAAGTGCTGCATACATAGCAGTGAAGCAAAGACCCTTAAACGACAAAGGCGAAGAGCAAACTTTTGGCAATTTAAACGTTGCATATATGGCTCCAACAGAGATACTCGCCACCCAGCACTTCGAGTCTTTCATAAAATACTTTAAACACATGCCCATAAACATAGGACTCATCACAGGCTCTGGCTGCAGGAAGTTCCCTTCTAAAACAAATAGAGAAGAATGGACAAGCATATCACGTGCACAACTTTTGAAATGGGTAGCAAATGGAGAAGTACCTATACTCATAGGCACTCATGCACTCATACAAAAGTCGGTGAAGTTTAAAAACTTAGCACTCGTGATCATAGATGAGCAGCACAGATTTGGCACTAAACAAAGAAGGAGTTTAATAAGAAAAGACAACGTCGCACCTCACCTCCTCTCTATGACAGCAACCCCAATACCGAGAACCCTAGCACTCACAATATATGGAGACTTAGATCTATCTCTCTTAGACGAGATGCCATCAGGCAGGAAAAAAATAATTACAGAAATAGTAACACCCGACAAACGCGAAGATACATATGAAAAAATACATAAAGAATTAGAAAATGGTAGGCAGCTATATGTAATATGTCCTAGAATTTTTGAGCCTAATCCTGAAAAAGAACTAGCACTAAATGTGAAGTCTGCAGTAGAAGAAGCAAAAAGATTAAAAAAAGAAGTATTTCAAAAATATGAAATAGGAGTGCTCCACAGCAAAATGAGTAAAGAGAAAAAAGAAGAAGTTATGCAAGATTTCTCAGAGGGGAAAATACACATTCTCTGCGCTACATCAGTGGTGGAAGTGGGGGTAAACGTACCAAATGCAACTATAATAATCATCGAGGGAGCAGAAAGATTCGGCCTTGCACAGCTTCACCAGCTCAGGGGGCGTGTGATACGAAGCACGCATCAAGCATACTGCTACGTATTTGCAGAAGCCAAAAGTGACAAAACAATTGCCAGATTAAAAGCACTTAAAACTGCTAAGAATGGATTTGAATTAAGTGAGCTTGATCTCGCTCTTCGTGGCGCCGGAGAGTTAGGAGGAGGCAAACAATGGGGCATCACCGACCTCGGCATGGAAGCAATAAAAAATATAAAGATGGTAGAAGCTGCTCGCACCGAGGCCATAAGACTGATCGAAGAAGATCCAGAACTCTTAAAAGACCCTTTACTCAAAAATAAAGTAAAAGAAAAAGCTGGAGAGTTTCACTTTGAGTAAATTAACTACCAACACATAACCCCAGTCATAGAACTATATTTGGTCAAAGCTGTACAGCCATAAGGCATAGAGGTAGAAGCTCCAAGAACACTACCTGCTACTACTTTAAATTCAAGAACATTTGATTTAATATTACCGTTCCTAACCAATACTTGTAGATTTCCAGTATCAGAACCTAGTAATACATTGATCTGTGTTGCACTTTGATAAGTAGGAGTGTACTCCTTGCTTCCTATCCATACTTTATTGCCACCTAAAGCTGAGAAATTACCATATAAAACTAAATATTTTCCCGCTACCGCTTGAGCATCACTATATGTATTTGTGATAGCATCAAAACCTTGAATACCTTTTTTACCTGTACTAGATTCATCGTTTATATATGGAGCAAATTGAGTGACAATTGGAACACTACCTGCCACAACTTTAAATTCATGAACAGGGTAAGATTTAACAGAACCATTTATTACTAAGACCTGTAAATTTCCTACCTGTGATCCTAGTAATACATTTATCTGTGAAGTACTTTGGTAAGTGATACGTGGAGTTTTGTCATTAGCATCAGTTATCGTTGGCTTAGCTTCGTACACAGTACTACCCACAACGACTTTGTTGCCAGTAGAAGCAAATTTACCGTACAAGACTAGATATTTACCTGCTGTAGCCTCGTTGCTATTGTAAACACCTGTTGCTGAATTAAAACCTTGTATGCCTGTAATGGAAGGAGTTGTCGCTGAAGATGAACTAGAAATAATACTGAATGCTGCGTCACTTTTATCACTTACGGTAGATGCACTGTCTATGATTTCAGGATAAACCATAATTACATAATTACTTCCTACGTAAGTAGTAGGTACAACCCAATCAAAAGAACCAGTGTTTGGAATATTTCGTGCCAAGGTAACTACAGGTGAACCACTTTTTTCATACAACCTTATGCCTATAAGAGCACTACTTAGATTTGTACTAGTCCATTTTATTGTTTGAGTACTGCCATGTTGCCATATCTCTCGTCCATTTGGACTTACAACTGAAATAGAAGACTTGGCATTGCTTGATGTCTCACCTACCTTCACACTTATACTTGTCTTTGCACTACCCGCATTTGAGGGACATGGAGTCGTGATACAACGGATTATATTTTCACTTCTTACATAAAAGATAGGTTTATATTCAGCTGATTTTGTATAATTATGTGTAAAAGTTACAGACTGAGAACCTACTTTCCATGAAAGATCTTCGAATGTACCAGCAGATGCTAGTGCAGAATAATTAGACTCATCCCCCCAAATTACTGAGTATGAAAGACTTCCTAAACCATCTTTAGTATGCGCTTTTACTGTCCACGTCCCCACCTCACCTACTTTTAATGTCTGTGGTCCAGAGACTCCATCTATTATAACATTATTTAAATTCTCTATACATTTGATTCCAGTTGTTGGATTATATACGAATCCAGGATAACATTCAGGAGGAAGTTCTATACATTTTCCATTTATATATTGAGAACCAGTCACACACCTCTCTGGTTTTATTAAGCCTCCACCATTACAACTTATGTCTTTTATCTTAGTTTTAGTCACAGGACCCACATATCCTGTAGGATTAATACCATTTGCGGATTGGAAATCTTTAACAGCTTTTAAGGTGAGAATACCGAAATATCCTGTTGGTTCTGATTTAAGGTAATTTTGTGCTTGTAGAAAATCTTGTAACGGAAGTACCTCTACATCCTTAGATTTATATCGAAGTGCTGTACTTGTGAGAGTTAAGCATTCTGATCCTGTTGGGTTAGGGTCGATATCATCTGCAACTTGTGCAAAAGAATTACTAGGGATTAATAAAGCTAATAGTAATAAATTAGAAAACAAAAATAACAAATATTTTTTCATATATTTTTATTATACCACACAATTATTCCTTTACAAAAAAGTTATACACATGTCAAAGGGCATCTTTGACACTAAAATTAAATATAACTAGGCTTTATTTCTTCTTCGCCTTCTACTTGGCTAGATATCCTAGCGAATGCATACAGTAGACTAGAAAGCCTGTTTAGATATGCGAGAGTTTCCCGACTTATTTTAACTTTCCCTTCTTCTTTGACTTCCACCACTCGCCTCTCTGCTCGCCTTGAGAGCGTGCGAGCAAAATCAAAATATGCGCCGAGCTCTGTGGCTCCGCTTATGAAAAATGTTGAAATAGGAGGAAGGATTTTCTCTATAGAATCAATGATCTTTTCGATGTCTTTTATCTTCTCTTCTTTTATACTTTTATCAGATCCTGCTACTTCAGCTTGGATCATAAAAAGGTTTTGCTGAACTATGAGAATGAGATCCGAATATTTAATCTCACCATCCCCTGTCTGAAAACTTAATCCTTTAGTTTTAGCTCGAGTGACACCTAGAAAAGAATTTGTTTCATCAAGTGAGCCTAATGCTTCGGCAGTACTCGAACTCTTCGAAATACTTTGGTTGCAACCAAAGGTGTGAGTACTACCATCATCTCCTTTTCTTGTGTAAAGCATGAACTTAGATCTCGCAAACTCCTGAAACACAAGCGAATTCTTTTGCGCCTGTGGTGTTGTCTGTGGCTTCGTATTGAGAGAGTTTTGAGAAGTCGATCTTGCCTATAGACTTAGACCTCTTCTCATACTCTTCTTTAGATATTGCTTCATATGGAGCGAGCTGGTACACGTGTTCAGATCTAGGTAGGAATGACATACCTCCGACGAAATCCCAATTTTCATATACGAAGTTTCCGACAGCGAGCCATTCATCAGGACCTACATAAATAGTAGCCGAAGGGTTGTGTTCTACAAAGTGCTCTTTGAGTCTTTTCCATTCTTTAAGTAAGTCAAGGGCAGAGACTTCGTCTTTAAATATCGCACCCTGTGGAGCCTTCACTGGAAACTCTAGTACGAAAGTCGTAGCTGTCTCAGCAGACTGACCCACTTCTGGAAGACATGGCACTCCTTGGTCGCGAGCCATCTTAAGAAGAGTATCTGTATGTGATATTCTCACACGACGAATGAAGTACTGTGCAAACCATGGGTGCATACCAGAACCTACAGCTAGGAGCTGTCCTGAGTTACCATGAGGCTTTACACAAGTAATAGCAGTAGATTGATTTATACCAAAACGCTTTGCATACTTTTTATTTGTCTCTACAGCACTAAGTCTCAAAGTATCGAGAACTTTATCTGTACGGATTAGAGTATTATCATAATATCCTGTAAGAGATACACCGAGTAGTCTCTCTGCATCACAATTTTCTTTCCACTTTTTTGAAAGGTAACCAAAGTTTGTAAGTGTAGATTGGTATGTACCGAGGAGTGTCGCTAGGTCCATCTTTTTCTTTAGAGTTTGAAGTGTGTCGTGTGGACGGATGACAATACTCGTCAAATTACAAAACTGTTTTGAACGTAAATATATCTCTCCACAAGGATTAAGACCTATCTGTCTCTCATCCTTTATCGCTTCCCATCTGCGAGCTGGTACTTGTTTTTCTAGTCCTCCACGGTTAAATATACCTCTTTCTCCTGACTTAGACTTTACAAGTGCAGTCCATTCATCGAGGAATTCTTCTGCAGAAGGCTTTGCATTATATACTGCGGAATTATTTGCCATACTTCTCTGTCCTTCTGTAAGATAAAACTGTCCCTTCTTTGCATCTCGCATATCAGAATCTTCTAATTCAGACAGAGATATAAGTGCACTTCTTCGCACTCCTCCTGCAACGACAATCATACCTATCTGACAGATGATATCATGCATGTCTAAGTTTGAAAGACGTCTTCCCTGCTTTGACAAAATCTTACGACGAGCAAAATCCATAAGATCCATAAGTGGCTGAGGGCCAGAAGCTCTACCTCCTGCAGTCTCTAGTCGTGCACCTGCTGGTCTGATCATAGAGTAATCAAATTTTAAATCCTTACCCTCAAACCATGCATCGAGTCCTGCTACAAATGAATCTGCCCAGCCTTCTTTACTATCCTTCACTACATAAGTAGCTGGCTTCTCTTTTATTTGTTTTTTAATCTGAGGGAATTGCTGGACATTCTCCCACTCAACAGCAAAACCAAGTCCTGCACCACACATAGATACATACATGATCTCACCTAAGTCCTGAGTACATGTAGGAGCGATGTAAGAGCAATTGTACGCCCATACATTTGAATTCCTGCATGCCTTGCCTGCTGACCAGAAAAGTCTCATTGAAGGACATATGTCTTGGTTTAGTATCGCCTCTCGTACTTCGTCGTATTCTTTCTTTGTAAGATTATCTCCGAGATTTTCCTTCATGTATTCCATGTATCTGTCTACAGTCTCAATCCAAGTCTCCCTACGGCCAAGCTCAGGCACCCAGCGAGAATAAAACTGGTAAAAGATATACTCAGAGTATGGACTCGCAAAATATTTACTACTTTCTTCTACTGCCCTGCGAACATTTTCAGATACTGGACCAAAAGTAGCTCTTAATTCTGATCTTTTGTTCCTGTACAGGATGTATTTCTTTGCTGTTTCTGGAAAATTTCTCTTCATTAACTCTTTTTCTACGAGGTCTTGCACGAGCTCAACAGTTGGCAAGAAAACAGCCTTTTTGTTTTTACTTACTATCTCTTCTCTAAATTTTAAAAGACTTGCAAAGACATTACCAGCTACGACATCAGCCTCACCTTGCCCACCCTCAGTTGTAACCTCAAAAGCTTTAAAAATGGCACGACTGACACGCTCTAAATCAAAAGATTTTACTTCACCAAATCTGTTCCTTATTGATTTTATCTTTGCGAGCTCACTTTTTGAAATTTTATTGTTTGTTTTTGTTTTCATGTTATATAACTTTGTGATTAAGATTTGTAATGGTTAGAATTTCTTGTGTTACTTTTTTCTTAATCAGTAACTTATATATGGCGGGCGATAAAATAATAGCAAAAGCAACATTGCTAACTAGATGAAGTAAGGTAAAAGGTATCTGCCCTATAAGTGCAACAGAGAAAAGTTGATCAAAAAAGAGCGGTCCTGTGAGTAGCCCTGTAACAGCATCAAAGAATAGCGTGCTTCCCACTGCAAATATTGCAAAATTCTTTCCTGTAGCCTCACGATTCTGGAAAAATAATGCAGAAGCAAGACCTATGACTCCATAAGAAAGAGATGTGAGTATGCTCCAGACTCCGAGCGTGCCTGTGATGAGGTCGTAACATATAATACTCAAAAATGCGAAAATAAATCCTACTAAAGCACCGTATGCTTTACTCATAGGCATAACACCTGTCATTATCGGTTCTACATTTGGAGCACGAAGAGGTAAAAGTCTGATTAATAAGCACAAAAATAAAGCCATGGAGAATTTTAAGTAGCTATCTTTTTGGTTTATTTTTTCTGTGCTCATTTTTGGATCCTTGTAAGTCAAACTTTGTAAATAAAATATTTCAGTCCAAGTATTATACATGAAAAAGAATGTTGAAAGTAGTGTGGATAACCATATTTTCAAGCAAAATTTACAGCAGAGAACAAAGAGAGAAAGTTGTCAAAAAATACGACGAATGAGCCCTATATAGTGGTGTATTTTGAAAAATAAAATTAGGAAAATTAAAAAGCCTGCTTATCGATTACATCTATCGACGAGCGGGCAGTGGGTGGGCATAAAGCCCACCTATTCGCTGCTCCACCTATCAGCAATTTCATTGTCCGTCCTCTTGGATTCGAACCAAGGACCCCAGAGGTATAAGCTCTGTGCTCTAACCAACTGAGCTAAGGACGGAATCCCAGCTTAATATATAAAAATATCAAACTATACTGTTGGTATATTAATACTACAAAATTTAAAGAAATTTCGCAAAGATTAGGCTAATGTCTCAGTTTCTTTCTTTTTGAGGGCTATGCCATGAACTGTAAGAATTTTCTCGTATTCTTCTTGTTCTAGTGTCTCTACTTCTATAAGCTTGTCGGCAATAGCTTTAAAGGCGACTTTATGTTCACTCAAGACTTCTTCAGCTCTCTTTAATCCATCATTTATTATTCTTGAAACTTCAGCATCTACCTTTGTAGAAATGTCTTCTGAATATTCTTTCTCTGAAATCTCTCCATATGGAGACCTGCCTCCCCCACTTACGAGAGTTATAGGCCCTATGACATCAGACATACCAAAACGAGTAACCATAGCGCGAGCGAGATTGGTAGAGACTTGTAAATCACTAGATGGTCCAGTGGTTATATCCCCAAAAATCATCTTCTCTGCCACATATCCGCCAAGAGACATAGCTATGTCATCTAAAAATTCTTTTTTAGACTGCAAGCGACGCTCCTCGAGAGGAAGCTTTAATGTATACCCTCCAGCACTACCACGAGAAATTATAGAGACCTTGTGTACTGGGTCAGCATAAGGAAGCACAGATGCAACGAGTGCATGCCCGGCCTCATGATAAGCAGTGATCTCCTTTTCTTTTTTAGAAAGTAAATGGCTTTTTCTCTCAGGACCAAGCATCACTTTCTCTATAGCACGAATAAGGTCAAACTGAAAAATCTTTTTACGATTCTCACGTGCAGCAAGGATTGCACCCTCATTCATAAGAGAGTAAAGGTCAGCTCCAGAAAATCCTGGTGTACGCTCAGCAATTAATTTTAAGTTTATATCCTCTGCAAGAGGCTTCTTAGTCGCGTGGATGTTTAAGATTGCCTCACGGTCAGAGCGGTCAGGTAGGTCAAGCATAACTTTACGATCAAAGCGTCCCGGACGGACAAGTGCAGGGTCTAGCACGTCTGGCCTGTTTGTCGCTGCCATGACTATGACTTTGTCATTTGGCTCAAAGCCATCCATCTCTACAAGTATCTGGTTTAAAGTCTGCTCACGTTCATCATTCCCCCCACCAAAACCTCCTCCGCGTGTGCGCCCTATAGCATCTATCTCATCAACGAATATGATCGCAGGAGCTGCCTTCTTTGCCATCTTGAAAAGATCACGTACACGAGAAGCACCGACACCCACAAACATTTCCACAAATTCACTACCGGAAAGATGGAAGAATGGTACAGATGCTTCCCCTGCTACAGCTCGTGCAAGCAATGTCTTACCCGTACCGGGAGCACCGTTTAGCATCACACCCTTTGGTATACGAGCTCCTATCTCTAAAAACTTCTTTGGACTCTTTAAGAAATCTACTATCTCTTTTAATTCTTCTTTCGCTTCTTTACATCCTGCGACGTCTTTAAAAGTAACTCTATTGTTCTTGTCATTTGGATCTGTGATACGAGCCTTTGACTGACCAAAGGTCATTGCTTGCACACCTGCACCTTTCATTTGCTTTGAAACGTACCAGAAAAATATAACTATAAATAATACAGGGAGCAAGAATGGTAGAATGTTTAAAAGCCAGAATGTAAAGCCTGTCTCACTTTTAATCTCTATTTCTGTCTTTGCGAGGACTTCAGGCTTAACACCATAGTTAAATAGAGTCTGGGACAAAGAAGTGCTGACTTCTTTCTTTGATTTCTTAATTTCTTGGTTGTTGTAAGTTATGGTGAGAGCATCTCCTGCAACTAAAATGTGCTTTACTTCACCCAAAGATACGCTATTGGCAAGTTCTGATATTGGAATTTCTACTTTTGGCTTTGTATCATCTGACAAGATTAAATAAAATGCCGTAATAAGCATGAAAATAACAATGGCACCCAAAATGCTTCGAGAGAAGCTTGTTTCATTCCCTTTTTTACCTTTATTATCTTTGTCTCCCGTAACTTTTTTATTAAGAAAATTAAAATCCATCGAAGAATTATAGCATAAAAATATAGAAAGTAAAATTATTTAATTCTTCTCCTAGAATATTAGAAATACAAAAAATACTACCTAAAATGGTAGTATTTTTTGTATTGTGGAACTGGGGGAAATCGAATCCCCGTGCAATAAATTTTTGTAAAGAAGTCTACATATGTAGCGCATTTTTTTGTTTTAAATTAGAAAATTCTTAAATGAACAAAATATTTCCTAATCGAGCTCTAAATTTTAGTGAAAGATTTGAGCAAAAATTTCCTTATCCCGATAATATTATGCCTACTCGTATATATCGGAAGTCTATATGAGTAGACACGAGCTTACGCTAAAGCGGAAACTCGAGCAAAAGCGAAGTCATTCATTCCGAAGAATGGAGAGACTATCCCCTTTGCCTTAGCAGTCAATTTTGCAATTAACATGTAAACAAAGTTTTACGAGATTATGTTCATACTCGATATGCATCAATGACAAAAGGTCTATTGTCTAGGCCTTGCAGTCCCATATTTATTAAAAAAAATTAAAAAATATCAAATTTTTCCGGTACAAAATTTTTGAAGCTTAAAAATTTCTGAAACTCTCGGCTCGACAGCCGAGAGACCCCTCCAAAATTTATATTTTCTAATTTTTTATTTTCAACGTACTTTGTATTCCCTATCTATGTTTCTATTTGTCTCGCGTTTCTTTATACTCTCTCTTTTATCAAATTTCTTTTTTCCTTTTGCGAGTGCAATTTCTAATTTGATTTTCCTACCTTTATTATACACTGAAAGAGGCACTATTGTCAAACTTTTATTCTTCTCACTTCCTGCAAGTTCTCCTAATTCTTTTTTTGTTAAAAGGAGTTTCTTGTTTCGAAGAGGATCATAATCTTCTTTAGTATTATTTACTTGATACGGGGGCACATTTGCATTAATTAGAAAGGCTTCTCCTCCACGGACAATGATAAACGCACCGTCTAGTGACATGCGTCCTCCACGCACAGACTTTACCTCACTCCCTAAAAGCTCTATGCCTGCTTCATATTTATCTAGTATCTCGTAGTCAAAACGAGCCTTTCTACTCTGTGCATAATTTGCCATAACTATATCTTAGCAGAATTATGAATTAAAAGGCAGAAAGGTTTGACTTTTAAGCTAGAATAAGCTATATTCTATTAGTCAAATGTTTGCTTAGTATATATTTATACACATTGCGTGAAAGAATAAACAACCAAATACGTGCATCTGAACTCAGGGTCTTAGATCAAGAAAACAAAAATCTCGGAGTTTTGAGCATAAGAGATGCATTGGAATTAGCACAAAATAAGGGTTTAGACCTTATTGAAATAGCACCAAATGCTAATCCCCCACTTGCAAAGATAATGGATTTTGGTAAGTATAAATATGAGACAAGTAAAAAATTAAAGAAAGCAAAAGATGGTGCCAAGCCTACTGAAACAAAAGGAATACAGATAAAAATAGGTACTGGAGACCATGACTTAGAGCTCAAAGCAAAAACTGCTTCTAAATGGCTAAAGGAAGGTCATAGAGTAAAAGTAGAGCTATTCCTCGCAGGACGTGCGAAGTACATGGATGAAAAGTTTCTACGAGAGAGACTAGACAGAGTACTACACCTAATCACTGAAAATTATAAAATATCAGATGCATATAAAAAAGGTCCCAAAGGTTTAACCACAACAATAGAAAAAGCAAAATAAATATATGAAGGGAATGAAAACAAACAAATCTTATAGTAAAAGGTTGAAACTTACAAAGAATGGTAAGATTATTTCTAGGAAGCCGGGTTTTAACCATTTCAATGCAAAACAGTCTCGAACAACACAGCTTGGTGGACGTAAGGGTCAGAATTTTGTTATTAAAAACAAACCAAAGTCTCACCTATTACCTTTCTCATAAAACGTTCGACTTAATACTTAATTAATATAATTTTAAAACAATGACTAGAGTAAAAAAGGGAGTACATGCATTAAAAAGACGAAGAAGTGTATTAAAACAGACTAAAGGTATGCGTCATGGTCGTAGTACAAAAGAGCGTCAGGCAAAAGATGCATTACTACATGCTGGTA
The DNA here is from genome assembly GCA_038063515.1 of Patescibacteria group bacterium. Lineage (GTDB taxonomy): Bacteria > Patescibacteriota > Minisyncoccia > Phycocordibacterales > UBA9973 > UBA9973. The sequence continues at coordinate 113,891 of JBBTUY010000002.1, read as the reverse complement.
ACTATTCTTTCGCTCACAGAAAAGACAAGAAATCACACAATAGAAAGCTCTGGAACATAAAGATAAACGCAGGTGCAAGAGAGCTCGGTATGTCTTATTCAAAGCTTATCGGAGAACTTAAAAAGAAAAACATAGCATTAGACAGAAAGATCCTAGCTGACCTCGCAGAACACAACGAGAAAACATTTGCCAAGATACTAGAAGCTGTTAAATAAAACAAAACCCCTCATTGAGGGGTTTTGTTTTTTAGACTATTTTATATTCAGCAATCTTATCTTTCTTCACTAGGTCTATGATACCTTCGACCATTTTCTTTGGATCATCACCCGTCACTATCTTTGTATATGGGCGATGACCTTTTTCTAAAATATCTTTCAACTCATCATCCATATCCCATGGACCTTCAAAAATACCAATAGGCTTCGCATCCTCAAATGCAACAGTAAACTCATGAATAGTACCGATACGCCCACAGCCACAAATCACAGCATCAGAGCTACGAGTCAGAAGTAGATCTCTTCCCGGATATCCAAAGCCTGTGTAAACTATTAAATCCATGTAATCAAGTGGAAGTTTGTATACTTGTATATGCTCTTTCTCAGAAGAAGCGGGGGAAAATCCTATAGAAACCCCACCAGCTTCTTTCACACCCATAGCTACCCATAGAGGAAAGCCTGTCGTAGCACCGGTGACGAGTACTGCCCCCTGACGTGCTATTTCACGTCCGAGCTCTTTTGCTTTGTCGAGTGCGTCAATACCACAGTGTCCTGTCTCTGCTGCACCTGATACGCATATTTTTATTTGATTGTGACCATGTTTGCTAGGAAAATTAAATTGAGAATCCATAAGAAATATTATAGCATGAAAATTCAAGGAATATAATTTTTATAAACTTTTTGTACGAGCACCTTTTAACATTCCAAAGTAACACTATCCTCATACTCTGGTGAAATTGCATCAATGGCTAAGTTGTCACGGAGCTTTTGTACTAAAAACATAGACGACTTTGGCTCACCCATAACTACAAAAACTTTTTTAAGACTTTCTTGCATATCAGAAACAAAATTTAGTAAACCATCAGAATCCTTGTGACCTGAGTATCCTAAAATTGTCACTACGTGAGCTCTGACTACCACGTCTTCTCCTGTGATGCGTACAGTCTTTACACCTTCTTGTATTAAGCGCCCAGGAGTACCCACCACTTGATATCCAGTCAAAAGCAAAGTATTGTTCGCACCTGGCAAATAGTGCCTCTCGTGATGCACTATGCGTCCACCTGTCGACATTCCACTACCCGCTATCACTATCTTAGGATCTGGAACTTGCCCTATCATTTTTGATTCGTCAGATTTTAAGGTATTATGAAGCCCTGGAAAATCAAAAAGATATTTATCATTATTCATAGCCTTTTGTGCATTTTCATTGAGGTAGTCTTTGAATTGTTTGAAAACTTCCGTCAAACGGATAGCCAAAGGAGAGTCTAGGAAGATAGGCATTACAGGAATTCTCTTGTTTTCTACGAGTGCATTTAATTCAAAAAGTAGCTCCTGTGAACGCTCGAGAGAAAAAGTAGGAATGATGAGAGTACCCTTTCTTTTGTAATTATCTTCTATTGTCTCTTCGAGGAACTTTCTTCTTTCATCTCTTGACTCATGATTCCTATCTCCGTACACAGACTCCATAACCATATAATCCACATCAGGGACATGCTCTGTGTCAGGAAGTATGGGTGAAGGAGAATTGCCTAAGTCTCCAGTAAATAAAATTCTTTTACCATTGTACACAAACAAAACCATAGCCGAGCCAAGTATATGCCCAGCATTAAAGAGTGACACTTCGAGTGTAGGTGTTATTTGTAATTTTTCATGGTAGTCTAATCCTTCCCATAAGGAAAAAGAGGTTTGTAAATTTTCTGGTGAATATATTTTGTCTAAATTTTGTTCTGTATTTTTAGATAGTATGCCTGCTGTGTCTTCGAGCATAAATACAGAGAGAGCTTTTGTAGGCTTCGTTGAATATATTTTACCTTTAAAACCTTCACTGATAAGCTTTGGTATACGTCCAACATGATCTATGTGTGAATGAGTAATAAAAAGAAAATCTATGTCTTTCACATCATATGGAAATGGATCCCAGTTTATGTCGTCAGCGAGACGCATGCCTTGAATGAGGCCACAATCAACAAGTATCTTTTTACCATCAACTTCAAGTAAAAAATTAGCTCCTGTTACAGAGCCTGTACCACCATAAAAGGTTATTTTTGCATTTTTCTTTTCATTCTGTTCTTCCATATCTTTTTTAATTTAATTTTTTAATTGTAACTTATCTTTAGTAATAAATATAATACTGTATAAAATAGCAGCAGATCCCCCAGAGAGATCAAAGAAAATATCTGAAATAGTGTCTGTTGTATTAAAGCTGCTTTGTGCTAAAAATTCATTTACCAGTATTTCATAAACTTCCCAGCCTATACCTACAACAAAAACAAAAGCTAATAAATCTAAAACGAGTCTGCTTGATATAAAACTCGGCTTGAATAAGTAAATAAATAAAAGACCGAGCCAAAACCCTCCCAAAAAGTGCATTATCATATCAAAATACCAGATAGAGAAATACAAGTGGAGCTTGTTTGCAATAAAGTTCAGTACTAGAATAGATAAAATGAAAAATACAATGTTTTTGAAAAGAATTTTTCCATTCAATAAGGTATGCATATGCTCATTATACCGTGAATAAACCTTATATACAATAAAAAATCCACCTTACAAAAATGGTGGATTACTTATTAGGACTATTTCGAATATATTACCATAGCTGTGAAGCCAAGTGGGTGTTAGACGTGTGCAACCAAAGCTACACTCGATCGAAACTCCCATAAATTGTTGTCTAGGTAATAATTGGAAATAACCCTACTTAAACTATACTCCTATAAAAAATTCTTGCAATAGATTTTACAAGAAAAACACAAACTTGAAACAAAAACAAGTTTAATGTGTAAAATTATTCTAATTCTAAATCAGTAAATGGTCGAGAGTGATATATGATCTTTCTATTTGCATTATTCTTAAGAATTGTTTTAAAACCAATACTTGATACCTCATTTTTTATGATGAAAACGTATCTACTATTTAATAATTTCTTCACATAGGCAATGTGTTCAGGTAGTCTTTTAGTCATTTCTGCTAAAACAGCCTCGGGTTTGAATCTTGGATCAAGTTCTTCCATAATAGTTAACTAAGATTAAATTACTCATCTACCCCAAAACGCTTATAGTCATATGATTTTGTATTACCAAACCAATGCTTAATCTCATGTTCTGCTTCTTCTGGAGTTTCTGAACAGTGCATAATATTCATAACTGCACGCTTTTCTTTATTAGCGAGAGCTGGAGAATCTATAGAAAAATCCCCACGGATAGTACCCACTGCTGACTTGTATGGAAGTGTATCACCTGCAAGCTTACGAACTACGTCTACGGCGTGTGTACCTTTCACTATCATTTTCACAAGCGGTGCAGATTTCATGTAGTCTACAAGCCACTTTCGAATCTCTGGACCAATTTTTGCAGTATCATCAGTACCAAAGTCAGCAATCATATCGTAACCATACTTTTCATATGTGCCTTTGGTTTTTTCTCCAAGACGAGTAACCCATGCATCATCTTTTGGGTAGTGGTCATGAATTTGTTCATGTGTAGGCTGGAACATTTCTAACGCTATGATTTTTAAATCACGCTGCTCAAGTCGTCTAATAACTTCACCGATTAAACCTTTACGGACTCCGTCTGGCTTAAGCATCACGTATGTAACTTCTTCTTTTGGGTGTTTCATGTATTTACTAATTAAAACAAATTATAATAGTACTATATTACCAGATTTAACTAAAAAATCAAAACTTTACAAACATTACTGAGTAAAATAGTGTGGGCTATGGATTTAACTATTCCACAGAGAGATAGACTGAGTCACTTCTTCTTGTATACCATCTATACATTCGTATTTAGATACTTCCTCTCCATTAACCCACGCATACTCAGAAAAGGCATTTTCTTCTAAGCTAACTTCTCCACTCTTGTACTTTGCAGTAAATTTTACTAATACAACTGGAACCTCATCAGGACGAATAAAGGTTTTACTATTAATATACTTAAGTTCTGAATGTATTTCTAAGCCTGCTTCTTCCATCGTCTCTCTCACTAAAAGCGTCTCTACTGCATCATTAAAATCTAAAACATCCCCATTTATATTTGATGGTTTTTCTACATCCATATCTTCCCATTCGAGCTTACCGCCCACTACACCATAACGACCCGGATGAACTATTTCAGTATCGCTTCTTTTTAAGATCAAACAGCGTTTATCAGAATCTCTGTAGACAACCACATTTGCCACAAAGTAAAATAACTTATTTTTCTTTGCTTTTTCAATTGAAATTTTTTGAGCAGGCATATTATTTTTATAAATTTCATTTTTAAATACCCTCCAAAGTTTTATACCTATCCATGATCTCTTGTTCGACTTCAGCTCTATCACGACCATACTTTACATATGAAAGCTCTTTTAAGCTATCTACAATATCCGGATTACCTACTTCGGGTGCATCAGTTTTAATATTAAAAGGTTTTGTCGGCTGACCCTTTACAAGCATGCTCATGTAGGCATTGTAATTGTCGAGCTTGGTAATATCGTGTGCAGAAAATGTCGGCTTAAACTTAGGCTCAAGAAAATTTGCATCTTCAGTACCAACACGAAACACTGCCATAGAGCCTACGTTACCAAACACTGCATTTTTAATATTTTCTTCAAGCTGACTGATGTATTGATGAGCAATGTTAAGTGAGAGCCTGTATTTACGAGCTTCAGATAAAATAGAAGCTATCGAGTCTGTGGTAACATTCTGAAACTCATCAATGTATAGATAGAAATCATTCATAGGTTTTCCAAACATGTCCACCCGAGAGAGTGCAGCCATTTGGATTTTACCCACAAGCACGAGACCAATGAGGTTTGCATTGATATCTCCAAGCCTACCCTTTGAAAGATTTACCAAAAGAATTTTCTTCTCATCCATTATTTTTCTGAAATTAAATACGGAATTTTGCTGTAAGACCACTGGACGCATGATGTCGTTACTTATAAAATTGTCGAACTTTGAGGAAATATATGGCACGAAATTTGCGAGTGATTGGTCGCCTGTGGTCTGCTCCGCCGAGACCCAGAATTGCTTTATTATTGGATTCTTACAGCGAGCGAGTTTGAGATCTCGAAATTCTTTGTCTGCAAGCACACGTGTGATCTCAAGGAGCGTAGAACCAGACTCAGGATCCTCCATCACGAGGAATGCACTGTTTCTAAAATACTGCTCAAACATAGCTCCTCCACCCACCTTCATGTCAAAAAGTTTGTTAAAAATTCCCATCAATTCATTTACAACAAAAGTCTTTTGCTCAGGATATTTTGGATCATACTCAAGCATGTTGAGACCCATAGGTCGTGCAGTATACGCAGGATCAAAATATATCACATCATCAATACGCTCTTTTGGTATACGAGAAAGTATCGTCTGTATGTCTGTACCGTGAGGATCTATATAACAACACCCGTCTCCATTTCGTATGTCTTCTGTAATCATATTAAGCAAAATATTTGTTTTACCTGTACCAGTCTGACCTATAACATAAAAATGTCTCATTCTGTCTTCTCGAGCCATGTGTATCCTTGTATCCTTACCTCGGTAACTATTTGTACCAAGTGAAATACCTACATTTCCCATTTCAATAGGTGCAGGAGCAATGCCAGCTTTTGCTTCCTTAAGCTGTGGCTGACCTGAGAGACCCACAGGAAAATGAAATACCGAAGAAAGCTCCATGAGATTCATCGGTAAAACTTTATCAGGTGAGAAAGCTCGGTAAGAAAAATCGTGGAAAAATTTTAAAAGATCTTTGCCATACAATTTTTCGAAATGAAAAGAGTTACTCGCTGGTTCAGAAAACTGATGAAAAGAAGATTCTATTTCTTGCAAGATTGCTTCTGCACGTTCTTTGTTTTCTCCAGAGGCTATCACGCGGATGTTTGCCTTCATGATAGTACTTTTAATCTTGTTGCCCACTTTTTCTATAGCTCCTTCGTCTACAGCCCTTCTACCTTTTATATATTTTTCATCCTTTAAATCCTCACTTTTTACCTTATGTCCAAAAATCAGGTCTTTACCTGCCTTCATGAAAGCGTGATTGAATTTATAGAAATTGTCTGCGGCATGCTTTACAGATACTCCACTTTTTATATCATCGAGTATCATGTGAAATTCATTAATAAATTTATCTCCAGCAGGAGCAACCACAAGCTGAATAGCAGCCCCCTCTCCCACACTCTGCAATTTAGAGAAAACATTTAAGATAGTATTCATCGGATCATGATCTATCTTGTCGTATGTCTTTATAGGTAAGACAGAACGCTCAGAAAAAGATGCATATGCTCCGACGGAAAAACCTTTTTCATTAAAAATATTATAATCATTTGCATCTTCGCGGATTTTTGCATTATGATAAAAAGCCAAGACTTGCTTCTCAAATAGAGACGTGTGTTTGTTGGGGATACCGGCATAAATAACAACCTCATCATTGTCAGTACTGAGTGCCACTTCTAAAGTAAAATAATTTTCTTCACTATTGTTTTTACCTATGGAAATAGAATGCATGCCGGCATAAAACTGCTCCATGGCACCGATGAATTCTTTAAACCCTTTTGATTGATCAGCCTTATCCTCAGATGGAGGTAGAGTTATCTCAAACAGAGTCATATGTAAAGACTTTGAAAGAGGAGCATCATTTTTAAAATCCATTAAAGACTGATCTTTCTTTAAGTACTGAATGATCAGACGATGAAAATCATCATCTATGTGGGGATTGTTCATGAGTGTGACCACAGACATTGCATTCTTTACTCCTTTTGTAATTACAATACCTAAAAGCTCCTCCATTATTGCATCATGGGTTTCAGGCTTCAGTGAAAGAACTATATTTTGTTGATCAGTATGAGAAAGTGCATTATCTCTATGTACAACTCTTTCAAGAGGCACGTCTTTGTATATGCTAGCTATTTCTTTTGCTGCATCTTCGTGAGAATTTTCGTAACCCTCTTCTTTCAAATATGCTTCATGTTTTAAAACATGCGCACGCAAATATTCTAACTCTTCTTCTGGAGTTTTAAATTTTTCAATTTCACGCAAAAAAGCTGGTTCCATTAAAACAATTATACAATAGAAAACCACAAAAACAACTTTTTAAGGGGTCTCTCGGCTGTCGAGCCGAGAGTTTCAGGATTTTTTAAGCTTCAAAAAATCTGTACCGACAAAAAGTTCGGTTTTTGTGGTTTTCTAAAAAACTATATTTTAGTTAGAACTTCAGGATCACCTTCGGTGATGAGTAACGTGTGTTCAAAGTGTGCACTACGTTTGCCGTCAACAGTATTAAATGTGTATCCATCGTCGCTTAATTTTACATTTTTAGTACCATTATTAAGCATTGGTTCTATGGCTATGACCATACCGGGTACAAGCTTAGCTCCAGTACCTGCTTTTCCAAAATTAGGTATATATGGATCCTCATGTATCTTTTTACCGACGCCATGCCCTGCGAGTACATCCACTATGCCGTACTTGATACCTTTTTCTTTATTTTCCCGAGACTTCACAAAGCTCTCTATAGCATGACCTATGTCGCCCACAGTGTTACCACCACAAGCCGCACTGATACCCACTTGTAATGCTCGCTCCGTATTCTCCATTAGCATACGAGATGATGCATTCACAGAGCCTACAGGAGCCGTAAGGGCCATATCAGTAAACATTCCTTTGTGTTTAACACCAAGATCGATAGACACAATGTCTCCTTCTTTTAGAATTCTTTTTTTATTTGGAAGACCGTGGACAACTTCATCATTTACAGACACACAAAGTGTCGCTGGGAAAGGAATGTCTGCACCATCTGGTTGGTATCCTAAGAATGCTGGCTCGTCTCCCATGTCTCGAATTAATTTCTCTGCATATTTATCTAAGTCGTACGTAGAGACTCCCGGAGCAATCATGTCCTGTACTTTATATAAAACAGTAGCGAGACGTTTACCACACTCTCGTAATATTTCTATTTCTTCTTTGGTTTTGATTATAATAGACATGGTAAATTTATATGTTAGAAATTAGTAAACTTCTTGCTGATAGCATTTCTCACAGTAAACTATCTCTCTTCTATCAGAAGAATAAGAAGTATCAAATTCATTAGGACAAGGTTCACCAAGATGACTGTGTGTTGTAGTATTTTTATACTTAGCATTTTTAGAATTCTCTCCACCACAATCACAGGAACGTTTATAAAGTTCTATACCAGTACGTTGTTTCAATCTTTCAAAAGTTCGACAATTTGGACAGATTCTAGGTAAAGGTAAATTCATTTTACGATAAAAAGTCAATTCATCAGAAATAATCCGAAAAGCTGTAGTGCATAGATGATCACACTTACCCATATGTTCACACTCAATAACTTTACCCACGATATTATCATCAACATCTTTAATGTCATCAGTTAAGGCACCTACCTTAAAATCAAAAGTATACTCTCTCTCTGGGGGTTCTACCCATTTTATGTCTTGCGCCAAAGCAGTACTTTTAGTTAGGGGGAAGTATTCCTGAGCCAAAGTCTCGTTGTAACCATGTGGAGTCATATCACTTGGGAAAAATTCTCCATATTTATATACCGAACATTTTTTATCTATGTATGGCATATCATCCATATGCTTCTTTATTTTTTCTACCATTTTAAAATATTCTTCCTTTGTATATTGTTTGTTTAAAATACAATATGACTTCTTACGTAGTCCGACACAACCAAATAAATTTTCTGATCCACCGAGACAGAATAGACAGTATTCTAAATCATGAACATTCTCTTGACATAGCACACAGAATTTAATATTTTGTGTACCTATGCCACATGAATGACACTCATAAACAAGCTGGTTATTGTCACCCCAAACAGAATAATCCATACAGTCTTTACTACCTGGTAGTTCCTGTACATACTGACAATACTTTAGATTTTGACCTTCACGAACTAAGAAAGATTTCTTTACATTCTTAGAATGATCTATATAATTACCACTTACATTTGTATTCTGAGTTCCTTGTAAAAACTTATTAGGAAATTTCATCCAGAAATCAAAAACTTCTTTCTTTATCTTTTGTAGACTTTCATATGAACCTAAATTAAAAGATTTTATTTTTTCTAAATACTCCTCACGTGAATACTGTACATTAAATATACAATAAGACTTTTTATTTAAATTCACACAACCAAAACAATCTTGGCAACTGAAACAGTTTTTTGAAAACATCATATTAAAAGAATTTTCACATTGTGAACAAAAAGAAGAATTAGAACATTGTGTAAGCCAAAAACCTTCGTAACAATTTTCACATTTTGAAACATGAGAAACATCGACACACCATTTACAAAAATTTATTGCATGCCCATACATGCAGTCTTCTGGATTACTTGAATTAAAAACTAGATAGCTATTCTTAGGATCTGTGACATTATTAACATATGGACTACCAACCCCATTCTGAACATTTAAACTCTTAAATGGTACTTTTTGCATTAATTCAAAAAATTGAGTGAAAAATGGTCTGTTAAAATCATACTCCATAGCATAATCTAGTGGATCCCATTTATCCCCTAGCCAGATATCTTTTTCATAAATTTTTATATTTGATTCTGGAGAAAAAGCAGTGAAAATCTCATCACCCGTAAAATCACTTTTTCTTTTATAGAGCATGCGTTCATTCCTCCAAACAAATCTTCTCTTCATCCGGCAAAGTGAACAAAAAGTAGGAGATGGAACCCTCATCTTTTCATAGAAATTAAAATCCTCAACCTCAATCACGAAGTCTTTTTTACAGTTTTGGCATATTTTATTTTCGTTTTTATACTCCATTTTTAAATTTTTAACATATCATATATGATAAACTAAGAAATCACTGTACCCATAAACTCCTCACCGTTTAAACATTTTGCTAAATTTGGAATATTTTTACCATTCATTATAATGACTTCTATACCCTCTGCTTCAGCCATCTTAGACGCTATAGGGTCAAAAGGAGTACTAAGTCCTGCAATCCACTTCTCTGGTATAAAAGTACGGTATTCTGCCCAAGAAACTTTCTCAAGCTTTTTTGCATCAGGAAATTTATTTGGATCTTTGTCATACGCATAATCTATATTTGAGAGATTGATGATCTTCTTTGCACCTAAGTTTTTTGCAGCAAGCATTGCATCCATGTCTGAACTGTGTCCTGGCTCAAGTGCACCTCCGATAACGATAGGACTCTCTAGAAAGAAATTTTGAGATAAATCCAATATAACTTTATCATGAGCATCTTTATTGAAGACAACTCTTAAGAGCTCAGCATTTAAATTACAAGTAGAAATTCCAATCCAATCTAAATCCTCAGTCGTAGTCTCTGTGATCTCTTTCGCTGCATTTTGATACTTGCGACATGTACGTCCTCCACCAGTCACGATCGCAAACTTTTTACCTTTTGAAACCTGTTCAAGAATTAAACTCTTAAAGTCTTTCAAGAAAGAAACATCTATATCTTCTGGCACAATAAGCGATCCACCTAACGAAATTATAATTGTTTCTTCCATTTGATTTAAATTAAAACCCTAAGGCGTTAATAATATCTTTATGAACATCCTCTATGGATTGCTCACCGTTTATTTTATATATACCATAGCTCGTCTTGTCTTTAAAATAATTCATAGCAGGAACAACATTGTTTACATACTCATCAAACCTCATGTTAAGCCCTGCTTCTGTGTCATCACTTCTTCCTCTTAATAAATTCCTCTTCATGGCCTCTTCTTTACTAAGTTCTATGTAAATAATTTTAATATCCTTACGTCCTGATTTTTCCATCATATTTTCAAAAACTCCCGACTGGATAACTGTCCTAGGATAGCCATCAAAAATAAAATCCTTATCGGGAGACATCTGTGACTCTACAATATCCAAAACAAGCTTGTTTGTCTCTTCGTCAGGTACTAATTTTCCAGCAAGCAATAAATCTTTTATCATTTTTGTATAATCATCATTTGCTGATGAATCTACAATTTTACGAAAAATATCTCCAGTACCGACACACACGACCTCTCTCACACCTTTAGATTTTAAAAACTCAGTCGCAAGCTTTACCTGAGTTCCCTTGCCGGAACCCACGATACCAAAAAATACTAAAGTTTGAGCTTGCATACTCTACACAATACAAGATTTAGCTTGAATAATCAAGGATTATATACTAGAATGATCTCTATATGCAGAAAGAGATTATAACTATAAATGGCAATCTAGGCAGCGGAAAATCAAGCACTGCAAATCTCGTCGCTCAAAAATTAGGATATACACGATTCTCCTCAGGAGACTTTTTTAGACAAGTAGGAATTGAACTAGGACTATCTGTGATAGACTTAAATATACGAGCAGAAACTGACGGCAATATAGACAAAATGACAGATGAAAAAGTCCGAAGCATGAGAAACAAAGAAAAAATAGTCATAGACTCTCGCACAGCCTACTACTGGATACCCGAATCCTTTAAAGTCTACCTCGACCTACCTCCTGAGATAGCTAAAAATAGGATAATGAAAAGTTTGAAGGAAAACAAATTAAGACAAGAAACTGAAAAAGAAACTACAGCAGAAGAAGTATACAAGAGGATGAATGAACGCTACGAGAGCGAACAAAAGAGATACTGGGAATTATATAAAATAGATAGCACAGATATGAGTAACTACGACCTCGTCATAGATACAAACAAAAACAACCTCGAGGAGGTTGTAAGTGCTATTCTTTTAGAATATAAGAAGTGGAAAGAAAATTAGTATTCTCTCATAGACACCTGCGCGTCTACTTTCTTAATGAGATCAAGGACTACAGATACTACGATAAGTATTGATGTTCCTCCGAGAGCAATAGTAGTGATACCTGTCGCATGTTGCATGATGATAGGAAGTACAGCTATAAAACCTAAGAAGAGCGCTCCGAGTAAAGTAATGCGAGTTAATACTTTTGAAATATATTCGGAAGTCGATGCACCTGGACGAATACCTGGGATAAATGCGCCATTTTTCTGTAGATTTGTTGAGAGAGCTTCTGGATCAAACGTAACAGCAGTATAAAAGTATGTGAACAAAAATACTAAGAAGAAGTATAGAACTGCGTACAAAATAGAAGTCTGTGAGAAAGAAAGTAATACTTTAGAAATCTTTACCAAAATAGCCTGTGTCTCAAAACGACCAAGTATTGTACCGATCATTTGAGGAAAAGAAAGTATAGCCAGACCGAAGATAATAGGTATAACTCCAGCTTGGTTTATACGAAGTGGTAAGTATGTAGAACCTCCACCATACATCTTCATTCCTCGTACACGCTTTGCATAAGTTACAGGTATTGGGCGCTCAGCTTCAGTCACAAGCACAATGCCTGCGATGACTATAATACCAACAACAAGAAATGCTAAGTAAAGAGGTAGTTGTGCCACATCAAAAGCAAAGATGAACTGGCCCACACTTGCAGGAAGACCAGATACGATACCCGCAAATATTATGAGTGAAACACCATTACCAATACCAAACTCAGAGACAAGCTCTCCGATCCACATAAGGAGTACGGACCCTGCAATAACGATAAATAGATTTGTGATGCGATCAAAACTTGTTAAATCAAGTAAAATACCCTGACTTTCTAAAATAGACAAAAGGGCAAAACCTTGTAATGCTGCAAGCGGTACAGTAAGTAGTCTTGAGTATTGAGTAAATCTCTTTCTACCAGCCTCGCCTTCTTCGCTGTAAATTCTCTTTAAAGCAGGTACCATGATGGTGAGAAGCTGCATTATAATAGATGCAGTAATGTATGGTCCTACACCAAGCATTATTATAGAGAGATTAGTGAGTCCTCCTCCAGAGAATATGTTTAAAATTCCAAAAAATTGATTGTTTGAAAGGAACCTAGTTAAAGCAAAAGTATCTATACCGGGAATAGGAATAGCAGCAAGTAGTCTGAAAACTATCAAAGTTGCAAAGACAAAAAAGATCTTGTTTCGAAGTCCTCTATCTGTCCATATTAATTTTAATTTAGTCCAAAAATTTTGCATTGTTTTATTTTCCAAACAGAACTCAGAACTGTGAGATCTGTTTTATTTAACTAATATCTTCTTACCTTTTACTCCGAGACGCTTCCTGATCTCGGAAAAATTTTCTACAACACCTAAAGTAGACACTACCTTATCTTTTGAAACCTGATAAGGCTTTTTATTAGTAGATTGAAATTTATATCCACGATTTTTAGGTAGCTTCTTTATGATATCACGAAGTTCAGGGCGACGCTTGTTACCAGCACGAGCTGTCTGACCTTTACCACCACGACCTGAAGTCTTCGCGTGTTTACCACCGCGACCTACAAGTCTATCCTTTTTGTTTTTATGTTGTCTTTTTAGATTATGTATCTGCATATATTTATATTAGGCTACAGCTTCTGCTACCTTTTCTCCTTTATCTTCTGTCTGTTTTACAGGAACTACCTTTGTGTATTTACCAGAAATATTCTCTAATGCTTTCATGACTGCCTTTGTGTTGTTTAATTTATTTTTACTCTTTGACAAAACCTTACCAGTAATATCTTTCATGCCTGATAGTTTTATGATATCACGTACGACAGATCCAGCCACGAGTCCACGTCCAAAGTTTGGATATAGTACTATGTTTGAACTAGAAAACTTTGCAGAAAGCTCGTGAGGTATGGACATAGTTTTTGTAAGTTTTAAAGTAACCATGTTCTTCTTTGCATTTCTAAGTGCTTTGTTTATAGCAAGCGCAGTATCTCCAGCCTTTCCAAGGCCAAATCCTACAGAACCTTTGTTGTCCCCTGCAACGAGTGCGACACTGAAAGAAAATCTACGTCCTCCAGCTACCACACGAGTCACACGTCTTATATTTAAAATCTTCTGATCAAATTCAGGCTTTGGTCTTCCAAAAGAAGATGAGCGATGACTGCTATTCTTTTTTTCGTTTGGTTTTTCCATAAAAATTAAAATTTAACTCCAACAGCTCTCGCTTCGTCTGCTACTAATTTCACTCGTCCAGTATATCTAAAACCGTTGCGATCAAAGACTACTTTTTGTATTTTTGCTTTTAGGCACATGTCACCTATCTGACGACCGACTTCTTTTGCTCTCTCTGTCTTTGTGCCTTTTATAGCTTTTATATCACTTGCTGAGATTAGTGTCTTGCCTATTGTATCATCAATAACCTGTGCATAAATAAACTTATTAGAACGAAATACAGAAAGACGTGGACAATCCGAAGTACCATTTATCTTTACTCTAATTTTCTTTTTAAGTCTTATTCTTTTGTCTGTTTTGTTTTGCATTGTATTTTAAATGTTTACCTACACAGTCTTCTTACCTTGCTTACGTCTTACGACTTCACCTTCGTATCTCATACCCTTACCCTTGTAAGGCTCAGCTTTCTTCAAAGATCTAAGTGATGCAGTGAAAGAACCCACGAGCTCTTTATCTATACCTGTAACTGTAATGATGTTCTTCTCTGCTTTAACTTCGAGTCCTTCTGGTATAGGAATTATAACAGGATGAGAGAAGCCTAAAGCAAAATGAATTTCTTTACGTTGACCGTCTGATTTGACGTCAGACTTAAATCCAACACCTTCTAAAATAAGCTTCTTTGTATATGGAGTCTCTACGCCGACTATCATGTTCTTCAAGTGAGAAGCATATGTACCCCAGAGAGCTTTAGAAAATTTGTCGTTTCTATTTATATTTAAAGTTATAAGCTCACCTGCTATTGTGATAGTAATATCATCTCGGAAAACCTTTGTGAGTGTGCCCTTAGGACCAGAAACAGTAACAACGTCAACATTTTTAGTGACTGTAACTCCTTTTGGTATTGTTATTTCTTGTTTTCCTATTCTACTCATATATTTATTCTAATTACCAAATTTTAAACAAAGCCTCACCACCCACCTGCTCCTTGCGAGCATCTCGTCCTGATAAAATTCCTTTTGGTGTTGAAAGTACAAGAAGACCTGAACCGTTGCGAACTTTGTGAATATCCTTTACTCCAAAATACACACGGCGTGACTGCTTTGAAACTCTTTCTACTTGTGTAACTTTTGGTGTCTTGTCTACGTAGATAAGCTTTGCTTCTATAACTGGATGATCTTTCTTAACTTTCTTAGCAACTTCTCCGACATAGCCTTCTTTCTTTAAGCATTCAAGAATAGCAAACTTTATCTTAGAAGCTGGAAAAGAAACAGACTCTTTGCCTGCTAGACTTGCATTCTTGATCATTATTAACATGTTTGAAATTGAATCCATTTTTTTGTTACTTAGGTGTCCAACACCTAAGTGATTGACTACCAACTTGATTTACGAACACCTGGAAGCATACCTTCGTTTGCTAATTCTCTGAAACATATACGGCAAAGAGCGAAATCTCTCATGTAACCGTTTCCACGGCCACAACGAAAACACCTGTTCTTTTGACGTGTAGAGAACTTTGGTGTTTTTGCTGCTCTCGCTTTAACTGATGTTTTTGCCATAAATAATAAAATGGGAGTACCCTGTTAATATCTAACTTTGTTTCTTATTTCTTCAGATCAAATAAATTAAACTGAAAAGATAAGGAGAAAAGTAGATTAATCAAGGTATATCACCCTTCTATATATAATAGCAAATTGGTATAAAAAGTCAAATTATGAAGGCCCGCAGACTTTGATCGCCATAGGCGACAGTCTGCGGGCCTTGCCACTCTACCTGGGTGTTTCAGGGTCACACGTGTGACCCATTTCAAGCTCATGACGGACTGCCTTCCAGTCCTCATGAGTTTTAAACGAGCATTGTCTACAAACGTAGACAATGCTCGTGATAATGCATAAAAATTTTTTCATATTAAACTATAGTATGGAGAGAAATTCCCCATACTATAGTCCTCCAAAAACAGACTAATAAATAACTCTCTCTCTGTCAACATTTAGTTAAACTTTACTTTTTTGATATTCGTGTTATAATATAAAAGAACAATAAAAAAGCAGGCTTTATTTTATTCTTTCTTAAACGGAATACCAAGAAGCTCAAAAAAGGCAGTGCCTTCTTTTTTAGTTTTTGCTGATGAAACTACAGTGATAGACATACCGAAAACGTCTTTTATGTCTTCGTCAGCAGTTTCGGGGAAAATAGTGTGTTCTTTGATACCTATAGTGAGGTTACCTATGTTGTCTACGACACTTCTCTGTATACCTCGGAAATCTTTTGTTCGAGGAAGAGCTACATTTATAAGCTTTTCTAGGAATGCATACATACGCTTGCCACGAAGTGTCACCATGACGCCTATAGGGTCACCCTGACGAACTTTAAAAGATGCGATAGATTTCTTTGCTCCCCTTTTAGAAGGCTCCTGACCTGTGATCTTTGCAAGACGAGCTCCAATGGTGTCGTTTTTATTCTTGTCTTTCTTGATCATAGTACCTGTGCCGACATTGATCACTATTTTTTGTAGTCGTGGTGCAGCCATGACATTTTTGTAATGAAAATCACTTTTCATTTTCTCAAATACTGTAGCCTCTTTTTCTTTTACTGTTAGGTGTTTCATATATTTTACTTATTTAAATTTCTTGATTGCTCTTTCTCGAAATACGGACCATCTTGTCACCTATTTTCTTTTTACCTACACGGGTAGCCTTGCCACTTTTAGGATCTACAACCATAACATTTGAAGCATTGATAGGCATCTCTATGTCTTTGATACCACCTTTTTCACCCTGTCTTCGTGGCTTCTGGTGACGCTTCATGAGGTTTGCACCTTCTACGATGACCTTATTTTCTTTTACTAAAACACGAATAATCTTGCTCTTTTTGCCTTTGTCCTTGCCTGTGGTTATTATTATGTTGTCTCCTTTTTTTAATTTCATTGTATTTTTATTATTCTGTCTGTTAGGCAAGACCTAACATGTTAGGTCTTGCCTAACAAGTTTATTAAATAACCTCCGGTGCAAGAGAAATTATCTTCTGGAAACCTTTCTCAGCAAGCTCGCGAGGAATAGGACCGAAAACACGTCCTGCCTTTGGATCCTTTTTACCTTTTTCTAAAATCACAACAGCGTTGTCATCAAAACGAATATAAGATCCGTCACGGCGTCTAAATGCACCACGAGTACGTACAACGACAGCCTGATGGACATCCTTCTTCTTTACACCCTTTCTAGGACTTGCTACCTTCACTGAGATAATGACTATCTCACCGAGACTTGCATAACGCTTTTTAGAAGAACCTAAAATCTTGAACACCTTTCCTACGGTGCCTCCAGCGTTGTCTGTTATTTTTACTAATGTTTCGTTTTGTATCATAAAATTATTTCTCTAATACTTTAAATCTTTTATCTTTTGAAATTGGTCGTGTTTCCATTATTTCTACTGTATCACCTTTCTTAAAAGTATTGTTCTCATCATGAGCTTTGTACTTCTTGCTCACTTTGTAAAACTTACCATATAAAGGATGCTTTACAAATCTTGAAACAGCGACTACAACAGTCTTGTCCATCTTGTCAGAAGAAACTATACCTTTTAAAATATTGCCTTTCTTTGTTGTATTTTCTTTTGTTGTTGTTTTAGTTTTCATAAATTTTATTTATTCAAAGCTGTCAAAATTCGAGCAACAGTCTTCTTTAAAGCTCCGTATTCTTTCACGTTTTTAGATTTTGCTCCTTCAGCTTTAAATCTAATAAGTCGAAGCTTTTCTTCTATCGTATTAAGCTCTTTTTTAAGCTCATCCTTTGTCATTTTATTTAAATTTTCCTTTAATTTTTTAGCCATATAATTGTATTATTGTTTGTGAACTCGTGAAATTATTCTGACCTTTAAAGGAAGCTTACTTCCAGCTTTTCGTAATGCTTCATGAGCAGTCTTTTCATCTACTCCGTCTACTTCAAATATGATACGTCCAGGATATACGTCAAAACAGTAGCCCTGTGGATCTCCCTTACCCTTTCCCATTCCCACTTCTGCAGCCTTACTTGTAAAAGGACGATCAGGGAAAATACGAATCCAGTATTTACCAGCCTTAGTGAGTGTACGAGAAATAACTTTTCGAGCAGCTTCTATCTGTATAGACTTCACACGTGCCTGTGTCTCAGCCTTCAATCCAAAAGATCCAAAGGCAAGCTTTGTGCCTCGTGTCTCAGGAGTTCTGGTCTTAGGATTACTCCTTGCAGTCTGCCATTTTCTAAATTTTACTTTCTTTGGTGTAAGCATGGTAATTAATTAATTCTTAATTTCTGTTCCACCTGAAGAACGTGCAGGTTTTTTGTCAGCAAATATCTTTCCTCTGTAAATCCAGACCTTTATTCCGACAACACCGTATGAAAGTGTTGCTCTTTCACGCTTAAAATCAATATCTGCACGAAAACTCTGTAGAGGTACTGACCCACGCTTTAGCTCCTCTGTACGCGCTATCTCAGCACCACCAAGGCGACCTGAGAGTACAACTCTTGCTCCGAGTACTCCACGTGCATTCATGACTTTCTCTATGATACTTTTTACTACACGACGGTATGGCATTCTCTTTTCGAGTCCTTCAGCAATCATGTAGGCTACGATATTTGCATCAGCTTCTGGGTTTGCAACTTCCACAACCTCAAGCTTGAAATCTTCTGGCTTTGCTATCTTAAGCTTGTCCATCTTTTTCAAGATGTCTTCTTTTAACTTTGTAGCACCTTCACCATTTCTACCGATGATAAGTCCTGGTCTTGAAGTCTTTATGATAAATCTAGTAGCCTTTCTACTTCTCTCTATTTCAATACTGGAAACATACATACCACGAAGCTTCTTTTCTAAGTACTGTCGTATTAAGACGTCACCTTTTAAGTAAACTACGTATTTCTTAGGATCAGCAAACCAGCGGGACTTCCAGTCTCGGAGTATAACTAATCTATGTGCATATGGATGTACTATTTTTGACATATTATTTCTTTGCTTTAGTTACTTTTGCAACCTTTGGTGTTTTCTTAGATTTTTCTGCTTTATCTTTTACTTTCTTCTCTGCCTTAGGAAACTTCTCTCCGAGTGTCAGAGTTATGTGACTTGTACGCTTGTTTATCCTGTGACCTGTACCCATAGCAGCTGGCATCATTCTCTTTAGAGTTACACCTTTGTCTACTTGAAGTTCTTTTATGAATAAATTCTCAACTTCTTTGCCAGAATTTCTCGCATTTGCAACTGCAGACAATAAAAGCTTTCGTATAGGAAAACCAGCACGCTTAGCCAAAAAGTCTAGCTCGGCTATGGCTTCATTTACACTCTTTCTCTTTACTAGTCCTGCCACGAGGCGAACTTTTCGTGGAGATTGTCTATAATTTTTTAAAAATGCTTTCATGTTTTATATTTAAATGACTTAAGGATTATTTCTTCTTTGCGTCAGTAGCTGCGGCTGTAGCAGACTTTGCTGCTGTTATTTCAGCTTCCTTTTTCTTCTGTTCTAGCTCTTTCTGCATCTTACCTCCGTGTTTCATGAATTTCTTTGTTGGGGAAAACTCACCAAGCTTGTGTCCCACCATATCTTCAGTAACTAAAACTTCTATATGAGTCTTCCCGTTATATACACCAAACTTAAAACCAAGCATTTCAGGAGAAATGACACACGCCCTATTCCACACCTTAACAATAGCTGTATCAAGCGCGTTTTTACCGGATATTTTCTTTAATATCCTCTCGTCTACATTTAAGCCTTTTTTGATTGATCTGGTCATATTTTTAACTAAATAAAAAGCTCTTACGAGCTTGCATACAATACTAGCAAATTGGTATAAAAAGTCAAATTTCTAAAATAATATTAAAATTATTAGTCAAAACAAAATTGTGTTGACAGAATAAGGATATGTTGTTTAATTAGTAAAGCCTACGACAGCCCTCAAGGGGCCACTGTAAACTTCTGTAGTAAGGTCGACAATTCAATGACCTTGTAAGCAGTAACGATTAAGGTTATCGTGAACCCTAATTTCCAAAAAAGTTTTTGTTTTGGAGTCATAACTAAAAATCTCCTTTCTATTCTTGATATTACACAAAAACACCACAAATACAATAAAAAAGCCAGTAATTTCTTACTGGCTTTTTCCTTAAATACATTGTTCTGGCGCCTACCTACTTTCGCCAATAAGACTATCATCGGCACTAGCGAGCTTAACTTCTCTGTTCGGAATGGGAAGAGGTGTACATCGCCGTCGAAGCACCAGAACATTATATTCAAGTTCTATATTTTTATTGTGATTTCCAAAACTTTTTTATTGGAATTGAAAGTCTTAGTACTAGTAAAGCTAGTATCAAGATTTAAATTTTATTGTGATTTCCAAATTTCTTAACAGGAATCGAAACATTAGTACTTCTCAGCTGAACGCATTACTGCGCTTACACTTAAAGCCTATCAACCTGATCATCTCTCAGGGTTCTTAACGATTCCTAATCTTGAAGCTGGCTTCCCTCTTAGATGCTTTCAGAGGTTATCCATTCCCGACATAGCTACTCAGCATTGCCCTTGGCAGGACAGCTGATACACCAGAGGTCAGTTCACTCCGGTCCTCTCGTACTAGGAGCAAATCTTCTCAAGAATCAACGAGTGCAGTAGATAGGAGACCAACCTGTCTCACGCATCTATAATTTTATTTTTAAAATAAAATTTTTCACACATTACTGTGTGGATTGGACTATACATTCTTCAATATAAAATCGAAGGTCGGTTTGTAGTCTCTACAAAGAAAATCAAAAAAATATGAGATTCTTCTCGGTGTTGTCCTTCGTTTTCACGAATAGGATTCCTCCGAAAACCCCGACTTCTTCCTAAATATAAATATTTAGGACCGCCGTGATGTGCCAAAGCAAATTAATGCGATGCACGTGGTTGTCTTCAATTAAAACAGTTTAAGTTCTTTTTCAAGTTCTCTCTTCCTCTGAGGGTTCAAACTGTCAAAATCACAATTTTATTTATGATCTTAACGGTCTGAACCCAGCTCGCGTACCTTTTTAATTGGCGAACAGCCAAACGCTTGGTAGCTTCTCCGCCACCGCGCTAAGGTGAGCCGACATCGCTGTCGTGTAATCCATTGTTACCAATGGGATGGACTATATCTTCTTCCTTCTTTGATATCAATCAAAGTGTTGGAGTTGGCGTGTTAGCATTCCGTATATGGAACACTCCGTTCAGTTAAGAACAAGTCTCTACGGGGTCATTACTAATTTGTATCGCATCGAAGTAAAAATATGTGGAGAAATTATTTCCATAAACGTTTTTATACTTGTTTTCAATATTCTGATTCTATAATATTTTTTATCTTTATTAAGTCGAGCATCGATACTGATGTTTCGAAGTTTAGACAAGAGTATTTTTTGATCATTAATTGAAAACTGTTGCGTGTTGAGATAGATGTCATGATCACGACATTTACTGCCGTCATCCATATACCAAACAGCAAGTGTAACTCCATCTAAAATCAAATCTTTTGGAATAATTTTTTTATTATTCTTGTAAAATTGATTGTATAATTTAGTTAATTCTTCACTTTGTTTAGTAAAAAATCTATATGCAACTCGACCTTCATTTGTGTTCCGTTCTTTTGGAGCTGATTCACACAATCTTTTTAAAGATTGGTATTTATAATCAACATATTCTTTTGCTTTTATAGAATGATTAATTTCTAAAAATGCATTAGATCTGCCAGGTATAATTCTCATATACCCATCTCCTAAGAGCGATCCAACAATGAGGGATCGTTCAAATCCTGTAAGACTTCCCACGGTATTGACCATATATCTTATTATATGGCGTCCACCGTTATAAGCCAAATTTTTTGCATGCGATTCCTCGCATGGCACCCCGATGTGTTAAGGTGCCGAACTCCGCCGTCGATATGAACTCTTGGGCGGAACTAGCCTGTTATCCCTAGAGTAGCTTTTATCCGTTAATCTTCCACCGCATCTAATACGTATGGTCGGTTCACTATGTTCTACTTTCGTACCTGCTCGGGATGTACCCCTTACAGTCAAGCAAGCTTGTGCCATTACACTATCGGCACGGTTTCCATTCGCGCCTAGCTTACCTTTAAACCCCTCCTTTACTCTTTAGGAGGGTACAGCCCCAGTAAAACTATCCACCAGATACTGTCTCAATACGTTTTTGCCGTATTGGTTAGAACATGCCTTCAAAAAGAATGGTATTTCACTGACGAGTAGAACACAGCCGAAACCGCATACCTCAAACCTCTCCCATCTATTCTACGCATTTTAAAAACATGCTCAATATCAAGTTATAGTAAAGCTTCTAGGGTCTTTTCGTCTAACTGCACTTAACCGGCATCTTCACCGGTATTGTATTTTCACCGAGCTGGTCCCCGAGACAGTTTCCCAGTCATTACACCATTCGTGCGCGTCGGAACTTACCCGACAAGGTATTTCGCTACCTTAGGACCGTTCTTTTCTTAAGGTATGAATGTGTACTTATTGTTTACCAAATAAAAACTAAAACATGTTAACTCTATGTCGCCATAGAGGTCGGACTATATCATCATTTTCAAATCGTCGACTCCAATTTATTGATTTGAAAACGTCTTGCGTATAGTCTCTGAGGATTCTTCTGAAGTTAGTACATTTAGTAATGTATATTTTCGTTTTCGTCCAATTCCTGGATTAAGTTTTTCTCTTAACTCCAAGACCTTTCGAAATCCTTCCTTGGTATTGTGTTCGCCTGCATGCATCATCTCAACAATTTGAGAAAAAATTCTAAAATTGTTCTTTTTGTATGCGGAACGAAAACCATACACTCGGAAGAATGGAATGACAACATCGTGTAGTGAAGTAATATTTGTTACTTCATAATACACAACACCATCTTTTCTTTCCCGCAATGTCCCACATCCCAAAATGTGTTTTATCCAAGAGAGGATAACTCTATCTTTTTGGGAAATATTGAACGATGCAGTCAATTTCCAACTTTCTTTATAATCTAATCTCTTTTTGATTGAGACATTGAAGCTTCCTTCGCCGTCTGTAAATCCTGCAATATAGTTTCCTATATCGATCGGGATATTTTTCATTATGTTTTATTAGATCAGAAGTCTTTCCTGCTGATTGTCTGCGTGATTAGATTGTCACGACACATCGACGTGTGCTCGTACTAATCAACACTTTTTTATCCAATGTAAATTGGACCCAGAGTTTCCAGCATTTGGCAAGATTTATTTGCGTAACTACAACGGTTTTGTCTATAGTTACGGCCGACATTCACCAGGGCTTACAACAATCACCATAAATATTGCTACTCACAACGTCGTTGTTTGACCTTCTGGCATTGGTCAGGTGTCACCCCCTATACATCCTCTTGCGAGTTCGCAGGGAGCTGTGTTTTTGGTAAACAGTTGCCAGGAATACTTTCGCTGCGGCCCCTAAATAAATAGGGGCAAGCCTTATCCCGAAGTTACGGCTGCTTTTTTGCCGAGTTCCTTGGGGACCACTCACTCGTTCGTCTTGGTCTACTCGACCTGATCACCTGTGTCGGTTTGCGGTACGGATTCTATATTTATAAGTTTAGAGATTTTTCTTGGAAGCGTGCTTTGTATCATTGCTCCCGGCCGAGACCGAAAACTTTTCATGTACCTTGAATTTGTCATTAAAGACAGCGTGCGGATTTTCCTACACATCATTCTAAATACACAAACTTCAAATCCAATAATGAGCGATACATACTACACTCCGTCCTCCCGTCACTAAATACAAAAGTCAGGGAATATTAACCCTGTGTCCATCGAGTACGGCTTTCGCCATTCCCTTAGGCCCGACTAACCCTTGGCTGATTGACATTACCAAGGAAACCTTGATCTTTCGACGTGATGCGTTCTCAGCATCATTGCGGTTACTTGTGCCAACATTCTTACTTCCAAACGCTCCACAGGCTCTCGCGAGTCCTGCTTCACAGCAGATTGGAACACTCTCCTACCATTCGTGAAAAATAAATTTTTCACGAATCCTCAAATTCGGTACTATGCTTAGCCCCAATTATTTTCGACGCAAAATCTCTAGATGAGTGAGCTGTTACGCTATCTTTAAAGGATGGCTGCTTCTAAGCCAACCTCCTCATTGTTAAAGAAACTTCACCTTCTTGTTTTACACTTAGCATGAATTTAGGGACCTTATATTGAGATCCGGGCTGTTTCCCTTTTCACCAATGGAGCTTCGCCCCCACGGTGTAACTGCCAAGCTATGGTCTCTGGTATTCGGAGTTTGATAGGTTTCGCGAGATTGCTCCCTGTCGAAACCTTCCAGTGCTCTACCCCCAGAGAAAACACTTGACGCTAGCCCTAAAGCTATTTCGGAGAGAACCAGCTATTACCAGGTTCGATTAGCTTTTCACTCCTTACCACAAGTCATCCGAAGACGTTGTACGATCTACCGGTTCGGTCCTCCATAAGTCTTTCGACCTACTTCAACCTGCTCATGGCAAGCTCACCTGGCTTCGGGTCTTATGCATCCTACTTTAATTTCGCGCTATTAACACTCGGTTTCCCTATCGCTCCACCCTTTTAGCGGGCTTAGCGAGCAACATGCATAAACTCGTTGGCTCATTCTTCAATAGGCACGCTGTTCTAGAGCCGAGGCCCTAGTTCAACTCCTTGTAGACATACGGTTTCAGGTCTATTTCACTACCCTAATCGGGCTTCTTTTCACCTTTCCCTCACGGTACTAGTTCACTATCGATCTTTAAGAGTATTTAGCCTTAGCGGTTAGTTCCGCTGGATTCCCCCCGGCCACTCATGTCCTGGGGTACTCAAGAATAGTAATAAAAGAGATAAATTATTTTCGTTTACGGGACTATCACCCCCTATGGTGTTCTTTTCCAAGAACTTCAACTAATAACTTATTTTTTGACTCTTCTAGAAATCTACATTACTACCTTACAACCCCGAAGTATTGCTACTTCGGTTTGGGCTTCTTCCTTTTCGCTCGCCGCTACTCAGAAAATACATATTTGTCTCTATTCCTCCTGGTACTGAGATGTTTCACTTCCCAGGGTATGCTTCTAAAATTAAATAAAAAATTAGATTATCTCGGTTTACGAGATAGGGTTTCCCCATTCGGAGATCTCCGGATCAAAGGTTGCTACACACCTCCCCGAAGCTTATCGCAGCTACGCCACGTCCTTCATCGCCTCTTAAAGTCTAGGCATCCACCGTACGCCCTTAAATTTCCTGTTAAGAAATTTGAAAATCACAAACCCTGACATTACATCAGGGCAAAACAACCCTTTAATACTTAATTATAAATAGTTTTTTAAAATAAAATTTTTCAATAGTATCTGGCTTTTCCAGTTTGAAAAATTTTGATTTTATAAAACTATACAATCCAGACCGCTCTGGTAACTAAATATAAAGGATTTCTCCTGTCTCTAAAAAAGACCCAGACACAAAAGTGTGTGAGAAATTAGAACAGGAATTAAATTTTCAAATATCATTCGTCCTGCCTTTTCAACAAAAAAACCGCCTTTCGAGGCGGCCGACAGACTAAAGAAAAGTCTGCTAGGGCCTGCCTTTTAAACTGTTCCTTGTAATATTCATACTGATAGATACCATCTTATACCAAAGATTAAATGAAGTCAAGTAAAGCAAAAAAGATGCCCTCACCGCACCAAACAGCATGTTTGAGTGGGGAAAAGACATCTTTTTTAGTATTTATATTAACCTTAAACTTGTCTATTAGGACAGTTTTGTACACCACAATGACTTCTACAAATCCCCAGTCTACAAACTTTACAAAATTTTATAGACTCATCATTTAAAGATTTCCCATAGTGAGCACAGGTTCGTTCAATACCTTCTGCCTTTTTTAATGATTCAAGCATTATTATTTTATTTCTAACTTATAAAACTTTTTCTTCTAGAGCTTCAATTCTTTTGTTGTGATTCATTACCGTATCTGACAAATCATCAAATTTTTCATTTAATTCTTTAAAATTATCTCGTGTTTCATTTTTAAAAGATTTTAAATCCGTCTCTAAATTATTAAAGTGGATATTAGCTTCTAATTTAAAAGCTTCTAGCTCAGTCTTGGTCGCCATTTTTTCTTCAATCTTAGAAAAACCTTTTATAATAACTTCTAAAAGTTCTGAATTGGTTATTTTTCTTTCATTCTCATTGTTCATACAACATATTATATAACACAAACCACGTAAATACAAAAGATGTCCCCGCCCACACCAAACAGCGTGTTTGAGTGAGAAAAAGACATCTTTTTTGCAAGCTAATTTAAATAGAACCTAATCTCTCTGAGACATTTCGTTCTCGATTTTGCTTAAGAATCTAGAAGCGTGATCTTTACCACCAAGACCAAATGCAAGTGCGCCAGCTATGGAAAGCATAGCTATTACACCTGTGAACAATACACTCATGTAGTATTCAGCGACTCCGAGTTGACCAAGTGCAATAATCAAAGCAAAAACCCATACAGTGTATTTAGAAAGTGCACCAAGCATATTTGCTGAGTGTAAGTTCATAGTCTTTACTGACGCGGTAACAGCCTTAGATATAGCTTGAGACACAAATGCAGCTATTATAAGTATAAATGCTGCGACTATAACTCTTGGCAGAAAACCTAATACGCTGAATTGTAAAAATGAAGCTATGTAATCTAGTCCAACCAAATTAAGTGATGGAAGAAGAAATACGATAACAACAAACCATTTTACAACTTGTCCTATGAAATACCCTGTGTCTAGTCTTACACCTGCTTTTCTAAAGAAATCTTCCGCGCCAATAGACTTAAAAACATTATCAATCTTTAGACTATTGAAAACCTGTTCTATAGCTTTAGCGATAAGATTACCCAAAAACCAACCGATTATAAAAAATAAAATTGCTACGACAAACTTTGGAGCAAAAGAAGCAAGACCCCACCATAAACCTTGAAGTGATGTATTGAAAACTTCACCCCATGAAGACCATATGTTATTCATAATAAATTTTGCCTATACGGCATATCCGTCAATACGACGGAAAAACAACTAACTAATAATAAAACGTCTAGGTTTCGACCCTATAAAGCAATAATTACATTATACCAACTTTTGTACTTTTTTTAATACCTGTGTGGATAACTCTTTAGATTGAAAAACAACCTCATGAGGAAAATCAATAATATCCCGCACAAGCTTGTCGTACATATTAAACCTATAGACGAATTCATCCTTATCAAAAACAGCATAAGTAAGCTCTGTACCTATTAGAGCTTCGAGTCTTTTGACACCGTCTTCGATCTTATTAGACTTTATCTTATCTCCGACTATAAGGAGATCTACCCTACTATCCTCATTTTTTATAAAAATACCTGAAGTAATGAGGAGCTTAATAGACCCGACTTTTTTAAAATGATCTAAAATCATTTGTTTATTTAACGTATCAGACCGAACGAGCAAATCTTCAAATTCATTTGTGTATTTAAAAGCATAGTTAAAAGCCCAGTCTGAAGTACGCTTTTTAATAAACCCAATAGAAGCAAGAAGCCTCATCTCCCTGTTTGCCATAAGAGACGATACCCTACTTCTATTTACAACATCCTTAGTAGTAAAACCTCTACCCTTGTTAAGGAGGAATAACCTCATGATCTTCACTCGAGCTTCTGTGCCTAATATTTTACCTAGAATTTCCATGCATGTAATTGTAAAGCCTTTTTAAAAAAAATCAACCTGCCTGCGCAAGCAGGGAAAACAAAAAGGCTGTACTTTTTAGGTACAGCCTTTTTACATATAGTAAGCTAAATTACTTTAGCTTACTATATTCGACAAGCTCAGTATCTCGCTATTTAAGCTCGACTTTACCACCTGCCTCTTCAATCTTTTTCTTAAGGTCATTAGCTTCTTCTTTCTTCATGCCTTCTTTAAGAGTAGAAGGAGCAGCATCTACTAAGTCCTTAGCATCCTTAAGACCAAGTCCTAGGGCTTCCTTTACAACCTTCATCACAGCGATCTTCTGATCACCTGCAGATGAAAGTACCACTGTAAATGTACTCTGCTCTTCAGCAGCAGGAGCTGCACCAGCGCCTGCGCCTCCTGCTACAGCCACAGCTGCTGCAGATACTCCGAATTTCTCTTCTATAGCCTTCACAACCTCATTTAATTCAAGAGTTGTTGCTTTGTCTAACCATTCTAATAGTGTGTCTTTATTCATAATGTATATTTATTAATTTTATAATTGAACGAACTTCTACTATGCAGAAGTTTTAGTTTTTGCTACTTCATTAAGAGCTATAGCAAAACGCTGTATTGGACTCTTGAATAAAAATGCCAATTTTGAAAGTAATACTTCCTTGCTTGGTATTGTTGCAATTTCAGTCATGTATACGCCATCTACAAACTTTCCATTAAAGATTCCACCTAGGATGTTTAACAAACCTTTGTGAGTCTTTTGAAAATTGTAAACTTCGCGAGGACTTGCTGTAGGATCTTTAGAATAAGCAATAGCTACCTCCCCTCCTAATTCTGGAACTTCACCTTCTGCTTTACCTTTAAGGGCGCGAAGAAGTAGTGTCTTTCTAGAAACTTTGTAATTTACAGATTCATTTCTAAGAGCGCTTCGTAGAGCTGTCTCATCAGAAACCTTTAAACCATGAAAATTTACAAAAACTAGAGATTCGGAGCCTTCTATGGCTTTTTCAAGGTCTTTTATTATTTCTTCTTTTTTTGATTTTTGTAACATTTTTTATTTTAAATTAAAAAAACGGCAAACCGCCGTCGACCCACTAAATAGGATTTACATGCCCTTTGATTACTCTTCGGGTAAACCTATCTTCTCTGCGGCATTTATATTATAGCATAAATGTACTATTTGGCAACTTTAGTATTTTGAGGAGTATCATCAGTACTATTTTCATCAAAATAACTAACTAGGAATATCCCCCCAAGTCCCAAAGCTATGAGTAGAGTAAATACTATTAAAGTTTTTAAGAAATGTTTTGTTAGCATATTATCTAATTATATGAACCAAAAAGCATGACAATAAGCACACCACAAAGAATAGCTAGTAACGAATACCAAAAGTCCCAATGAATATCATGTTTTTTTAATAAACGCACAAATCTCTCGTGACCTTCTACTAATATCCAGACAGGTAGCCAGAGAACCATGACTATTACTTTAAAAATAAAATCAAACACGATTACATTGTAACAATAAGTATTTTTATAGTAAAGATAAATATATTATAAAATATACTGTAAAAATATCTTTTTTATGCTACATTATCTACATAATACAAACATCATGTATTACCTAATACACACCTGCAGATGAGGGATTTATTAATACAATTCAAAATGTTCTTTCTATTTCTTGCTGATCTTGGAGCGGCTTTATTTGCACTTTGTTTAATGATACTAGTTAGATATGGTACAGACAACTTTACTGATAGACTAAGTGTTCATTTAATACCCTTCTCGTTTGTCATAATACTATTTATCCTGACTTTTTATATATTTAACTTATATTCTTTTAGGTTTAACAAGAACACAACTGAATTCACCAATTCTTTTATAAAAAGCCTTCTAATTTCTTTTGTTGTTTCTGTTTTAGTGTTTTATATATTTGGAAATGTATTTCAATTAACCCCTAAAACAAATTTACTACTATTCACAATAATATTTGGAATAATTGATTTTTATTTAAGGATAATGATCAAAAGATTGTTCACAAAAAATAAAATCAACAGGAAAGTGGTGGTCATAAGTGGCGAAAATGAATTAGTTGATGAACTGCTACAAAACCAAAATATTAATTACGAAATAATCCACCGAACTAATATTTTTAATCTGGATGAAATTATAAAAATGAATCCAGACGTAGTGGCAATAGACATAAACCAATTAACTGAATTAGAGAAAGTATACAAAGTTATAAAAAAAGATATTTCTATATACAGTATAAACAATTTCTATGAGGAAGTTTTCCAGAAAGTCCCGACTCAAAAAATAGAAAAAAGTGAAATCATAGAGTATATAAGTAAAAACAAAACAATATTTAATTTTATAAAAAGATCAGTGGATATTGTTTTATCTATTATTTTACTAATAGTCTTCTCCCCTCTTTTTATTATTATTACAATTTTAATAAAATTAACTTCGAAAGGTCCCGTATTAATAAAACAAAAACGCACAACTAAAAATGGTGAGGCGTTCATCTTATACAAATTCAGAAGCATGATCGCAATAGGACAAGACGGTCAATCAGAGAAAAATGGACCTGTTTGGACACCAAACAACAAAGAAGATCCGAGAATAACACCAGTAGGCAGGATAATAAGACAAACACACTTAGATGAAATACCTCAAATTGTAAATATCCTAAGAGGAGAAATTTCTTTTGTTGGACCTAGACCCGAAAGACCAGAATTCATCGAGTTATTAAAAAAAGATATACTCTATTATGATCTAAGACATTCCATACAAGCCGGACTCACAGGGTGGGCGCAAGTAAATTATAAATATGGATCATCAGTAGATGACACTAAAGAAAAATTGAAATATGATTTTTATTATATTAAAAATAGAAATATATTTTTTGATTTTTTAATTATTTTAAAAACTGTCGCAAAATTTTTCACATACTAATATATGAACACGCCCACAACAACAATAAAACCAAAAAAACTTTTTAGTTTTACAGACCTCAAGGAGGTTTGGGATTATAGAGAACTTTTATATTTCTTTACATGGAGAGATTTGAAAGTACGTTACAAGCAAACTTTTGTAGGAGTATCTTGGGCGATATTTCAACCATTCATAACAATGGTGGTATTTTCTTTATTCTTTGGCGCCCTACTTAAAGTACCTTCTAACGGCGTACCTTATCCGATATTTGTTTACACTGGATTACTTTTCTGGCAGTTTTTCTCTACAGCACTTTCGGATACAAGTAATGTTCTCATAACCAACCAAGCCATAATAACCAAAGTATATTTCCCACGACTCCTCTTACCTCTTTCAACAGTAGCGACTAAATTTATAGACTTTGCAGTAGCGGGAGTCATACTTGTGGGTATGATGATTTACTATGGATATACGCCAAATCTAATTGGTGTATTAGTTCTACCACTTTTATTAATAATAACATTCATGGCATCAGTAGGTCTTGGACTTTTCTTAGCATCTATTAATGTAAAGTACAGAGATGTACGATACATCTTGCCATTCTTCATACAAATTTTGTTATTTATTACACCAGTCATTTACCCAGCTGGGATATTAGGTAAATATTCTTGGATATTAGCATTGAACCCTATGATGGGAGTCATCCAGAGTGCCCGAGCAGCGCTCCTCGGCACTACGGTTTTAAACTGGACCCTTGTCAGCATTTCCCTTTTTGCTACTGCGACCTTGCTCGCAATTGGTATTTATACATTTAAGAAAACTGAAAGGTACTTCGCAGACATAATTTAAAAAAATGGAAACAATAATAGAAGTAAAAAATATAGGAAAAAAATATAACATCAACCATCAAAGGGGTGGGTATGTTGCACTCCGTGATGTATTAGCGAATGTTTTTAAAAACCCATTTAATTTTCTAAAAAATAAAACGAGGGAGATTATTGGTATCGATAAAAAAGAAGAATTCTGGGCATTAAAAAATGTCGACTTTGAGGTACGGAGAGGAGAAGTCGTCGGCATCATAGGACGCAATGGAGCAGGTAAGTCTACACTGCTAAAGATACTGTCACAAATAACTCCCCCGACAACAGGAGAAATAAAAATAAATGGTAAGGTAGGAAGTCTTCTCGAAGTAGGTACTGGATTTCACCCGGAGCTCACTGGACGAGAAAATATATTTTTAAATGGTGCCATTCTTGGAATGAAGAAAAAAGAAATAATAAATAAGTTTGATGAAATTGTAGAATTTGCAAATATTGAAAAGTTTCTCGACACACCTGTGAAATATTATTCTAGTGGTATGTATGTACGACTTGCCTTCTCTGTCGCAGCACACATGGAACCAGACATCTTAATCATAGATGAAGTCTTGGCTGTCGGCGACAGCGAATTCCAGAAAAAATGTTTAGGGAAAATGGAAGACATAACAAAAAAAGAAGGCAGGACCATACTCTTTGTTAGTCACAATATGTCCACAATTAAACAGCTGTGCACAAGGTCAATTCTACTTTCTAAAGGTAATGTAAAGATGGTGGGAAATACTGACGAGGTTGTAGATTTTTATCTAAATGACAAAACAAATACAAAAGAAAACGCACAAGAAATACCCCTCGACGCTGTCCTAGGAAAGAGTGGGGTAAGATTTACTCATATAAAAATCTCAAACGACGAAGGTAATTCAAATTTTGAAAGTGGTGATAAATTAAAAATAGAGCTTGATTATGAAAGTGACCTCGTAGAAGAAATAAAAGAAGTTAGAGTTGTTATTTCTATATTAAATAAAAGATCACAACAAATAGTCTTAAGGCTAGATAGCGACATACCAAATCAGACGATATCCGAAAACATGCCGACAAAAGGAAAAATACTATGTGAAACTGAAAGCATGAACTTAGGAGAAGGAAGCTATGTATTAGATGTAGATTTCTTAATAGGAGGAACAAGTGTGAACTATGTGAGAGGATTAGGACAATTTGAAGTTGAAACAAATCTAGAAAAATATGATTTTAAAAAGTACCCAGATGTTAGTGTCTGTGACACAGTGATAGGATATCAGTTTAAATAAATATGGAAAATCCAAAATTTCTTTTGTGATCAAAGGCAAGTTTAAGTTGTAGACGTCCAACGTCTACAAAACTATTTAACTACCTTTATTTAATAATATACAATGGAAGGGTGAAAATATCACCTCTCCATTAAACATATTAATACTTAACCTTTAATTTTAATAAAAAAAATTCCATTTTATATAAATCTATGTTATAATAAATAAACGCAATGACCTCAATAAAGACTAAAACTAAAGGCATAATACTAGCGGGCGGAAACGGCACAAGGCTGTATCCCCTGACGCTCGCTACGAGCAAGCACCTCTTGCCTGTGCATGACAAGCCGATGATTTTTTATCCATTGTCCATACTTATGCTCGCAGGCATTAAAGAAATTTTAATTATATCTACTCCTAATGATTTACCGAATTTTAAGAAACTTTTAGGTAACGGTGAAGATTTTGGAATCAAATTATCCTACGCAGAACAAGCTAAACCAGAAGGCCTCGCTCAGGCATTTCTCATAGCTGAAGAATTTATAGGTCAAAGTTCTGTAGCTCTCATTTTAGGAGACAATATCTTTTATGGAAATAGTTTAAGTCTCGTATTAGAACAAGCTGTACAGCAGAAAAATAAAGCTACGGTGTTTGGCTACTATGTAAAAGATCCTGAAAGATTTGGTATAGTTGGTTTTAATAAAAAAGGTAAAGCAACTTCTGTTGAAGAAAAACCGAAAAAACCAAAATCCAACTATGCAATCACTGGTTTATATTTTTATGACAACAGAGTAGTAGATTTTGCAAAAAAGGTAAAACCAAGTGAGAGGGGTGAACTAGAAATTACAGACATAAACGATATGTACCTTAAAAAAGGTGATCTCAATGTAAAATTGTTTGGACGTGGATTTGCTTGGTTTGATACAGGTACAGTTGATTCACTCATGAATGCAAATAGCTTTGTAAAAACAGTAGAAGAACAGCAAAATACAAAAATAGCAGCCTTAGAAGAGATAGCCTACATGAATAAATGGATCACCCACGCTCAATTATTAAAAAGGGCAAAATTTTATGGCAACTCATCTTATGGCAAATATCTGACAAGAGTAGCAAAAGACGTATCGAAAGATAAATCCCATAAAATTAGAATAAAAGTAATATAAAAAAACTAAAACAAGAATAAGACTCTACTTTTTTGCACGTAAAATATCTATTATATTTTTTATCCCCTCTTCAAAAGTTATCTTTGGTTCCCAACCTAGCTTAGAAAGCTTCGCCCCATCAATAGCATAACGGCGATCATGCCCAGGCCTTGTTTTATGAAGATCTACATACTCTATCATTGGCTCTGTGTTTAATAGAAGATTTATTTTGAGAACTATTTCTTCATTAGTAAATTCATCTGTGCCAACTATATTGTAGGACTCCCCCTTAACACCATTTTCCAGTAAAAACAAAAGGGACTCCCCGACATTTCTTACATCAAGCCAGTGTCTACTACCCACACTTAGTAATGTGTTTCCACTTAATTCTGCAAAAACAGGCATAGGTTTCCTCTCTATGGCATACTTAATAGCTTTTGGTATCAGCTTTTCAGAGTTCTGGTTCGGCCCAAAGATGTTCATAGTATAAGTGTTAATTATATCTAAGCTGTAGGTATTAAAATAAGAAAAGCTTGCCATACTTTGGCACGCTTTACTTGCTGAATATGGATTACTAGGTCTAAATCTATCTTCCTCTTTGTATTTATATCCTTCAGGTGCAGCACCATAAACTTCATCAGTTGAAAAAT
Source organism: Patescibacteria group bacterium (assembly GCA_038063515.1). Taxonomy (GTDB): domain Bacteria; phylum Patescibacteriota; class Minisyncoccia; order Phycocordibacterales; family UBA9973; genus UBA9973. Next base: position 79,266 of record JBBTUY010000002.1, on the reverse strand, counting down.
TTATAAATCTTGCTTCCGGCATGTGAAGGCGAAGAAACTCTAGTATGTTTACTGTACCAGTCAAGTTATCTTCAAAAAACTCTTTTGGGTGAAGAATACTTCGATCCACGTGACTATTGGCTGCTAGATGCAAAATGTAATCAACATGTCCTATGTAGTCCCTGACCGATTCATTTAAATCAAACTTCAAATCGTGGTATACAAAAAAACATCGAGGATTGTCTACATGATCCTTTAAATTCTTTAAGTCCCCCTTCTTGTTTAATCGCACTAAACAAACAACATCAAAAGATGTATTCTCGAGGAAATATTGCACAACATGAGATCCTACAAACCCTGCTGCCCCTGTTATTAACACTCTTTTATTCATATCAGTCCATTATAACACACAAAACTAAATATTGATGTGGAAAAACTTAGGCCACCTTCTGCATATAAATCTGCTATAGTATTAATATGAAATTAAGTGTCTGTATCCCAACATACGAAATGGGAGGTAAAGGAAAAGACGTCTTGAAAAGAAGTCTGGATATTTTAAAGATTCAAAATTTTAAAGATTTTGAAGTAGTTGTTTCTGACAATTCAGACGATGATGAAATAAAAAATCTTTGTGAAGATACAGAATACTATTCTCTTTCTATAAATTACTTTAAAAATCCTATAAAAGGTATGGCGCAAAATACAAACAGCGCCATAAAAAATACTAAAGGTGAAATTATAAAAATATTATACATGGATGACTATTTAGCTAATGAAAATTCATTGAAGCAAATAGCGGAAACTTTCAATGGCTACTGGCTGGTCACCGGCTGTGAGCATGATGATGGTAATAAAAGGTACGACCCACACTATCCGAAATATAATAATAAAATTTATCGAGGTAAAAATACTATTGGTTCCCCTTCTGTATTAGCCATAAAAAATGAGGACTTAATTCTATTTGACGAAAACATGACGTGGCTCTTAGACTGTGACTATTATAAAAGAATGTACGACAAATACGGAGAACCTCAAATATTAAATGAAATAAATGTAATTATTGGTACTAGTAAATATCAGGTTACGAATATTTTGTCAAAATATGCTAAGAAAAAAGAGCATTATTACATGGCTAAAAAATATAAAAAAACACTGTTGTATTGGTTAGGGTTATGGTAGAATGATGGCATGATACCAGTATTACGTCCCACAATTGATGAGCAAACTAAAAAAGAACTTTTAGAAGTCCTCGATTCCGGATGGTGGGGATTTGGTCCTAAAACCCAAGAATTTGAAGAGAAATTTGCTAAGTATGTAGGTGCAAAATACTGCGTAGGTATGAACTCTGGAACCTCAGCTCTTGATCTATGTTTAAAAGTTTATAATATTCATGGTGGAGAATTAATTACCACTCCGATGACTTTTGTTTCTGACGCTATTGTCGGTGAATGGAATGGCATGGATGTTACTTTTGCTGATATTGATCCTGAGACTTTATGTCTCGACCCAAAATCTATAGTAATTACCCCGGAAACAAAAGCGATAATTACTGTGGATTCACATGGCAGACTTACAGACATTTTAGCAATAAAAGATAAGTTAAAAGAACTGGGTCGCAAAGATGTACTAGTTATAGAAGACGCAGCACATGCAATGTATACCCCTAGCGCTGGTGAACATGCAGATATTACAATTTGGAGCTTTCAAGCGGTAAAATCTTTACCGATGTGGGACGGTGGGGCCATCACTACAAACGATGAGGCTATTTATAAAAGACTACGCACTCTAACATGGCTTGGTGTCGAGAAGTCTACATATGACAGAGTAGATCAAAAGAAATACACCTGGGATTATGACATAACTCAAGCACAAGGTATCAAAGCCTACATGACTGACGTGCAAGCCGTAGTAGGGCTCGGACAGCTTCGTAGACTCGAAGAAACAAATGCACATAGACGTGAAATTGAATCGATGTACAACATAGCATTTAAAGATATGCCTCAAATCAAAACACCCGCACCTTCTCACACAGTACAATACTACACAATGCAATGTGAAAACAGAGATGAATTAGGAGAATTTCTTGCTAATAACGGTATTGCTACATCTGTACATTTCAAACCTCTCTCTGAAATGACATATTGGAAAAAAGCAGTAAAAAGACCTCTACCTGTAACAGATAAAGTTTGGTTAAAACTTCTCTCTCTCCCAGTACACAATGCCCTTACTAATGAGCAAGTTGATTTTATAATATCTAAAGTAAAAGAGTTTTATGGAAAGTAAAATTTTAATTACCGGTGGTAATGGAGAACTAGCTACAGAATTAAAAAAGCATCTCAAAGGAGACTACCTAGGTAGAGAAGATTTAGACTTTACAAAACCAATTAATTTAGAAAAAGAATACGATCTGATTCTACACACAGGAGCATACACAAATGTAAAAAATGCTGAACTAGAAGGCAAGGACGAATGTTTTATGACAAATGTTTATGGTACTTTTAATTTAATAGAGCGCTACAAAAATACACCGTTTATTTTTATATCAAGTGAGTATGCTCACAACCCTATCAGTATTTATGCTCTAACTAAAAAGCTTGGAGAAGAAATTACAAAAACGCACAAGAACCATCTAATAATAAGAACAATATTCAAACCAAACCCATTCCCTTTCCCTAAGGCTTATGTGGATCAATATACTCAAGGTGACTATGTAGACATCATTGCAGAATTATTAGCAAAAAGAGTTTTAGAATGGGATAGAAAGACATCTAGCTTGGAGTATTTAGGTACGGGTAGAAAGACAATGTTTGAACTAGCTAAAAGGACCCGTCCGGACGTAGAACCAAATAGTGTAGAAGATTATATAAAAGAAACAGGAACTCCAATACCAAAAGATTATGAATAAATTAAAACTACCAAATGTAACTCTGTGCTGTTTTGGATCCGAAAAATACAGAGACCAACAACAAAAAGCTCTTGATTATAGTTCTCAAAATATAGAATTTGGAGAAGTTAAAAATATAATTGTAGATACTAATACCATAGATGAATGGAATAAAGCAGTTGTTTTTGATTTAGGAGACCATATAAATACAGAATTTGCACTCTTAGTACACCCAGATGGTTTTGTAGTGCACCCTGAGGCATGGAATGACGAATGGTTGAAATATGATTTTATTGGTTCTCCGTTCCCTCTTCCAAAAGACGATTTTTCTTATCGTGACGTTAATGGGAAAATACAGAGAGTTGGAAACAGCGTATCTTTAAGGTCTAAGAAATTATTACAGCTTCCTAAGAAAATTGGAATGGAGTGGAAACCCTTTCATGGATTTTACAACGAGGATGGATACGTGTCAGTAAACATGCGACATGTATACGAAGAACACGGATGCGTATTTGCGCCGATAGAAGTAGCGAAATATTTCGGAAGAGAATCAGAAATTCCAGAAAATAAAGAGGTGGAGAAAACATTTGTTTTCCATAAAAATCATGGTCGTAACAAGATTTACCCCAACTTTGAAAAATGATTGCTGGCATATTTCACAAAGGTTCTGGTTTAGGAAATCAACTATTTAGATACGTATTTGTACGATCTCTTGCGATGGATAAGGGTTATGATTTTGGTATGCAAAATCCAGAAAATTTTAAAGCCTCATCTTTCTTAAAAATAGATATGGGTACACCCACAACAAACCTAACCCACTCTTACACAGAACCAAGAGTAAATCACACTGATGGATTAACGGACATTAGAACTTACGATCTTGATGGAGTAGCTAAAATAACAGACAACACACTGATAGATGGAGAATTTCAAGGAGAAAAGTATTTTATTCATAGAAAAAATGAAATCAGAGAATGGCTAAAAATAGAAGAAGTAAGTCTACCAGAAAATTTATGTATAATTAATTTTAGAGGTGGTGAGTATGTGGGAGGACAAGAATTATTTCTAGCCAAAAAATATTGGAGGAGCGCTGTCGTGAATATGCAAAAGATAAACCCTAATATGCTATTTCGAGTGGTCACAGATGATGTTAAAACAGCAAAGAAATTTTTCCCAGACTATGAAATATCACATGACTTCGCAAACGACTATGCTTCCATACAATATGCAAAATATTTGATCCTTTCAAACTCTAGTTTTGCTATCATACCCGCATGGCTCAATGAAAATGTGGAAATGGTCATTGCCCCTAAATATTGGGCTCGTCACAATGTTTCAGATGGATATTGGTCTTGTGGATATAATATTGTAGATGGATGGATGTATCAAGACAGACTGGGAAATTTACACAGTGCTAAATCTTGCGAAGAATCTCTAAAAGCATACGAGGAAAATAATATTAAGGATACATCCCCCATTTATCTATCAGATGTACCTTTCAGTAAACGCCTAGCTAGACTGATACCACAAAAAATAAGAAGAGCGATAAATAAAATTACATGAAAATAAAAGATAATTTTTTAATGGTTTCAAATTACAACGCTGATATAAGCTGGATTTTAGACTACACAGATAATTATATTATTTATGATCGAAGTGATACAGATGAATGGGTAAAACCTTTTGATCCCAAAAAGGTAATGAAAGTACCAAATATTGGCTGGGATATTTATGATAAATTTACGTACATTATAGACAACTACGAAAACCTACCTAGCTCAATGATTCTGACCAAAGGTAACATATTTAAGTATATTACGAAAGAAGAGTTTGATAATATTTGTAATAATAAAGTATTCACTCCCATATTCACAAAACACCATAAAATACACCTACCGGTAGCATTTTATGGGGATGACGGTATGTATAACGAAATAAACAACAGCTGGTATTTAAATATTTTCGCTTCAAAATATTTTAAAACATACGATGACTTAATCTGGCCTTTCATAAAAAATATACCAAAATATATAAAATTCGCCCCAGGCTCTAATTATTTAGTTACTAGAGAAAATATTTTACAATACCCAAAATCATTCTACGAACAACTTCGCACATACATAGACTATAGCCCACACCCTGGTGAAGCCCAGATCATAGAGAGAATTTTGTATCATTTATGGAATGGAGAGCTAGATTTAAACTTAAAAATCTCTTACAAAGTAAAGAATTATATCTACAAAACTTTTAAAAATTTAATTTTTAAATTTAAAAAGCTATTTAGAAAATTTAAAAAGAAACAAATAGAATATTATTCTTCGAGTGAACTCATAGATTTAAGAAAGAGAATAAAAATTTATGACATCTTTACCTACAATGGTGAAGAAGAAATGCTTGAACTAAGACTTAATATTTTAAACGACTTTGTAGATGAATTCATAATAGTCGAAGCTCCTAGCACTTTTAGTGGCAAGCCTAAACCTCTATACTTTGAAATGCAGAAAGAACGTTTTTCTCCCTTTTTACATAAAATAAAATACTTTATTATTGATGATTATCCGAATGATGCTGAAATATTAAAAATTGCCGATGCTAGTCCAAACGTTCCGAAAGATGGACCAGAGCATTGGAGACGAGAATTTTACCAAAAAGAAAGTATTAAAAAAGCTTTAACTCATTTAAATGACGAGGACATATGCTTTATCGGAGATGTAGATGAAATATGGAAACTAACACAAGGAATGCCAAAAGAAATAAATAAATATAAATTAAGCCAATTAGTTTCTGTTTACTATTTAAACAATAGATCTAATGAGCCTTGGACAGGAACTCTTTTAACTAATTATAAAACAATAAAAGACGGTTGCTTAAATCATTTACGAACAGACAAAAAGTGGACTGTGCTAGAAAATGGTGGCTGGCACTTTACGTCTATGGGTGGACTCGAGGAAGTCAAAAGAAAATTACATGATAGTTATACAGAAGAGAGTTATAATAATAAGAAAGTTCAGGATAAATTAGAGGAGAGGTTTGGACAAACAGATTATATGGGTAGAAAATTTAAATTCTGGATTGATGAATCTGATTTACCAAAATACATTTTAGAAAACAAAGAAAAATATAAACACTTATTTAAACAAAATGATTAATGACTCAACTTATAAAAAAATAGATGTAGTTATCCCTGTTTACAATGGTGAGAAATTTATACTTCAAGCACTTAATTCTGTAGCTCATCAAACCTTACCTCCTAATAAAATAATTGTTGTAGATGATGGATCCACAGATAATACATATTCTGTAGTTTTAGAATATGCGAAAACTTGTTCACTAGAAATAAAAATAATTAAACAGGAAAACGGTGGGCTTTCTTCTGCGCGAAATACTGGAATAAAAGAAAGTATGGGAGAATTTATTGCCTTCTTAGATGCTGATGATATCTGGGATAAAAATAAATTAGAGGAACAAATGAATGTCTGCCAGACAACAGAATTTGAAAATCTAGCTTTGGTGTATTGTGACTATGATGTAATAGACATAAATGGAAATACGCAATACAGAAATTATAAAGCACCTCTTGATAAAAAAAGGATGCGAGGCATGGTATTTGAAAAATTACTAGAAAGAAACCAAATTACTTCAAGTGGAAGTGGTGTTCTAATAAAAAGAAACGTCTTTGATGTGGTAGGCTTTTTTGATGAAAATTTAAAATATGCTGAAGACTTTGATATGTGGCTTCGTATTGCTCAGAAATTTGAAGTTGATTTTGTCGCAAAAATATTAGTTCATATTCGTAAACATAATGAAAATATGACCTTTGACCCAAGTAAGACTTTTGAAAAAGAGCTTACTTTTTATAGCAAATGGATGTCTACCATTGATGGACACTACCCTATTCCTCTCTTATGGTCAGACAAAATAACTTACAGAATACTAGCTGGATTCCCCCAAAATAATCTACTAAAAACACTACGAGCAAAACTCCCAGCTCATCAATATAAAAAAATGTTTAGAATAACTTTTGGCTCTTTCTACCTTTATCTCCCAGTATTTTTAATTAGACAAATTTTCAACCTTATATTTTATCCAAAATACATAAGCATTCTATTTGGATTTATAAAAAATAAAGGCAAATAAAAAAGAATTTAGATATTTTTATATAACTTATAGAAATATTTATAAAAGTAGTTAAAAGGTTTTATTTGGAAAAACTTATAAATAAACATACGAGTAGAGAGATTAAAAAATGCCCAATGATAGTTTGGGTAATATTCTTTATATTTTCCTATGATGTGAATACATCTCTCAAACTGAATGGTCTTGTTTTTAGAACTTATACTTTCAGTCCTTAAGCTAAAGTTAACACTATATGTCGGCAAATTAGCAAATTTACCGACAGTGCCCATCTTAAGCCACAGATCATAATCCTCTATATGCTTTGTAGCTTCTGTTTCAGAATATCCTCCGAACTTTAAAGCAACGCCTCTCTGAAAAACAACACTAGAATGCAAGAAACAATTTTTATTTAAAATCTTTATTCTTATATCTTCGTCTTTCTCTGCATTAAATAGTTTGTATATTTCTTTATTATTCTCATCCTTTGCCACAAAACCTGTGCCCACTAAAACATAATCTTTATTTTTTTCTAAAAATTCTACTTGTTTTGAAATCTTATTTCTATCTATCCATACGTCGTCATCGTCAATACGGGCTATGTATTCTCCCACCCCTTGATGTAATCCAACATTTAAAGTTTTTTGGATCCCTAAATTTACTTCGTTCTTCATGTACTTTATTCTACGATCACCCAAGATAAGCTTGTCTACGATTTCTTTAGTATTGTCGAGAGAGCCATCATCAAGCACCAAGAGCTCCCAATTAGCGTAGGATTGGTCCAAAACGCTCTGTATGGCCTCTTGTATGCGACTCGCACCATTATACGTAGGTAGTAATACTGATACTAATTTATTCATATTCTTATCCATTCTTTAGGTATTAAATCATCTGTATTAATAGAAGCATCCTTAAACCAATTCTTTGGACAAACAACCGTTTTATTTTTAGAAACAGAGAGCCATGCTGCCCACCAAGAAAAAGAACTGTTTGCAATTATAAAATTTTTACATCTACTCATTAGATACATATGACCTTCATCTTTTAATCCTGCATATTCATTTCCTACAAAAAATACCGGCATTTCGAAAATTAAATTATTTTTACACCATTCTATGTCATCAGAAAAAACAAAGATCTTGTCTATTTTTGTTTGTTGATTAATATAATCAACACCTTTTTTATAATATTCCATACTAAATACATCATGGTTAGCATTTCCCACATAGTCCCCCCTTCGTACATGTATACAAAGTGAATTTATATTTTCTATATCAGTTGCGAGATTGTTAATTTTTAAAGGTAAAGGATTTTTAAAAGTAAATTCTTCTCTTATGGCATCTTCAAAACCTTCGAAATATTTAGGGCTTTGCCAATAGCCATCTAAATATAAGCTACTGCCTAAAGAAAAAATATTAGGATCAAAATGAAAAAACTTCTCCTTGCCTTTGTTGGGAATAAATTTATCTACAAGTCTGAATTTCTGAGATATTCTGTATAGAAATGGAATATTATTTTTAGATAAAACTTTACCTGTGATATTAAAAAGATCTAAATCATATCTCCTTTTAGGGATCAAATCTAATTTATAAAAACTAGTATCTAACCCTAGAGCTGTATTGTGCCTCAAGGACAAAACACGTCCCAATGCATACTGAAACATCTGATTACCCAAGCCCCCTTTTAACCTTACAATTATCATAATTTTATGTTTTCTTTATACCAAGTATAAGTTTGATTTAGACCATCAACCAGATTCACTTTAGGACTCCAGCCCAATCTCTTTATTTTAGAAACATCTAAGAGACGTCTCGGCGTACCATCTGGCTTCGATGTATCCCATACAATATTTCCTTCATATCCAACAACTTTTTTAATAATATTAGCCAATTCTAATATCGTTAAATCTTCACCTAAACCAATATTTATAATTTCCGAACTATTATAATTATTCATTAAAAAAATACAAGCTGAAGCTAAATCGTCTACGTATAAAAACTCTCTAGTTGGACTACCAGTCCCCCATAAAATAACTTCTTTTAAATTATTTTTTTTGGCCTCATGAAACTTTCTTATCATAGCCGGTATGACATGCGAATTTTCTAAATCAAAATTGTCTCCCTCACCATATAAATTTGTTGGCATGACACTTATAAAATTTGTCCCGTATTGTTTATTGTATGACTGACACATAACAATACCTGCTATTTTAGCTATGGCGTAGGCTTTATTTGTTGGCTCTAATTCACCAGTCAGTAAATACTCCTCCTTAATGGGTTGAGCGGTTACTTTAGGATAAACACACGCACTTCCAAGAAAAAGTAACTTTTTAACACCAATCTTATAAGAAGAATCTATAATATTAGTCTCTATCAATAAATTCTCTCTGATAAATTGAGCTGGATATGTGTCATTTGCAAATATTCCACCCACTTTTGCAGCAGCCAAAAAAACATATTCAGGCAATTCTGTTTCAAAAAATCTTTGAACTTCTTCTTGTTGAGTAAGGTCTAACTCAGCATGAGTTTTTATTATGATATTTTTATATCCATTTTTTTCAAGCTCTCGCACAAAAGCCTGCCCCACTAATCCCGCATGCCCTGCAACATAAATTTTTGCATTTTTATCCATACTATTTTAAATAATCCTCACTTTTTAAACCTCGAATGTTAAATTCTTCTTTGGTCATCAAATCTACAAGCTCTTTAAATTTTACTTCAGCAGTCCAATTTAATTTTTGTTTCGCTTTTGTACTGTCACCTAATAATAGATCGACTTCGGATGGCCTATAGTAAGACTCGTCGATGCTTACAAGTACTTTTCTGGAGTTTCGGTCTATGCCCTCTTCCTTAAGCCCGTCTCCCTCCCAGACAATATCATAGCCTAAAATCAATGCCACATAATCCACAAATTCACGCACAGAATGAGTTTCTCCTGTAGCTATTACATAGTCATCAGGATTATCTTGTTGTAGCATCATCCACATCGCTTTTACATAATCCTTGGCATAACCCCAGTCTCTTTTTGCATCCAAGTTACCTAGGAAAATTCTATCTTTAAGACCAAGCTTTATATCCACTAAACCTTCTACGATCTTTTTAGTAACAAATGTTCTCCCTCTTCTCGGGGACTCATGGTTAAAGAGTATTCCATTACAAACAAACATGTTGTATGACTCACGATAATTTCTACAAATCATATGAGAAAAAACTTTAGAGCAACCATAAGGACTTTGCGGATTAAATGGTGTTGTTTCTTTTTGTGGAGTCTCTAAGACCTTTCCGAACATTTCACTACTTCCCGCCTGATAAAATTTTATAGGATAATTCTGCTCTTTTATAACATCTAAAAGTCGCAGGGTTCCTAGTGCGTCGATGTCAGCTGTGTATTCAGGTATATCAAAGCTTACTCTTACATGACTCTGTGCACCCAAATTATAAATTTCATCCGGCTTACTTTTATTAAGCATAGAATTTATACTATTAGAATCAGACAAATCTCCGTAGTGGAGAATTAAATGCCTGTTGTCGACATGTGGATCTTCATATATTTTATCTAATCTTGATGTATTAAAACTCGAAGATCGACGAATCATACCGTGAACTTCATAACCTTTTTCTAGCAAAAATTCAGCTAAATATGAGCCGTCCTGACCTGTTATTCCTATTATTAAAGCCCGTTTTTTATCTGCCATACATTTATAACAACAATTTTTACTGTAAATTACTTAAGTTCGTATCCTTTTATATTCTCTTTAGCTTGTAACATCACTTCATTAAAAAGTTTCTGATCACCTACAACTTGAGCGTATTTTAATAATAAATTATATGAGCTTGCAATGTTTGGTGCCACTTCTATGGCTTTTCGATATGCTTCTTCTGTTCCCTTTAGATCACCACCCCAGATCTTGACCTGAGCTATACTCCAATACACATTTGGGTTTGTTGGTGAAAGTGATTTTGCATGATCTAAAACTGCTAGTGTTTTCCTAGACATATCTTCATTGTATGGACTATCTGTTAGATAGGTTACAGTATTTTGTAAAAAGTTTCTACTTATATACAGACGGTAATCACTTTTATTTATTTCGGAAAGTTCTTCTAAATACAGAAGCAATGCAGTTATATCTTTTACGGCATAAGGTAATATTTTTGGATCATTTTTAACAACAGATGGGTTGCTTGCGTATTTTTTATAAACCTCAAAGGCCATACCGCTAGCATCCCAATCTCCACCCATTCTTGATCCTTCTAAGAGTTTAGAATATAAATCCGGTCTTTTATTTATAGCAGATGCAAATGTATTTGAATATGCCCTAGACTTACTAAGAGGCATATAAACTATAAAAATATATAAGATTATAAATACTACAATTAAAACTGCGGCGATAATCTTTTTAGTAGATTTATTAATTTGTACAGGTAAAGATTTTTGTTTTAAATCATTTTGATCTTCAAAAGAATACAAAATCCCAGATAAAATGAACAAGCACATCAAAGAAAGACTGGAGTCAAAAGTAAATAAATTATTTACAATATATGCAGTTAATAAACCTACAAGAACAGATGCTTGTAGCCTATTTATATTATTTTGATTATATAATCTACAAATAGCATAAAAAAGACTGAGTAAAAATATAGAGTACAGAATAATTGAAGGATATCCAGCGGTAGCACCTAATTCATAAAATATATTGTGAGCCCTATCATTCCACCCCTCAAAGTTGTTTTCTGAGACAAGAATCTGTGGATTAAAATACGTCTGATATGCAATTGAGTAATTTTCTGGACCGTAACCAAAAACAGGACGTTCATTCATAGCTTTCTGTGCAATATTCCAAAAGATAAATCTACTGTTTCTGGCCTCTTCGGTAAATTTATTATTCAAATATGTATTAGGAGTAACCAACTGAACCCACAAAAATACAAAAGTCACTAATGCCAAAACAATACTCGTAATACTAAGACCTTTAATAACTTTATTTTTTGAGAAAAACATATACCCCACCCCGAGAAAGAGGAAGCCGGCACCAACACCAAGAAGTGTACCTCTAGCAGTTCCCAGTAACCCATTTCCATTAAAGAAACTATACAGACTTAAGAAAACAGGGCTGAAAGCTATAAAGAAGGTAGCTATAATAATAAGTATATTTTTTTTAACACTCAAGCTTTTTGACAAAAGGAGAAAACCTGATAAAGCTAAAGTGAAAAGTAAATATCCAGCGGTAACTGTCGAGTTTCCAGCAAAACCGCCCCCTGCATCTTTTACTAAAACTGTCGCAGAAAATTTAAATCCATCAGTTCCAAGCCATACACTCATAGCTAATAAAAAGCCACCTAAAACAAACCATTGGAAAAGTGAAATAATATAAGGTATACCGTATTTCTTTACAAGAGATGTAATTACAAAAGAAAGAGCTAAAGAGTGGTATAAGGTCAAAAGTCCAGTCCCCCTACCAAATGATGACCAAAAGGACAGGTGTGGATTAACAGCAAATAACGCTGAGATAGACATCCATGAAACAAACAAAATAAGTGGTAAAAAATATAAAATAGTCCTTTTTGAAACTTGATAAGATTTATCAGTAACTACTAAATAAAGCCATATAAAAAACAAAATTTCTACAACTGCATAAATAAAGAAAGTTTTTGTTGAAATATGGGGGTATAGATTCCGACTTAAAAATACAAGCGGTGCAAACAGCACCAATATATAAGAACCATATTTTAATGCCTTTTCTTTAAAAGTATTCATATTATATATAGTATAACAAATATTGCGACTTTTTTAAAACCCAGCAATGCAATATAACAAGAAAACAAAAAACCCCGTCTTCTCGTGAGAAGCGGGGCTTTTTGTAATACTTTATAAGGTGTATCAACCAGAGTTCACAACAGATTCAAAACCTAAGCTAAATTAGCTTGTAAGGTATTTGAATGCTGTTCTGAATGAACTTGTAGGTAACAAGTCAATATTTGATGCAGTAGCTGATGATTCTAAGCCAGCACCAGTGAAGACACGAAGTTCATCAAGTCTTACACGGTAGTTTCCAGCTGAGACAGCACCAAGCAAACCAGGAACTGTTTGAGTAACTTCAAGAGTGAAGTGTTTTGCATCATCTTCATCAAGAATGTATCCATTGCTTGAAACAAGGGCGTCTGATGTAGATAGAGCAACCACAGCTGAAGAAGTTACATCCGCTGTTGTAGGTGTAGAAGAATTTTCAAACACCAAAGCGAATGAATTTGAAGCAGTCGCTGTTGCAGCAAACTGAGCCTGTTGACCCATGTACAATGTATTACCAAATGCTGTTACAGTAACAGGAATTGTATACTTCACTGTCAATGTATCACCACTTGTTGAATGAGTAACAGCCTCATAAGTAGGTGTTCCCATTACAACGTTAACACCTTCTGTACGGAATGTCATAGCATTACCAGTAGCAGAACCAGTCATTTCTGTACTGTCTGTTAACTGATCGCCTTGTTCATTCTCAGCAACGATGCTAGCACGATTTGTTGTCGTAAGAGATATTGTTAATTGATCTCCGGCATCAAAGTCAGTTGTAGCAGCACCAGAATCTTCTATATCATTCATGTCAGCAGATACTGTAAAGCTTATAGTATCGCCAGCATCAATAGTAAGATCTAGGTCGTTAAATGTGATAGTTGCAGTTGAAGCGTTTGAAGTAGAAACTGTCTCATTAAATGTTTGACCATCTATAACGAGAGTAACGTTTCCAGTCATAGCTACTGGACTGTCTCCTGTAGCAGTTAGAAGAACAGGAAGCTCATCCAACCAAATGTCAGAATCACCTTCAACTTCTATTTTACCTTTTAACAAAACAACATCATCAGTATCCTCTGTAGAGTCAACTGATACGATTGTAGATTCAGGTGTGCTATCAGCTGAAATTTTCAATTCAGTATCTGAAGCAGATGAGAATGAAACGAAGCTAATAGATACACCGTCACCAGCTGTATCATAATCCATAGCTGCAGGTACTGAAGATGTATCTGTAGTAGTTACTCCAGAACCATCGACAACACGAACGTTTTCAACAGCTATAGTCCATGAATCAGAATCTATGTCACCTGAGTCAAGATTACTTACTCCGTTAACTGAAACATAGAATGACTCCTTCTTGCCAGCCTTTACGACTGCGTCAGAAAGAACAAGTATCTTTGAGTAGACACCTGTAGATACTTTAGTAAAGTCTTCAGCATCTGCAGTTCCTACCTCTTCTGAACCTTGCCATACAGTAACAGAATCAATGTAATCAATTAAACGATCTGAATCACCAGAAACATTTCCACTTGAGTCAAATACGAGCTTTACAGCAGATAATTGAATATCACCGTCATCTGAAGCCTCTATTTCAAAGCCAAGAACTTTTGTATCTTCAGAACCAGCACCGACTTCCTCACCACTATATTGTGATAATTGAGTCATAGCTGAAATAGTTCCAAAGCCACCGTCTAAGTCACCTGCTGGTGTACTGGAGTCACACTTAACACCAGTTGTTGAACTATAACCTGAAGCTGAAGTACAACCTGCTGGGAAAGTGTTAGCGTTTGCGCTGTCACACTTAACACCAGTTGTTGAACTATAACCTGAAGCTGAAGTACAACCTGCT
>JBBTUY010000002.1:33231-64554 GCA_038063515.1 Patescibacteria group bacterium | reverse complement strand
GTCACACTTAACACCAGTTGTTGAACTATAACCTGAAGCTGAAGTACAACCTGCTGGGAAGTTACCAGATACTGATCCACCTAAAGCGACACCAGTCTTAGCACCAACGATTCCGTCAGCAACTAATCCCTTAGAAGATTGGAAAGCCATAACTGCAGCTTTGGTCATAGGACCAAATTTGCCGTCAGCAGTTAAGGATAATGCCTTTTGCAATTCCATAACTTGAGCACCTGTTGAACCTTGCTTAAGAGTTACAGAATGTGTGTATGCTAGAGCTGAGGTCGCAAATATTGCGAAAGCAACAACAGAAGCTACAACCATCATAACTCCGAAAAGGTATTTTGATTTTAAACTTAATAAATTACTCATAAATTTTTATAACTTTCTACGCCATTAAGTTAGTTTCGACAAAACTAAAAGCGTATTTTCTTATCACTATCTTCTATCCGCTTAACTTATAATTAACCAATAATAATGTGCGGCAAAAAATAGTGAATAGATTTGAACTAATATCCCGACGTCTTGTCGGGACCCCAAATTTTACATCGGGGCTGAAAACTAAAAACGAATATTTAGTTTTCAATGACCTTACTTGAACTCAACTTTTGTTTTAAATAAAACGAAAGTTGAGTATCCGTTTTCTTTTAAGATTTTTTCGACGAAACCTTAAATGAAAAGAATATTATTGTGATAACGAGATACACAAAAAAGTGCAACTCATCAACACAACAGTAATTATAATATATAGCCTAAAGAATGGGCAATATATTATGTGGATAACTCAGTAATAACTGAACTATTCACATAATACATACTCTCATATTTTCAAGCAAAATGCAATATTTTAATCAAAAAACGATAAGTATGGTTATTCAGAAAAATCTATAATTTTATATTTACTCCATCTCTTTTCCCCTGTCTTATTAAGGACACCTTCTTTCACCATTGCCACTAATTCTCTTTGGAGAGTTTTCTCACTTAAGCCGGACAATGTCTTTGAGACTCTTTTTCGAATGTCTGTTATGGTAGAGTCGCCTGGTATGTCTTTTATAGCACTTAATATCTCTTTCCTTCTTTCCTCTTTTATTACATTAGAACTTTTATCGGACAAGACTCTAGTTTTATCGGACAACACCCTCATCAAACTTCCTGCGTCTTGGACACCAAGTCTCGTGCTAGGAACTTTTTTATTTATTGATTGTCCGATAGAATGTCCTTTATGAATAAACAAGTTTCCCTTATTATTTACGCGAGAGAAATTTGGTAAATCATTTCGTGAAGTTCTGATTAAATTATCTTCTTCTTTTTCTGGATTTAATAGGAAATCTTCGAGCCATGATGTATTTACCTTATTAGACTCAAGAAGAGAGTGACTAAATTGAGTAAATTCTTTTTTCAAGATATTAAAATTCATTGGAGAGATAAGGCTGAGTGTTGCGCTGATGTCTAAAAAGGACAAGATAGCGTCTATTTTATAATACAGATCTGTCTTAGATATAGAATGAATGTCTGATATCAATTCTAAGCCGAGCGCCCTTATCTTAGAGCGTATTGGTTCGTCTTTGTTCATTATGTCCGTAACAATATATACTGCTGTAATAAGCTTATTTAGCTTTTTATAAGATATTGGAGATTTACTGTCCTTTATGGAAGTAGGGCTAACTTCTGATGAAATTTTAAAATCATTTTCGTCTGCAAACATGTGTCCATTATATATAGGACAATATTAAAGTCAATCCGTAGCAAATTAAAAGAGTTTGTATATTTTATTATATTCTACTTAGTAAATGAAATAATTTTGTGGTAAAATACACAAATGGCAAAAAAGATTATAAGAAAAAATAAAGAAGAAAAAGAATACTCACCCAGACTAAAAAGTCACACAAAACACGGCATACTTGCAGTTGTTTTTTTCGTATTGGCGTTATTTTTTTTAATGTCTATGTTGGGTTTGGCTGGGGTCGCAGGAACATTTGTATATGAAAAACTTTATTATCTACTTGGTGTAGGATACATACTTTTCCCCGCACTCCTCACACTGCTCGGGGTTTCATTTGTAAAATCAGAAGCGCCTCACGTAGGACTGATGAGCATGTTAAGTGGTACACTTTTTCTCCTATCTGGTCTCGGCATCATAGACGTGGCATCAGGAGTGCATGCTGGTGGGTTTCTCGGAGAGATATTGTCGACACCATTTATATCTCTCTTTGATGTATATGCAAGCATTGTTTTGCTCGGAGCTATTCTCATAATTTCACTCCTTATAATGTTTGACACTCACATAAACTTTAGTGTTTTTATACAGAATATTTCTGCCTTCTTTTCCAAGAAAAAAGTAGAGGGTGACAATGAAGAATTTGTTGAAAAAAATAAAGAAGAAGCTCCCAAAGAGGAAGAAGAAATGCCGAAAGAAACAACAAAAGAAAAGTTGAAAAACGTACTCGGAATGATGAAGAAAACAGAAAGTGAAGAAGAGGAAATACCTATCACTAAAAACAGAATCAAATCTATATCTACGTACGTACCTCCCCCACTCTCACTTCTTAAAGAGGACAGTGGAAAACCAAACACAGGAGACATCAAAGCAAATGCAAATATAATAAAACGCACCCTCATGAACTTCGGTATAGAAGTTGAGATGGATGAAATCACAGTAGGACCTACTGTCACTCGATACGCCTTAAAACCAGCAGAAGGTGTAAAACTATCCCGCATACTCGGGTTGCAAAATGATCTCGCTCTCGCCCTCGCTGCTCACCCAATAAGAATAGAAGCGCCTATCCCCGGTAAGTCCCTTGTAGGTATTGAAATTCCAAACAAGTCTAAGTCTATTGTCGGACTTGCTACTCTACTCTCAAATGATAAATTTCAAGACTCAGAGAAACCTCTTACTATAGCCCTAGGAAGAGGTATTGGAGGTAAGCCGATATTTGGCAACCTTGCAAAGATGCCACATGCACTGGTGGCAGGAACAACAGGGTCAGGAAAATCTGTAACCATACACTCCATAATAACTTCCCTATTATATAGAAATGGCCCAGATGACCTAAAACTTCTACTAATAGATCCAAAAAGGGTGGAGTTAACTCTCTACAACAACATTCCCCATCTCTTAACACCAGTCATAACGGATGCAAAGAAAACCATACTTGCATTAAAATGGGCAGCCAAAGAAATGAATAGACGCTATGATATACTCGAAACACAGTCAGTGCGAGACATAGAGTCATACCACAACAACGTACTCACTGCGGGCAAGAAAAAAGAAGGTGAAGAAAATACACTCGAACGCTTACCATACATTGTTATCATCATAGACGAATTAGCAGACATAATGAGCTCTTATCCAAGAGAGCTAGAAGCTGCCATAGTCCGACTTGCACAAATGTCTCGAGCTGTGGGTATACACCTCATACTATCTACGCAAAGACCAGAAGTAAATGTTATTACTGGGCTCATAAAAGCAAACATCCCTGCCCGAGTAGCACTCAAAGTTTCTTCTCAGATAGACTCAAGAACAATACTCGATGCTGGGGGCGCAGAAAAGCTTCTAGGTGCTGGAGACATGTTGTATTCTTCAGGAGAAGCACAGCCAGAACGTCTACAATCAGCCTTTATCTCTGAAACAGAAGTTAAGAAAGTTGTACAGTATTTAATAAATGCTTATAAAGACGAAGTTACCGAAGAAATAATACTCACAGCGGGATCCATATCTAACGACAAGAGCATCTTTGAAAGCACTCTTGAAGACGAGAACAGTGAGGATGAAGACGAGATGTATGAAGAAGCTCGCGCATGTGTCATAGAAGCAGGTCGCGCATCCACATCATATCTACAAAGAAAGCTAAAACTCGGCTATGCAAGAGCAGCACGCCTCATGGACACACTAGAAGAACGTGGAGTTATAGGACCAGGAGACGGAGCAAAACCTAGAGAAGTCTTAGAAAAGATATCCAAAGATGAAAATGGTCAAAATGTAATATAATAATCTAATGGATCAAAATACAAAGAAAATAATAAAAATAAGCGGACTATCTATATTTTTCCTAGTCATATTTATATATGCTTTCTTTGTTTCTAAAGACCTGATATTTGGTGTGAGGATAAAAAATGTAAACATAACAGACGGAATAAAAATTACAGAAAATATACTTAATATAAATGGTAATGCAAAAAATGCTACTCATATAAAGTTAAATGGGCGTGAGATATCGATTAATCAGAATGGAGACTTTAACGAAACAGTGGCTCTCCTCCCCGGCTTTAATATCATAAACATTAAAGCTGAAGACAAATTTGGATATGTGGATGAAAAAAATTATAAATTAATGCATGTAAATTAATCGCTCCAAAAATTATATTTTAAGAACGATAGAAAAATTATGAAAAAAGAAAAAGAGAAAAAGAGTGATAGTGATGGAAGTACCCTTAACGAAACACTCAAAGCAATACAAAACAAATTTGGAGAAGGATCTATAATGAAGTTTGGTGATAGTCCAAAGGTAGATATTAATGTCATACCCACAGGCTCCCTAGGGCTCGATATGGCTCTTGGTGTAGGCGGCATACCGAGAGGTAGGATAATAGAGATCTTTGGTCCAGAATCCTCAGGAAAGACCACCCTCTCCTCTCATATAGTCGCTGAAGCTCAAAAGCTCGGTGGTGTGTGTGCATACATAGATGCTGAACATGCAATGGATCCAGAGTATACAAAAAAGCTCGGAGTAAACATAAATGATTTACTTATCTCTCAGCCAGACAATGGTGAACAAGCACTCGAAATAGTAGAAAGTCTTGTAAGGACAGGTAAGGTAGACGTAATAGTTGTGGACTCTGTAGCGGCATTAACCCCAAAAGATGAGATCGAAGGCGACATGGGAGCATACCACGTCGGTAAACAAGCTCGCCTCATGAGTCAGGCACTTCGTAAACTTACTGCACTAGTAGCCAGATCTAAAACATGCGTAATATTTATCAACCAAATAAGAATGCAGATAGGGGTTATGTTTGGAAATCCAGAAACTACTCCAGGAGGTAAGGCATTAAAATTCTACACTTCTATAAGACTAGACATCAGAAAAATAGCACAAATAAAGAAAGGAGAAGATGTTGTAGGTAGCAGAACGAGAGTGAAGGTAGTGAAAAACAAAGTCGCAGCTCCGTTCAAGCAAACAGAATTCGACATCATATACAATGAAGGAATATCCAAAGAAGGCGAACTCATGGCCCTCGGAGAGAAATTTAAAATCATAGAAAAAACTGGTAACTCATACTACTACAAGAGTGAGGACGAGAAAATAGAGAAAATAAAACTTGGTGTTGGATACGACGCAACACGTAAATTCTTAAAAGAAGAGAGTAAAGTATCGGCTCAAATCCTCAAAGCAATAAAAAAGAAATTTGCAGAAGAAGCCTAAAATACAGTCATTTTGTTTGCATTAAAATATAAATTTGTTAGTATACCCCATATGTCACAATTAGAATACAGTGAAATACGCGAGAAAAAAATTATTATCCATGATGATGAACCATGTGAAGTGGTGGAAAGTCATGTCGCCCGAACCCAACAAAGAAAGCCTCAAAACCAGGTTAAACTAAAGAGCTTAATATCTGGTAAGGTCTTCCCTGCTACGTACCATGTTTCTGATAAAGCTTCTGAAGCTGATATCACAAAAAAAGATGTTATGTTTCTTTACGAGAATAAAGGAGAGTATTGGTTTTGTGACCCAGAAGACAAAGCTAATAGGTTTAAACTAGATGCCATGCTTATAGGAGGTGCTACAAAATTCCTCAAAGCAAATACAAATGTGAGTGCTATGGTCTGGGATGACGATGATGAAGAGAAGATAATAAAGATAACCCTACCTATCAAAATGGAGTTTAAAGTCAAAGAAGCTCCCCCTGCAGTGCGTGGAGATACCTCAAAAGGAGGTATTAAAGTAATAGTTCTAGAAAATGGGACCAACTTAAACGCCCCAATGTTTATAAATGAAGGAGACACAATACGTCTCAACACAGAAACTGGAGACTATGTGGAAAGAGTCTAGCTATATAAAATAAAAAACCAAAATCAAAGTTTTTCTGGTACGAAATTTTTAAGCTTAAAAATTTCTGAAACTCTCGACAGGGCAGCCGAGAGACCCCTCCAAAACTTTATTTTGGTTTTTTATTTTGCTACGAAAGGAAGGAGACCTATAAATCTAGCGTGCTTTATGGCTAGGGTTAATTTGCGTTGGTTCTTAGCTGTGACACCAGTACGCTTGTGATTCATTATTTTACCATTAGGGTTTAGAAATCTCTTTAAGATTTCGATATCTTTATAGTCTATGTGTTTTATGTTGTTTGCTGAAAAATAATCTTGTTTCATGTGATTTTACGAAATCATGTCGCGTAATCGTCAATTAAGACGCAACGTTACTTATTAAAATGGTATGTCCTCAGGGTTAATGTCTTCTTCTGGGTATTCGATACTGTCCATGTCTTCTGAAGGGGCTGCCTTAGGTGAAGATCCTGTACTTGCAGGTGCACTTCCTCCCCCACTTGTTCCACCCTTAGGACCAAACTGAGTGCGGTCTGCTATGATTTCAGTTCTGTATTTCTTTTCACCACTTGTTTTGTCGTCCCAGCTTCTTGTCTGCATTCTACCTTCTACAAGTATAGAATTACCTTTTTTCATATACTGAGCTACTGTTTCTGCTTGGCGCCCAAACACAACTACGTTGTGATAGTCAGCTGATTCCTGACGTGCTCCATTTTTATCTTTCCATACTCTGTTTGTAGCAAGAGAAAAGGAGCAAACTTTGATACCTGAAGGTAAAGACTTTAATTCTGGATCGCGAGTAAGATTTCCTATTAATATTGCTTTATTTAAATACATGTAGTGTTTTAAAATATAAAATGATAATTAGGAAACAAGAGCATCTATTTCTTGGTCTATTTTCTCTTTATCTATAGGTGTGCCTATTTTTTCTTCTTCATCACCCTTTTTAGTGAGCATTACTCTCTTTCCCCCATCTTCACGGAAGAATCTCTTTGCAGCTATGGTGTTTTCTTTAACTGTTTTTAGTATTAAAAAGCGTAGTACTATTGGATTAAGATCTAGACTTTTCTTTAGTTCAATAACTTGATCCTTTTCCATAGTAAATTTGATCCAGCCGAAATATGCTGTAGTGAACTTGTTACGGATATTAGCCACAACCTTTTGCATAGGATATGCAAGAGTTATCATTTTAGGCATTTCGTCAGAGATAAATTCACCTTTAAGTGATGTTACTGTTTGCTTTATGATATCATATTTAGCAGCTAAATCGTCCTCGGCTATTGTAGAAACTAGTAAAAAACCGAGCTCATATACCTTAGAGTTTGGGTCCATTGCTTCTTTTGCACCTGTATTAACTTCTACCTCTTTATCTTGCATGCACCTTATACTATCAAAAACTTATAAATAAGTAAAGGAGTCTATCGAATAGAGGCTAAAAGCCAAATACTCGTCTCGCATTTGAGACGATGGCTTGTGCTACATCTTGCTCAGGTAGACCTTTTATCTCTGCTATACGTTTTACAACCCCTCTTACGTGGTGTGGCTCATTACGCTTGCCTCTATGTGGCACTGGAGTTAAATACGGGCAATCAGTCTCTGACATAATCATGTCGAGTGGAGTATTTTTTATAACTTCATCATAATCATGAGTAAATGTTATCACTCCTGTAAAAGAAAGCGTAAAACCAAAATCTAAAAATGCTTGTGCTTCAGGAGGACCGCCTGCAAAGAAATGCACGTCCCCCTTCACCTTTGCATATTTTTTCAAAATATCTAATGCATCAAAATACGCATTTGGTTTAGCGAAACCATGTCGTGCATCGTCGATCAAGGCACGACTAGTGTCATTTTTATTATTACGAATGTGAAGCATGATCGGCTTACCTACTTCGTTTGCAAGCTCGATCTGAGCTACTAAGGCAAGCTTTTGCTTTTCCATAGACTCTACATCCATACGATAATAATCAAGCCCGCATTCCCCTATTCCTAATACTTTTGGATTTTTCAAAAGTTCTCTATATACATCTTTATCAAATACTTCTCCCCGAGAAGTAAAATCTTTACCGCCCTCACCAAGTTCCTGCTTATCATGATATGAAGCGCCTGTGTGAATAGGATGAAGACCGACAATAGAATACACTCCTTCCTCATATTTATTTGCGAGCTCTACTGATGCGCGAGATGTGTCTATCTGAGTACCTACATTTATCATCCAAGTATCACTATCTAAAGCTCTCTTCACAACCTCATCTTGGTCAGCATCAAAGGCATTAAATTGCACATGACTATGTATGTCTATGTATTTGGGAGTCATGTTAATCTTTTCTTAAGAAAAGCGGTGTTTCAGGTTTCTTGTTTTGTTTAATTAAATTTTGGATTTTTTCTGAAGTTTCGGGCATAAGTACTTCTAGGTGTTCTGCTATATTTTCCAAACGCCAAATAAGTCCTGAAATTATTCCCTTTGCTTTTTCGGGATCTGTTTTAATTAATTTAAAAGGCTCAGTTGATTGAATTAACGCATCAACTTCACCGATTAATAGCCAAATAAAATTGACAGCTCCTTGAGTATTAAAATTTTCCATAAAACTTACAAACTTTGGATCAAGACCAGTGGAGGGAAGATCTGTCTTAAAAACAGAATTATTTTCCGCCATTGTCATTATTCGAGAAACTAAATTCCCTAGTCCATTAGCTAGATTTGCATTGTAGGCATCTTTAAACCTATCCATTGTGAATGGACTATCTTCAAAAGAAGACACCTCTCGCAATAAGAAGTAACGCAAGGCATCAGTGCCATATTCTTTCACAACTTCTTCTGGGTTAATAACATTACCTAAAGATTTAGACATTCGGATTCCGCCCTCACCTGTAACAAAACCATGATAAATGACAGTCTTTGTAGGAGGTAGTCCAGCAGAAAGTAACATGCCTTGCCACATTACTGATTGAAACTTAACCATATCCTTGCCTGCAGTCTGCACATTATATCCATTTTTCCAAAACTTTTCGAAATTTTCTTTATTATGAGGCCACCCAAGACTAGAAATATAGTTTACAAGCGCATCAAACCATACATACATCACTTGATCTTCATCTTCAGGTATTGGTACACCCCACGCAAAGCGTTCTTTACTGCGAGAGATAGAAAAATCTTCCATTCCATTTTTTGCAAACTCTAATGCTTCATCTCGACGCCACTCTGGAAATACTGCATTTTCAGAATTTAAATAACCTATGATCTCATCTCTATATTTTGTTATATTAAAAAAGTAATTTTCTTCTTCGACAGTCTCAGGTATAAGAGTAGGATGGAATTCGCACTTACCATCTATAAGATCCTTTTCCATTATAAATTTCTCGCAGCCCACACAATACAATCCCTGATATTTCTTTTTATAAATATCTCCTTTCGCCTCACACAAATGCCAGAGTTCTTGGGCTGCTTGTATATGTCCCTCACTTGTAGTTCTTATAAAATTATCATTTGAAATATTCAATAATTCAGTAAGTCTTTTATATGTATCAGCATAATGATCGACGTACTCTTGTACATTTTTTCCTTGCTTCTCACTTGCTTCCCAAATCTTCTGCCCATGTTCATCTGTACCTGTACTAAAAAAAACATTATCCTTACCAAGGAGAAGCCTATGATACCTTGCTATTGCATCTGTTTGTACTAATTCAAGTGCAAAACCTATATGAGGATCTGCATTCACATACGGAATAGTAGTTGTAATGTAAAAACTTTTTTTATCCATTTTTATTCTGTATTTTTTCTTGCTAAAACTTTGTCCTTTTCGAGGTCAGTAAAGAATTCCATTATAATCACAGTCACGGGTATAGCAAGTACCACCCCCCACACTCCATCTAATTCAAAGCCCACTAATGCAGCGAGTATTATAATGATAGGTGACAAACCTACAACCTTGTTTATCACAAGTGGAGAAAGCAGGAAAACTTCAAATTCATGGATTATAAGATATGCTCCAGCTACCATCACAGAAGAAGTAACACCGCCAGATAAATATGCAAATAAAACTGCAGGAATAATAGCTATCAATATACCGTAAGGTACGAGCTCCATGATACCAGCGATAATAGCTAGAAGTAAGGCGTACTGTATACCGAGAAGTGAAAGTACTAAGTAAGTAAGGATGGTGATGAGTAAAGCGAGGAGCATCTGGCCCTTAACCCAAAGGGCTATTTTCCTGCGTGAACGC
Organism: Patescibacteria group bacterium; assembly: GCA_038063515.1. GTDB lineage: Bacteria > Patescibacteriota > Minisyncoccia > Phycocordibacterales > UBA9973 > UBA9973. The sequence goes on along the minus strand of JBBTUY010000002.1, from coordinate 54,294 downwards.
TCCCATAGATTTACAATATAATTTTCATACTGTATGGGTGTGATAACACGCAAGAAATTCTCTATACCCTTCTCTTGAATTGAAAGGTAGAAAGAAATCAAAATAATAAGCATGAAATTAACAAGACCACCAAAAATCACTGAGAAGGTTTGGAAAAATCCTCCTGAAAGATTCAAAACGAATTCTTTGGACACAAGCATTAGATTGCTTAATGAAAAATCATGAGAAAGATTGCCTACTACATCTTTTGCTCCAGAAAATGCCTCATTATTGAAATAATCTAAAAATGATAACTCCGGGAAATATGAAGCCATGAATATCGAGAAATTATAAAGCTCTGTTATGAGAAGTGGGGCAAATAAATAAAAAAGCCCAGCTAATACAAGAAGGGTTACAGTATACAGGCTGACTATGCCTGTGACTCTACCTATGCCTATTTTCTTAAAATGAGGAACTGCTGACTCCACAAAAGAAGCTACGACGATAGAGGTCATAACCACAAGTATTAAATCCTTCAAATACCACAATAAAAACACAGCCAAGGCAACCAACACAGCACGAATCATCGTGCCTGTAGATATAGAAAATAAAGTAACATTATTCTTTTCCATTACATAAATATGATAGCACAAAAAACAATAATAGAAAAAGTTAGAATTTTAGAAGCTTTATAAACTTATTTTTATCTTTAAAAGGACCTATGAGAGCTAGGTTTAGCTTATTATCTTTAAAGATATCTTTCGCCATGTCTTGGATATCTTCTGCTGTTACCTTGCGCAGAGCTTTCGCTTTTTCTTCTGGAGTTTGGATTGTTTTCTTTAATAATTCTTGCCCTCCATAGAAGTTCGCTATGTCGTCTGTAGATTCCAAGGAAAGCTTCATGTTGCCTATGAGGCATTCTTTTACCTTATTTAATTCTTCTTCACTTACTTTTACTTCTATGAGGCTTCTGCATTCTAGTAATACAGCGTGGATGACTTCTTCTATCCTTTTATTATCAACTCCAGCCGAAATTTGAAAAAAACCATGGTCAGTATACGTATCATTATATGCACGTACGTAGTACCCCACCCCCATCTCTTCACGGAGCTTCTGGAAAAGCCTAGAACTCATACCACCACCCAAGACCCCACCGAGTACAGAAAGTACGGCATTGTTTTTATTAAATAAACCATAACTGCGAACTCCGAGTACAAAGTGTGTCTGGTCTGTCTTTTTAAATTTGAGGAGGACTTGTGGTTTTATTTGTACTTCTCTCACTTTTAATTTATTTTCTTTTTTACCACGAGAAATAGGATCAAAAATCTTATGAGCTTCCTTCATAACTTCTTTTTCTGTAATCTGTCCTGCGACTATGATAGTCGTAGCTTCAGGTAGATAGTGCTCTCTTTTATAATTAACAAAATCCTCACGCTTCATATGTAAGATATTTTTCTTCTCCCCTGCTATGTTCCAACCTGCAGGTTGGTCGCCATAAAGTAGCTTCATAACTAAATCCTGCACATGCCGACTAGGCATATCTTCGTACATGTTTATCTCTTCGATGATGACACCTTTTTCTTTTTGTATTTCAGGATCTGGAAAAATAGAATTTAAATATACATCAGAAACAACATCTAAGATTTGCTTAAAGTGTCTTGCGTCAGACTTGGCATAATATCCAGTGTATTCTTGACCCGTAAAGGCATTGTACTGACTCCCTAAGCCATCGAGCTCCTTAGAGATGTCTATAGCCTTCGGTCTCTTGGTAGTACCCTTAAAGCACATATGCTCTAAGAAATGCGAAATACCATTATTCTTTTTGTTCTCATATTTAGACCCTGTCTCTACCAACACAAGCACTGTGACAGTAGGATTGTCTTTCATCGGTATCGTCACCACCTTGAGCCCATTTTTTAAAACTTTTTTTGTGAATTTCATTTATTGTATTTTCTCTCTTATGTATTTCTGCAGGTCTGAAACTTTCACTCTCTCTTGCTCTCCTGTATCACGGTCACGAACTGTCACTGTATCATCTGTGAGAGTATCGAAGTCTACAACAATACAAAAAGGAGTACCAATCTCGTCCTGTCTTCTATAACGCTTACCGATGTTTCCGTTGTCATCAAATTCACATTTAAACTCTTTCTTTAACGAATCATAAATACCACGGGCTTTGTTTACTAGTTCTGGTTTATTTCTAAGAAGCGGGAAAATTGCGGCTTTAACTGGGGAAAGTTTTGGGGAAATTTTTAAAACTATACGTTTATCTTCCCCCAGAACATCTTCGGAATATGCGTCTGATATAAATGCGAGGAACATACGCCCCATACCAACTGATGTTTCTAAAATCCACGGAATGTATTTTTCACCAGTCATTGGATCAACATACTGCAAATCAGTTCCGGAATGCTTCATATGTTGCGTAAGATCATAATCTGAGCGATCATGCAAACCCTCAAGCTCATCAAAACCTGTCGGGAAGTTGTATTCTATATCCCATGCATCTTTTGCATAAAAGACAAGATTCTCATGTTGTTTAAATTTCAGATTTTCAGGTCTTATTCCTAAATTCACATACCAATCAAAACGGTCTTGCTTAACCTTCTCATACGCTTCTTTGTTTTCATGTGGACGAATAAAATATTGAGTGTCTGCTTGTTCTAGTTCACGAGTTCGAAAAAGAAAGTTGCGAGGAGAAATCTCATTTCGAAATGCTTTCCCTATTTGAGCAATACCAAATGGTATTTTCATACGGGTTGAATCGACAACATTTTTAAAATTAAGATATATACCCTGACATGCTTCCCCTGGTAGATACACTGGCGTTTTACCCTCACTGGTAAAATCACCCAAATTTGATTTTACCAATAAATTAAAAGAACGTGCAGCTGAAAATTCGTGAGAACCACATTTTGGACAGGAAATATTTTTCTTATTTTCTTCGAAGAGTCTTTGTAGCTCTATCTCAGGCATTTTTTCGTCTGCATTTACCCCAATACTATTTAACTCTTTATCTACTCGAATACGAGTGTTGCATTTCTTGCATTCAGCAAGAGGGTCCGCAAAACCACTAGTATGCCCTGATGCATCCCACACTCTCGGATCTTTAAACATCGCAGAGTCTATCCCCACATAATCATCTCGAAACTGTACATGGGCTTTCCACCATTCACTTTTTAAATTATTTAAAAGTTCTACTCCATAGGGACCAAAATCGTACAGCCCTGCCATACCTCCGTATATCTCAGAGCCTTGGAATACAAACCCCCGTCTCTTACAGAGAGAGACTATTTTTTCCATTAAATCATTTTCTTTATTTGTATCATTTTTAGACATATGTTTATTATTCAGACACCACACCCCCAGAAGCTGGGAAAGAGCTGTCGTTACTTAAGTCTGTACGTAGGGACGCTTTATTGACCCTCACATCTACATTAGCAAAATCATCATGTCCGGTCAAAATTGCACTATTTATGATAACAGGAACTGTGCTAACTTGTGAATAAAGCGGAGTGAAGCCAATTTGGAAAGAAACACTGCGTGGTGCCTGAGTTATGGTAGTACCTTTTTGAATTCTACCTACGTTCCAAGTGATTTCTCTTGTTTGAGAATTATAAATTACCTCGTCTCCACTTGGAGAAATATTATTTAAAAAACGTACCCACTGAGGAAGTGTGGCTTTGACCTGAGCACGAGAGATATCGTTTGCAGTATTTGAAAGAGACCAGACGATAGTATACGTAGTCTCTTTTTCTACCTTTGGAGGGACAGGTCCAGTATTTTTAAATACTCCAGAATAATATAACGCCTTAGCTCCAAGACCGACATCAGATATTATTTTTACAACTTTAGATTCAGAATTATTTAAATCTTTTGGAGAATATCCATCTAAAACTTGTCGTCCTGATATAGATACTTCGATCTTTATGGAAGGATCAGAAATAAGTCCATCTGCTGCAGATATGAGAGAAATGGGTGATATGGAAAACTGCAGAGAACCAGAATCACCAGGATTTACTTCAGCAAAATCATTTTGTGAAAATTTATTCCATGTAATAGTGCTAGCTACAGAATCGTATAAACCTTCTTCGGCATCGACAGTCTTTTTATTAAATGCATTTCCGGAAACTTTTACTACCACGACTACGTCGTTTATCTTTGTATCTAAATTGTTACGCCATGTGATCTCTCCACGAATAACGTTTTTAGAATCCACTGCATACTCTCTCTTGTATTCACCATTTACGAGAAGATTTGCCTCTATGAAAGGTCTTTTAATTAAAACGGTGTGTACTAATGAATTAAATATCACCCCTATAAGAGACTTGTCTGTTACAGATTCTGAACCACTTGATATGCGAAAGCTTTTCTCTTCACCATCAAATACATCGAGCATTTTCCCATGCACTGTGATCTCTTCTGTGGCGCCCGGAGCGAGGTCACCCATATCCCAGACGTTGTTACCTATGCTTGGTTTTGGCTCAGCAGAAGAAAACACAAACCCAACTGGATACTCTACCTTGAGCAAAACATTTGGAGAGGACTTTGTAGCATTTAAGCTGGATTTGATTTTAAGAACAAAGTCTTGATTTGGACTTATGACATCTGGAGCTTCTATCAATAGATTTATAGGGGTTGAATTTATAGAAACATCAAAAGACTTTTCTTTTACAAAGATAGAATTTGACCCTGTGACTCTGTACTCTATGGAAAACTTTACTGGTCGTATACTTCCCTGTTCACCAAATAAAACTAATTTTATATTTTCGTTATGTGTTGATCCCGCTGGAATAGTCCCCAAGGTCTGACGCAAGCGTTCATTCCCAGAAGCAATTTCTTTCTCCCCGCCTTTTGGATACTCTATGATTAGGTCTACGAGTTCGAGGGACGATGTATTTCTATTTGTAATACCAACAACCAAAGAAAGCTCTTCTCCACCGGAGGTAAATGAGTTTCCGAGTATAGTCATATCTATGTTGTTGTTAGACACACTGTTACCAGAAATAAAATACACATATGATGCATAGCCCAGAGTAAGAACAAAAAATACGATAGAGAAAGTAAAGAAATTTTTAAATATTGATGTTTTCATAAAAAATCTTTCTTTGTATCCGAGTGTACTTAGAGGTATCTTTCCGGAATCCTCCCAAGAGTCTGGCACGTCCACTTCTTCTACGTGCTTAAATTTATCAAAATGTCCCACTTTTACTTGATAACTTTTACTAAAAAGCTTTGTTTTGAGCTCCTCTATTTTATTTATTTTATCTCTCCCGTTCGGTGGCATTTTAATATTATACCATATAATGTAGCTTAAAATAAAAAATATCAGCTTTTTTCCGGTACGAAATTTTTGAAGCTTAAAAATTTCTGAACCTCTCGACTCGACAGCCGAGAGACCCCTCCAAAAAGCTATATTTATTATTTTAAGCTATAAATGTGTTTCCTTCAACGCTTTATTTATCTCATTTAAAACATTTTTTCTTTTACTCGCCACTTCGAAAACCATACTTTCTTCAAATGGTGACTGTATGAAGTCTCTGATACTTTCATCCCCTCCTATGTAGCCTAAATCATGCAGTATGCGAAGCACTATGACAGCCTCAGCATTTTGTAAGTCTTCCTTTTTCTCTAATTTATCTAAGAAAGTAAGACTAGAGAGAAGATCAGCAAAAAGTGCCTCGTTTGGCTCTACCCCGGCAAGGAGTCGACGTAAAAGCTTAGATACATTAAAAATAATTTTAAAAGTTTCTGGTCTGTGTGTAATATTTTCTAATTTATTTGTCTTCGATGCACTTGTAATACGAAAAATATTTTTACCTTGTACAAGATCGATCTTCAAATACGCAAAGTCCTGCAGTATAAATCGAAGCTTCGAAGACATCTTTCTCACACCTGACGCAGCAGCATACACCAAACCCAAGTCACGAGTCAAAATATAGTAATACCTCCCCGACTCCCCAAAGTCCTTACTCCCCAATATTATCCCCTCTGTGTGATATATGTGGTGCATTATAAATTCTCGTCTAGAAATTTCTTCAAACTTTCTAAATCTTTCTTATCGTTATCATAATAGTAAGTATTTATTCCTAAAGATTTCGCACTATTAACTGCCTCAGGATTATGTTCGAAATAGATAAGATCTTTAATATCTAATCTAAATTCTTTTAGTAAAGTTTTATAGTATTCTGGATCTTTTTTATCTGGATTGTGTTTCAAAGTAAAAACCTGATATGGAGACTCATTGAGCTTAAATTTTTTAAACTCATCATCATTTGCACCAGTTAAAACTAATTTTTTATTAGGATAACTTTCTAAGAGATTATATAAATCATCAAACACACCAAATGTGTCGCCCTTCTCAACAATAAAGCAATGCACAGCATCAACTAATATAGTTTTCATCTTTATATCTTATCAATTTTCACTTTAAAAACCAGTGAATCTACTTTTATTTCCTCACCTCCATTTTCAGTAAACTCTATTTTAGATACAAGTACTGTTTTCTTCATGTCTTCTTCGAATTTTTTAATTAGATTTTGACCTTCGGTACTTGTCTCGAAAGTTATAGCTATAGCTTCGCTCGGTGTAAGCCCTATCTTTTTCCTCATATCCTGTAATGCCCTCACCAGCTCACGATAATTCCCCTCTTCTTTTAATTCTGGTGTTATTTCTGAATCAAATTCTATTGTTTTATGTTCTAGCGAACTTATAAAAACATTCTTATGTAAAATATTTTTTACATTTAATTCATCTTTAAGAATATCTTCGTATTCTGGAGTTAGTGGATGTGCTCGAATAGTCAAAGAGTTTAATGGCTGACGAACAGGTATCTTTAACTTTTGTCTTTCTGCATTTCCTTCTGTACAGAGTGTACGCACAAAATCCATCTCTTCTAACATCTTAGCATCTACTGTATCTCCCTTAGGCCACTCTGTAAGATGCACACTTTCTACGTCATTATCACTTCGCAAAATTCCCCACATATCTTCAGAAGCAAATGGTGCAAATGGTGCCATAACTTTTATCAGATTTTTAAGTACATAGTACAGAGTCTTTTTTGCATCTGTGTCTCCTTCTTTTATCCTCTCTCGTGATCTGCGGAGATACCAAGTTGAGAGATCTCCTACAAAGCCCCTGATGGCTCTCACAGGCTCTAAGAGCTTGTAATTATCCATGTGCCCTGTCGTATCATATACAAGTTCATCAAACTTGCTCAATATCCAAACATCCAAAATATTTTGTGAATTTGGTTTTTCATTATCCTCTAAATTTTTATCTCTATATAGCTCATAAAATGCGAGCACATTGTACAGAAGCCCAAATACCTGACTATACAAAAGTGCTACTGTCTTTTCGTCAAAGTTCTTTGACTCTCCTGGCTGGTTTACAGAATACATCCAGAGACGGAGTGTATCCACGCCATATTTATCCATCATCATCCACGGATCAACCACGTTGCCTAGAGATTTCGACATCTTCTTCCCATTTGCATCCAGCAAGTGCCCAAGACATATGACGTTTTTATACGCCTTCCCTCGCCCCATGAGCACGCCTACGGCATGAAGAGTATAGAACCATCCTCTCGTCTGATCTATGGCTTCAGATATGAAGTCTGCAGGATATCCTGCTCCATCTACCCAATCTTTATTTTCAAACGGATAGTGATCCTGTGCATAAGGCATAGCACCAGAGTCAAACCATACATCCATGACTTCAGGTGTGCGCACTAAAGCTCCTCCACAGTCACATTCTAGTTTTACTGTATCTATGTATGGTCTGTGTAGATCAAGCTCATAGTTTTCATTGTGTGCGATAGGAGTAAAATCCAACTCTCGTATCTCTCCATTTAAAAGCAAGAAATCATTATGAACATCTGTCTCTGCCATAGTTCTCTCTTTATTTAATCCTTTAACTGTAGAGAAAAGTGCCCACGCTGTATCCTCATGAGTAATTATCAAAATATTTTTATTCTGATACTCTGTTTCAAGATTATAAATAAATTCACCGGTACGCTTCTTTACATCGATCAAGCTTTCACCACCTTCTGCCTTGCCATCATATTTGCTCAAATTATTTTCTTCAAAAAACTTATGCATCTCAGTAATACTTTTACCTATGAAAACTCCATCACTTAACTCCATCAGACGTGTATCTGTTTTTATATTTTCTTTGGGGAAAGAAATAATCTCTGCAACAGCATCTGCTGTCTCTTTAGTACGGAGAAATGGTGAGACAAAGATCATATCTATCTTTTTATCTAAAAGCATCTGCGCACTTTCGTCTATCTGCTTTTTACCTTTTTCTGTTAAATGATGAGTGTTAGTAACGTCACTCGAACAAATATTTAATACATTATTTTCTGCCTCGCCGTGACGCATTATGAAATATTCATTACCTGACTTTTTTGTTTTATTTCTTATCTCTTCTAAGCCTCCAAGTACATGGAATTTCTTACAAGACGCACAATTCCACACAGGCAGTGGTGTACCCCAGTAACGCTCACGGGATATCGCCCAGTCTTTGATCTCACGAAGCCACTCTCCAAAACGTCCGTCACGTATGTGTGATGGCTCCCAGTTTATCTCTTTATTCTCTGAAATTAATTTCTCTTTAATCTCTGGACTAGACATACGTATATACCAAGAGTCCCGAGCGTAATATATAAGTGCGGTGTGACAACGCCAGCAGTGCGGGTATGAGTGCTCATATTTCTCCTTTTTAAAGAGAAGCCCACGATGTGCCAAGTCTCTAATTATCTCCACTGAAGTTGATTCATCTTTAATAAACATGCCACTAAACGGTCCAGTACCAGACAAAAATTTACCATCAAGTCCCACCATGTGATGCTTTGGCATATCTAGTTTTGTACCTAATTCAAAGTCTTCTTGACCATACATCATAGCAGTGTGCACTATGCCTGTACCATCTGTCGTAGTAACAAAGTCCGCAGCATAAACTTTGTACGAATTTTTAAGTTTTGGTCTCTCAGATTCTGGTATGACTTCGGAAAGATATGGGTAAAGTGGTTCATACTCCCATCCAACTAAATCCTTACCTTTAAATTTTTCTACAATTTCATACGCTTTAGGTACTATCTCCAGTCTAGCTTGTGCGAGAATTAAAAAATCATTTTCCATCTTTATCTTTACGTAATCCACTTCTGGATCTACAAACAACCCAACATTACCAGGTAGAGTCCACGGAGTAGTCGTCCAAGCTAGTATATATGTATTCTCTTTGCCTTTAACTTTAAACCCTGCATACACTGATAAATCTTTCACATCCTCATACCCCTGTGCAAGCTCGTGTGAAGAAAGTGCAGTACCACAACGTGGACACCACGGCACAACTTTGTAATCTTTATATAAAAGCTTCTGTTCATCTACTTTTTTTAAGATATTCCACACAGACTCTATAAAATCATTGTGATACGTCACATAGGCATTTTCTCTATCTACCCAATACCCTGCACGTTCGGTAAATTTATCCCAGAGATCAGTGTACTCCCAGACACTTTCTTTACACTCTTGGTTAAATTTTGCGATACCGTATTCTTCTATAGCTTTCCTGGAATTCAGTCCCAACTTTTTTTCTACTTGAAGCTCTACGGGAAGACCATGTGTATCCCAACCTCCCTTTCTACGTACATGATACCCCTGCATTGTTTTATATCTCGGAATCGCATCTTTAAAAGACCTAGATTCTAGGTGGTGTATGCCGGGCTTACCATTTGCTGTCGGAGGACCTTCAAAGAAAACAAATTCACCTTTTGGTGCAGTTTTCTCTACAGATTTTTCAAAAATTTTACTCTCCTTCCAGAATTTTAAAACTTTCTCTTCTCTGATAGCTCTTTCACTTTTATTTATTTTATCTTCCATATTTTCTAAATTCTAATTTATAAATTAAAAAAACTCGTCCCCGTACAACAATTTTTAAATTGCTATACAAGGACGAGTTTCTCGTGGTACCACCTTGCTTACTTCTTATTACAGCTATAGCGGGCATACCCGTGGGTTCTACTTGTCTTAAGACATTTCTTCCCAAAGCTCCAAGGTGATGACCTCTTCAACGCTTAAATATATTATAACAACAAAAGAGGAGCATAAGCAAATTTATTTGCTTAATGTCCGAGTGCTGTTGTTATATGGTAATCCATATAACACAAAAAAATTAAAATTACATCTTCCGAGGAGCTTTGATACCGAGAAGATGAAGTCCTGTTTTCATAACAAAACTAAAGCTATATGTAAGAGCGACTTTGTAAGAAGAAGTATTATCTTCTTTGTTTACTATCATAGTATTTCCATAGAAACTATTAAACGAACGGGCAAGCTCTATGAGATAGCTCGCTATGTAATGCGGCTCGTATTCACGAGCAGATCGTAAAACAACTTCTTCAAATTTATACAGCAATTTCTCAACTTCAAAAATTTCATCTCTAAATGCATGCGGATCAGGAAGTATATTTTCTCCCTGAGCTTTTTCTAAGACAGAATTTGCTCGTGCGTATGAGTACTGGAGGTATGGACCAGAATCTCCTTCAAATGAAATAGACTTCTCAAAGTCATACACTATGTCCCCTCCTATGGATTGTTTTAGTATCGAATATTTTAGTGCTGCTACTCCCACATCCTCTGCAATTTTATTTTTCTCTTCATCTTTCCATTCTTTATCTTTTATTTTCTCAAGGACGAGATCCACTGTATCACGTATGAGTGATTCACCTGTGACTATGTTGCCTTTTCTTGAAGACATCTTACCACTAGAAAGACGCATCATGCCGTGAGTGATGTGTTTCATCTTTGCCTCATATTTAGGATTGATAAGTGAAAGTGCTTTTGCCACTACTTTCATATACTCTGCCTGTTCATTGGCAGTGATAACAAGAGAGATATCCATGTCGGGCTTTGTTTTAAACTTCTCTTCAGTAAGACCTAGCTCCTTAGTCTCATATGTAGGCAGACCCTTTGAAGTGATAAAGACTCTAGTGTGTAATTTTGGATCATATTTCTCGGCTTTAAAAACAATAGCGTCGTCTGACTTTTCAAATATCTCACCAATATTATCATTAACAATTTTTATGCCGTCATGGGCAACCTTACTTTCCAAGAAATAAAATTCAAATTTTGTACCTAGCATTTTATACAAATCCTCAAATGCATTCATCGTAACCTCAAAACCCCATTCATATATTTCATTTATATTTTTATCACTCTTGTCGTAAACTTTTTTATTTATTTCATCTATTTCTTTCTTTGCTTCCTCATTATTTTCATATGCTTCTGATCCAGCCACGTACGCAAGACCTATATTTGAAGACTGGGATAAATAAGTACCACTTTTATCTTGCAACTTTGCATCCTTCTCTAGTCCGTAGATTGCTTTTGCTACATGGAGCCCCACGTCACCTTGATAATTTGCACGAGAAACTTGTGCCCCAGAATGTTCTAAAATCCTTGCTACAGATTCCCCGATAGCATTTGTCATCAGGTGACCTATGTGAAAAGGTTTAAATGGATTTGGATCTGTGTACTCCACCATCATTTTTTTATCTTCGAGTGAAGTATTTTTACCTACGTCAAAACCTTTGTTTAAAATTTCTTCTACACTACGTGCAAAAAACTTTCTAGATAAATAGAAATTTATAAATCCAGCTCCTGCAACCTCAACTTTCTCAATATTGTTGTCAGTATTTAATCGAAGGATTTCAGTCACAATTTTATCTGCGAGCTCCTTCGGATTCATCGAGATGTTTTTTGCTATAGCAAGTGCAACATTTGTAGAATAATCCCCCATTTTAGAATCTGCTGGATGCTCCACCACAATATCACTGACTTCAATAGTTAAGTTCGCAAGTGCATCTTTTATTAAATTTTTGATTTTATCTTGCATTTGATTTTTACCTATTATCTCCATCACCTAGAAGTTTACCTCGAGCCTGTCTTGATTTTAGTTTATCTACATTATTTTTGCCAATATCTTCAAGTGGAATATCAAGATCATGAGCAAGTACGGCTAGATACCATAACACATCACCAAGTTCACCCTTTAGTGCCTCTTTTCTCTCTTCACTCATTGGACCATCTCCATCATCACCACGAAGCCATTTCTTAATTTTTCCTAACACCTCTCCAGCTTCATTACCTAAGCCCATAGCAGGATAAATAATTTTATATTTATCTGGATGTCCTGCAGTAGTGAGGGCTTGTTTTTGATATTCATTTAATTCCATAATATTTTATAAATTATTTAATAATCTTTTTAACTTTTTCATAAATTTGTTTATGTATATTTTCTCTTGTATCTATGGCACCATTTTTAACACAATCTATCTTTATCCAATTCTTTTGTTGTTTTGCAAGCCACATGGCTGCATTACTTGAATTTGTAAGGTATGGAATATTCCCTTCTACTATATCCTTTCTCTTCCCTGTATAGGCACGTCTCGACTTCTGATTGCGCTCTTTTATCAATTTTAAACTAAAATCAAACGGAATGCTCAAGTAGAAAACTTTGTCAGGTTTTGGTATTTTAAAAACTTTGTATTCCATCTCGTCTAGCCATTTTAGAAATTCTGCACGCTTTTTTGTATTTGCAATTTTCCCACCTTGGTGAATCTGGTTTGCACTTACATATCTGTTTGCTAAAACAATATATCCTTTATCGAGCCAGTCCTGTACTTTCTTAGAAGACTCCCATCTATCGGCAGCATATAAAACAGAGGTAATTTTAGGATGCAATTTAACAAAGTTATAATATTGCTCGGATAAACAATGTCCAATAAAGCTCCCGAAAAAATTCTTATAATATTCGGGAAAGTCCACGAGCTTTACTGTATAGCCATCTCGTTTTAAAACTTTTTCTAAAAGTTTTACCTGTGTAGCTTTTCCGCTTCCGTCATTGCCATCTATTACTATGAGTTTACCTTTTTTAGCCATAAAAGAAATTAAAATAAAAACTTTTCAAGGACCTCTTTTAAATATGGATCGATAGTATCTAGAACTGAAATTTCATCTTTTGAGAACCACTGATATTTCGAATGCTCTTCACTTAAAACAATATCTCCTTCTGCAAAACCTGTATACGTGAGACGTACCACATGTTTATCCTTGTATTTGCCTAGAATGTCTTGAGCTGCAATCAACTTTACATCTGTGTTAATTTCCAATCCCGTTTCTTCAAACACCTCTCTCCTCAAATTTTCCATCAAAGTAGAGCCGACATTTATCCCACCACCAGGAATATCCCAAAATACTCCTGCTTGAGGTTTGTATTCATTACGAAAAAGAAGAAGATACTTCCCCTGTTTGTTCTGCAAAACTATTTTTACTCCAACTTTTAATTCCATATATTTACACAAACTTTTTAGGTATTGGAAACTTTTTTGCTAATGTCTTTATTTCTTTATGCACTTTTTCTTTTATTTTTTTATCATCTTTGTTTTTCAAAACCTCTATCATGAGCTCAGCTACTCTTTTACACTCACGCTCTTTAAATCCCCTTGTGGTTATCGCTGGAGTACCAAAACGTATACCTGAGGGGTCTAGTGGCTTCCTCGTATCCCCTGCAATAGAATTCATGTTTAAAGTGATTCCCACTTCATCGAGTACTGTCTGGGCTTCCTTGCCAGTCACACCAAGTGAACCAAATACATCTGCTAAGATGAGGTGGTTGTCAGTGCCTCCTCCTATCATCCGTATATTATTTTTCTTCAACACTTGCTCCATTGCTTTTGCATTTTTTAAGATTTGCTTTGCATAAACTTTAAATTTAGGAGTCATGGCTTCACCAAAAGCTACGGCCTTTGCGGCTATGATGTGCATGTGAGGACCACCTTGAATACCCGGGAAAATTGATTTATCTATTTTCTTTGCAATATCTTCATTATCTCGTGTAAGTATTATTCCTCCACGTGGACCACGCAAAGTCTTGTGTGTAGTAGAAGTTATGATATCAAAGCCATCAGTAAATGGATTACGAAGAACTCCTGCCGCTATGAGTCCTGCGATGTGTGCCATATCTGCCATGGTGATGGCCCCCACTTCACGCGCAATCTCTACAAACTTTTTATAGTTAAGTGTGCGAGAGTATGCAGAAAATCCTGCAAGGATTATTTTAGGCTTATGTTCAAGAGCTTGCTTACGAAGATCCTCGTAATCTATCTCTCCTGTTTCTGGATCTTTCATTTTGTATGTCACAAATTTATATATCTTTGCAGGGAGGGTCATCGGATGCCCGTGAGTAAGATGCCCACCATGAGACAGATCCATACCGAGCACTGTGTCACCTGGATTAAGGAGTGCGGCATACACTGCGAGATTTGCAGGAGCACCAGAGTGCGGTTGCACATTTGCAAATTTACATTTAAATAGCTTACATACACGCTCTATGGCCAAGGTCTCAACCTGGTCAGTAAAATCCTGCCCCCCATAGTATCTCCTTCCTGGGTAGCCTTCTGAGTATTTATTAGTAAAAATAGAGCCATTAGCCTTTAAAACATCTTCAGAAACGTAGTTTTCTGAAGGTATCAGCTCAAGGCCTTCTCTTTGACGCTTTTCTTCAGATTTGATCAAATTTTCTACTTTTTTATCTCGCATGTTTTGATTATATCACAAGTAAAAAATTCACTTAATCCGTCCGACCTTATGGTGATAGTGCCCAATAAATCTGTGCGGAAAACTTGTGTGTTAAATTCCGCCAAAGTGTCGAGCACATCTTTGTGAGGATGGCCGTATTTATTATCACCACCTACTGATATAAGTGAATACTTTGGAGACACAGCATCAATAAAATCAGGATAAGACGAGCTACGTGAACCATGATGTGCAACTTTTAAAATATCTACATCTAAAAATTCTTTAGAATTCTCACTTAAAATAATTTTCTCCGTATCACGAGTCATGTCTCCTGTTAAAAGTATAGAGGTACCGCCATACGTAAGCTTGGCCACGATAGAGCCGTCATTTGTACTCCATGTAGTAACGTCACGATCTGGAAAAAGTATATCTATAAAAGCTCCGCCACCTATGTCTAGCTTCATTCCTTTTTTTGCATACATTACAGGAATTTTCTTTTTTAAAATACTATCCTCTAAACTTTTATATATACTTGAATCATTTACAGTACCCGGCTCCATTACTCCTCCAACTTTATATCTCTTAACAACATCTAAAAATCCTCCGATGTGATCACTGTCAGGATTTGTGATGATAAGAAGATCAATACTTCTATCAAAAAGTGGTATGACACGTCTTAATTCTCCCATAAGCTTTCCAGGAGAACCTCCGTCTACAAGGATCTGTGTGCCTGTCGGAGACTGGATAAAAAGTGCGTCCCCCTGCCCTACATCGAGCATAGAAAAAACAAGCTCATTTTGTGGCTTTTTCAAATCAATATAAAATAGAGAAATTGCTATAATTAAGAAGAAAAAAGCGAGTAAAAGTAAGACATACTGGTTATGATTCTTATGCATAAAATATGCTATAATACTAACATATTAGTAACTTTAATTTCTATAAACTACATGAAAAAATTCACTGTAAAAACTTTCAACATAGCCACCCTAAAAGGCATTTCAGATGAGACTCTGGCAGACCATCTCAAACTCTATGCAGGGTATGTGAACAACACAAATCTAATATTAGAAAAAATAGAGGAACTCTCACAAGACTCAGATAAAAATGCATATGCACTCGCTGAGGTACAGAGAAGATTTGGCTTCGAATATGATGGTGTGAGAAATCATGAAATATATTTCGAATCATTATCAAACGGAGCAAAAGAAATAACGAAAGATGGAGAATTATACAAACTCATAGAGTCTACATGGGGTTCATTTGATAAATGGTTTGCAAGGTTTAAAGCCATAGCCATGAGTCGTGGAGTAGGCTGGGCGATACTTTACTATGACAAAAAAGAAGACATGCTCATGAATGCATATGTAGGAGACCATGAACTCGGCCAGCTCTCTGGGTGCACACCCGTACTCGCTCTCGACATGTGGGAACACGCCTACATAGCTGACTATGCACCCGGTGGTAAAAAAGATTACGTGGAAGACTTTTTCTTTAATCTAAACTGGAGTGTCATAGAAAAAAATCTACAGGAAGGAAAATAGAAATTGCTTGCAGGCACACTTTTTAGAAAGCCTTGCGCAGGCTGTCGAGCCGAGCAGTTCGCTGGCGTAGCAACGCCAGATAGATTGCTTTATAAAAAGTTGTGCCTAGAGCAATTTTTATTTTCAAGTTACATAAACTTCTAAAAAGTGTACCTGCGAGATTTTTATTCTTTATAAATCACCGACAAAGAAACTTTTTATACTCCGTCCAAAAAGAAGATATATAAAATATACATAAATTAAAATTGTAATAAATAAAGGGAAATTTGGTATAGACACTGATGCAAAAGGAATGTCTGCTAGAAAACTTATTACACCTAGCTCATAATGCAATAATATATAAGAAATAAAACCAAATGGTATAGCTAATAAATAATAAAACAAACCTACAAAACCTGTAATAAATCCGAGAAGCATCGTAAAAGGAATGAAGGGTAAGACTAAGATATTTGCAGGCAGTGCTACGAGTGAAAGGCTCCCCATCTTGTATAAGATAAAAGGAAATACAAAAATATATGCAGCAGTGGTCACAGAAAATATGTCTCGTAAACCAAAACGCTCTGTGACCCACAAGAAATATTTCTCAATCCTAGGCGTGAAAAATATCACTGCCACAGTTGCAATAAATGAAAGTTGGAAGGAAACATCATATACAAGTATGAAAGGATTTATGAGTAGCATTCCTACTGCAGCGAGGATTAAAGCTCTCGCCACATCATAATTCCTCCCAGTAAGACGAGCGAGAAGTACGAGGAGTGCCATGATGCCTGCACGTATTGCCGTAGAGCTCGCACCTGTCATAAGTACAAAAAGTATAATGGTGAGCATACCTGTAACTAAACCAAAATACAAAGGTAAAAAAGAAAATATTTTCATGATCCACTCGGCGACAATAGTAACGTTGTAACCAGAGAGAGCTACTATATGTATAGTACCTGTTGTTATAAAATCATTACGCAACTCATTACTAAACTGTGACTTCTCCCCGAGTATGAGTCCTCCCATAAGTAAGTTCTCGGGATGATAAATAGAAGAATCAATTCTCTCTATAAATTTTCCTTTCACATAAAATAATGTGCTTTTAATAAAGTTACCGTTCCCTTCCGATACTACTTCTATATCTCCATAATTCATCGTGTATAAAATGCCATCTTTGCGAAGATAATTTACATAATCAAATTCTTTACCTTGGTCTGTAATGAAGTTCTCTGGTTTTTCTAATTTGCCTGAGATTTTTAACTCATCACCATATTTAAATTCATCGTACAGATTTGTGGTAATGAGAATTTTAGTTTTATTTGAATCATCACCGACTTCTATAGTTAGCTTTTGATTATTTTCTCGTATATCAGGACCATCTGATATTACTCCATGCAAATCTACTCGAGTGCCGACCTTAGATTCAAAGAATTCTGGTGGAGGTGTATCGGACGAATGAAATCGAATTATTCCCAAAGAAAAAGCTAAGATACATATACTGCATATGATCCCCCATTTATTAAATGGATCTATTGATCCTGCTTCACTAAAGTTTCGCAGGACGAGGAAAAATAAAAAAAGAGCCACACTTGTGACCCCAATAAGTAAAACAATAAAAATATTTAAAAAAATAAAAGACCGCAGTAATATTCCCAACATAAACCCAAAACAAACTACATAAAAAATCCTATCCTGCATTTAAATTTATTTAATACTTTTTTAATTCCACTGGATCATTATCGGCAAAAGTTGTCGCAATCTTATCCACTCGGTCGTTCCATCTGTCTCCACTGTGACCTTTTACGTAATGCCACTTTGGTTTGAATTCTTGATTTAATTCATGGAGCTCTTGCCAGAGTTCTTGGTTTAAGACAGCTTTTTTGGCTGCCGTACGCCAAGAATTTTTAATCCAGTTATGAATCCACTCGTTTACACCATTGATGACATACTTCGAATCAGCATATATCTCCACTTTTAAATCTTCCGCTAGGTCTTGCCTAGCGGAAGATTTTAGAAATTTTAAACCCTCGATAGCAGACATGAGCTCCATCTGATTGTTTGTAGCGTGGTCTTGCCTACCACCTATTTCAAAAACTTTTTCACCCAAGAGAAAGACAGTGCCCCAGCCTGCAGGACCCGGATTACCTCTCGCTGCTCCATCTGTATAAATTATTATTTTATTTTCTGTCATTTTAATATATTTCTTCTATTCTTAATCTTAACTCTTCTCTACCCCGAAATCTAGATAGGTCAAAAGTAGCTAGTAGATTTATAGGTAAACCAAGAGTGAGTGTGGTTTTAAAGGAGTCCAGTCCAGAGAAAAATGAGATAGCAGTCACACTCTTACCACTTCTAAGACTACTGTCAGAAAATATTATTTCTAAATGCTCGCCTGAGCCGTTTTTGCCAAATTGTTTTATCTTTTCTATTTTTACATTTTCAAATAAAAAGACAGGCTTAGAATTTGCAAGGCCAAAAGGCGCAAGCTTGGCTATGTCATTCCAACTTTTCATATTTACCACGTCTAAAGTAGTTTTTATATCATATTTTTTTTCTTCTGCATTACTTACATCTCTTTTTGTTTTTTCATAAGAAATACATAAATTTTCTTCCAAGAAATGGATCTTGTCAGTATGGACAGTAAAACCACCTGCTAATTCATGCCCGCCATATTCTAAAAAAGACGTAGCAGTACTACCCATGAGCTCGACGACGGACACAGAGCCATCGCTCCGGCACGAACCTTTTATGCATTCATTTTCATCTTTACCCCAGACGAAGACAGGCTTGTTATACTTATCCATTATCTTCCCTGCAACAAGTCCGAGTATGCCCACTCTCCACTCTGGGTGACCAATGACTATAAGTGGTGACTTTATTCCTCGATCATCTATCTCTAGCTTTTTATTTACATCACGCATGATAGTCGTGACAATGCTTTTTCTTTCATCATTTATTTTTGATAAATGTTTTGCCAAAACGTCTGCTTCTTTTTCATCCCTAGTAGACAAAAGCTCATATGCACGCATAGGATCATCCATACGAGAGGCAGCATTTAATCTCGGAGTTACCATAAATCCTATATCATCTTCACTGATGGTTTTCTGATCTATCTTCATTATAGACAACAACTTCTGCAATCCAGGTCGCGGGGATTTTCTAAAAACTTTTAATCCAAAATACGCTATGGCTCTGTTCTCACCCGTAAGTGGCACCATATCAGAAAGTGTCGCAAGCCCTGCCATGTCGAGCACCCACTTCTCTACTCCATCTTTTATATCAAAATATTCTCTATACTTTTTTAGAAAACCTTGTACAAATTTAAATGCGACTCCCGCACCACAAAGCATTTTCTCTGGATATTCATCAACTTTAGGATTTAAAATTGCATATGCACGAGGTAAAATTTCTTTGGGTAAATGATGGTCAGTAATAATGACATCAATACCATCAATTTTTGCTTGTGCAACCTCCTCAACGGCAGTGATACCTAAGTCGACAGTAATAAGAAGCTTAACACCAGCCGCCACAAAGCCCTCTATGGCCTCTAAATTAAGTCCGTAGCCCTCACTGTTTCTTTGAGGGATATATATACCACAGTTATCATATTTAACTAATTTAAATAAATCTTGCAGTATGACGGCTCCAGGAATACCGTCACAGTCATAGTCGGCATAAATAACTATTTTTTCTTTATTTTCTATGGCTTCAAAAACACGCACACAAGCACTCTCCATGTCACGCATTAAAAAAGGATCGTGTAGATCACGTACATAGTCAGGATTTAAAAATGTTTCAGCTTGTATTTCATCGACAATCCCCCTACTTTCCAATAGAGATCTGAGAAATTCTCCGTGCTTTTGCATAGGTGAAATTTTAACACATATACTGTATTATATACACATGAACGATTGTATCTTTTGTAAAATTATAAATAAAGAAATACCAGCTACTATCATCTATGAAGATGAAGACGTAATCTCTTTTTTAGATATTGCTCCTGTAAACATAGGTCATTCTTTGGTAATACCAAAGAAACACTACGTAAATATATTTGAAACCCCAGAAAAAGAATTAGTGGCTATGACTAAAATAATAAAGAGGCTTGCACATGCTATTAAAAATGCCTTAAATGCTGACGGAATAAATGTAACCATGAATAATGACAAGGCAGCAGGTCAAGTAGTATTTCATGCACACATCCACATAATACCGAGGATAAATGGAGACGGATTTGGTCTGTGGCACGGAAAGAGAAACTACAATGAAGGAGAAAAGGAAGAGGTTTTGAAGAAAATTACTTCAGTGCTTTAATACCGGGTAAAGACCCGTTTACTAAAAAATCGAGCGTGGCTCCACCACCAGTAGAAACAAAAGAAAATTTCTTTTCGATATGCATCTCAGAGATAAGCTCCACTGTATCTCCTCCTCCTATGATGCTTTGATTTTTAGCCTCTGTGAGAGCTTTTAATATCATCTTGGTAGCTTTATCTCCCCTCTCTTCGTACTTACCTAGAGGGCCGTTCCAGAGTACCAGCTTAGATTCTTTCACTAATTCTATTAAGTTTTTAACAGTCTCTGTACCTATATCGATAATAGAATCATCAGGTAAAACTTCTCCAATGTTTTTATTTACCAACTTACCATCTGCATTGACTAATACATCAACTGGTAAGAGCAATTTTTTATTTTTCAAAATTTTAGCAATATCATAACTTTCATCATCTATTAGAGACTTACCAACTTCATAACCTTTTGCTTTCAAGAAATCATCCGCAAGAGCACCACCGATAAATACATAATCAGCTAGCTTTAGGTATTTTTTAATGAGCGGCATCTTTGTAGAAAACTTTGCTCCACCCAAAATAAACAGGAACGGATGCTTTGTATTACTAAATACTTTAGAAAGATTCTTTACTTCTTCCTCTAACTGAAGTCCGGAATATGCAGGAAGTATCTTGGGTATTAGTACGATAGAAGCATCA
>JBBTUY010000002.1:0-33131 GCA_038063515.1 Patescibacteria group bacterium | reverse complement strand
CTGAAGTCCGGAATATGCAGGAAGTATCTTGGGTATTAGTACGATAGAAGCATCAGATCTATGATCTACAGAAAAAGATTCGTTGACGTATATATCTGCAAGCTTTACTAGGTTAATGGCAAATATCTTATTACAAGACTTTTCACCTTCATCGTTTCTTAAATTTTCAAGCATTACGATGTCGCCATTTTTCATATCTCCCACTGCCAAAGTAGCATTTTCTCCTATGATTTCTGGTATAAATTTTACTTTTGTGAATTTATTTAAAACCTTAGCAACTATATCCAAACTACCCCCTCCCTTACCTAAGTGTGTAATTAAAATTATCTTTGCACCCTTTTTCTTTAGAAACTCTATAGTAGGTAATGCTTTTTTTATCCTAAAATCATCTTCCACTTTACCGTCTCTAATCGGCAAATTAAAATCTACTCTAAGTAAAACTCTCTTTCCTTTTAGATTTTTTATTTGTTTAATGCTTCGCATATTTTTATAATTTGTATAAATTTTTTAGCTGTAAGTGATGCTCGTCCGGGCAAAAGTCCGTCCACTCCTCCGTATTTTAAAAACTCTAATGCATCTTTTTCGTTAACAGAACCACCGTAAATAATCCTTGGTAAATCTACTTTTACACCAAATTTATCAGTCAAAACTTTTTTAATAAATATAGACATCTCTTCGGAATCTGTAGGATGTGCATCTTTGTGATTTACGGTCGTAGAAATTGCCCACACTGGCTCATACGCAATTATAACTTTTTGTAAACTATTTTTTGAAACCCCATTTAAACATTCTTCTAATTGATTTTTTACAACATTAAAATACTCATGATTTTCTTCTCTTGTATTTTCCCCGACACATAGTATTGGAATCAAGCCCTCAGATAGAGCGCCTCGAACTTTTTTATTTATAAGATCATTCCCTTCACCGAGATCCCTCCTATCTGAATGTCCAAGAATGACGTATCTAACACCAATCTCATAAAGCATAAAGGGGGAAACCTCTCCAGTATAAGGACCTTTATCGCTACCAAATGAATTCTGTGCACCTAGTGCTATCTTTTTTGATAACTTTTTTAAATCTCTAATGTATGGAGATGGCACGCATATCACTATATCTGTCTTTTTTATACTTGTTACACCCGAAGCTATTTCAGAAAACAACTTCTCTGCTTCTTTTAAAGAACGAGGATTCATCTTCCAATTACCGATTATTATTTTTCTATTATTCATATTAAGTAGAGTATACCATAACTACTTGATCTCTTTCCAAGACGAAATATCCCACGAACCAGACGGACCACTAGAAAAATTATTATTTGATAACCCAGATTCATAAGTAATACTAGACCCCCCATCCACAGTTATCCTATAGCCAGTAGCTTCTTTCAAAGAAGCACCACCAGAGATAGCAATAGTACCTTGAGAAGCATATATAATAACAGCCCCTGCCCCACCAGAGATAGAAGCTGCTGAAGTAGAAGAACTCGTAGTTAACATCATAATATAACTACCACTTATTCCTGAGCCCGTAGCATGCCCACCACCAGAGATAGTAATAGTACCATCAGCAACTATAACTCCATCGTTAGCACCATAAGAGGATGACAATATAATACTACCACCTCCATTTAATATTATATTCCCTGTAACCCACAAAGTCCCTGTTATTGTTAGAGTTCCTCCTCCACTTACTGTCAGATTACCGACTATTTTCTTTGGACCGAGTGATGCTCCAGCATAACCTACAGTATAATTACCAGTATAAATTCCGCCAGAAGTTGCGTCTGTCTGCCATTCAGTTATGTTTGCATCAGATACTGGAAAAGTCTGATACACAGGATCTGTCTGACTCGTACATGATTTATTATTTCCTGTACCACTCTGACAATATATATTACCCGTAGCATTTGTATAATTTACTGTATTCGCTTGAGCAGAGCCTGAGATAGTACCCACATGGAGCTGATTCCATTGACTACCAGAAGATCCAGCTATGAGTCCATTAACCCCTCCTAAATAAACACTGAAATAATAATCTAAGCCTGAAGGAGTGGTATTGTTCCATGTACCACTATATTGCCCAATTTTCCCCAGCCCACTTCCATATCCTCCACTACTTGCCCCAATAGTGTAATACTTTGTGCTGTTAGTACTCGCATCTATTATTAGCCAATAAGTCACACCCACATCAAGAAGAGGATTTGTAGTAAAAGATACGTCCACCCATCCATAGGATGTAGTTACTGTCGAAGCGTTTAACGTACCAGTCGCCACAACAGTAGTACTAGGACTTCCACTACTATCAGCGACCACTCGTACTGTCGCATTACTCGGTGTACTAACTTTTCTTATATAAAACTGAACTTTATTAAGTGGACTTTCGATGGAAACCTGAAAACTCTGAGCGATATCTTGTGTTGTATTCGCATTAGCAAAATTAATATTGCTAGCTGGTACACCAGTACCATTTGTCTGATTTGTAGCAAGTGCTGGACTATTTCCAGATATCGCAGTACCTGTGATAATGGCAGAACTATCCCCTGTTATAGGACCATTAGCATATACATTTCCATTTATAGTACCACTACCGTTTAAATTGATTCCTCCTTGACCCGCAAGCACACCATAATTAAAGGACACACCAGAACCAGCTGTTAAAACAACCTCACTTTTTCTATGTCTAGAAGACACATCACCAAGAGAAGATATCGTTTTCTCATTGTATGCAGAATCAGTTATCGTAGCTGTAGCAGAATTAGAATCTATGGTAACAGTATTACTACTACCTAAAGTCTTACCTGTCTTTAGACGAAAGTATGAATCTTCAACAGCGGACTCAGCTAGAAATAAACTTTGTTTGGATTTTAATAAATCGTTCGAGATTTTAAATTCACGAACAGCAGGTGTCACAAGCCCTGTCGTTATCGCAAGTGATATGAATATAAAAAATATTAACGAAATAATCATTGCTTGACCTCCCTGTCTATTAGCTGGGAAAAATCTTTTATTTTCTTTCATAAGAAATAAGTTTTTCATAATTAATAACTACCACGTAAAGCTGCTGTTGAATAAAAGTCATAGGTCCTACTGAGACTATCTCTATTACTTCTCGTAGAGAGAGTGATTCTAACCCCTTTACCTTGTGCTGTAGTAATCTGCGTGAAAGATAAACTCGTCACCTCAATGCTTGGGATGTTTAAATTTCCTATAAATACATCATCTTGATACACTTGGATATTATACCCAGATAATACAAACCTAAGTATAATAGTACGGTTATTTGACTCTATCGTGTTTAGTCTTAAGTCTGTAGCACTGATAAAGTTTATATCATATGCCTGTCTCACCTCTCTCGATATACGCTCTAATATATTTGAACTCTGGAGCAGGTCAGCTTGTATGGTAGTTTCCTTAAAAGCCTTAGACATAGTTATAAAAGTACTTATGATAGCCATAGAAAGTAAACTAAATAAAGCGATATAAAACATCAGTTCTACAAGCGTATAACCTTTCTTATCATTAATTTTTTTAAATTTACTTATATACATCATGAAAATAAATCAGTTATATAAAATTTCAAATTTTTAGAAAGCACTTGAGTACCTTCTAACCAAGATACTGTGACAGTGATAAGCTTTGTTTGAGCATCTAGTGTCCCCGAAGAAGCTAGGTTTTGACTTCCATCTCTATACGCCGAAGAAAAAACAACTGTTCTAGTAAATATACCTATAGTAGAAGGCGTAACAGAGAGTACCCATGTACCACCAGAAAAAGATAAGTAATAATTTGTAGAAAGAGAAAGTCCTGATATCTGTGACCACGCATTATCCCGTACGATACGAGTAGCCTCTACTCCTTCTTCTAAAAGAAATGCGGCTTGTGATTGGTGTAGTGACTGCCTGGCAACATAGATGGATTTATGTGCTACTTCTAAAGCAACTATTGTTGTAGCTACAAGTATAGCAGCCACGACTAAAATCTCAACCATCATCGAACCTCTTTGCTTAGAAATTTTTAGCTTAGAGTTAAACTCCATATGATAATTCTATCACACATAACTATAAATATAGTATCTAATTTAGACTTATCGCACCTGTAGCAGAAATTGTGATTGTTTGCGACAAAGGTGAAGCAGAAATTGTGATTGTTCCAGACCTATTTGGAACTCCAGACAATCTATCAAAATATAAGTCTACCGAACCACCTGTAAGGGTGATATTTGATATCGAAGCAGGAGAACTTATAGATATAACTTCATTATCAACATCAGAAGACGAATACACTATGCCTTGAAAGATAACGATTTGACTAGACTCAAAATGAATTCCATATTCCGAAGATCCTATAGAAGAGATTGATGAAGACTTAGCTTTATCTAATGCTGACAAAATAGAAGAAGTCGTACTTTTTAAAACTTGATTCCTTCTCACTGTAGTAAACGAAGGTAGTAAAACTGCTATGAGAATAACTATGACTCCTAAGACAATCAATATTTCAACCAAAGTAATACCTGTTTTGTAATTTTTCATTATTTTATACTGCCTAAAATCGAATAAAGTGGTGAAATCATCGATATGGTAAAAAATCCAACACCAGCACCTATGAAGACCATAAGTACAGGCTCGATAATAGTAGAGAGGTTTTTGGTTTTGTTCTCAATTTCTTCTTCATAGAAGATTGCAATCTGAAGTAGCATGTCTGAGAGCTTACCAGTCTCTTCCCCCACCTGAACCATTTCAGACATCATAACAGGATATAGATTAAGATTGAGAGTGAAAACTTCAGAAAAAGGAGCGCCTTTTTCTACTCTGACCTTAGCCTCTTCTAAAACTTTTTTGTAATAAATATTCTGTACGACATCTTGTGTTATCTCTATGGCGCGAGTAAATGAAACACCCGACATCAAAAGTGAAGACATAGTGCGAGCTGTACGAGCTGTATTTAGTTCTTTAGACAGCGTGCCAACTACAGGAAGTTTTAATACTATAAAGTCTATGTATTTAGTCATAAAATTTGCACGCACAAGAGAGTACAGAGCAAAACTTGAAATTAAAATTAACAAAAAAGTTATTATTAAATGCTCTGAAAAGAAATTACCGAAAAAAACAATTATCCGAGTAGATAGTGGTAGCTCCACACCTATCTCAGCAAATGTTTTAGCTAGTGTGGGGACAACAAAAGCAAACATTAAAACACCTATTACAACCATGGCGGACATGATAACACCTGGATATATAAGTGCACCGTGTATTTTTTTAGTTAAAGAATGAGATTTCTCTAAGGTCATGCCTATCTCCGATAAAGAACCCGAAAGGTTTCCTGATTCCTCCCCTGCTCGTGCCATCGATACAAAAAGTTTTGAAAAAACTTCAGGGAATTTTGCTAAACCAAAAGAAAATGTAGACCCTTGGTCTATGTCAGAGGCTATTGATGTAAGGACTGTATTAAGTTTTTTATTTTTTGTTTGCTTCTTTAAAACAGAAATTGCCCTTGAAAGAGACAGCCCAGCTTTTAACATCCCTCCCAAATTTTTTGTAAGAAGAATTTGATCTGCAACTTTAACCCTTGAAAGAAAGTTGTCAAAAAAAGACAGCTTGTCTGAAAGAGTTGAACCTTTCTCTGTTATAGAAATTGGTATATCTCCTTTAAGACGGAGGTCGTGAGATAAAGCAAGACGACTTTCTGCTTCTTGTACACCTTCAGATATTTCTCCGTTCTTTGATTTTATTTTATATGAAAAAAGCATTTTAAAAAATTATTCAGACACAACACGAAAGACTTCTTCTAAAGTAGTCATACCTAGAACTGCTTGGAATACTCCGTCTTCAAGCATCGTCATCATACCCTCCTTCTTTGCCTGTGCTTCTATTATATCTTGTGAGCTTCCATTTAAAATCATTTCTTTAATACTTGGTGTAACATTTAAAACTTCATGCATACCAATACGCCCAGAATATCCATCTTCAAACTCTGCTGATTTGGTAGCTTTGTAAAAAGGTACTTTTTCCCATGTATCATTTGCACCCACTATATTTTCAGCTTTTAAGAAATTAAGCATCCTATCTAAGTCTACTAATTTTGCAAGATTTTTTATCTCAGCTTCTGATAAAAAATATTTCTCTTTTATTGCGGTCACTCTACGTACTAATCTCTGGGCAATCACTGTTTTAATGGTAGCAGTAATTAAAAATGGCTCTACTCCCATATCAACAAGCCTAGGTACTGCGCCGGCAGCAGAATTAGTGTGTATCGTAGAGAGAACAAGATGTCCTGTAAGCGATGCGTTCACTGCGAGCGCAGCAGTCTCGCCATCACGAATCTCTCCCACCATCACTATGTCAGGATCCTGACGAAGCAGTGACCGAAGTCCATTTGCAAAAGTTAAGCCTATCTCGGGCTTCACTTGTGTTTGATTTACTCTTGGCATTTGGTATTCTATTGGATCCTCTACCGTAGAGATATTTACCTCAGGCTTATTTAAAATATCAAGCATGGTGTACAAGGTTGTCGTCTTTCCACTACCAGTCGGACCAGTAGCAAGCACCATACCTGTTTTTTGTTTTAAAGAATTGTGTATCCTCTCTAATGCTTCCCCGTGAAAACCAAGAGTCTCTAATGAAAACCCACGGGAATTTTCTTTTAAAAGTCTTATGACTGTCTTCTCACCAAAAAATGTAGGCAACGTAGAGACACGAAAAGAAATCTTTTCACCATTTTGCTCAATCTTAAAACGTCCATCTTGTGGCAATCTCTTTTCATCAAGTTTTAAATTAGATAAAACTTTAATACGTGCAGTTACCGAAGGAGATGCATTTTTGTCGAGGACCATAGCATCGTGCAATATTCCGTCTATTCTATATCTAACAGTGAGCTCCTTCTCCCCTGGCTCTATGTGTATATCAGAAGCATTTTGCAAAATAGCATGAAATATAAGTGAGTCTACTATCTTTACTACAGGCAAATTCTCTGCCATTTCTTTTAATTCTTTCTCCGACTTATCTGCATTTTTATCACCATCTTCTTTTATGACAGATGAAAGTGTGTTTGATTCTTTTTGTATAATGCCTTTAAATTCTGCATTCAGACTTTCCCTGTATTGGACGAGGACAGCCTTGATAGAAGAAGTATCTGTAAGACGAGGAAGTATCTTGAGACCTGAACGCTTCTTGATAAAATCAATCACAGGCAAATCATCCACATCAAGCATTGCAACTTCAAGTCCTTTATCTCCTTTCTTGTATGCAATTATATTATAATTGCGAGCGATAGTCTCAGGTATTAAAGATAATATCTCAAAATGAATCTTCTCCCCCACTAAACTTATAAAAGGTATACCGAGAACAAATGCCTCCATCCTTCGAAGTTCAGTCTCAGAAATTTTACCATTTGAAAGTAAGACGTTGCCGAATTTTTGTTTCTTCTCTTCGGCAATCTGCACAATAGAATCAAAATCAGTACGAGATATTATTCCAGATTCTAAAATAACCTTTTTTAGCTGTTCTTCGTTGATCTGCATTTATTATATTGTACCACATATCAACAAAACAGAAATATAAACAGATTTATTTAATAAATAATATTTTAAATTAGGAGATTAGACTTAATGATATTACTCATCACTAAACCCTGGTCTCTTCTTCACAGTAAGAGTAGTAGACGCAGGAACACCATCGCAGGTAACTGTGTATGTAGTAGTCGTGAGAGGATTTACAGATATGCCTGTAGGGTTATTTACTAATCCACCAGTGCTAAAATTTGTACCGACACAAGACGCAGCATTTGCTGAAGACCATGTAAGAGTAGACGAACTACCTTGAAATATCGAAGTAGGATTAAGGAGAATACTTGATGTAGGAGAAACAGTAGTTGTAAATGTACCGTCTGCAGAATACCCCGTCCCTGTAGAGTTTGTAGCGTATCCACGATAATAATACACAGTATTAGGAGTAAGACCTGTTCTTGAGTGAGTAAAACTTCCTGTAGTAGTTCCTCCTTCTGCTACACAGTTTGTTGTAGGAGCTGGAGTGGTACCGTAGCATGTTCCACGTGCAGTGATGGATGCTGGGACGCCGAGAGAGGAGACGGTGGCACCGAGGAAAGCTGTAGTGTTGGTCAATGCACTGATAGTAGGACTTGTAAGTGACGGTGTAACACTTGGACTACTTACTGTAACATTAATCCATGGACTACAGTTATCATTTTCATCTGATTCATTTATTACAGCACCATTTGGAGGTACATGTCCTTGGACGCTATCTCTATTAGTTTTATCTGTGCAAGCCCTGATAGATGGATTTCCAACAGAACTGAAAGTATAAGAAGGAGAAGTTGTAGTAGCACTAGAACCAGCATTAAGCACACTCATATTACTAGAATCTAAATCGGTGATTACCCCTCCACCATCTGATAAGGTCGCAACCTGAAAAAAATTAGAAAAAGAACTATTGGTTGACAAAGTGCCAGAATTTACAATGGTTGAACTATAACTTTGTGGAACACCCACCGTTGCAATATATGGTGTAACAGAACTAGGAGTGAGATTAACTCCAGTTACCACTACAATCGCAACATTTGTAGATAAATCCCCAAACCACTGAACCCCATCTTGTACCATTTTTGTTTGAAAATTATAAGTACCGGGAGTATTAGGAGCGGTAATATTAAAATTAAAAGTTTTTTGAGAATTTGCTGCAATAGAATCTCCAGAAGCAAGAATACCTGGTCTATTAGATCCGAATGTCATATTATCTTGAGGATTTTGAGAACCTAACCTATAGAGTCCTCCACTGGTCCATGTAGTAGTACCTGTATTTTTCATTATGACTGTAACAGGAAATACTTGGCTAGTGGCCATGGAGCTAGGTATACTCTGAGATATGAATTCGGCGTTGTTAATATTAGACACAGTTACAGGAACCCAGCTACTACAGTTATTTATCTCACTTGCTTCCATCACAACCCCACTACTACCAGCTGAGCTTTTATCAGCACATGCTCTCACATACATAGTACCTTGAGTACTAAATGTTATCGCTTTTGAAGAAACAGCATTCGCACCACTACCAGCAAGTGCGGACATATTTGGAGTAACTGGATAATCTACGGCCCCACTAGAACCATCAGATACCGGTGACGTTTGAAATAAATTTGGGAAACTTACTCCAGTAGAATTTATACCATTATTAGTAATAGTGGAAGTGAAAACAACAGGAACTCCTATCCCAGCCACTGTTGGATTTGGATCTGATGCAATCAGATCAGGACTAACTGGGACATAGCAAAAATCAACAGGCACAAAAGTTTGATTTGGACTACTTGTAAAATTCCAAGTTCCAGAACCGTTGTCTACAGAACCATTTATTGTTGCGACTGAAGATGGAGTTAAGAAAGTATCGTATGAATAATAATATTCATCACCCCAATTAAGCTCTCTACTTGCAATATAATAAGATGTATTAGCACTTAGAGTTACAGGCGAAGACAAATTGGCATACTTAAAACTTCCTGCAATTCCTCCAATTGTATTAATAGATACAGAGCCTCCTGGAACATCAACTCCTGTTGCTGCATTAACTAATTTAAGTATATGAGTATTCACATTGCCTGATATTATAATTCGACCTAAAGATGTAACTGTAACGGGAGAAGCTCCTATGGTAATTTTACCTCCTAGCCAAATATCACCGAAGGTGCTTAGTGCCGTTGTTCCTAAGGTTTTACTTTGGACAAAAGGTACTCCTGAAGGACAAGTATTAGAGGCAACAGATCCAGCAGTTGTAAAACTTCCATCAGGAGAATAACCTGTTCCTGTAGCATTAGTTGCATAGCCACGATAATAGTAAAGAGTACTGAGAGTAAATCCATTACGAGAGTGGGTGAAAGCTCCCGTGGTTGTACCACCTTCCGCTACACAGTTTGTAGTTGGTGCAGGCGTTGTTCCATAACAAGTTCCACGAGCAGTAATAGAGGCTGGAAGACCTAATGAAGTTACGTTTGCACCTAAGGTTGCACTAGTTTCAGTAATATTAGATACTGTGGGAGTTGTTACTGTTGGAACAGAGGGATTTCCAAGACAAATACTACCATTCCATGTACTACCAGACGCACAACTTGCTGTCACGACTTTACCAGAACCAGAGGGTGATGTCGGTACTAAAGATTTAGAATTATTATATAAATAAAAAGTCCTTGGACTAGAAACATATGGTATAGATATAGACTGGTACCCTGAGTTCGCAGTAGCTAGGACAGTGTTTGGTGCAGGGTATGATGAAGTAAGGGAGGAAACAGACTCTGGGTAAGAGGTATCCCAACTCAAACCAACATTACAACTATTAGCACCCGCGGTAATAACACAAGACGATGGTCCTGTTATAGTACCAGACATAACAGCTTGGTAGAAATAAGCGTATAAAGTAAAAGATTGGTTTATAGTAAAAGTACAGACAGGATTATACAAGCATGTATCTGGTAATACTACGCCATTATTTGTCCCCCATGTACTAAACTCCCAACCATTGCTCGTATAAGGAATAGCTGTAACAGTGACACTCGTACCATTTGCATAATCTGAATTACAAGTAGAAAATGCTCCGGAACACACACTTCCATTAGTACCGGATGGACTCCTAGAAACGTTTCCCCCATCAGGAGTGATGATGACACTAAGTGTGGATGTCTGCGCATGAGTAACACTAATACCAAAATACAAAGAAACTACTAATGCAAAACATAAGACTAAGAGAAATTTTATTTTTTGCATATTAATTTTCTATAAAAAATGGTTTCTTTCTAACAGTAAAAAGTGCTCCGCCGTTTGGATTTACTGTTACCCCTTTAAGCGAACATCCTGTAGCTCCATTAGTGTGTCTCCAATCATTATTGCCGTATATTTCAGCGGCACCAACAGATTTTGCTGTAACTGTGCTACCAGAAACAGTGGCTACTGTTGTATTAGTAGATGCAAAAGTTCCTCCATAAAATCCAGACGGTGAAGCAGATGCTGTAACAGTCTGAGCAACATTAGGATCAAAATAAACAAATGTTGGAGAAAGAACGACTATACCATTTGTAGGACAAGCTATTAGAGGTGGTATTGGAACACATGTATGACTAGTGGTATTCCAATTATTTCCAGAAGTACAAGCCACGTTAATAGTAACCTGCTTTAATGGAGAAACCGAAGGAACACTAACACTAGTGGAACTATGATACAGAGAGAAAGTAGTTGTTCCAAAATTTACTGGTCTTTGTATATTAGTTCCTGAATGATTTTGATATTCTAGCGTGTTACCAGGATTATTTTTTCTTATTTGAGTAAAGTAACCAGTAGTAGGATTAGTAACATTCCATGTAACACTAGCATTACACTTGGATTGATTTGGTTGTATTTCACAAGTTACTACTGCTAAGGTAGCAGAAGGGGTGGTCCCAAGAGGTACGCAAGCAATTCCATTCCATGATGTGTTAGTAGGACATATGGTAACACTAGCCCAAGAAGGACTACAGTTATCATTTTCATCTGATTCATTTATTACAGCACCATTTGGAGGTACATGTCCTTGGACACTATCTCTATTAGTTTTATCAGCACATGCTCGCACGAGATAATTTCCAGCAGTAGTAAAAGTCATAGACTGAGTAGCTACACCAGTAGCATTTGAAGTACCGGCTGCAGTACGTGCTGTCATCGTGGTGATAGGATTAAGATCAGATATTACACCTGACCCTAGTGGACTACTAGTTCTTTGGAATAAATTTGAAAATGAACCTCCTGTAGTTACAGGTCCAACATTTGAAATAGTGGAAGAAAATGTAGTAGGGGTATTAATATTAGCGCCAAGTGGAGTTACATTTGAAGCAACAAGATTTGGTTTCTGTACACTGTTTGGTGGAAGTATGTTAAATGTCCTTATAGCTGCACAGGTAGTATTTTTTCTAATAGAAAGATTTGCAGAACCAGTAAATGCTCCGAGCTGGAT
The DNA here is from genome assembly GCA_038063515.1 of Patescibacteria group bacterium. Lineage (GTDB taxonomy): Bacteria > Patescibacteriota > Minisyncoccia > Phycocordibacterales > UBA9973 > UBA9973. The sequence goes on along the minus strand of JBBTUY010000002.1, from coordinate 21,151 downwards.
GTTTATCTGAGTTGGTGACCTATATGTCACATTTGCAGCAGCACCATTTATGGTAATAGTTGCAGCATTTACTTCAGCTTGAGTCCCAAATGATCCATAGACTACAAGAAAACCATTTGCATAAACCTCAGGTGTATAAGCTCCCGTTGTAGCATTAAATCCTTGTACGCCATTTATTGTAAAATTACATGCAGTGACTACAGGAGCACAGACACTATTGTTCCATGCAGTACCTATTGCACAGGTTGCTGTTGCTGTTGCACTTGATAACTCACTTGTATTATTTCTAAGAGAGAATGTTGTTTGCCCAAAATTAATAGCGCGATCAATATTTGTAGCAGATGGAGCTTGATAGAAAAGAGTATCGCCAGGATTATTTTTACGAACTTGAATTGTGTTTCCAGATGGAATATTAGAAGTAGTCCATGTTACATCAATGTCACTACATGTAGAATTATTTAGTGGAATGATACAATTTTTTACCGTTATAGTACCAGAAGGAGTATTTGTAACAACTGATCTTTCACATTTACCAGTAGCAACATTCCAAGTACTACTATTTTCACAAGTAGCATTACCTGCATTTCCTGGAGTACGAGAAAGTTCGACATTGTTGTGATATAAGAAAAAAGTAGTTTGTCCAAAACCTATCACACTGGATACACCACTACTGGAAGTTGCTGTAGAAACCAGAGTATTTTGATTTGGCTTATTTTTTGTTACTGCACTAGGATTGTTTGTTAAATTTGCTGTTGTCCAGCTCACAAGAGAATTACAAGTAGAGCCTCCGACAGGTATCGTACAGTTTGTAGCATTAATGGTTCCTGATGGTGTAGGGGTCACAACAGTAGATCTACAAAAACCGTTTGCCCACACACTACCTTCTGTACAAGTTACATTTATAGAAGCATTCTTTAATTCAACACCGTTGTGATAAAGATAAAAAGTAGTTACTCCGTGGGTCACACCATGAGGAATATTAGTACCTGACACATCCTGATACACGAGTGTATTTGCTGGATTATTTCTTGTAACTTGAGTGATAGCTCCATCAATACGATTAAAGGTATTCCATGTTACAGATGCATTACAAAGTGATGCTCCCACAGCTATTCTACATGTATTTACTGAGAGCGTACCAGAAGGTGCAGCTGCTGGGGTCACACAAGCACTTCCATTCCAGACAAGTGGTGCAGTACACTGATTACATGCTGGTGGGTTGTTTGCACCGTTGGTGCAGGAAGTAGGTGTAGGATTTACACAAGCATTTCCATTCCACACAAGTGGTGCAGTACATTGGTTACATTGAGGTGGATTATTAGCACCATTCGTACAAGAAGCAGGAGGTGGATTCACACAAGCACTGCCGTTCCACACTAAAGGTACACTACACTGATTACATGCTGGTGGGTTGTTGGCACCGTTGGTGCAAGCTACAGGACCACTGTCAGATACACAAGTACTACCATCATAGTGAGTACCAATATCACAATAATACGCAGTCCAAGTACCCTTATTCCTCATTTGAGCATCTCGAACATCGGCCTCATATTTAAGTACCGGGTTTGTAATATTAATTCTTGAAATATTTCCAGAATCCTTATTAGGATAAGGATCGTGGGAATAGCTGGTAGGGTGTCCACCATATTCCGTACCACATGCAGTTCCTGAACATTCCCATTTTTTACACTGTGTACTAGGATTTGCTGCCTCTCCCTCAGGATATAAACATACATAAGCACGCATTGCTGAACCTCCGTGACGATGACCGGAGAAATCGAAATCAGTAGTAATACGGTTATAAGTCCTAGATGGAATAGATACCGTATGCTCAGTACAACCATTTGCACCATTACTATCAGCGTTATGTCCAAACATAAAACACTGTAAATCCCAGTTACCACTTATACTTTTTTCTGGTTCAGCATGTGCTACATTGTTACTACTCGGTGCAAACAAGAACACAAACAAGAACACAAAGATAGAAGCTATGATATTTCTTTTACTCATAATGATAAATGATATTAGTAAATTATTAAATAATTAGAAGACAATATATATTATATAGCTTTCATAAAGATATTACATAAATATATGTGGATAACTTACAATTTTTTATTAAAAAAACTAGGAAATAAAGAAAATAAAATGATACGTATGTCAGACAAAAGTTATTGCATAAAAATAGAAATATGCTATACTATTTAGTATAAATGTCCTGTCGAAACAGGGCTTTTTTTAATAAAATTTAATAGCCAGTGGAGCTTTAGGCTCTCATGAGACTATACATCACTGGTACAATACAACATATGTTAGATATAAAAACATTTAAATCAGCATTAGAACAACTAGAAGAGGAAAGAAAAATTCCAAAAGAAAAAATACTAGATGCCATAGAGCAAGCGATGGCTGCTGCCTATAAGAAAGATTATGGTAAAAAAGGCCAAATAATAAGGGCTAAATTTGACCTTGAAACAGGAAAAACAGACTTTTTTCAGGTTAAAATAGTTGTAGATGAGAGTATTGCTATCATAGACGAAGAGGAAAATACTAAAAAATCTCCCGAATACTCAATAAAAGACGATGAAGATGAGCGTGTTCACTTCAATTCTGAGCATCACATAATGCTAGAAGACGCTAAAAAGATCAAAAAAGGTGCAGAATTAAACGATGAAATAGTATTTCCCTTGGAAGCAAAGGATGATTATGGTCGCATAGCAGCCCAGACAGCCAAACAAGTCATAATTCAAAAGATCCGTGAGGCTGAACGCGTATCTATAATAGATGAATATGGGACAAAAGAAGGAGAAATAGTCTCTGGAATAGTCCAAAAAGTGGAAAGAGGCAATATTTACATAGATTTTAACCGTGCAACAGGCATATTGCCGTCCGAAGAGCAAATACCAGGAGAGTTTTTTGACCGAGGACGTCGTATTCGTGCTTATCTTTACTCAGTAGAAGACAGTCCAAGAGGTATAAACTTAAGACTTTCTCGTGCGCACCCTAAATTCATAGAAAAGCTTTTTGCAATGGAAGCTCCAGAAATACAAAGTGGTGTAGTAGAGATAAAGGGAGTTGCAAGAGAAGCAGGCTCTCGTTCAAAAATAGCTGTGTATTCAAACGATGACCACATAGACGCAGTCGGCTCATGTGTAGGTCAAAAAGGTACTCGAGTAAACACAATAACAGGAGAATTATCAGGTGAAAAAATAGACATCATACCTTGGTCTCCTGATCCTAAAGTATTTGTGACTAATTCCCTCTCGCCAGCCAAAGTCATATCGATAGAGATAGATGAAGTCGAGCACAAAGCTTCTGTAGAAGTAGCTGATGACCAGCTTTCTCTCGCTATAGGTAAAGGCGGTCAAAATGTACGTCTTGCAGCCAAACTCACAGGCTGGAAAATAGACATCAAAAGTGATGAAGTAATGAATAAAAAAGAAACACCAAAAACCGAAGAAGAAGTAAAAAATACTACAAACGGTGTTGCGGACGGAGAATAATAGTAATATAATTAAATATATGAATCTTTGGCACGACATAACAGTAGGAGAAAATGCACCAGATGAAGTCAATTGCATAGTTGAGATATCTAAAGGTTCTCACAATAAATACGAAATAGACAAAGAAACTGGTCTTATAAAGCTAGATCGGGCAAATTATGGTTCATCATCATACCCTTTTGACTATGGCTTTGTTCCACAAACACTTTGGGATGATGGAGATGCATTAGACATAGTATTACTCACGACATACCCTATACATCCAGGTATCCTCGTATCTGTCCGCCCTGTAGCCATTATGGAGATGACTGACTCAGGAGACTCAGATAACAAAATCATAGCTGTACCAGTAGAAGATAAAAGGTGGGATGATGTAAAAGACCTTGGAGACCTAAACCAGCACACACTTAAAGAATGTCAGGATTTCTTTGAAAACCTCAAGAATCTTAAGGGTAAAGGGAAACTCAATGTCATACATGGCTATAAAGGCAAAGATGCGGCCATAGAAGCAATTAAGCATTCTCAAAAACTCTATCAAGAAAAGTTTGGTAAAAACTAGCTAAAAGTGTATAATTAGGTAGTGTTATAGTGACACAATTATTAATCTAATTAACCTAAATTAAATAATATATGAAAAAATATCTAAGTTTATTTGTTTTACTAGCTATGGTGTTTGCATTTAATGCTGTGGCTAAAGCAGAAGACGGCACAAGTAGTACTGGTACAACAAAACCAGGTTTTCGTGGTGAAGAATTAAAAGAACGTAGAGATGAATTTAAAAATCAAGTAAGGGAAAATAGGGATGCTTTCAGAGAAAAAGTCAAAACTGAAAGAAAAACATTCGTCGATAATTTGAAAAGTAGAAGAGAAACTTTTAAAACAGAGTTAAAAGCCAAGAAAGAAGAATGGAAAATACTAAAAGAAGATAAAAAGGTAGAATTTTGTGGAAAAGCAAAAGAAATGGTTACTAGAAGATTTGAAGTAGCCATAGGAGAGGTCACAAAGGCTCACACAAGACTTGAAGAAGTAATATCAAAATTAAAAACTAATGGCAAAGACACAGCATCAGCAGAAGCAGCATTAAAACTTTCAAAAGATAAACTCGCGGAAGCAAAAACAAAGTTAGCTGATATTAAAAAGTTAGTTCCTGAAGGTGAAAATGTTTGCAAAAACATGACACCAGAAACATTTGAGAAAATTAAAATCTCTGCACGTGAGGCGAGAGACCTATTAAAAGAAGCACGAGAAGAAATTCACAACACTATAAAAGAAATTAAAAATCTAAGAACAGAAAAGAGTGCCAGTGATGACGCAAATAAAGACGAAGATAAAAATGAGAATGAGTAATTAAAAATTATTAAAATAACCTATTAATATATGGAACCAGAACAAAAAACAAATGGTGCGCTAGTAGGGCTAATCATCATAATTGTCATCCTAGCTATAGGTGGCATATACATGTGGAAAAATAGTGTCCCTAAAAATACAACTCCAACAGAAGACACTACCTTAGACACGACAGCTGAGACAGGCACTGATGATACAGCAGAAATAGAAGCCAACATAAACAATGTAGACTTGGATAGCCTAGATAGTGAAATCTAAAAAAACTGGTAAAATATAATTTTTTGCAGGGGTCTCGACCGCGGCGGCGGGAGAGTTTCAGGATTTTTTAAACTTCAAAAAATCTGTACCGAAAAAAATTGATATTTTACCATTTTTTTATTTCACCATATTTTGACAAAAGATGTTAAAGAATATAGACTGAAAAAATGAAAATAAATACAAAGAAATTACCAAATAGTATGATCGAAATAGAAGGAGAACTAGATGCCCCTCTATTCGAAGCGTATTTTAATACAGCCCTTAAAAAGTTAGGCGAAACAGTAAAAGTAGATGGTTTCAGAGAAGGTAAAGTGCCGGAAAATATATTACTTAAAAACATACCTGAGGCTCGTGTACTGGAGGAGATGGCAGAGCTCGCCATAAATGAACATTATCCAAAAATACTAGAAGATGAAAAAATAGATGCAATAAGCAGACCAGAAATATCTATAACGAAGCTTGCACGCAATAATCCCCTAGAATTCAAAATAAAAACTGCAGTCTTACCAGATATAACTCTTCCCGACTACAAAGACACAGCAAAAAAAGTCCTAGCTGAAGTAATAGATGAGGAGAAAAATGTTGTGGTTACTGAAGAAGATTTAGAAAATACAATAATGGATATAAGGAAATCTCGCGCACCTAAAAAACACATAAGTGAAGTAGCCGAGGGAGACGAAACAGAGAAAAAAGAAGGCGAAGAAATTACCAAAGATGAAAAATTACCTCCATTTAATGATGAATTTGTCCAAGCAATAGGGCCTTTTAAAGACGTACAAGATTTTAAAGAAAAATTAAAAATAAATTTAAAACTCGAAAAAGAAAATAGACAGAAAGAAAAGACTCGCCTCAAAATAATAGAAAAAATAATAGAAAATAGTACATTAGAAATCCCAGATATACTCATAGACCTAGAATTAGACAAGATTATCTACAGAATGCAGTCAGACATAATAACTATGGGATTAAAATTTGAAGATTATTTGAAACACTTAAACAAAACAGTGGAAGACTTAAGGAAAGAATTTAAGCCTGACGCAGACAAAAAAGCTAGACTAAGTCTCATATTACACGAGATCGCAAAAGTTGAAAAAATATCAGCCGACCCCGAACAATTAGAACAAGAGGTGGCTACTATCCTAGAACAATACAAAGACGCAGATCCCGAGCGAGCTCGCATGCACGCAGAAAATGTCTTAACTAATGAAAAGATTTTTCAGTTTTTAGAAAGTCAGTAAAAATTACAAAATAATTTTTTGCAGGGGTCTTGAGCACGACGGTGCTCGAGTTTCAGGATTTTTTAAGCTTCAAAAAATCTGTACCGAAAAAAATTAATTTTGTAATTTTTACAAGAACTTAGTTGAAAAACTTTAATAAAACATATACTATATAGACATGTTAATACCCACAGTAATTGAAAAAAGTCAGTTTGGAGAAAGAGCTTATGATATATACTCAAGGCTTCTTCGTGAGCGCATAGTCTTCCTCGCAGGACCCATAGACGACCACACAGCAAACATAATCATAGCCCAGATGCTCTTCCTCGAGTCTGAAGACGCAAAGAAGGACATTTACCTATATGTAAACTCCCCTGGTGGCTCAGTCACTTCTACCATGGCTATCGTAGACACTATGAACCACATACGCCCAGACGTGGCTACATTCTGCGTCGGTCTCGCTGCATCAGGTGCAGCTATAGTACTCTCTTCAGGTAAAAAGGGTAAGCGTTACATACTTCCAAATGCTGAAGTCATGATACACCAGCCTCTCGGTGGCGTAGAAGGACAAGCTACAGACATAGCTATAACTGCAAAGCACATACTCAAGACTCGGGATAATTTAAATAAACTCCTAGCGAAAAATACAGGTAAGTCCCTCTCTCAAGTAGAGAAGGATGTAGAGAGAGACTTCTTTATGGACTCAGACGAAGCCAAAAAATACGGCATCATTGATGATGTAGTTACAAAATCAAAAGCTCCGGAGAAGAAATCCACTAACTAATTTTTATTTTTCCTTCTGTATTCCCTGCCATTATATAGTCTGCGACTTTGTTTTCTACTATTTCTTCTATAGCACGCTTTATCGGCCTTGCACCAAATTCAGGGTCAAATCCAGCAGAAGCAACACGATCTACAAGTGCATCTGTGATCTCAAGCTCAATTTTTTTATCTTGATACAATCTTTCTGCAAATTCTTTTAGAAGTAGCCCTGCTATTTTCTTTGCCTCACTTTGATCTAATGGCTTAAATAAAATTATTCCACTAAATCTGTTTAAGAATTCTGGAGCGAAAGTTCCAGCCTGTATCAAATTATCTATTAAAACTTTCTTTTCTATATTTGAATTTAGAATAATATCTTTACTTCCAGCATTTGATGTCGCTATGATAAGAGCTTCTTTAAAAGAAGATTCCCTTCCCGAATGACGAGTGAGCCTTCCTTCGTCGAGAATTTGTAAAAATAAATTCCTCACTGCCACATGTGACTTTTCGAGCTCGTCAAAGAACACAAGCGAGAGAGGGTTTTCTTCGATCACAACTCCGAGCCTCTCTGTGAAGTTCGTAGTAGATTCGGCTAGTGAAAACTCACTCATATCAAATCGTATCATTGTATTTTGTCTACCAAAATAACTCTCGGCTAAGATTTTCGCAGTGTATGTCTTACCGACTCCAGTAGGCCCCAAGAAAAGAAAGCTCCCAGCAGGCTTTTTGTGATCTGAAATTCCAGTACGTAGTCGTCTTAATGCCTCAGAGACTTCTCTCACTGCTTCGTCCTGCCCCACTATTTTTTCTCGCATTGTAGTTTCTAAATTTTGAAGAACTTTTATCTCATCTTGGCCTATTGACCCTATGGGTACATTGGTTTTATCTGAAATGACTTGCCTCACATCATCTATGACTATCTTCTTCCCTAGTGTTTTTAATTCTTCTAAAATAAGCAGGGACTTGGCAGGCTGTACACTGTTCCCCACTAGTCTGTCTGTAAGTCGTACTATTTCTAAAAGTGCATCCTCTTGTATAGATATACCTTCAAGGTGGGCAGTATTTCTTAAAATTGACATAGTGTCCTCTTCACTTGTCTCTCCTAAGTCAACTTTTTCAAACTTAGATAAAAATTCAGGGTGATTTTTTAAAACTTGATCATAATTTACACGGTCAGTAGTAGTAATTATCCCAAAGTCCTGTGTATGCAAGTAAGGTATGAGGCGCTCATAAAGAGATTCGTATAAATGAATATTTTCAATTACCAAAACTATGTCGTGAGCAGAAGCAGCTTCGTTTAAACATTTATCGAAAACTTCTGGACTTATGCCTTCTGCAAAAAGCTCCACGACTCTTCTTTGTCTAATTCCTGTAAAAGACATGCCAGACTGTCCGAGTAGTCCCAGATATTTTATAAGTGTGGTTTTACCTACACCAGCATCCCCTACAATAAGCACGTTGTGGTTTGATTCTTTTGAAAGTCCGCGTTCTATCATTCTCAATGCTTTTTCTTTGCCGTATATTTTCTGCATTTGTCCGCCCACAACATCTCGGCTGTATTTGTCGAGAGTGTAGGTCACAGCATAAGACAAAGATGCACCAATGCTTCCTAGGTTTTGAAAATACTCACGACTTATCTTTATAGGTATTAAAAAGAAAACAGGGAAAGTAAAGATAGCTAAAATAGTAAAAATCAGCCCAAATACTATAAGTACGGCTCTCGCTACAAAGCCTAACAGTCTCGAGACGAGACTGAAGGCAAATCTTTCTATAAAAACATAGTATGTACCTGTGTTTTTATCCATTTTCCATGGTAAAAACAAGGTCTTAATTAGAAGTGGGGTAGAAAAAGCGTTAAAAGCATAATTTACAAGGTTTTTCCAAGATTGTACCCCAGGGTGCATTTATATATTATACCATAAATAGATCTCGTAATAGAAGGCCTTTTTGGAGCCCTCACCCCCAGATAGACAAAAGCTTATTAATCTGTTATATTAAATACGTACAAATTTACAAATTTTTTAACTTAGTTCACAAGAATATTCTATATATCATGAAGTTTATAAGAGAAAATATGAAAAGAAAAAGTTTTTCAAACTTACCGGAGATCTCTCTTTATCGCGAGAAAATGAAACTCAAAATATAATATATTCTTGTAAGCTTGAAAGCTTATGAGCATAACATTAATAACAATAGTACTAAGCGTCGTAGCTCTCCTTGTGGGCGCAGGTATAGGGTATTACTTACGTCTAATAATAGCGTTAGGTCAAAAGAGGTCAATAGAGATAGACATAAAGCAAATGATGGTCAGTGCGAAAGAAGAAGCACAAAAGATCACAGATGAAGCAAAGAAAATCTCAGAAACAAAGCTCGCAGAATTAAAAGAAGAAGAAAAGAGGAGAGGAGAAGAATTAAGAGAAAAAGACGTAAGACTCATTAAAAAAGATGAGTTTTTAGACGCTCGTCAGGTAGAAATAGACAAAGAAGTAGAAAATATAAAAACAAAAGTAGAAGAGGTAAAGAGAGTACAAGAAAAGGTATTGAAAATAGAGGAGAACAAGAGAGTAGAACTAGAAAAGATAGCAAATCTCACAGAAGATGAAGCAAAAGAGGAGCTTTTAAAAAATGTTGAGAAGAAATATGAAGAAGACCTCCTTGTTCGCATACAAAAGATAGAAAATGGCAACGAAGAAAAGCTGGAGAGGAGAGCAAAAGAAATCCTCGCTACAAGCATACAAAGACTTGCAAAGAGTACGGCTGCAGAGCTCATGACTACAGTAGTCACCATAGCTAACAACGAAATCAAGGGTAAAATCATAGGAAAAGAAGGCAGAAACATTCGTGCTTTTGAAAGAGCAGCAGGCGTAGAGATCATAGTAGACGACACTCCAGGCTCTATCATCATCTCCTCTTTCGACCCTATCAGGAGACAAGTCGCTCGTCTTGCCCTCGAAAACCTAATCCTTGATGGACGCATACAGCCAGCAAAGATAGAAGAGCTAATAGAAAAAGCAAAAGAAGAAATAAATAAAATAATTAAAGAAAAAGGTGAGCAAGCAGTCTATGAATGTGGAATATTTAACCTCGATCCTCGCATCGTTGCCATAGTCGGACGCCTTTACTTCCGTACAAGCTTCGGACAAAACGTACTTCAGCACTCAGTCGAGATGGCACACATTGCAGGCATGATGGCAGAAGAGCTCGGTGCTGATGTAGCCATAGCTAAAGCAGGCGCACTAGTACACGACATAGGAAAAGCCCTCGATCACGAAGTTCAAGGTACTCACGTAGACATAGGTATGCGCATACTCCAGAAATTCGGTGCTGATGAACGCATAATTACAGCTATGAAGAGTCACCACGAGCAGTATCCGTATGAAACCATAGAGTCTATAATAGTTCAAACTGCAGATGCTATCTCAGGAGGACGACCAGGAGCACGTCGTGACTCAGTTGAGAATTATCTAAAGAGGCTCCAAGAACTCGAAACCCTCGTAAACGCATTTGACGGTATCGACAAATCCTACGCTCTACAAGCTGGACGAGAAATACGTATATTTGTCACTCCAGAAAAGGTTTCTGACACAGAAGCCAAGCTTATGGCACGTGAAATAGCTATAAAAATAGAGCATGAACTCAAATACCCAGGAGAAATAAAAGTTACTATGATCCGTGAGACGAGAATTATCGAATACGCGAGATAAAAAAACCTTATTTCCCTACCCCTTGCCTTAAAAAACCCTTAATATATAATGTATACAGAGTAATTATGTATATAGAAGCTAGGTTTTTAAGTATAGCTTCGGTGTAGCAAGGTCGAAAAATATTACAAAAGATTTTAATACACCCGTTATTCGGGATATAAAAATATGAATAAACAAGCATTAGCTGATTGGGTTCATGGAAAACTTGGCGGTACAAAAGTACAAGCCGAAGAAGTAGTCGATGGTGTATTTGATGCTATAGCTAACACTTTGAAAAAAGGAGGTGAAGTATCAATAGCTGGATTTGGAATTTTCTCAGTAAAGTCTAGAGCAGCTAGAATGGCTCGCAATCCTAAAACAGGAGAGCAAGTCAAAGTAGCAGCGAAGAAAGTACCTAAATTCAGACCAGCAAAAGGTTTGAAAGACATGGTTGCATAATTTTGTCTCGCGAGATAAAAATAAGCACAAACAAAAAATCCCCTTAATCGGGGATTTTTTGTTTTTTAAAATAAATATATTAAAACCAATCTTTGTGTTTTATTTCAAACGAAAATCAACTGAGACAACAGCAACTTTCTTGATAGCAACATTACATACAAAATTCTAGTATTTCCTAATCACTGCTTTGAGGATGGCGATCACATCCAAGTTAGTCTGTGGGTGGAGTGGCTTGTAATTTTTATTTGCTGGCTCGAGCCATGATGTGTATCCGTGCTTTCTAAGATATTTCATCGTAAACTCTCCGTCTATATTTGCTATCACAATGTCTCCATCTTTTGCATTGTTGCACTTTTCCACGAGCACCATGTCCCCTGGCTCTATGTGTGCGTCTATCATAGAGTCCCCATCTACCTCGAGCATATAAGTGAGAGGTTTATTTTTAATAAGGAGTTCATCGAGGTTGATAGTGTCTACGAGTTCTTCTTCTACTGCTGTGGGGAATCCTGCAGTTACAAATCCAAGCCTTGGTATTTCTCCAAAAGACTCACTAGGAACAATTCTCCCCAAATGATCTTTAGAGATGAACCCAGCATCTACGAGCTTCTCTACTATTTTAAAAACAGCATTCTTGGATTTGAAACCGAAGATCTGCATCATCTCAGAATACGTAGGCATCCTTTTGTTGTCTCTATGAAATGATTCTATTTTAGTCTGGTAAATATTTTTCATATTTATTGGTTTTAAAAAAATAAGATATAATTTTTGGAGGGGTCTCTCGGCTGTCGAGCCGAGAGTTTCAAGATTTTTTAAGCTTCAAAAAATCTGTACCAGAAAAAATTGATATCTTATTTTTTTAAAATTGAAAATTCGCAAATATTGGGAAAAATTTACTAAAAAAGTTCTTGCGTGTGTTGTAACGAACTTTCTGAAGAAGAAGTCTGTGGTCCCTAGCCTCTTTGATATAGTTCTCTCCTTGTAGTATTTTAAGATCGATCTTTTTATTAACCTTTTGTATTTCCCTCTCTAACATTTTTAAATATTGTGATTGTGACATACGATTCTGCAGAATCGCGTCGTGCTCCTGTACATTGGAATACGACACTATCTGCTAATTAAAATTATAAGTGCGACTTATATAGTATAAGTGAACGACCGTTCACCTGTCAACAACCCTACTGTGGATAACTCAAATCTATTTATTTACAATGATTCACGTATTACTGCTTGAATAACTGTTTACCTCCATCTAAATGTCCTGCAGGCACGCAGTACTTCCCATCTTCGTATCCCGTGTTAAGTCTTCAAAGGAGAAGCATCTCATCACCCCTCGTGAGAAACAAATACACTGCTGGTGTTACCTTAAATCTTTCCATAATATATTTTAATTATTTTATAAAAACCACTTCGTGATTTAATATTTCTCCTTTATTAAAATATTCTTGTATAGGCTCTGGCAAAATTTTTATACTACTCCCGACCTCTAGCCATTTGATATCTAAAATTTCTTCTGCATGTGTTCTCTCGAGATGGTCAATATTAAGATACTCACTCCCATTTAAAACTTCAAAGAAAAATTCTACAGACTGAGTCCCGTCAGCATCTATAAAATTATTTACATATAAGAGTTTACCTATTTGTGGTTTCACACCGAGCTCTTCTATTATCTCCCTCTCTAGTGACGTCTTTATGTCTTCACCCCATTCGAGATGCCCACCTGGTAATGCATAGAACTCAAATTCCTCTGAGTGCTTCACAACGAGCATTTTTCCCTCATACATTATGATGGCCCTCGTCCGTATAGTAAATTTTTTATCTTGATCCATACTGCCATTATACCAGAAATTTTCTTAACTCACTTTTGGTCGATATTGTATCGCTTCAAAAATATGAGTGGATTTTATTTCATCTGAATTGTCTAAGTCAGCAATAGTCCGAGCTATTTTTATAACTCTATGATACGCACGAGCAGAAAGTCCGAGTCTCTCTGCACTGTCGTCGAGTATCTCTCTCACCTTATCTTCTAGCTTTACTATATGCGAGAGATCTCTCACATTCATCTCACTATTTGTAAAAATATTTCGTCCTAATTTTTGAAATCTAATCTTCTGCATTTCTCGCGCCCCCTTAACTCTCTCTTTTATTTTCTCTGTTTTCTCTCCTGTGCCTTCTCCTCCGAGTTTTTTGTAGTCCACATTCCCGACAGACACCCACATGTCTATGCGATCCATAATAGGCCCAGAGAGCTTCCTTTTGTATCTATCTAAATCAGAAGGCTTACATATGCAAACCTTTTTCTTACTTCCAGAATTACCACAAGGGCAAGGGTTCATGGCAGCTACAAGAATAAAATTTGAAGGAAAAATAGCAGTGCCTTTCGCACGAGAGATAGATACGATGTTGTCCTCAAGGGGCTGACGAAGAGACTCGATAACTCTTTTTTCAAATTCTGGAAATTCATCTAAAAATAAAACGCCACGATGTGCAAGCGTCACCTCACCAGGCTTTGGATACGTACCTCCACCTATGAGTGAGACATATGAGGACGTGTGATGTGGTGCACGAAAAGGTGGAAAACACACGAGCTCACCACGAGTAGCACCGGCTACGGAGTGTATGCCTGTGATCTCAAGCACTTCTTCTAGTGCAAGATCAGGAAGTAATCCAGAGAATACCCTAGCAAGCATTGTCTTCCCTGTACCTGGTGGCCCATACATAGCTATGTTGTGCCCGCCGGCAGCCGCTATCTCAAGCCCGCGCTTTGCACTCTCCTGTCCACGAATATCAGCAAAGTCACCGCCCTTCATTTCTCTTTTGTAATTTATTTTAGTTTTTATTTGTAATGAAATTTTCCCCCTATTTTTATCATTCTCTATTTTTTCTTTAGTATTTTTAATCTTACTAGGATATTCATCTATATGCTGTATGACTTCTTTAAGATTTTCTGCTCCGTAGACCTTTATTCCTTCTACGAGTGCTGCTTCTGCTGCATTTTCTTTTGGAAGATATATTTCTTCATAGCCTCTCCTCTTTGCTTCTTCTGCTAGAGGAAGTGCGCCTCTGATACTGCGAAGTGTACCGTCGAGTCCAAGCTCACCTAAGAATATTTTCTTTTCCGAATTAAATTTAATTTCTCCAGAAGAAAGGAGGTAAGCCATAGCAATAGCAAGATCAAAAAATGGACCTTCTTTTTTTAGATCCGCCGGAGAGAGCGAGACGACTATTTTCTGATTTTTAGCTTTCGGAGATTTATATCCAGAATTCTTAATAGCTCCACTCACCCTATCTTTGGATTCATCAACTGCTTTATCAGGCAGACCTACGACACTAAAAGCATGCAAACCTTTAGATAGATCTACTTCTATGGTCACGATAGCCCCCTTGAGTAAGTTCACCTGTGCCGAATATACTTTTGCAAAGCTCATAAAATGAGATAAATTTTAATTCTCTAAGTGTTTTTTGCAAGTCTGTGCTGCAGGGTTTGCATCTAGGCGAGTGTTTTCTATGTCTTTCTTACACACGATACACTTTCCAAAAGATTCTTTGTTGAGATTCTTTAGAGCATTTAGAATATTTTTTAAACGTGGCTCTAGGGTGCCGAGCATTGAGCTTTTTGCCTCAAAGTCTTCAAATCTATCAGCCATGTCATTCTGATCTGACTCAGGAGCTATTTGCTTCTCAGGAGTTGCCTCCCAGTCCCCCGTCTCAGGATCTAATTTACCCATTTCCTTCATCTGTGAAAGTAATACGTCTCTCTCTTTTTCTAATTTTTCTTTTATTTTTTTCTTATCTAACATCCCAGTAGTAAAATTTAATTAATAAAGTCTATCTCATACCCCATAATCATACATTTACGGAGATGTCCCTCAATGATAACATTTTTATTTCTCATAGCAAGCTGTTGAAAAATAAAAAATATAGGCCGCACGATTCATCATCGTGCGGCCTTAAATGAGAGACTTAAGGTGGATCATCCACGCTTTGCCTCTCACTGAATCTTTTTCCCCGCTCCCTATAAGCGGGGATTTCCCCCTGGTCGGGGTACGACCAGGGGGTTGCCTCCACCCTAGGCGGAGGCTGATTTCTCGCCCACGGTGTGGCTGTCACCACGGGCGTCCCAGTCTTCGATCTGGGTATCCTCTTCGGTGAAGCCATCACCGAAGAGGAATGGCTTGGCATTTTCTGCTGGGGTGCCAAGCCATTCATTTTAAAACAAACTCCTGCTGCCCCAGCAAGCAGGAGAAAAACTACTAAAGCACCTATAAAGGAGGCGCCATCGCCTCCACGGGAGAAATTTTTCATTCTCCCTCCTTTCATTTTAGAGATCCTTACTGAGAGATATCAATGATTTCTATTAATTTAAAAATCACATATCCCTCATAGGACTCTATCTGCCATCAAGTGCGACAGACCACCTAACTAAACTACTAAATATGATTTTTGTCAAGGTTTTTTGCAACGTATTAAAATATTCTTTATATGTAAAAAACAGCCAGCGAATATCGAAATATCGCTGGCTGTCATGAGAGTTGATTGGGATCTCGGCCCAACTGCTCGAGGAATACGAGCAGGTTTGTGTTAGTAGTGGTCACCTGACCACCACCATGGTCAAGAATTTCGAAGATTGATCTCCTGGATTCTTGACCATTATGTAAATTGTCCCGGCAGTACTTCGCCTCACACTTGTGAGCGTGAGCTGAGTTCCGCCGTTGATGTAGGTGGTAGAAGTGGCAACACAAGAACTCGTCGCAGTCGAACTGCAAACGTAGGCTTGCGCACCTTTCATAAAACCAGTACCAAAAATGGACACGTTGATATTTGTGTTCACTTTCGGACTCGTGTTGACTCTCAGCGATGTGAGTACAGGTTTTCCGGCTACCACTGGCACGGTACAGGTTGTCGTTGCTTTTTTCCCAGTGGCATCGGTTGCTGTAACCACAAAACTTGCAGTGTAGGCACCAATGTCACCGGTTGGGGTAAATGAAAAAGTGTTTCCACTTAAATTCACTCCATTTGAATTGTAGGAAATAGCTCCCGCCCCATTGCTCTGTCGCAACGTGACGAGGTTACTTTTCCAAGAAAGTGCCGGTATCCTGCCAAAAGTGCAAGAAGTCGTAGACGCCGGTACCGGTGCCGGCGATCCGCTCACGTTAAGAGTGATGTACGCTTTTGCAGTAACATCACTCATGATTGCCCAATACTCGAAGTTCCAAGTTCCGGGGCTTGCAGAACTTGAAGGAGAAAAAGTGATTGAAACTTGCACACTGCCGTCCGCAGGTAGTGTGACTGAGAAACCTCTAGTAAAATTGTAGCTAAACCCTGTTGGACAGGCAGCACAACGGAGTTGAAAGTTTGGTTGCCCCGTCATGCCACCCTGACTTTTGAGAGTCAGGTTAGCGGTGATAGAGTTTCCCTTTTCCACCGACAACGATTTCGTGGTCGGTGTGAAGGTCATGGTGGGAATTGATGTTGGTGTCGGCACAGGGGTTGGAGTCGGAGTTGGTGGTGCCACCACCAACAAATCATCCAGCAGCAAAGTGCTAGCAATTGTGTTTGTGCTATCACTTTGCAACTCAAAATCTAAGTAGTATTCGTCGTTCTTAGCTGACGAATACTGACCAACCACCGATCCGTTTCTAGAAACAGATACTTGCGTATCTGTTCTATTGATTTCGAGAGTGTTCCAACCTGCGTGGAACAGATTGGATTCGAAAATTGAATTGTTGTCAGACGTTCTCACAAAATTTAATTTTGCATGCGAGTTCCCAGTTTGGATAAAATTCCAACGGAAACTCGCGTTAAATGTGCCAGAGAAAACACGGCGCGTCCGAGCGCTGATTTTACCTTGAGTTGTGACCGTAGTGCCAGGAAGCACTAATGCTCCGGCACTCATTTGTAACGCTCCAGACTCTTCCTTAATGGAGCCTGGCTCGTATGGGTTGGTGATAAAGTTAGCGACAAAACTACCGTCACTAAAATTATCTTTCAAGATGCAGTTTGGCGTACCTACGCACCCTGAATCAGGAAGCCGTAGTGCCAGATCCAGATCTGCGAAGATCTGTCTCTGGCTGTTTGTCCCTAGGATTAAATACGTATCCAGGGAATGTTTGTATGATGTAGGCAGTTGAGCAGAACACGGTCTGCCCTCGCCGTTGATGTTAGCCGGTAACGATAGGCCGAGTGTTGCCGTCAAAATTATATCGCCACATTGAGTAGTGTAACGACCATTACCATCAGACACTCTATCTGATGGAGTTGCGATGTTTACAATCTCCAACTTGCTATTGTCAGGCAAGCTGGCAATACTCGGAACAATGATTCTAGAAGATCCGCTACGAATAAATTGATAAGCAAGGTTAGTATAGAGCGAACCTTGCGAGTGACCAACTAAGACGACTTTGTAGCCATCTTTCGAGTAGTCTTCGATCACTCGTAATAATTTGAGCATATCTAGATCGATCAGATTGATCCGATCAACCGCAAATTGCATCAAATGTGCAAGTGACTGATTGATATCGGAGTACGCCCACGCACTGGTATTGTAAACGGGAACAAATTCGACGCAACTAGGATTGAGGGTAGTAATGTGGGTAGCGAAAAATTTATCACCGACAGTTCTTACACTATCTTCCCACTTTGCTTGACTCTCTCCAAGAATCCCATTCACCCAAATCACTGCCGCCTTACCTTGCGGACATTGTGCATTTACTATGTCTACGAATGTGAACATTATCACAATCATCAACATAGCTTGAAGAAATCTATGAAACATTTTTATCATCATTTCTCCTTCACGAGCGTTACGGGAAAACAAAAATACTATTGTTGTTGTAACAATTTTACTAAACTTTAGTGTTTCTCTTTCCCCAACTACATACCATTTATTGATATGCAGATAGGGAAGAGAAATGAATTTGTTTTCTGGTTGGGGTTTTAGTATTGGCCTTTAACTAGTGGTTGAGTACAAGCTTCAGGACCAAAACTAATCCTACTTGCAAAGGGGGTTGCTTTCTGCTCATTTTTTCTATGCCTTTTTTCACGCTCGGAAGTGTTTTCTAACATATTTAGTAAAATTTGACCATTAGTTGCATCAAACTGTCCTATAGGAAAAATTTTATATTCATAACAATGTTTTAATGCGAAAGCCGAAGTCCGCAATCCCTCAAAGTATTCTTTATCTCCCCCAGGAGCTGTAAGTATCTCCTGCTCCTTCTTCACCATGGCTCTAAGCACTCGTCTCACCTCTTCATTCTGTGGATACATATATACGATCTCTCTTTCAAGATCATCACGTACTCCGTCATTGTTTGAATCAATACCTGCGAGAGTCTTCTTGCCTGCTTCTCCTGGATCAGGAGGTAAAGTTACAGGTACGTCTGTTTCTGGTACAGGTAAACCTCTTTGAGAGAAAGGTATTATCTTTGCAATTCTTTCATTATCAGCGTCATAGGCATGTCTGTCTATGTAGTTAATGTAAGTGAAGCCTAGTATTATGTACAATAAACCTCCTAATACTATAACTATGGGTGCTAGCACTAACGTATATATTACAGAGTGTTTTTTATACTTTTCTATTGTGTTTTTTACTAATTCTTTAATTTTATTCATGTGTTTAGATGTTTATTTAACCTCGGGTCTTAGACCCATTATATCCTATAATTCCTCTTTTGTTGTCAAAGAAGAATCATGTATTTTGCCCAAGATCTATATCGAGTCTACCCCCCCGTCGACTAAAAGTCAAGGGTGAGAAATAGTTTGTGTTTAAATATTAAAACGAAAAAACACCCATTAAGTGGGTGTTTTTATATATTACATGTATATGACCCTACTTCAAACTCTCAGGGATTTCTTCAGGAGGGATTTCGGCTATGATGTCTTGGACTGCGTCACGACAAACTGCGTGTGATGCTTTACCGAAGATTCTTTCGTATGCTAAAATAAAAACATATTTAAAAAATCTTCATTATGTCAGAATCACTTAATCTTATTCCTAATATACTTAAAGATAAAAGATGGCATAAAAAAATGCCTGAAACTGTAGCTCTTTACGAAGAATGCATAGGTTGCACCATAGAAGAATTAAAGGATAACATCAAAAATTTACTCAGTACGATACCAGGCATAGGTAACGTAGATATAAGTTTTCGTGTTAAACATCCTGAAACACTACAAAAGAAAATTAAAATGAAAGAAGTCCAAAGTATTTTTTCTATTGATGACGTATACGGCATACGTATATTAGTAAATTCAGTAAATGAAGTATATAAAATACTTGAAAAAATATCGGCAACCTTTCCAGGATATGTTGATCATGATTATATTAAAAAACCGAAAATAGGTACTAGTGGCTCTAATAAAGATAAGAAATTACAACTAATTCAGTTTGTTGCATATAAAAATGAAATGCCATTTGAAATACAAATTACAACCACAACTTTTCATGAAGAAAATGAAAGACTACATGCAGAATATCATTCTAGAAAATATTCGTAGTGAAATTAAAAATTTAAATAAAATCAGAAGTTTTCTTTTTATAAAACTCTAATAATGCATTGTATTCTCTAATAAGAGCTGACTCGCCTAGTGTAGAAAAAAGTATATTACCAACCTCTGTATAATACCAAATATACTCATTTGGCGTCCCACCAAAATCTTGAACAACCTTGCCACCTCTCTCTATCAACGCACCAAAGTAGCCCTCTAAGTTAGACATTTTATCTATTGCGACAATAATAAGAGCATCCTTTGAAGCTTTATTAATTTTTTTTAAATAAGCCTCCTTTTTTTCTTTCCACGTTGTATACTTTTTATCTTTATCTAAACTTACTTCATCGACAAGGGATGCGACCCTATGACCAAATTCATTCTTTAAAATATCGAGGGAGACATCGTGGCAATCTTCTAGTGTATCATGCAGAAAAGCTGAAGCTATAACTTCCTCATCTGAGGTATATTTACTTACACCAAATGCAACCTGAACCGGATGTACTATATAAGGTACTGGTATACCTTTTCTATACTGTTTCTCATGTTTTTGTGCCGCAAAATATAGAGCTTTTTTTACTAGTAGAGAACTCATAAGAATTTAAGGCAGTGTCATTCTGTCTTCAATATACTCCCTACAAATAGGTATCGATGCATTCCAAAATTCAACTGTCTTTTCTACATCAAACGGTATCGCACCAAGCATAGCCTTACTTTCAATGGAATTAGAGCTAACTCCACATCTGTCGAGTATTGCCATAACTTCCTCCTTATTTTTCTTTACAACAGGTACATGAAATGTGATACCATACTCCTTTAAAAAATCTTTAGTGTATTCAATAAAATCATCTCTCTGCTCTATATACCTATCTTCACTTGCCTGATATGCGGAGTACCCACAAGCTATGTCATGGATATCATTCTTTAAACAGTATAAGATCGCATCAGAAAGAAAAACAAGTGCTATGGCAAGTGGATATACCACATGAGTACTATTAGTTTTTTCTATAGCTAATTTTCTAATCAAGAAGTTATTACCTAGAATGATTCTTTTTGCATCTATGTGTTGTGGAAATGATTTAAATAATTCTAAATGTCTTATGTCTGGAGCTGAATCCCCATTTGGTCCGATTAATTCTGGTCTGCCCAATTGGAAAGTAAATAAAACCACATGGTAACCAGCACGAATCATCTCAACCACAGTAGCAGAGGAATCCTTACCTCCAGAAAACAAAACAAGTACTTTTTTAGAATTATCCATATAAATATATGGTACTATAGTGGAAAATAATAAGCAACGAAGTAGATAACAGTGAGTCCCTATAAATATCTACTTCAAACTCTCAGGGATTTCTTCAGGAGGGATTTCGGCTATGATGTCTTGGACTGCGTCACGACAAACTGCGTGTGATGCTTTACCGAAGATTCTTTCGTATTG
>JBBTUY010000001.1:183837-192058 GCA_038063515.1 Patescibacteria group bacterium | reverse complement strand
TTGTGACCCCACAGAGAATCGAACTCTGATTATCGGATTGAAAACCCGGTGTCCTAACCGTTAGACGATGGGGCCATGTGATATTTAATTTTTTTTAAATGATTTCTAATGATTAAAAATCGTTGCCCATAATTCCGAGATGATGGGGCCTGTTACCCAAATAATATATCATTTTTTGAAAAAAATGCAAAAAGTGGTATATTTTTTTACTAAGGAGGGTTGGCAGAATGGTAATGTACCGGTTTCGAAAACCGGCGGGTGCAAACCCTTGCAGGTTCGAGTCCTGTGCCCTCCGCCAAAATTCGGAAGGAAAGGTAATTAAATTTTTATCTCAACTCTAAAAACGGCTCCATGTAGTGTACAGCAGTACCTCCAAACCCACTATGGTTATTGAATAGATCTTGTATGATACTTATTTGTTCTAAGTAGTATGCCTTTGTGAGGTTGTAATATGTTACGTATTCAGGATCGACATTGCTTGTCTCTTGGCCGACGATGACTTTGGTCGCGTGTCCATTTGCTTGTGTGACTTCAGCTTCAGAAATTTTAATAGTACTGTTTAGTCCTTCAGCAAAATTTCGGTACGACATTAAAATTATAGTATTTCCTGTTTTTCGGTCTAATATCTTTAATAGATGATCAAATGTAAAATTAGTTGATTCTTTGTATGTGAATGAAGGGGTCCACGCCTGTGCACTATCGTAGAAATGGGGTATAACGATAGAAAAACGAATATTGGATGAAGCTATGCGTGTAGCTGTATTATCTATGAGAGTAACGAAATTCTTAAGTACGGTGGCTTTATTGTTCTCATATGAAGGAAGTAGGTATGGCTCGACGTCGTATTGGAATCCACGGAGTTCTGCACCTGGGTGTGTGTTATTATATGCTATAGCGTAATCAACTACAGCATATGCTTTATATGTATGATTTATTTCAGCCCAGTTTGATGCTCCTGCTACAGCGTCTATCGCTATGCCTTCTTTTTTGGCAGCAAGTACGAGTTTTTCTATTGCATTTGAGTAAGCTGTGAGTTTAGCATTTTTTTGTGTTCCAGCTGTTAGGGCATTGATAGCGATGTAGTCATCTATGGTTACATACAGTACATTCATGCCTTCTTTTTTTGCATTTGAAAGTATTGTGTCCATGTATGTTTGTGACATTGTGACTGGAGAATTCCATATCCATACACCGTATTCTTTTCCTCCTGATATGGGCGTTGTGGGTGGTGTCGGAGTTGTAGGAGGAGTAGGTGTTGGGGGTACAACAGGAGGAATACTGAGTATACTCTCTATGCACACATCTCCCTCGACGTTGTTTGCACTCGCACATATTTCAAGTGGGTTTGTTGTTTGTTTTGTTGTGACTATGGTAGTTTTCTTGTTGGTATTTGGACTGATATTACCAAGCATCCAGTAATAATCACTTGCTGAAGGACGAGGAGTCGAAGATATGTATTGTTCGTCTTCAGTATAATATACAGAAAAGGACACAGCCTTACAGGAGGTTGTACCGTTGTTTGCAAGGGTTACTTTATATGTTGTGGTTTTATCAACCTGTGTGGATGATATGTTAGCTACAAGATTACAGCCAGTTGCCGGTTTTGCAACTAAGCTACTTAACATACTTTTTCGTGATAAATCTTTCTTTGTTTCATAATCTTGATTGTTAAAAGTACCACTTCTTTGGGCGAGTTTTTCATCAGTTTGTTGGGTCGTATGTAGTTTTGTGCTACTGCCTTGAGGGGTTATGAAAGATAATGCTGCTATGATGAGTAGCACTACGATACATATTA
Source organism: Patescibacteria group bacterium (assembly GCA_038063515.1). Taxonomy (GTDB): domain Bacteria; phylum Patescibacteriota; class Minisyncoccia; order Phycocordibacterales; family UBA9973; genus UBA9973. The sequence goes on along the minus strand of JBBTUY010000001.1, from coordinate 190,263 downwards.
TAAAAGCTGTCTTTGTTTTTTTGTCCATATCTCTTTAAATTAATTAATGATGTACTATTTTGCTGTATCCTCGTTTAACTTGATTCCACATCCTGTCCTTGTCCATACACCCCAGGTCGCTTCACGTTTCATAATAATATCTTTCATCGATCCAAACAAGGCTCGATATTCCACATATGTACTCAAGTGAAATATAAGCCAGCTGATAGGCGAGTATATCAAAAATGAAAATTTCCTGCTATTTTTGTCATCATACAATGCATGTATGATAAAAGGACTACTCTCAAGTATAATCCAAGATATGAAAGGAGAGAAATCATGGGTCAACATACAATATATATAAAAGCACTACACACAATGGTTCGAAGATAAGCTGAAGGTTATTTATATACGTGAGTGGGATAACAAACCAGCTTAATACTTTGTTATGCTTTTTATTTATACTAAAAATAAGATATGAATGGTTCGCGAAAGTAGTTATCCAGCCATATTTCCATCTGATTCTTTGTTTTATGAGCCCTTTTATCGTTGTTGCTCCTTCTGTGTATACTATAGCATCATCTGCGTATACCACCTTTAGTCCAGCAGCTTGAATCTTTACTGACAAATCTATGTCTTCAGTGATACTAGTTGTATCATAGCCACCAAAACGTTCTAGTACTTCTCGTCTAAATGCCCCAGCAGCTCCACCTATGATGTAGATGGTATTTAATATTGATTCAGATTTCTTCCAATAAAAAGAAAATTGAAATTCCAATTTTTGGAGAAGGGTGATAGGATTTTCGGAATTACCTATTTTTACGTTACCCACCACTGCCTGTACATCAGGGTTATTAAATCGTTTTACAAAATTACCGACAGTAAATGGCATGACGATGCAGTCAGCATCTATAGACATGATGATGTCTCCCATTGACTGTTCAAAACCAAAATTTAATGCACGTCCCTTACCTCCATTTTCTTTGTAAAAATATTTAATAGTTATGCCGTCCCATACTGTCTGTGATCCCATAAATGCTCGCATTACTTCATCAGACTTATCTGTAGATCCGTCGTTTACAACGATGAGCTCTAGGTTGCGGTAATTACTCGCGAGTATCGTCTTTACGGTCGAAAGTAGACCTACTTCTTCATTGTAAGCGGGGACAAGGATGGACACTTTTGGATTTTTAGTATTATTTTTCCATTTAGCATTGTCTCTTTTTTTCCATACGTCATACCACGGACCAAGAAGCATAAAGAAAAATCCTTTTACGTATTTCGTTACGAGTGTTGATGCAAATAACGTGATGATGAGGCTGAGCACTTTGTATTCACCTTGACGTATTGGTATAACAAAGAAAATAGATAGGATGATACCTATGGTTACTAAATACATGATGAAATATATGCTATACTTCTTAATCATATAGAAAAATTTTGGCGATAATATTTGAAGAAAATATAAGTATGAGAAAAACAAGTACGATCACATACGCAGGTGCGATGTGGTATTTAGATAAGACGAGAATTCCAAAAGTGATGAGTACGATTACCTCTAAGAAACCAAGCAATGCATAAAGTATTCGTTTGACCGAGATGTTCCCCATATAAGCTATATTTATATCATTTGTATTAAAGTTTGTCAAATTTTTTATATATTAAAAACCCATCAAAGACTGTTTTTTATTAAAGTATTGTATAACATGTTGTTACTTTATTTTTTTTAATAATAATATTCCTATAATTATCAACAAGAGCCAATTTGCACGTTGTTTTTTATGGTATACTAGATAAGTATATATTAAATTATTAATTAATATTTTAAATCTATGGATGTGAATTTAGTAGCTGTGTTTGTGTGTGGAGTTTTGTCTATGGTTGTTGGTTTTGTTTGGTACGGACCACTCTTTGGCAAGATGTGGATGAAAGTCATCGGTGCTACAGAGCAAGATAAAGAAAAGAAGAAAGAGATGCAGAAAAAAGCAGGCCCTCTCTACCTAGTACAGTTTATCCTCACACTTTTCCAAGTTTATTCTCTCACATATCTCGCTACTTGCTGGCCAAAGACAGACATGCTAAAGCTTTCCATTTTTATCTGGATTGCATTTATAGTGCCTATCATAGCAGGGAGCTCTATGTGGAATAATGATTCTAGTAAAACAGCTTGGACAAGGTTCCTCATACAGGCGGGGTACCAGCTCGTAATGTTTGTTATCTACGGCTTGGTTTTAAATTTCTGGCTATAAGTTATTTAGCGTGAATGTAGAGGTAAATGTCTTCTAGTGCTCTGACTGCGTCTCCAGCAGCTATGTTGTTTTGGTGATAGAGGACGTTTGTACAGTCTCCAGCAGCCCATATACCGGGTATTTCTGTCTTTTGAGTCCAAGCATCTATTTTGATACGGCCTATTTCATCCGTAGGTACTATGCTTTTAGCGAAGCTCGTATTTGGTATCTGTCCCACCTCCACAAATATCCCTGAGACTGTGAGAGTTTTTTCTTCATTTGTAACTGTATCTTTGTATACTAAACCTTCTACAAATTTCTCACCTTTAATTTCTAAAATATCTACGTTTTTAATCACGCTCATTTTTGGATTTTTCAAAACCTTTTCTACTGTTATCTCATCTGCTCGGAAAGTGTCGCTTCTGTTTAAAAGTGTTACAGACTTACAGTAGGCGAGTAGCTGAGCTGCTGATTCAAATCCAGCATTACCTCCACCGACGACGGCTACGTCCATGTCAGAAAAAAGTGGCCCATCACAAGAAGCACAGTAAGTGAGTCCTCTGTGCTCGAGTGCGTCAGCGTTTTTGGCTTCTATTTTTCTCCTACTACTTCCAGCTGTTATGAGAACTGTTTTGGTTTCAAATTCTTCGCCTCCTTCTGTTTTTACTAGAAAATTCTCACCATTTTTCTCTATGTGCGCTACTTTTGTATTTTCTTTTATTTCTAGTGTTTGACCTTCGCCTGTGTTTGCGAGTACATGCTTTTTGAAATTTGCTGCGAGCTCGTTCCCAGAGAGGGCATTAGTACCTATCCAGTTGTAGATCTGCTCTGAGACCACAGACTGTCCACCCCACTCAGCCGTGATGAGTAGCGTCCGCATCCTTTTGCGAGCAGCATAAACAGCTCCTGCAGTGCCTGCTGGTCCACCTCCAATAATCACTAAATTATAAGTCATGAGTGTATTATAACACAAAAAAAGGTTCTAAGAAAATTAATTATTTTTTCTCCACCTTTTATTTCTTCCTTCTTAGAAATGCTGGAACAGCGCTCCAGTCGTCGTCTATGTCGTCTATTATTATATCTTCTACAGTGCTAGGCTTTTTTATGAAATCATTTACAGGCTTATTTGCTGTGGGTGGCACAATTTCTACATTTTTTACAGCTTGAATGTTGTTAATTATTTCTTTTTTAACTACATTTGCATTTTCTTCTTTCAATACTGCTTGATTTGTTGTTGATGCTGGTGTGCCTGTAAAGAGAGTTTTGCGAGGCATGTCAGCAGGGAAGCTTGTGGCTATGACTGTAACTTTTATTTCTCCCTTCTTCATTTTCTCATCGTTAATAGTTCCAAAGATAACTTTTGCATCCTTGTCTATTGATTCAGTTATGATCTTAGCAGCTTCTTGTATTTCGTGAATTGTGAGGTCGCCACCGCCAGATATTGCAAAGAGAACACCTTTTGCACCGTGTATAGAGACTTCGAGGAGTGGGGAATTAATAGCTGCAAGTGCGGCCTTTTCAGCACGTTTTTCACCAGAAGCACTACCCATACCCATGAGAGCACTACCAGCATTAGACATGATGGCTTTTATGTCAGCAAAGTCTACGTTTATGATACCTGGAGTAGTGATAAGGTCAGAAATACCTTCTACTGCTTGGCGTAATACGTCGTCGGCATTTGCAAAGGCTGTTTTGAAGTTAGTATTTTTATCTGCGAGCTGGATCAATTTATCGTTAGGGATGATGATGATTGCATCTACTTCTTTTGCTAGAGCTTCGATACCATTTTCAGCAAGCTTCATGCGGTGGTTTCCTTCAAAGAAGAATGGCTTTGTGACCACAGCTATGGTGAGTATGCCTTGTTCTTTTGCTGCACGAGCTACTATGGGAGCAGCGCCAGTGCCAGTACCTCCACCCATTCCACATGCGATGAAGATCATGTCTGCACCTTTTATCACATCTTGTATTTCTGATTTTGTTTCTTCTGCTGCTTTCTTTCCGATCTCTGGATCCATTCCAGCGCCGAGACCTTTCGTAAGATTTTTTCCTATGTGAATTTTCTTTTCTGCGAGTGAGTGATGTAGGTCTTGGGTGTCAGTGTTCATGCAAATAAAAGAAACGCCTTTAACCTTAGAATTAATCATGTGGTTAACTGCATTTTTACCTGATCCACCTATTCCGATGACCATTATTCTAGCGAAGCTTTCTATTACTTGATCTACTTTTGGCATAATTTTTTCTACCTATTTTACATCGTTATTTTAAAGGAAAATAGGCTTTGTTAACTCTTTGTCTTGTATGGGTAAACAATATCAGAAAACAGAAATAAGTAAAGTTATTACTTATCTAGGTCTTCATGTAGGGAAATATTTTAAGGCATTAGCTGTTTTATGCCTGATTTTATTGTGTTTTTTAGGTCTTTGAAGAGATTTGACAATGAATTATCATTGTATTCATTATTGTCTCTCCCAGATACGAGGAGGCTCGTAGCTGCGAGCCATGAACGGTCGCGTAATTTTGTTTTTGTGTTACCAAATATTTCTGTGGAGCCTACTGTTGCGGGGAGTCTGAGTGTTGCTTTTGAAAGCTCGGCAAGACGGGCTACATTTGATCCGCCTCCTACAAATACGATACCTGCAGGTAAAAGTTCTGATCTTTTTATTTTCTTTAAATTATTTTCTATTGATTCAAAAATGTCACAGAGGCGTGCCTCGATGACTTCGTCTAATTTCTTTTTTGAAAATTCTTCATCCATGTCTCCAATCTTTAAACCTTCAGCACGATCGAGTGGGATTTTAAAACCAAGAGCAATGTCATTTGTAATGTCAGATGATCCGATACTAAATGTATGCAGAGATATCAGGGAGCCATTTTCAAATATAGACAGGGAAGTCGTTTCACCTCCTATGTCTACGAGTGCTACGCCGACTATCTTTTGTTTTTCAGATAGTATCAAATTCCCGAGAGTGATCGGAGTCGCAAGTACATCCACTGTCTCTACGCCTGCTCTGGAGACGACACTTAATAAGTCCTCGAGGTGCTGTATGGAGTAGGTGACAAAGAGTGCTTTAGCTTCGAGCTTTGTGCCGTGCATGCCTTCGAGACGCCCCATGACTTCTTTGCCATCAAGCTTAAAACTAGTAGGGTAGACTTGTATAATTTTTCTATTATTTAGATTTAAATTGTCTTCACAGTCTTGTAACGCTTTGTTTACATCAAGTGTGGTGACTTCACCATTTGCTTTTGAGACTACGGCAGAGCCGGCACTGGTTTCACTTTTTAAACTTACTCCACCCACAGATATGAATGCACGTTTTATTTTCATTTCAGCAGACTTCTCTGCCATGTTGAGCGCTTTTTTTAGAGATTGTAATGCGGATTCTTGGTTTATTATGTATCCGTGTCGGAGTCCTAAGCTTGGAGATTCTCCCACACCAATAATTCTAGGATTTTTCTCTCCTTTTATGAACTCTCCCACTACGACTCTCGTCATCGTGGAGCCTACGTCTATTCCTACTCCTATATTTCTCATCATATTTTGTTTCTTCCCTCTCCATTCTATCAGAATGTTGCATTCCCTTCAAATGTAGCATTCCGTGTATAACTAAAAACCCGAGCCATTCGGTGAAATTTTTATCATAACCTTTAGTATTTTCTTTCGCTTCTTTTTTTATGAGCGTAGGGCAGAGAATTATCTCTCCATTTTTTTTATCGAGAGGGAATGAAAGTATATTTGTCGAATTATTTTTATTTCTAAATTTTTTATTTAATCCTTGTGAGACTTTTTCACTGACGTATGCTATCGAGAGAGTATACGCTTCTCCTAAGATGTCGTTTTTTATCGTAACAAAAGGCAAGCTCGGAAGCTTGCCTTTTGTTTTGTTTATTATAGAAATGTTCGTCTTTTGTGTAGCCACAGTTTGATTATTTCATTTTGCCCATCTTTTTGAGCTTTTCTATCTCGAGTCTGCGACCCATCTTCTTGAGTGCCCCCTTTTTTATCTTAAGCTTGGATTCTTTGCGGAGGTTGTAACGGTTGCCTTTTACATTACGGATGATACCAGACTCCTGAATACGACGAGAAAAACGACGCAAAATGCTCGCATTGTTTTCGTTTGGGTTCTTTTTTACTTCTATTACTGAATTTGCCATATGGGTATAAGGTTAACATATCTTTACTAAAAAGCAAGCAAAATTTCTCTTTAATAGAATTATCCAC
>JBBTUY010000001.1:174571-183737 GCA_038063515.1 Patescibacteria group bacterium | reverse complement strand
TTAACATATCTTTACTAAAAAGCAAGCAAAATTTCTCTTTAATAGAATTATCCACTACGACCTATTGACTAATATATATATGGTTATCTCTCTTTAGAAGTATCTTTCCTTGGTTATTTCAACTAAGGGGTGAAAAGATATGAAGGAGAAAAATGGCATTAGATAATTTTGAAAATTATGGAAAGAAGAAGCCGAACCCAGTATTTTTGGTTTTGGCGATTATAGTGTTGATTGCATGTGTTGCAATCATACTTTACCTCAGTTTAAAAGGATCAGCTAATCAGGCACCCGACTTACGGGCGCCATTAGTTTTCATGCTGGCGTCGTAGCCAGCTGCAAAAATAGCCAAGCGCGCAATCATTTGCACGCTTGGCTATTTTATATTTTCGACTATTTTTAAATTAAATTGACTTTGTTGTAGAAAAATATACTATCAATACATATGAGCACAGCTATAAACTACATAACAGCAGAAAAAAAGAAAGCACTAGAGCTAGAACTTCTGGACTTAGAGGGCCCAAAAAGAAAGGTTATATTAGATAGCCTCGCATATGCAAAAAGCCTTGGTGATTTAAAAGAAAATGCAGAATACCACCAAGCTCGTGAAGAGCAGGGTAAACTCGAAGAAAGAATTTTAAAAATAAAAGAGATATTGCAGTCTTGTGAGGTGGTGCATGCTGGTGGGGGTGATACAGTAGAAATAGGATCAAAAGTAACAGTCCAGAAGGAAGACACAAGCGGAGGTCTCGCTGGAGCAGGTACTAAAACTTATACAATAGTAGGATCAGAAGAATCCAACATGGCTGAAGGAAAGATTTCTAACAGGTCACCATTTGGTGAAGCTCTATACGGCAAGAAAAAGGGTGATAAAATATCATTTAGTACTCCAAGTGGTGTGGTAAATTATAAAATCATTAACGTCTCATAAAAAAATGTCTTCAATTGATGAAATTAGAGATATAAGAATAAAAAAACTCGAAGCTTTAATAAAGAGGGGAATAAATCCGTATCCAGCAAAGTCTCAAATGGATATTTCTCTTTCGGAAGCTTTTTCAACTTTTAATGAATTAGAAAAGAGTAAAGAAAATAAATGGATCGCAGGTAGGATCATGTCTATACGTGGACAAGGTGCGATAGTGTTTATAACACTTAACGACGGTACAGGGACTTTCCAAGCTTTATTAAAAAAAGACGTCATAGGTGAGGAGAAGCTCGGTTTCTTTAGCGAGGTTGTAGACATAGGAGACTTTATAGAGATATATGGTACTTTTTTTACGACTCAAAGAGGGGAAAAGACCTGCGAGGCAACTGACTGGCGAATGCTTACAAAAACCTTACTTCCACTTCCAGAGAAATGGCATGGATTTACGAATGATGACGAAAGATATAGAAAAAGATATTTAGATATTTTAATGAATGATGAATTGCGAACTTTGATAGAAAAGCGCTCAGCATTTTGGAGGCATGCGAGGGAGTTTATGCTTAATGAAGGATTCTTGGAAATAGAAACCCCCACACTCGAAACTACTACTGGTGGGGCGGAGGCTCGACCGTTTGCTACGCATCACAATGATTTTGACATACCTGTGTATTTGCGTATTTCTGTAGGAGAGTTATGGCAAAAGCGAGCCCTTGCTGCAGGGTTTCCAAAAGTTTTTGAAATTGGACGAGTTTATCGAAATGAAGGCTCAAGCCCTGAGCATCTTCAAGAATTTACTAATATGGAATTCTATGCTGCGTATATGGACTACACTCAAGGCAGAATTTTTGTCGAAAGAATGATTAAAGATGTAGTGATGAAAACCTTCAATACTTTACAATTTGAAGTTAAAGGTTTTACCCTTGATTTTTCAAAACCACATTGGGATGCAATAGAATATGTACCATATGTAAAAGAACATACAGGTGTAGATGTACTTTCTGCAACAACAGAAGAAATGAAAGCAAAACTTAAAGAACTTGGAGTAAAGTATGAAGGTGAGAACCGAGAAAGGCTGATAGACAGCTTGTGGAAATATTGTCGCAAGAATATCGCCGGTCCGGTGTGGCTCACGAACCATCCGAAAATTGTTTCTCCACTTTCAAAGTCTATTGAAAGTAATCCCGAGCTAACAGAGAGACTGCAGTTAATTCTTGCAGGGAGTGAATTCTCTAATAGTTTCTCTGAACTCAATGATCCACTTGACCAGCGAGCAAGATTTGAAGAACAAAAGAAACTCATCGAAAGAGGTGATGACGAGGCTATGATGCCTGACTGGGAGTTCGTAGAAATGCTCGAACATGGCATGCCTCCTGCCTTTGGTACCGCCCCACTCGGCGACCGTATGTTTGCTGTCCTTGCCGGGTATTCAATACGCGAGACGGTGCTTTTCCCACTTATGAAGCCTAGAAGTAGCACAGAATAATTTCTCTCTGAAAATAAAAAAACCTGAAGAAGTACTTAGTGTACATTCTTCAGGTTTTGCTCACACACATATGTGTGGAGCAAAAAAAAGATAAGGCCGGGCCCCTCCCCCTCGTCAACTTCCGAGGGCCTGAGTTCATCTTTTAATACTATAACACAGATTAAAATAAAAACAATACTATTTATCCACATAAATATTTGGTGTTATTTTCTTATGTGGGATACAATGTATATCAAGTGGGAAGAAGTGGGAAATCTTGGAAAGTGTTTTAATGTTTAAAAAACGAGTTAAAAATACAAATTATGCTTATAGGTGAATACATTCATACAATAGACGACAAAAACAGGATTTCACTACCAGCAAAATTTCGTAAAGAACTTGGAAAGAAAATCATTATCACCCCAGGACTCGACCAGTGTTTGTTTGTCTTTACAAGTAAAGAGTGGGAGAAAGTCTCAAAGAAGTTAAGTAGTAGTGCGGACGAGCTTTCATTTTTAAGCGCTGACCAGAGAACATTTAACAGAAATATGTTTGGAGGTGCAGCTGAAGTGGAGGTGGATTCTATAGGAAGGATTTTAATACCAGACTTCTTGAAAGACAGAGCATGTTTGAAAAATACAGGAGCGGTGATAGGAGTACAAGACAGACTCGAGATTTGGGATGAGAAGATCTGGGTAGAATACAAGAAAAATGCAGAGAAAAAAGCCGAAGGATTAGCAGAAAAGATGAGTGGAAGTAGGGAATAAGATGAGTATACACAAGACAGTTCTTTTAAAAGAAACAATAGATGGCCTTAATCTTAAAGATAAAGATGCAAAAGGTTTGGTGATAGTCGACGCTACATTTGGTGGTGGAGGACACTCACTCGAAGTATGCAAGAGACATGCAGGCATACAGATAATAGCTTTTGATCGAGACAAAAATGTCTTTAAAGGTGTCGAAGATAAATTTAAAGATTTAGGCTGTAAAATTTCTACCATTAATTCTAACTTTAGTGAGTTGGATAAAAAAATAATCAACTTAGGTGTTGGACACCTAAGTGGTGAGATTGACGGAATTATCTTTGACTTAGGATTAAGTTCAGATCAGCTTGAGAATTCAGGTAGAGGATTTTCTTTTCTTGTGGATGAGCCTTTGCTTATGACGATGAAAGAAAAGCCTGACAAAGAAGATACTACAGCATTTGACGTAGTAAATACCTGGAGTGAAGAGAGCCTTGCAAGCATTATATACGGCTACGGTGAGGAAAAGTTTTCAAGGAAAATAGCAAAAAAGATAGTAGATGCAAGGCAGAAAGTGAGTATTAAGACAACATTTGACTTAGTGAAGATCATAGAGTCATCTGTTCCAGGATTTTATAGGAAAGGGAAGACACATTTTGCAACAAAGACTTTTCAGGCGATACGAATAGCGGTCAATGATGAACTCGGGAGCTTAGAAAAAGGATTAGAAAAAGGATTTAAAGCATTAAGGGTAGGCGGGAGAATGTCGGTCATTAGCTTTCATAGTTTAGAGGATAGAGTAGTAAAGAAATTTTTCAAAACACAAGAGAAAGAAGAAAAAGCAATTTTAATAAACAAAAGAGTCATTGTAGGAAGTGAGGAAGAAATTAAAAATAATAAAAGAGCACGAAGCGCAAAATTAAGAGTCTTAGAAAAAATAAAATAAAATATATGCAAGGAGTATTAAAGATAAAAAATTATATAAGTAGAGTGGATGTTTTAAACAATGACCATGCTTCACGAACTATCTTGAACTCTATTTTTTGGTTATTTGCTTTTTTATCTTTTCTATACATTTTATTTTTAGGGAATATGGTTGTAAACATAGTAGAGCGTAGATCTCTAGAGAGCGAGGCTCGTACTTTGACGACTGAGGTTGCTAATTTAGAGCTTAGCTACCTTGCCATGTCTAATGATGTTGATATTGAAATGTCGTATGCTCTTGGTTTTAAGGAAATAAAGCCTAGTTTTGCTACACGAAAACCTATCTCTGACAAACTTGGTTTAAGTTCTAAGTTTAATAACAATGAAATATAGTTTTCCAAATAGATCAAAGATAATTATTTTTTGTATTTTATTTTCTGCTTTCATTTTTATAGGGAAGCTTTTTTTTGTTCAAATTATACATGGCAACTGGTATGCAGAAGCAGCTTTGCGTCAGTATGCTACACCTTCGTCAAATATCTATGAACGAGGAACTATTTTCTTTACAAGGAAAAATGGCGAGCTCGTATCAGCTGCGACACAAACTCTAGGATACAAGCTCGCCATGTATCCGAGCAAGCTTAAAGATGCTACTGATGCTTATGAGAAATTATCTAAAATTACAGAGATTGATGAAGAAGATTTTTTTGCAAAAGCAGGTAAGAAAAATGATCCGTATGAAGACGTAGTAGGACATCTTTCTAAAGAAGAAGCAGACAGTATTGATAGGTTAAAGATACCCGGAGTAAATATTTTTAAAGAAAAATGGCGTTTTTACCCTGGGATAACACTCGCTTCACACACACTCGGGTTTGTGGGCTACAAGGGAGATGATTTAGGAGGTCGGTATGGACTCGAAAGACAGTATGAAAGTGTTTTAAGTAGAGATGCGGACAATCCTTACATTAATTTCTTTGCGGAAGTTTTCTCCAATATAAATAAAAGCTTGTTTGAAGACGAGACCAAACAGGGAGATGTAGTCAGTACTATAGAGCCTATGGTGCAGTCAACACTTGAAAAGAAGCTAACTGAAGTTAAAAATAAATACAACGTGGATTCTATTGGTGGAATAATAATGAACCCAAAAGATGGTTCTATTTATGCATTGAGCGTGCTTCCATCTTTTGATCCAAATGATTTATCAAAAGTTAAGCAAGTTTCTGTATTTTCAAATCCTCTCGTTGAAAACGTTTTAGAATTTGGATCTGTGGTGAAGCCTCTTGTCATGGCTTCTGCACTAGATTTAAATTTAGTGACAGCAGATACAAAATACACTGACAAAGGCTCTGTTATAGTTGAAAAAAAGGAAATATTTAATTTCGATAAAAAGGCTCGTGGTCCAGGGACAAGCATGCAAGATGTGCTTAATCAATCTCTAAACACGGGAATGGTTTTTGTAGAGCAGAAACTCGGCAAAAAGAATTTACGAGAATATTTATTTTCTTTCGGTATTAAAGAAAAGACTGGCATAGACCTGCCAAATGAGACGAGTGGTCTCGTCAGCAATTTAAATAGTCCACGAGAGCTAGAGTATGCAAATGCATCCTTTGGTCAAGGTATAGCCCTTACACCAATAGAGCTTATTCGTGCACTTGCCTCACTTGGAAATGGAGGGAATTTAGTAACTCCTCATTTGGTAAAAGAAATAAAATACAATGACGGTACTTCAAAAGAAATATCTCATGACATAGTACCCACAAAAATAAGCAAAGAAACTTCAGAAGAGATAAGTAGAATGCTTGTGACAGTTATGGACAAGTCTTTAAAGGGCGGACTAGCAAAGTTTGAGCATTTTAGCGTAGCAGCGAAGACAGGCACTGCCCAAGTTGCCAACTCTACTTCGGGAGGATATTATGAGGATAGGCATACGCATTCTTTTTTTGGATATTTCCCTGCATATGACCCACAGTTTATAGTCTTGCTATATGCTATTAATCCAAAAGGTGTATCGTATGCTGCTGAGACATGGACTGATCCATTCTTAAACATTACTAAGTTTCTCTTAAATTATTACGAAGTACCTCCTGATAGATGATTTTAAAAACACTTAAAATCATTATGAATTTCTACAATCTTAAATATGAAAACAACTTTTAAAAAAATAATTACATATATATTACAAATAGAATCAATATTAGTTTTGTATAAATACAAGCCTAAAATAATAGCTATTACGGGTTCTATAGGTAAAACATCTACTAAAGATGCAGTTTATGCTGTATTAAGTGGGATCTCATATGTAAGGAAAAGTGAAAAGAGCTTTAATAGTGAAATAGGATTACCTCTAACAATACTCGGTATTCCCAATGGTTGGAGTAGCCCTTCTGTATGGTTTGCAAACATTTTAAAAGGTTTGTGGCTTATCATATACCCACACAAGTATCCTACCTGGCTTGTGCTTGAAGTTGGTGTAGGGAAGCCAGGTGATATGCAGAAAACAGCTCTCTGGCTTAAAACAGATGCAGTCATAATAACAGCAATAGGAGAAACACCTGCACACATAGAATTTTTCAAATCACGCAGACATTTAATAGAAGAAAAAAGCCAGCTTATCAGTACACTCAAAAATACCGGCTTGCTCATATTAAATGCTGATGATGAAGATGTGCTTAAAATGAAAACAAAAACTAAAATGCGTACACTTATGTATGGTTTTAAAAATGATGCCGACGTGGTCGCATCTAGTGACACTATTTTATACGATGATAAAGGAGTACCTCAGGGTATGAGATTTAGAATAGATGAAGGAGGAAATAGCTTTCCTGTCACCATCGAAGGTGTCTTTGGGAGAAATCACTTGTATGCTTCTCTGTGTGCTGTCACTCTTTCTTTTGGTTTAAAACTTAATACCCTTCATACCATTAATTCTCTTTTAAAATACGAAGTTCCACCAGGCAGAATGAGATTGCTTTCTGGTATTAGCGACTCCATCATCATAGATGACACATACAACTCCTCACCATTTGCTCTTCAGTCTGCCATTAAAACTCTAGGAGAAATAAAAAACTTAGGTAGAAAAGTGGCTATTTTAGGAGACATGCTTGAGCTTGGACGTCACACAGTAGAGGCCCATAAAAATATCGGTAAATTCTTAAAAGAATATGTAGATGTTTTAATTGTGGTGGGGCACAGAGCTCTTGATATAAAAGAAGGCGCTATGGAAAATGGTATGAATGATGAAAATATTTATGAGTTTTTAAATGCTCATGATGCTGCAATTTTTATAAAAGATTTTATTAAAACAAATGATATCGTTCTCGTGAAGGGTTCTCAGGGGATGCGTATGGAGCGGGCAGTGGAAGCTATTTTGCTAGATCAAGAGAACAAAGATAGTTTGCTTGTGCGTCAAGATATTGAATGGAAAAAGAAACTGTAGACTATTTGTGATGATGAATTCTTGGCAAAAAGCAAAAGTTATTAAAATTCGAGAGGCATGTTCTGATATTAAATCTTTAACATTAACACTTGAAGACCCTACTCCTTTTAAAGCAGGACAGCATTATGAGATATGTATGCCTGGAGAAAATGTAATACGTAAGTATTCAGTAGTTTCTCCCATGCAAGATAATACATATCTGGAATTCGGTATTCAGCTTATAGAAAATGGTAGCTTGTCTCCAAAACTTTGGAATTTAAAAGAAGGGGATGAGGTTGAGATCCGTGGACCTATAGGCAGCTATTTTACTTGGGATGCATCTAATCCCGCACCTCTTGTTTTGCTTGGTGCTGGCTCGGGCATCACTACACTTTTATCCATTTATTACTCTCACAAATACTATCATCCTCAAAGTAAAACCATTTTCATAATGAGTGCAAAAGATGAGACTCGGATTATGAATTACGATTCTTTAAAAGAAATATTAATTACTAGATTTACTAAAAAAGAGCCTAGGATAGATAAAGATTTCTTGAGAGAACACATAGGTGAACTTCTTTTAAATAATGAGACAATTTTTTACATTTGTGGGTTGAATGATTTTGTAAATGATATGAGACGTCATATCACAAATATGGGTATCAAAGAGGAAAGTATTCAAACTGAGGTTTTCATCTAACATCTGCTATACTATACAGAATACATGGATAATAATTTTTTAAATAAACTAAAAGAGACATTACACACCAGATACGTTGGTGTTTTTATATTTTTATTAGTAGCATTTTTAGTTTTGTTTTTTGTATTTCCAAATCTTTTTAGTAGTGTGACTTCTTATCCTTCACAAAAGGCAGAACTTGGAGAAAAGAAAAAAGATATTAAAAAAGAAAACAAAACACTAGCAACGAACTTTCCTTCTTTAGATAAGGCTCTCTATGATAAAAAGATGCTTGAAATAGCAAACAATCCTCTTCCTAAACCTCCTACTATAAAAATAGTAAAAGACCCAAAAACAGGTAAGGAGACTACTGTCACAGTAGAGCCAAAGCCTCTTCCACCTACTGGCTGGCCAGTGCAGGCGCTATATCCAAATGCAGGTGCTATTTTGCCGTTCAAGCGCATAATTGCATATTATGGAAATTTATATTCTACAAAAATGGGAGTACTTGGAGAATACAAAGAGGACGTAATGCTTGCAAAACTTCAATCCGAGGTAGATAAATGGAATACTGCTGACCCGAGTACACCTGTACAGCCGGCGCTTCATTACATAGCAGTAGTGGCGCAAGGCAGTGCGGGTAAAGATGGCAAATACCGTGCACGTATGCCAGGGACAGAGATAGACAAAGTTCTTGCCATAGCCGAGAAGATAGATGCAATTGTTTTTCTAGATATTCAAGTAGGTTTCTCTACACTTCAGAGTGAAATACCAGTGTTTGAAAAATATTTAAAGATGCCACAAGTGCATCTCGGTGTTGACCCTGAGTTCTCAATGAAGGGTACTATTCGCCCAGGTAAAGTAGTAGGCACTCTGGATGCCGCAGATATTAATTTTACAGCAGAATATTTAGCAAAACTTGTAAAAGAAAATAATTTACCGCCAAAGGTTTTGATTGTGCATCGCTATACACAGAAAATGGTGACAAATTACAAATTGATCAAGCCACTACCCGAAGTAC
>JBBTUY010000001.1:156030-174471 GCA_038063515.1 Patescibacteria group bacterium | reverse complement strand
TATACACAGAAAATGGTGACAAATTACAAATTGATCAAGCCACTACCCGAAGTACAGATCGTGATGCATATGGATGGCTGGGGAGGGGCAGCAAAGAAAATAGGGACGTATAAGAATTTTATTTATCCAGAGCCTGTGCAGTTTGCTGGTTTCAAATTATTTTATAAGAATGATTTATGGGACAAAGGTACTGTTCTCATGACCCCACAAGAGTTACTTAAATTAAGCCCACAGCCTCTTTATATACAGTATCAATAGTTTTTGCCGAATATCTTGATTGTGCTATATGGATTACCATATAGCAACAGCACTCGGACATTGCGCAAATAAATGTTATTTGCGTATGCTCCTCCTTTGTTGCTATAATACTAATATTATGGATACAAATATAAAAATATTTCTAGGTATTATAGTTATTTTAATTTTAGGAGTTGTCGGAACAGTATTATTGCGTTCAGGTACTGCTCCAGTAGTGTCTAACAAGCTAGACACTTTTGCTCAATGTCTAAAAGACAAGGGTGCTGTATTTTACGGTGCATTTTGGTGCCCTCATTGTCAGGCACAGAAAAAGATGTTTGGATCTTCTGCTAAGCTTTTGCCTTATGTTGAATGTTCTACACTCGATGGTAAAGGTCAAACACAAGTGTGTATCGATAAGGGTGTTAAGAGTTATCCTACGTGGGAATTCCTCGATGGTAGCAGGCTAAACGGAGAGATACCTCTGTCACAACTTGCCGAGAAGACTTCTTGTGTCTTACCAGAATAATAAATAATATATGAGTTTTGAAAGTATACATTACTTAAATATGTTTCTTGGATTAGGAGCTATTATCCTTCAAATTGTTTCTGCTGTAACCCTCTTTTTACTTTTCCTTGGTCCAAAAGAAAATAAATATTTAGCTTTCTTGAAAGAGAAATTTATTATATTTGGTTTTTTCTTGTCTTTAGCCCCAGCTCTATTTTCTATTTTTTATTCTGAAGTATTAAACTATGCTCCGTGTTTTCATTGCTGGGTACAAAGAGTATTTCTATTCCCTCAAGTATTTCTCTTTGGAGTTGCTTGGATACGTAAAGACAGAAATGTACTTTGGTACTCTATTCCGTTACTCCTTGTTGGGTTAGCAGATGCGCTCTACTTAAATTATTTATATTACTTTAACCAAAGTGGAGCACCATGCGATGCGAGTGGGGTGTCATGCGTACAGCAACTCGTGTATGAATTTGGAGGCTACATATCCATACCCATGCTTGCTCTCACGAGCTTCGTGTCGCTTATAACTCTAATTTTGGTCGCACATTTTTACAAAAATAAAGATTAAATTTTATGAATAAATATATAAGCATATTGGTGATTGTTTTAGTTATTGTTGCCGGATTTATCATTTTAAAGTATGGTAAAAGTAATAACGTAGAACCAATTCCAATAGTAGAAGAAAATCTTCCAGTTCAAGATGAGGTTAAAACAGTAGAAGAAAATGTTCCAAAGAATGAAGAAAAAGTTATTAATAATTTAGATAATAAAAAAATGACAAGTGCAATATTACACACAAGTGAAGGGGATGTAACATTAGAATTTTATGCATCTGATGCACCAAATACAGTAGCAAACTTCCAAAAGCTAGCAGAATCAGGCTTTTACAACGGAGTTAAGTTCCACAGAGTTATCAAAGGTTTTATGATTCAAGGTGGAGATCCAGTGTCAAAGGACGACTCAAAAGCTAATTACTGGGGTACTGGAGGTCCTGGATACAAATTTGAAGATGAGATAAAAGCTGACTCTGTTCTGTATAAGACAGGATACAAGAAAGGCGTGCTCGCTATGGCAAATAGTGGACCAAATACAAATGGCTCACAATTCTTTATCATGCATGCAGATTATCCTCTGCCACCACTTTATACTATTTTTGGTAAAGTTAAATCCGGTCAGGATGTAGTAGATAAAATAGCTCTCGTAGAAGTAGGTCCAAATGACAGACCAGTTGAGGCTGTCATTATAAAGAGTATTGAAGTAAAATAGTTAATGACAATTTTTCTTAATTATCTTAAAAAATATTGGAAGCTTTGTCTGCTTACTTTATCACTCGCAACTGTAAACCAGATTTTTTCTCTACTCGATCCGTATATTTTTAAATTCATCATAGATGACTATGTTACCAAGGTAGACTTGTATACAAGGGCAGAATTTATACGTGGTGTCGGATTACTTTTGCTTGCCACCATGTTTGTGGCTCTTGTGTCACGAATCGCTAAAAATTTCCAAGACTATTATTTAAATGGAGTGAGTCAGCGTGTAGGAGCCGACTTGTATAGAGACGGAGTTTATCATACATTGTCTCTGCCGTATGGAATATTTGAAGATGAGAGAAGTGGGGAAACCTTAGGAAAATTACAAAAAGCACGACAAGATACAGAAAAGCTAATGGTAGCTTTTGTAAACATACTTTTCGTATCTTTAATTGGTTTTATTTTTGTTGCTATATATGCTACTCGTATTTATTTTGGTGTGGCACTCACTTTTTTTATTGCGCCTCTCATCATCGGATTTATGAGTTTGCTTTTAACAAAGAAAATAAAAGTAATTCAGCAGATAATTGTGGCTGAAACTACAGCACTTGCTGGGTCTACTACTGAGTCACTTCGTAATATTGAGCTTGTAAAATCCCTCGGTCTAGAAAAACAGGAAATAGATCGTCTGAATAACACCACAGAGAAAATACTTCTTTTAGAATTAAAAAAGCTTCGATATTTACGTTCACTCAGTTTCATCCAAGGTTCTGCTATTAACTTCATACGTACGGGTATAATGTTTTTTATGTTTGTTCTTATATCAATGAAGATCATAACCTTCGGTGAATTTTTCGCTTTACTTTTCTACTCTTTCTACATTTTTAATCCATTACAAGAGCTCGGCAATGTCATAGGTACTTATCGTGAAGCAGAAGCTTCAATGGAGAATTTCCAGAAATTAATGGCAACTCCCCGAGAAGTAGAAGTTTTAAATCCTAAATCAATCAATAAAATAAATGAATTATCATTTGAAAATGTTTCATTTGGGTACAAGAGTTCAAATGAAAACGCACTTGATGACATTTCATTTAGTACAAAGGCAGGTAAAACAATTGCTTTTGTCGGACCATCTGGTTCAGGCAAGACTTCACTCGTTAAATTGCTCGTAGGTCTCTATACCCCAAATAAAGGGAGTATTTCTTATAACAAAATGTCTTTTGAAGACATACAGAAAGAAGAAATCAGAAAACAAATAGGCTTTGTCACTCAGGACACTCAGCTTTTCGCAGGTACTATTCGAGAAAATCTACTTTTTGTAAACCCAAATGCAACAGACGAAGAATGTTTAGATGCGCTCAATAAAGCCCAGTGTCAAAATCTTCTCGCTCGGGGAGGTCTCGGGCTCGACACACTCATAGGTGAGGGAGGGGTGAAGACTTCAGGTGGTGAAAAGCAGAGGCTTTCCATAGCTCGCGCACTTCTTCGCAAACCCAATCTTCTCATTTTTGACGAAGCAACGTCTTCTCTTGATTCATTAACAGAAGAGGAGATAAATAAAACAGTAAAAGATATATCTAAAAATGGATCACATATCACGGTTCTTATCGCACACAGACTCTCTACGATCATGTACGCAGACACTATATATGTATTAGAAAAAGGTAAAATTGTGGAGCAAGGCTTACATACTGGGCTTCTAGAAAACAAAGCTTTATATTCTGCAATGTGGAGACAGCAGATAGGGGAAAGAGCATGATATGTTTACTAAAAAAGAAATAAGTTTAATAAAGAAATTAAATACTCCCGCTAAAGTGCAGGATTTTCTAAACAGCCTTAAGTTTAATTTTGAAAAGAATGGTGAGACCTTGAGTTCACCGCTTGTGACCCTAAGGCGTGGTAGTGCTCACTGCTTCGAGGGAGCCCTTTTAGGGTCATATATAATGTTTATTCATGGTTTTAAACCTCAAATCATGTATTTGAAGTCCACAGAGGATGACTACGATCACGTAGTAGCTTTATTTAAAATAAACGGCTTTTGGGGTGCACTTTCTAAGACAAATCATGCAGTACTTCGATATCGAGAACCTATTTATAAAAGTATCCGAGAGCTTGCAATGTCTTACTTTCATGAATATTTTTTAGATAATGGTAAGAAAACTTTGAGACAATACTCTACACCTTTTAATTTAGATACTTTATCTGAAGATTGGGTCTATAAGCAAAAGTATTTATGGTACATAGATAAAATGATAAATAAAACAAAATTTTATGATATCGTTCCAAAGTCTTATACAAAGAAACTACGCAAAGCCGAAAATATAGAGATACAAGCAGGGAAGATAGTAGAATATACTAGAAAATAAAGTTTATTAACTTACTAAACCAGCTTTTTTCTTTTGTTTTTTCTGTCTCAGTTTCTGTATTAGCTGATAGCTCTATGTTTACAGGTAACTCTTTCTTTTCTTCCACTTTCTCTACAGGTTTTATCGTAGTTGTCTTTTTTATTTCTTTTTTAACAACAGGGGTAGTAGTTTTTTCTTTTTTCACCTCAGTTGTAGCCCCTAATACTTTTCCTGCACCTCCTTCTTTTTTAAAGTCATACATTAATTCATTCCATGTTTTAGGAGAGAAGGCTTTTATTGCGTAAGATGTTTCCCATATTTTATTTTTTATATTTTCGTTTTTTATTCCACCATCAGTATCTTGAAAAGAACCAAAATAATCTAGTGGGGTATTTGTCTCTTTAGTCCAGCTTTTTATCTCATCACCAAGTGAGATTATTCCTTCCATAGCCCAGGCTGTAGCGGATATATTACCAAAACCCCCATCATTTTTCTGACTTTTTCGTAAGAATGCTCGAGCTTCATCTAGAGCAGCTTTTACTTTTTCGTCAGCATTGAATTTTGTAAGTGCTGCTATCCCTGCACCTGTCATATCTATGGACTCGTCCCATGATCCATTTTCTTTTTGTCTTTCTAAAATAAAAGCTATGTCATTAGCTATCATCTTATCCTTTTCTTCATATCCAGCATTTTGTAATACGAGTAATGCGAAGATGTCGTCATTGTCCTCACTTACATCACCAAACTGTTTGCCGTCAAATTTATTTACTATTTCACCAATATAATTTACACCGTTAGTATTGTATGGATTTAGTCCAAGTGTCATTAATGTCATGGCACGTCTTTCAAAATCAGTTAGGATGTAATCCTTAGTACTAGATTCTCCGAAATATTTAACAAGTTTCAATATATTTCCTTGATTATTTCCTGTAGAGAGAGCTATAGTTGCCCAGTCTGTATATATATCTTCACCAAATGATCCATTTTCTTCTTGTTTTGATTTTAGGAATTCAAAAGATTTATTTAAATCAAATTTTTGTTTTGTATCAGCGCCTAAAACTTCTCCTGTACTTGTAGTAGTTTTGTTCTTACTACTTCCACCACCACCAGAACCAGAAGATGATACAGACACTTTGTTTACATCTAAAACCTCAGTAGGAAAGTAATAATCTTCTTTGACCCCCACATTATAAGAGCCGGCTATGATATTTGTGAAAATAGTTTCTCCAGATGAGTTGACTGTATTAGTAGCAACTTCTATAGGATTAAACATGTCACTAGGGTTCGGTTGAGTTAGGCCCACAGTAACACCACCTCTCGGTAGCCAGGTATTGTTTTCATAGTCATATTTTTCTGTTGTCACAGTAAGACTAGTACCTTCTGTTATAGAGTTTGAGCTTAGAACAACTCTATTTGGTTGTCCAAAATACAGATATACATTTTCACCACCATTTAGTATTTTTTGATCCATACCAAATGAGGGAATAGATCCATCTACAGCATACTGCCAGTTATCACAGTCTGCACCAAAACTACTTTCTATGCATCTTAAATAAAATGAGCCATACGTACTAGAGTATTGTAGATCAGAGACACTCCAGCTATTATCAAGTAAGTCTGCGTCGTGAACTATAGATAATACACTTCTGTTGTTTAAATTATGAGGAGAGCTACTTGAATCATTTAATTCAAAGTTCCCACTGTCTTTCAACTCTACTTCATCATCAAAGATTATGTTTTCTCCATCTCGTATGGTGAGGTCTACTTTTACTGTTTCTTCTTCTACAACCTCTACAACTTCCACTACTTCTTCTGCAAATACATTAGTGTTTAATCCAACTAACATTAATAATGCAAACACTATTGCTCCTATCTTTTTGTTTTCTATCTTCATAAATTTTTAATTACTTTTAATAAATATCTTTCTCATATTTCCAGGATACGACATCCCCTGGGTTTATTTTATAATTCGATACTCCGATACTCGCTTTTTTATTATTCACATAATAAATCCAGTATTTATCGCCATCACTTTTTATTCCGTTTATTTCTTCTATAAATTTACCGAGTCCGAGATATGTCTTTTCTTTAAAATTTATTTTATTTTCAGTTCTTAACTTATTCATAAAATCATATACACTAGTGCCATTTATTATGGAGGTCTGGTAGCTCACTTCATTTATTTCCAAAGTAGCAACTTTTTCTTGTTGCAAAGGTAGTTCTGTAGTATTTACTGTATCTTTAATACTTATTTTTTCATTGGTAAAGGGGGTCTTTTCTGTAACATTTATGATCTCCGCATTTTCTTTATTTCTATTTGCAAAACCAAAAATTATAAAAAGGACACTGAGTACAAGAAACGCTATTATTATTTTAGTTTTATTTTTCATATATAAATAAAAAAATCCTGCCCGAAGCAGAATGTAATATTTCTTTAAAATAAATAAAATAATTTAAAGATTATCCTGCTCGGGAACCCAAAAGTGACGAAAATACTTGTGGATGCGTAAAATGATTGGTATTCGGACTTGTTCCTTTCACCTGTTGGTGTTAGGACTTACCGTAGCGGCACTGTACTGGAATCAAACCAGTTTCCCCAAATCACTTTATTAAATTTAAAAACGAACACATTTAGTATATACTTAAATGAAGTTATGTCAAAAGATTCTGTGGAAAAGAAAAATACTGTAAAAAAACAAGTAAAAGTAATGGTTTTTGGTACCTTCGATGGTTTACACGAAGGTCATATTAACTTTTTTAAACAGGCAAAAAGCCTTTCTAAAGATTCATTTTTAATTGTTTCAATAGCTAGAGATAAAAATGTCTTACGAATAAAAGGGTTGCTTCCTCGTAGAAATGAAAAAGAAAGAAAAATTTTAGTAGGGAGGAATACTTTAGTTGATAAGGTTATCCTAGGAAATGTGCATGACTACCTCGCACATATTTTAAAGATAAAACCAGCTATCATAGCTCTTGGCTATGATCAAAAAGCATATGTCAGAACTTTAAGAAAAGATCTAAGAGATAAAGGTGTTTTTGTGAAGATTGTCAGATTAAAACCCTATAAAGAAAAGATCTATAAAAATCACTTGTTAAACAAATTGTTATAAAAAAATGACTAGACGTCGTTCTTCTTTATTGTAGAAGACAGATATATTCCTATAAGCATGATGCTTCCTAGGACTACATATAGAAAGTTAAAACTAGGTAGAAAAATTAGTATAAAAGATGCAAATAGGGGTCCTATTATATAAGCTACTGGTGTTACTGTACGAAACACTCCAATAAATTGATCATTTTCAGGTTTGATGTGTTTAAAAAAGTAAGTATCAATCATCACTTCTATGATAGATGCACCTACTCTTGTACTAAAAAGTACTATTGCCCAAATTATTACTGAGTGTTGTTCAATAAAAAATATAGAGATCGTCGAAAGAGATATTATAAAGAATCCACTCATGAGTGTCTTACGTTCTCCAAATTTATCTGCATGCTTGCCGAGGTGAAATGGTATAAGTGAAAAGGGTAGTAACATAAAAGCAAATATCACTCCTATTTCTCTCCAAGAGAAGCCTAGGTGTGAATATAGGTATATGGGTGTGTATATAACCATCCAACAGAAAAATAAATGAAGCAAGAAGCTTATAAAATATGCTCGTCTTAAATTTTTATTTGCAAAGTATGTACTTAAGTATTTAAAAATATTTTCATTATCATAGTTAGGTTGTGGTATGTGCTTTAGCTTAAAAAACGAAAGTATTAAAAGTATAAGAGTTAGGAAAAAGCTGATTAAATATATTGTTTGGAAAGAAAAATTTCCTAAAAATAACCCTGACGCTACTTGGGCAAATACCCAAGCAGAGCTAGATAGGGCAAGGTACATGCCCCTTATTTGTCCTGTTTCTTTGTCGGTAGATACTATTTTAAGTATTTCATCCAATGAAAAAACTATTAAAGTATTCATAGAAAATCCTAGGATGAACATGGCAATAGCACTAAGAACATTTTGCGTAGTAGCCAGAACTATAAATGATATTATATTGAGGAAGATTATTAAAAGTAGAAATCTGTAACCTCCTATTTTTTTAAAGATTTTAGGAGCTACTAGTAATGCGAGTACTGAAGTTATGGATCCAATGGTGTATATAAGTCCTACAGATTTTTCTCCAATAAAAGATGCAATAAAACTAGAATTTATATAAGAGGAAAGTGCTATAGGTAAAGCAAACAAGAAGCCTGCTAGATATATAATTGTTCTATTGTGTTTCATTAATATTTTTAAACACTTAGTATCACAGGTATTACCAAAGGTCTTTTCTCTGTCTTTTGGTATAGGAATTTTGCGATATTTTCTCCAAGCTCAGCTTTGATTATATCTAAATCCACTACACTTGTCTTCTGTACTTTTTCTTCCACTAACTTTTTAATTATGATTCTTACTTGTCTTAATAATTCTTGATTTTCTTTTAGGTATACGAAGCCACGCGAGATAAGGTCTGGAGATTTCTTTAATTTCCCAGTCTTTTGATCAAGCAGTGCTATGATGACAAACATTCCATCTTGGGCAAGCATGACACGGTCACGCATAACGACTTCTTGCACGTCTCCTACAGAGAGTCCGTCCACAACCATCATAGTAGAAGGAGCTTTTTCTTTGCGTACTGTTATTTTATTACCTTTATCCACTATTTCTATAATCATCCCATTGTCCGGAACAACTATGTTTTCTTTAGGGAAGTTATTTCTTTCGTGTATGATTTGTGCGTGGATGCGGAGCATAGAATGGTTACCATATCCAGGGACAAAGAATTTTGGGTTTACTGTTTTATTTATCCATACAAGATCTTCTTGTCTTGCATGACCTCCAGAGTGTATTTCGGCTATACCGTAGTGTATAAGCTTTAAATCATGTCTGTATAGGTTGTCTTTTAACTTCTGTATGTTTACTTCGTTTCCTGGAATAACAGAAGAAGAAAACATAACAGTATCTTTTGAATTCAATCTTATGTACTTGTGTTTATTTGTAGCCATTCGCATAAGAGCAGCAAATTCTTCTCCTTGAGCTCCAGTTGCAATGACTACTATTTTACCAGGAGGGTAGTTGTCTATGTCTTGTGCGTTGATGAACGTATCTTCTGCTGGTTTTAGAAGGTTTGCAAGTTTTGCTATTTCGACATTGTTCTTCATGCTTCTACCTTCGACAACAATCTTTTTATGATGGCGTTCACAAATCTCCACAATTTTTATCATACGGTCAAACTGGGAAGCAAAAGTTCCTATTATCAGTCTTCCAGAAGTTGTTTTTATTATCTCTTCGATGTTTTTTTGAACTTCTTTTTCAGAAATAGAAAATCCAGGTGTTTCTGCATTAGTGGAGTCTGCTATGAGTAGGAGATTTTTTTGTTTTCCTAAATTTCCCCATTTCTTTTCTTCTTTTGCTGTAGCCTTACCATTCTCATGTTCTAATTTCATATCTCCAGAAATTAAAATATTTCCGTATTCCGTACCTATGACGGCCCCCATGGAGTCAGGAATAGAGTGAAAAACAGGGAAGAAGCCTAGTTTGAGCTGGTTAAATTGTATTTTTGTATCCTCATCTACTACACGTAAGTCTAGTGGCTTGCTACCCACAAATTCTTCTTGACGTTTCTTTATTAGTAGAGTTGTAAGAAATTGCCCGTATATTGGTGGGTTTCCGATACGATCTATGATAAATGGTATACCACCTATGTGGTCGAGGTGGCCGTGAGTGATGACCACTGCGCGTATCTTTTCTTTTCTCTCTTCTAAGTATTTAAAGTTAGGTAGTGTGAAGTCTGCACCCATTGCTTCTTCTTCATCGATGAAATGAAAGCCAACATCTAGTACGATGATATCGTCTTCTGACTCAACAAGGAGCATATTTCTACCGACTTCCTCTACTCCACCCAGAGGTATGATTCGTATTACTCCTTTTTCAGGTGGGGGTATTTTATTCTCAGGAGTTTTAAATGTCCTATTGTTTCCTCCTTGTCTAAAACCTTTTTTGACGTACTGATACGTAGAACTTTTCTGTGTACGTTTTCTTTCAGGCGTCTTCTGAACTTGCTCTTTGTTTTCAGTGCTGGTTGTTATTGTATTCATATTCTTTTCTTTTTCCATGCTCACAGAGCTGAAAGATAGTCTTGTTTTTTTCATAATTTCTTTTTACCTTTTCTGATTTTATATATCAGTATTATTTTAATAAAGTTTTATATTTATTTGATAAATATTTTCCAAATATTGTCTGTTTTTATATACCACGAATATACATTAGCGAAGCGATTTGAAGGGGAGGTGATAGATCGTATATCAAGACCTCTTAAATCTTTTGAAACTACGTATATAAAATTTGGAGAATAAAGAAAAATAGCAGGCATGTCTTTCTTTATTTCTTCTTCGAATTGTATGTATTTTTTTACTCTTTCTTCCTCATTATTTATTGAAAATGCATCTTCGAGTATCTTGTCTACTTTTGCATTTGTATACATGGCTATGTTTAGCCCCGGATCTTTTCTTTGTGAAGAATGCCAAAATGCATATAAGTCGGATTCATTGTTTATTATTTGTCCAAAGAGTAATGCCTCATATTTTCGTGGACGTATCACATCTTGGTTTAAGTTTCCGACTTCAAAAGTTTTTATATCAACTTTGATGCCAATAGCAAGCAGGTTTTCTTTTATTATATTTGCAGCTTTTACGAGCTCAGGGGAGCTACTAGTAGAAATAGAAAATTCTATATTGCTTGTAGTTGTTTTTTTATTATCAGTGCTACTTTTTTCTAAAAATCCTTCACTATTTTTATTCCAGCCATTTTGTGCAAGTATATCTCTGATCTTTTGCAACTTTTGTTCATGTGAGATTTTGGATGCACTGTTTATTTTCTGATAGTCTATAATGCTTTGTGGTATCGGGTAGTCTATGGCTGTTCCATAACCTTTTAATACATCTTGTATTATTCTATCTTTATCTATTGCTTGGTCTATGGCGTTGACAATAACTTTATCAACAAAAATCTGGTTTACATTTTGGTTAAAGAAAAGTCCAAAAATTCTTGAGAGGGCAGCAGATTGTATATTTTTTTCTGAATCCTTTAATAATTCTGTGTTTTCTGGGGTGAGGGAGCTTGCTTGGTCTATTTCTCCGTTTTTTAGGGCTTTTATTAAGTCTGTTTCATTTAGATAGAAATATAAATTAAGAGATTTTATGTGTGGCTTGCCAAGTGCAAACTTTTTAAAGGCGCGTAGTTCATAGTAATTTATAATTCCTGAAGACTCTTTACTTGAACTTTCGATCATGTAAGGTCCTGATCCAATGGGTGAAGTGTTGTAGTTGTTTAATTCAAGCGGTGTGGTGTCCCATAGATCTTTAGGCAGGATTCCTAACGATGTATTTTCTAAAAAAGATGCATACGGTTGCCTTAAAGTAAACTTTATATTTTTCTCATCTATTTTCGTTACAGACACACCTTCCCAGTTTCCTCGGTGTGGACTTTTAATTATAGGGTCTTTTATTTGATTTATGGTAAAAATTATGTCATCGATCGTTACCGGTGCATCATTGTGGAAATAAATATTATTTTTTAGGGTAAAAGTGTAGCTTAGTCCGTCAGGAGAAACTTCATACTTTTCTGCCAAATCTGGCACAAGGCTTCCATCCAGGTTCTTTCTCATGAGGCCAGAGTAGACTAAAGCGACCAAGTCCTGATCTGTATCAGAGAATGCAAGTATTGGGTTTATAAAGCGGGGAGTACCTATTATTCCTTCAGATAAGCTTCCGCCATAGGCTGGTACACTTACCATGAAATGTCGGTTTATGGTCTGTAGTATAGCCACTGTACTTACGATAAGTACAAGAAGCAGTGTGAAAAATACCACCCTTTCCTCTTTAGAAAAGGAATAAAAGATAGAGTTTATTTCTACTTTTTTAGGCAACTTATTGAAAAATTTAAATTTAATTATACGGTTATAGAGATTTTCCATAAAAGAAATTTTATTCAAGTATAGGTGTTTGTTTACAAGAAATAAGGGTAGTTAAGTAAAGTAACTTATTACTTAATAAGTATAGCAAGAAAAGCTGAAGAAGCAAAAAGTATCGCACACAATATAGACAAGTAAAAGAGGAACTTTTCAAAACCACGACGTGTATGATGGAAGCTTCCAGTGTCACCTCCACCAAGCGCACCACCAAGACCCGCACCAGATTGCTGAAGTAAGATTGAAGTTACTAATATAACTGAGAGTATTATCTGTGTGTAAGGCAGTATTTTAACCACTATGTTCATATATAAGGTATTATTACACACAATTACCTAAAAAGCAACTCATGTGTATAACCCACTTGTTTAAAAAGATGAAGGTATTATAATGAATTTAATAACTAACATATAATTATATGAATAAAAATGAATTTTCGGTTTTAGATTTGTTTAAAAATTTGTTTCATAATTTCAATGCACGATCAATGAAGGATGCAACAATAGCTTTTAAAAAGCATCTTGATGAAGACGGTAAGATGTTCCTAGCTATGGGTGGAGCTATGTCTTCTGCGCAGATGGGGGTGACTTTGGCAGCTATGATAAGAGAAGACAAGATCCATGCTATCTCTTGTACTGGAGCAAATCTAGAGGAGTCTGTATTTCGTCTTGTGGCACATGACAGCTATAAAGATTATCCAGATTATAGATATTTTACAAAAGAAGATGACGAAGCGATACTAGAGAGAGGCGAGAGGCGAGTAACAGATACTTCTATACCAGAAGAAGAAGCATTTCGTGTAATGGAGCCTATAATATTAAAGAAATGGAAAGATGCAGAATCTAAAGGAGAGAGGTATTTCCCTCATGAATACTTTTACCAGATACTCTTAAGTGATGATTTAAAAGATAAATACGAAGGTAATCCCGAGCATTGCTGGCTCCTCGAAGCTGCAAAGAAAAACATCCCTATGGTTGTGCCAGGCTGGGAAGACTCAACTCTTGGAAACATTTTTGCTGGGTACTGTAAAGCAGGTGAAGTGAAGCCATCTGTGATGAAGACAGGCATAGAATACATGATGTCTTTGTATGATTCATACCAAGAGCTTTCAAAAGATGGTCCAGGTTTAGGGTTTTTCCAAATAGGAGGAGGAATATCTGGAGATTTTCCTATATGTGTTGTGCCTTCTATTAAATACGATCTAAAGAAATTTGTGCGACCTTGGGGGTATTTTTGTCAGATCTCAGATAGTACTACTTCATATGGTTCGTACTCAGGAGCTACTCCAAATGAGAAAATAACATGGGATAAGCTTACAAAAGACACCCCAATGTTTGTGATTGAGTCTGATGCGACGATAGTCGCACCGCTTATTTTCGAAGCTATACTTGATAGGTATACTCTAAGTCAAAAATAGTCAGTAGGCATTTCCTATATATTCATTTGCATATATATCTTATATATGGTATTATAGTAATGTGTTTAGACACACCGAATCACGTCGAAGCTTCGAAGAAAAACTAATTTAAATATAATTTTATGCAAGGAACAGGAACAATCAAAACTCTTACAGATAAAGGATATGGATTTATTGCTCGCGAAGGTGAAGTAAAAGATCTTTTCTTTCACTCAAAGGAGTTAGTTGGCGTCATGTTTGATGAACTAAAAGTTGGCGATACAGTCTCTTTTACAGTAGTTGATAGTGAAAAAGGTCCAGCTGCAACTGCAGTATCAGTTGTACAGGCTTAAGCCAAAAAATAAAAAAAACCCTGGATTTTCATCCAGGGTTTTTTTTATTTTGTAATAAATCCTTATATAGCAATTCTACTTGTTGTTTTATGGCTTTTATGCTTTTAATACAAACTGTGGTATAATTAATACTATTAGTATTAACATATAAAATTATATGGCAGAATTAAAAGCATTATGTATGAAGTGTAGAGACGCTAACAATAAGCCTACTATGCAAGTAATGAAAGATGTTAGAGTTGAAGAAAAGAATGGTAGATACTCAGCAAAAGGTCAATGTAGCGTATGCGGAGGTAATCAGTTTAAGTTTATGTCTAAAGCTGATGCCGAGGCAATGAAGTAATATACAAATACATACTCTAACTCTATAGGTTTAAGAGCTTCAAGAATTCTTGAAGCTCTTTTCCTTCTATGTTCCTTTGCGCGCCTTCTTTTAGATTTTCTAGTTTGATATTCATTATACGAGTTCTCTTTAAATCGAGGACTTCTTGGAAAAGAGCTACGCACATACGGCGGATCTGATGTTTTTTTCCTTCAGTTAATATTATTTTAAAACTGTGATCATTTACTATTTGAACTTTACATGGGAGAGTCATTTCATCCTCTATTTTTACACCCATTTCCATTTTGTTTTTAAAGTTTGACCTTAATTTATTTTTTGTGGTAACCACATACTCTTTTTCGTGAACATGGCTAGGACCGAGAAGTCTTTCTATTATTCGTCCATCATTTGTGAGGATTATAAGTCCATGTGAATCTTTGTCGAGTCTACCTACAGGGAATATATCTTTAACTTTTACCACCTGTTTTATATCTACATCATTATTTTGAGCAGAATGAGTGACTACACCTTTTGGTTTGTTGTAGGCTATGTATATATAAGGCTTTTGTTTGCCACGAAACCTTACATCTACTTCATCTGTTTTTTGTACTTTGTCTCCGAGTACGGCAAGTCTGCCATTTATAAAAACCTTTTTCTCGGCTATGAGTAAATCAGCGCCTCTTCTTGTTGAGTGCTTTTTTAAAGCTAAATATTTGTTTATCCTTATGGGATATTCTAATTCTTCTTCTTTTTCTTGCATGATTTAGGCAGTATAGCATTAATTTACTTTTTTATCTCATGAGATATTTTCACAGTACCTCTTTCTATTTTATGGAAATTAAGGTAAAGTAAATATCTACATGGTGCAAAATGACACAATCGTAAGATTCGATAAAGTATTTTTTGAATACGGCCCAAATAAACCCATTTTAGATGAGGTTTCTTTTTCTATAAGACGTGGAAGCAAGATAACAATCATGGGACAAAATGGTGCAGGTAAAAGTACTCTCTTTGGATTGATCACAGGCAGTCTCAAGCCAGAAGAGGGGGTTATAAATACAAGTAATGGTATGACCATAGCTCTTTCTAAGCAGGTTATTAAAAGAGAAGATTTAAGTCTCACTGTTAGAGAATTTTTTGAAAAATGTTTTACGACTAAAGTGTACGACATAGACCCAAGAATAGATGACGTCTTAGAAGTAGTAAATTTAAAAGGTCATGACAAGCTTCATGACAGAATACTTAAAACTTTTTCTGGTGGTCAGCTTGCTCGTATCCTGCTTGCCTCAGCTCTCATTGTAGATCCTGATTTACTTTTACTCGATGAGCCGACAAACAATTTAGATAAAGCAGGCATAGAACATTTAACAAAATTCTTAATCAACTATAAGAAGACAGTGGTGGTGATTTCTCACGACGCTCCTTTTCTAAATGCATTTAGTGATGGCGTTTTGTATTTAGATATTCATACACACAAAGTCGAGCAGTATGTCGGCAACTATATGAATGTTTTAAAGGATATAACAGCGCGAGTAGAAAAAGAGAACATGAAAAATGCACAGTTAGAAAAAGAAATTCAAGCAAAGAAAGACCAAGCAAACGTCTTTGCTCATAAAGGAGGAAGGCTTCGTCTTGTTGCGAGAAGAATGCGTGAGAAAGCAGAAGAGTTAGAAGATGAGATAGTGGATGTCCGTAAAGAAGATAAAGCTATTCGCGATTTTACTATTCCTTGCCAGGAAGATATAAATGGAGAAATAATAACCATTGATTCATTTACTACTATGAATATTAAAACTGGTAAATTAGTAAAACATAAAGCAAATATAAAATTAAAGAAAAACCAACATTTATTACTTAAAGGACCAAATGGTATTGGTAAAAGTACATTTTTGGAACATCTTGCAAAGGGGGACGCAGATGGTACAAAGATAATGCCTGGGATTAGGGTGGGGTATTACAGACAAGATTTCTCGACTTTAAACTTTGAAGATTCAGTGTATGAATCTCTTTCAAGTGCAATGCTTGCAGGCGGACTACCTTTAAATGAAGAACGCATGCGCGCCATAGCTGCGAGTTTTCTCATAACAGGGGAGTTTATTCGTACAAAGATAGGCAATCTTTCTGAGGGTCAAAAAGGTTTGGTTGCATTTGCGAGGCTCGTACTCGAGCGTCCAGGACTACTTATTTTAGATGAGCCTACAAACCACATAAATTTTCGCCATTTACCTATTATTGCAAAAGCCCTTCATGAATATAAAGGTGCCATGATACTCGTTTCCCACACACCTTCGTTTGTAGAGGAAGTACGTATTGATGAGGTGCTCGATCTTGAGAAATAAATTGAAATTTCGTGTTAAAATATAGCTAATGAAAAGATTTATTTTTAACATCTTTATTGTTTCAGTACTTGGGGTTACAGCTTATACTTACAGAGACAAGATAATTCCTAGTGTGTTGCTTGTTCGTCATATTGTGGAAGATCGTTTTTTTGCTCCTCCTCCTTGTACTGAACCCATACCATATGAGCTAGGTACTTTTAGTACAAAATTTAATTTATCAAAAGAAGAATTTTTAAGTGCTTTAGTGGAAGCTGAGGCAGTGTGGGAGGAACCTCTCGGTTTGGATCTTTTCACTTATTCTTCTAAAAACTCAATAGATAATTTGAAAATTAACTTAATTTATGATCATAGGCAAGATGCAACAAATAAACTTAAAGATCTAGGTATTGTGGTGAAAAACAACCAAGCATCTTTTGATGAACTAAAT
The DNA here is from genome assembly GCA_038063515.1 of Patescibacteria group bacterium. GTDB lineage: Bacteria > Patescibacteriota > Minisyncoccia > Phycocordibacterales > UBA9973 > UBA9973. The sequence continues at coordinate 157,291 of JBBTUY010000001.1, read as the reverse complement.
ACCAAGCTCGTATCTCTTAAAAAAGAATATGAAATAACAAAGAAAGATTTTAATATAAAAATGGAGGCATTTAACCAAAGACAGCTGGCATATGAAAATGAAGTAGATTTTTGGAATAAAAAGGGTGGTGCACCTAAAGATATATACGAAGAATTACAAAAAGAACAAAAGGCTTTAAAGATAGAGCTCGACAATTTGAAAACAAAACAAAACAATATAAATGAGATGGCTGAAAAAATAAATGCCTTCGTTGTAGTTTTCAATAGGCTCGTGACTACTCTTAATCTATCTGTAGAAAAATACAATACAACAAGCACTTCTCGAGGAGAATCTTTTGAAGAAGGTGTATATTTCAGTGACGGTATTTCTAATAAGATAGATATATATGAATTCAGTAGTAAAACAAAGCTTATACGCGTACTTGCTCATGAGCTCGGGCACGCACTTGGACTCGAGCACGTGGACGACAGTAAGGCTATTATGTATGAAAGAAATGAAGATAATTCAGAATCTCTACAACCTGTTGACATGCAAGCATTAAAGACTTTGTGCAACCTTAAATATTTTTAAGAGAGATCATTCCAAACTAAAATCTTCCATTCATTTTTCTTAAAGAAATGTGTGGTGTATGAGCATATAGCCATGCTCGCATTGTTTACAGGGTTGTAGTAGCTTAAGCTGTTGTACATGGATGCTGTTAAGCTGTCACCATAAGTCATATATGACGCAATCATTTTTAGGAAAATTCCATGAGTGACCATTATTATTTTTTTTTCTCTTCTTTTTCTCATGTATTTAAGTAGCTTCTTTGCCCTATCTCTTAAGTCGGTAAAGTTTTCCTCATCAGATATTCGAAGGTCATTTGCATGATAGCTTTTGTCTATACGATCTATTATTTGCCTTACTTCTCTTTCTCCACCTTCATGACCTATTATTTCTGTTGGGTTACGTCTTTCTACTAACAAATCTGAATATATTATTTTAACTCCTATTTCTTTTGATATTATTTCTGCTGTTTCTTTTGTTCTTTCAAACGGACTTGCGATTATGATATCAGGGCCGCCTTTTCCTTTCGGGAACTTTTTCGCTGTGGCCAGTGCTTGGTCTCGGCCTTTTTGTGTGAGACCTCCCCACGAGCCTTGTCGAATGTTTTTAGCATTTAATTCTGTCTCTCCATGCCTTACAAAATATATTAATTTAATTCCCATATATACATCTTACTACAAAATCATGATATAATTAAGTATTATAAGTTTAATAA
>JBBTUY010000001.1:0-155930 GCA_038063515.1 Patescibacteria group bacterium | reverse complement strand
TATGGCAAAAGGAGATGGACATCGTAAAGAAAAAAAGAAACCAAAGAAGGTAAAGAAATAAAATATAAAAACTAGCCGAAAGGCTAGTTTTTATATTTGAGTTTCTTTATGTGACTCTACAGAGAATCGAACTCTGATTTGATCCTTGAGAAGGATCCGTCCTAACCGTTAGACGATAGAGCCTATACACTTTAGAATATAGCATTTTTTTAAATAAAGTAAAAATTTGTATTTAAGAGTTGTTTTATGGTATAATTGTACGTGTATGATGGAAACAGGACCACAATCTAATAAACCTATCGAAGCTAATAAAGAAAAAGAAGTTAATTTAGATGACGTATATTTATTTGGTAGAGCTTTAAGAAAAATAATTGAAACTTCAGGAAAAAATAATACACAAATTGGACAAGAATTGGGAATTTCACCAGCAAGTATTTCTAAGTGGTTAAATGCGGATGCATTCCCTGGTGAAGATAAGATTAAAAAACTTGCAGAAATTTGTTGTATTGATTATGACGAATTAAATCATATTTTTATGTTATCCAAAAAAGCCTATGATGCAGAAAAAAGGTTTCGTAAAAATCCAAAAATAAAGACGCTAAAGAAAAAATTTTGGGAAGACTAATTTATTCCAATTTAACTTTCTCAACTTCAAGTAGTAAAATCTCTGGTGAAGAACCAGAGATTTTTAATACGTCTTTGTCTATCTTTTTTAACTCTTTATTTGAAGCGTTGTAGTGATTTACAACAGTGTTTATAGAATTACCGAGCTTGTTGTGGTGCTCATCATATGCTTTTAAATGTTTACCTAAATCTTCAACCTTTTTAATTATTTCTTTTGCTGATTCTTCTATTTTGAATGCTTTAAATCCATACAGTACAGACTGTAGATATGCCATAAATGTAGTAGGGGAGATAATGATAACTTTTTTCTCATTGTATGCATAGTCTATGAGGTTTCTTGTGTTTACTTTCACAGAGCCGACTTGGTTTATTAGGAGGTCGTAATATATTGCTTCTGCGGGTATGTACATAAATGCGAAGGGTAAGGTGTTTTCTTCGGGGCGCACGTATTTTGCTGTTTCATCTATGCGCTTTTTCAAATCATTCTTAAATTCTTTTTCCATTTCTTCTCTTTGTCTGTCGTCCATCGCATGCACGACTCGGTCGTAGTTGTCGAGAGAGAACTTTGCATCTATTGGAATTATCCCTTCTTTAGTCATTATGACAGCATCTACAACTTCTTTATTTTTAAATTCATACTGCATTTTATATTGTCCGGGAGCGAGGGTGTTTGAAAGTATGAGCTCGAGTGAAGCTTCACCCCAGTTGCCACGTTGTTTTTGATGCTTCAGTGTCTTTTCGAGGTCGCCTAACTTTTCTGCAATAGTTACGAATTGCCTCGTAGCTTCATTTGTCTTTGTCTGTTCACGAGCGACGTCGAGGAGGCTTTTACTCATTTGCTCGTTTATGTCTTTTAAAAGTTTTTGTGATTCAGAGAATTGCGTTCGCACTGCATCCTGCATGTCCCGTCTTGATTCACCAAGCTTGGAGTCTAGTGTGCGTGCAAGCTCTGTCATCTGCTGTTGAAGTAGCATGAAAGATTGCCCTTCATTTTCTCGATGAGGATTTTTCTTCTTGAGTATTATGTAGGCAACAATACCTCCAATTACAACTCCTATTACGATTATTAATAAATTTTGCATATAACTTTACTTCTCTAAATAATGTTTTAAAGTATAAATCCAGTCTTCTTCTATAGTATCTCCATTTTTCTTTTGATCGTACAGCCATTGTAAATATCCTCTATCTGTTTTTACGACGTCTTCTATTTTTTGACCATTGTATTTACCAAATTTAAAACTATGAAAAAGGGAAGGGTGTGAAGATATTTCTATCATTTTTTCTATTACTTTGTCTTCATCTTCACCATTTTCAGTCATCATTTTAGTCTTTAATCTCTCAAAAAGCTTTTCAAGTACTAATACATCACCCATAGCGTCGTGAGCTGTAGCTTCTACGTCTAGATCGAGTAGATAGCGCAAATATTGTAAATTATATTTTTCTATCTTTTCTTCTGGATCTAAATATCTAGAAAGCCTGAGGGTGCAGATGAATTTTTTCGGTTCTATGTTTTCTTTTTTAATAACTTCGAGGTCGAAGAGGGCGTTGTGTGCTACGACGACAGAATTTTCGTTTTCAAAAAGGTCTTTTACATTTGTATATTCTTTCGAATCTTTAAAAGTAGGAGAATCAGCTACCATTTTATTTGTTATATGGTGTATTGCTGAAGCATCAGGTGGGATCTTGATAGGGGGTTTGTATAAGTTCTCAAATTTCTCTTCACCACTTTTATAAGCAAGCTGTATAAGGAAGTCCTCGTTTGTATTTCCTGTTGTTTCTGTATCAAAAAATATTATTTTATGCATGATGCTATTTTACCACATTTCTGATATAATAAATATTAGAAATGTGTATTTTTATAAAGCAATCTATCTAGCCCAGCTGGGCTAGCGAACTTCTCGTCGATCAAGAAAATAATATAAAGAGTACTTTATTTATTTTCTAATCTCCTGCGAAAGGCTTTCTAGAAACAATATTTCTAATATTTAAAGATATATGTTACACGAACAAATAAAAAATGGAATAAAAGAAGCAATGATGGCAAGAGATGCGCTGAAGTTAAAAGCATTTCGTGCTATGTCTGCTGCTTTTACAAATGAATTAGTTGCTAAGAATAAAAAGCCACAGGATTTCTTGACTGACGAAGAGGCTTTAGCTGTTATAACTCGCCTTGCAAAACAAAGAAAGGATTCGATAGATCAATTCACCAAAGGTGGAAGGGAGGACTTGGTAAAAGAAGAAGTATCTGAGCTCGAGATATTTGAGACATTTTTGCCTAAACTTATGGAAAAAGATGAAGTCCTTAAAATAGCCCAAGCTAAAAAAGAAGAGCTCGGTATACAAGATGCTACTAAAAAGGGTATGCTCATGGCAGCCCTCATGAAAGACTTGAAAGGTAAAACCGATGGAGGAGTAGTCAAAGAAGCTGTCGACTCGTTATTTTAATTTATATATGAAAAAACTCATTACACATAGTGGGTCATTCCATGCTGACGATATATTTGCTACAGCTACACTTTCTATTTTACTAGAAAGAAACGGAGAGGCATTTGAAATTATCCGTACGAGAGATCCAGAAATAATGAAGACCGCAGACTACATATATGATGTGGGAGGTGTTTATGATGAAGCTACAAATAAATTTGACCACCATCAGGTGGGTGGTGCTGGAAAAGGTGAGAACGGCATAGAATACTCATCTTTTGGTTTGGTTTGGAAAAAGTTTGGTGCTGAGGTGTGTGAATCTTCTGAAGTTGCAGAGAAAATAAATAAAAAATTAGTTTCACCAATAGATGCTCATGACAACGGCATGGATTTGGTAAAAAATATGTATGATACCGCTCCGTACTTTGTACAATATTTCTTCTACTCTATGGTCCCTACTTGGCTTGAAGATCAAGATAAGACAAATTACGATAAAATGTTTCTTGAAAGTGTGGAAATTGCTAAGAAAATTCTTTTCAGAGAAATAGCGCAAGCACGAGATCTACTCATAGCAGAAAAATCAATTCAAGAGATTTATGAAAATACTACAGATAAAAGAATAGTTACATTTGACAGAAACTACCCACCAGCCCAAATAATACAGAATTTTAAAGAAACACTTTTCATTATTTATCCGAGGAGTGATGGCACATTTGGTGTTAGGACAGTTAGAGAAAATTCTGAAAGTTTTGGTAATCGTAAAGATTTCCCTAAAGCTTGGGGAGGACTCATGGAAGAAGAATTACAAAATATCACAGGAGTGTCTGATGCTATATTTTGTCACCGAGCACTTTTTCTAGCTGTTGCTAGATCTCTGGAGGGGGCTACAAAATTAGCACACATAGCTATTAAAAATTCCTAAATATAACTTTTTGCCGGTACAGATTTTTTGAAGCTTAAAAAATCCTGAAACTCTCGGCTCGACAGCCGAGAGACCCCTTAAAAAGTTATATTTAGGAATTTTTAATTTTTTAGTGTAGTATTTTAATATGGCATTCATAGATGAATTAAATATAGAAGCAACAGCCGGTCGTGGAGGAGACGGGGTTGTTCGTTGGCGCCAGGAGAAGTTTGTACCAAAGGGTGGGCCCTCAGGAGGAGATGGTGGCCGTGGTGGCGACTTTTATGTAGTTGGCGTTCGTGATATTCACATGCTTTCTAAATATAAAGCAAAGAAGAGCTTTAATGCAGAGCGCGGTGAAGATGGTGGTAAAAAGAGTCTTCACGGTAAAAATGGAGAAGATTTTGAACTTGAGTTACCAATAGGATCCATAATAACAAGCAATGAAACAGGAGAAGTATATCAGCTCACAAATGTAGGAGAAAAAATCCTACTCCTTAAGGGTGGCTACGGTGGATACGGCAACGAACATTTTAAAAGCTCCGTAAACACAACTCCATTAGAATCAAATGCAGGACAAGAAGGTGAAAAGGGTACTTTTAGAGTCGAGCTCGAGCTTTTTGCGGATATCGGACTCATAGGTCTTCCAAATGCAGGCAAGTCTTCTCTTTTAAATATTATTACAAATGCACAAGCAAAAGTAGGTGACTATGCTTTCACCACTCTCGACCCAAACTTAGGTGATTTCTATAAATTCATCATTGCTGACATCCCTGGAATCATAGAAGGTGCATCAGAAGGAAAAGGTCTCGGTGTAAAGTTCCTACGTCACATCAAACGCACGAAAATGCTTGCACATTTGGTCTCATTTGAAAATGAAAATCTACTCAAGAGTTATAAAGAAATAAGAAAAGAATTAGCTAAATATGATAAAAATCTCGGGTTAAAAGGAGATGGCTTGTCAGAAAAAGAAGAAATTATCATACTGACTAAGAGCGATGTAGTAGCTGATCCAAAAGTTCTCACAAAGCAAATAAAAGCATTTGAAAAACTAGATAAGAAAGTTTTTGTACTTTCACTTTTTGATGATAAATTAGTGAAAAAGTTTAGTGATGAATTAGTGAAAATTCTCAAAAAACTCTAGTAATATAAACTCAATAAAATAAAATTTTTTAAATTGAAAAAGATTTAATTTTATGCTATTATTGTTCTTATATGAAAAAAATAATTAGTTTTAGTAAAAAATACAGAAAATACCTTATTTTGGCCGGTATTCTTCTTTTAATTGTCCTTTATTTTATATTTGGACGTTCAAATAATGAAAAAGAGTCTTTTGTTGTAAAAAGAGCAGATGTATCTCAATCAGTGATACTTTCAGGTAAGGTGAGTACTACAGATAAAGCAGACCTTGGTTTTGCTGCTTCTGGAAGAATATCTAAGATTTATGTTAAAAATAATCAAGACGTTACAAAAGGACAGACTCTTGCCCAGCTAGAAATAGGGGATCTTTTGGCAGATTTAAAAATTAAACAATTAAATTCAAAAACTTCAAATGTTGATCTTGAGGATGCAAAAGAAGAATTAGCCAGAGTTGTTAAGCAAGAAAAAACAAAAGTTGAAAATGCTTACAGAACACTCCTTTCCGAAGGATTAGAGCTTATACCAGATGAAAGTTACAGTGCAGATGCTCCTACTATTAGTGGTATATATGATGGCTTAGAAGGTCAGTACAAAATTAAAATAAGGCAATACGGTTATACTGGAAGTGATTTTGAAATTTTAACTTTCGGACTTGAAGAAATAAAGAAAATCTTAAATGAAGAAGGTCCTACAGTATTTGGTACTAAGGGTTTATATATTTCTTTTGGAACGAGTGATTTATCAGACTACGAAGACACAGTCTGGTATTTAAACATTCCCAACAAAGCAAGCTCTGATTATGTATCAAACTTAAATGCATATAATGCTGCAAAAGATGCGAGAGATGTGGCTGTTAAAAATGCTGAATTTAAATATCAAAAGCTTTTGACTGCTGACGACGGAGGTGCATCTGTAGCACAAGCAGAAATACAAAAGATAAATGCCGAAATCGCAAAAAATACCATCCAAGCTCCTTTTGCTGGAAAAGTTACAAACATAGAAAAAGAAGTTGGTGAAAATGCATCTACTGGTGAGCGAGTAATTTCTATATTGGGTGAAGATCAGCTCGAAGTTGTATTGCAAGTCTCAGAGCTCGATGTATCTAAACTTATTCCTAATACTGTTGTGAAAGTTAAATTAGATTCTTTACCTAATGAAGAATTTATAGGAACTTTGAAAACTATAAATTCCAGAGATACAGAGATAGACGGTGTGCCTGTCTACGAGGCTTTTGTAGAACTAAAGCCTGACGAAAGGATAAAGACAGGAATGAGTGCCGTGGGGAGTATTGTCATAGATTCTAAGGTGAATGTTTTGTCTATACCAGCTTATTTTATTAAAAAAGTTGGAGATAAAAGCTTTGTAAGTGTGAAATCTAGCAAAGGAAGCACAACAGAGAGAGAAGTCACTACCGGTCTTCTCGGCACTGATAGTAGTGTTGAGGTTTTAACTGGATTAACTGAAAGTGAAGAAATAGTATCTCCTAATTAAAAATAAAAAAGTGGAAAAAGTAAAAGGAAATTTAAAAAACTGGTCCAAAAATATTTATGTTGGATGGTTTCTGGCTAAGAAACAAGTAAAAGGATCTAATAAATCCACTACTTTTCTTATTATATTTATAATGATGCTGACTTTTCTAAACCTCGTAGCTGTTTCAGGTATTTTGGTGGGGCTCATCGAAGGTGGAAGCAGGGCAAACCAAAGGCAGTATACGGGAGACATTATTATCACAACACTTGTAGGCAATAATGACATAGAACACACAAATGAAATAGAAAATACAATAAAAAATATGCCTGGTGTTTCAAATATAAGTTCTAGATATATAAAAGGCGGACAAATAGAAGCAAATTATAAAACTCGTAGAGATTTTAGTGAAGTAAAAGACGTAGCAGGTACGCAGATCACTGGGATATCACCTAGTGACGAAGATGCATTGTCTGGTATTTCCGAGTTTGTCACAGAGGGTTCATATCTAAATGAAGGTGAGAGTGGATATATTATCATGGGTAAAAATTTACTTCACAGATACTCTGAGGCATTTGGGGACGTCTTTGCATCTCTTGAAGGCGTGTATCCTGGAGATGAAGTGAAAGTCACAGTGGGAAACAATACAAAGACTTTCATTGTAAAAGGTATTACTGATTCGAAAGTAAATGAAGTATCACTACGTGCATTTATAACGAAAGAAGATTTCTTAAGACTAGTAGACAAGCCAAATTTAAATACGAGTGAAATTGCTGTTAAGTTTAAAGAAGGTTCAAATATAACTCAAGAAAGTGTTAAAAACAATCTTGTAAATTTAGGTTTTTCTAAAGATGGCAAGATTCAAACAGCTACAGAAGCTATTCCAGAATTTTTAAATCAGATACGTATTGCATTCGGGCTTTTGGGTAATGTGATAGGCTTTATCGGTATTGTCGTTGCATCTATAACTATATTTATTGTTATTTTCATTAACGCAGTTACTAGAAGGAAATACATAGGTATCATGAAGGGTATTGGTATATCTGAGAGAGTTATAGAGATTTCTTATGTTATGCAATCTCTTTTTTACGCTCTTATCGGGGGTACGCTGGGGCTCATAATTCTCTACGGTCTTCTTGTACCATTCTTTAATGCTCACCCTCTAAATTTTCCATTTTCTGATGGTATACTTGTGGCACCGGTAGGCGAGACAGCATTTAAATTCTTCCTCCTTATGCTTGTGACTTTGTTTGCAGGATACATACCAGCGAGAAAAATAGTTAAACAAAATACTCTCGACAGTATTTTAGGAAGATAAAAAATATCAAATGATAAGTATTAAAAATTTACATAAAACATATACGACTAAAGATTTAGAGACACCAGTTTTGCGTGATATTAACCTTGAAATCAAAGAAGGTGAATTTATCGGTATCATGGGTAAGTCTGGTGCAGGAAAATCTACGCTTATGTATCAGATAGGACTCCTTGATCATCCGACAAGTGGAGAAATTATTTTAAATAATGTTAACACTGAGAAATTAGATACGGAAGAAAGAACTAAGATGAGGTTAGACGAGCTGGGCTACGTTTTTCAAGATTACGCTCTTATACCAGAGTTAACAGCAGTGGAAAATGTAATGATACCTCTTATGATGAAGGGTATTGATATAGATAAATCTAGAACTATAGGAGAAAAAATGCTAAAGAGAATAGGACTTTCTCATCGCGTAGACAACAAACCAAGCCAGCTCTCAGGAGGTGAACAGCAAAGAGTCTCCATCGCTCGTGCGACAGCACACAATCCTAAAATTTTATTTGCAGATGAGCCGACGGCAAATTTAGACACTGCATCAGGCCTTTCCATAATAGAGCTTTTCAAAGATTTACATAAAGAAGGACAAACTATAGTCATGGTGACTCACGAAGAAGAATATGCAAAGTATTGTGATCGGATAGTTTATCTAGAAGATGGAAAGATAGTGAAAGAAATTAGAAATAAGAAATAATTCCCAATTTGAAAGTTTTTAGACTTTTTGATTATATATTGATATACTATCCATATATTTATGGATAAAAAGTATTATATTACTATCGGTCTCGAGATTCACGCAGAGCTCAAAACAGCTACTAAAATGTTTTGTAGTTGTAAAAATGATCCGGAAGAAGAAAATCCTAATGTAAATATATGCCCAGTATGTATGGCTCATCCAGGGGCACTTCCAGTACCCAATAAAAAAGCAATAGAGGATGTTATAAAAGTAGGGCTTGCACTGGGTTCCACTATTGCCAACTTTACTGAATTTGACCGTAAGAATTATTTCTATCCAGACATTCCAAAAGGGTATCAGATCTCACAATTTAAATACCCGATAGTTTCAGGTGGAAAATTAGCTGATATGGATATTACTCGTATTCACCTCGAAGAAGATACTGCAAACAATAAACATGATAAGGGGGATTTTTCTCTAATAGACTTCAATAGAGCAGGTGTGCCACTCATGGAGCTCGTCACAGAACCTCATATATACGAGTCTGCAGATGTTACTGCGAAAGTAGCAAGTAATTTCGCAAAAGAATACCAGCTCATCCTTAAGTATTTGCAGGTATCTGATGTAAACATGGATAAAGGTGAGATGCGAGTAGAGGCAAATGTCTCAGTATCACCTGACAAAGATAAAAGATCAGAGAATTATGTAGAGGTGAAAAATTTAAACTCTTTCCGTAGTGTGGAGCGAGCTATTAAATACGAAGTAGAGAGAATGACAAAGCTTTGGGAAGAGGGAAAAGACATCGAAATAGTTAAGGAAACTAGAGGTTTTGATGAGAGTAAGCAAAAGACTTTTTCTCAGAGAAAAAAGGAGTCTAGTCATGACTACAGATATTTCCCTGATCCAGATCTACCAAAGATGAAGCTACATGAAGCATTTAATATACAAAAGATGAAAGATGAGCTTCCAGAATTGCCTGTTGAAAAGAGAAAAAGATATAAAGATGATTTTGGTATAAAAGATGAAGATATAGAAATATATATAAATGATGTTGAGCTTGGTTTGTGGTTTGAATCTGTGGCGAAAATTTTGCAAAGTAAGGATAAAATAAAAGTTGCTTCGAACTATGTAACTTCAGATTATCTGGGACTTAAGAAAACCAACCCAGATATACGATGTCCAAGTAAAGATAATTTTGTTGAGCTTATAAATTTACTTGCAGAGAATAAGATTTCTTCACGTGCAGGGAAAGATATCTTAGCTATGATAGTGGTAAAAGATGAGTCACCCTTAAAAATAGCTACAGAAAACAATTTACTTCAATCAAATGATGAGGGAGCTTTGAGAGAAATAGCACAAAAGATAATAGACGCGAATCCTAAAGCCGTGGCTGATTATAAAGGAGGCAAAGAAAATGCAATAATGTCTCTCGTAGGACAAATGATAAAAGAAACAAAAGGCTCTGCAAATCCACAAGTGGCAAAAACTTTAATCATAAACTTAATAAACAAATAATATTTATGAGAACATTACGTGAATATATCAAAGAAGCAGAAGAGAAACATGTTGCGGTGGGTCATTTTAATATTTCAAATGTTGAAGCGCTACATGGTATATATAATGCAGCGAATAAATTAGATCTTCCTGTGATCATAGGTCTCTCCGAAGGCGAAGAAGCATTTGTAGGTAGAGAAGAGGCATTTGCTCTCGTAGATGCTATGCGTACTCGTGATGAATATCCTATTTTCCTCAATGCAGATCATCACAAGAGCTTTGAATCAGTTAAGAAATGCATTGATGCCGGCTTTGATGCTGTGATATTTGATGGAACAGAATTATCTCTTGAAGAAAATGCAAAACTTACAAAAGAATGTGTGGATTATGCGAGAAAAGTGACAGCAGAAACAGGTAGAGATATATTAGTCGAAGCAGAGCTTGGATTTATTGGTTCAGGGTCTAATATCAAAGAAAGTATTCCAGAAGGAGCTGGTATTTTAACCACCCCAGAAGACGCAAAGAGATTTGTAGACATGACTGGCATAGACCTCTTTGCTCCATCTATAGGAAGTATTCATGGACTTATAAAAACTGGTAAGCCACATATAAATGAAGAAAGAGTAAGTGAAATAAAAAATATTACAGGCTTGCCATTAGTACTCCATGGAGGCTCAGGACTTCGAGATGTAGATTTTACAAATGCTATCGCTGCAGGGGTAGCAGTGGTGCACATAAATACCGAGATACGTGTTGCATTTGAAGAAGCACTTAAGAAATTCTTAGAAGAAAATCCAAACGAAGTCGTACCTGCAAAAATATTACAACCCGCAGTAGATGCTATAGAAAAAGTGGTAACTGAGAGATTAAAACTTTTCAATAATATTAAATAATTTGAAAGAAGAAATAGAAAAATTTTTCAAGGGTGATGTAGAAAATAATGAAAATACCCTTGCAGAATACTCACATGATGCGAGTCTTTTAGAAGTGAAACCTAAAATTGTGGTGTTCCCAAAAGATTCTGAAGATGTAAAAAGTCTTGTGAAATGGGTAAGTGTTAATAAACATAACACAGAGAAATACGGCGAACTTTCTATTACTTGCAGATGTGCTGGTACTGATATGTCTGGTGGTGCAATAGGAGAGTCGATAATTATGGACTTTACTCGTTATATGAACAAGCTTGTCGGGGGGCCTTTGCCACTAGATGAAGTTAAAAAAAGTAAAAAAGTAAAAACTATTAAAAAAGTTGCAGGCTATCCACTTCTTCCTTCTTATATCACAGTGCAGCCCGGAATGTTTTATCGTGATTTTGAGAAGATTACACTAGCTAAAGGATTATTGTTGCCTTGCTATACAGCGTCGAGGAGTATAAATGCAATGGGAGGAATGTATGGTAACAACTCAGCAGGAGAGAGGACACTTAAATATGGTAAGACAGAAGACTATGTCTTGTCTGCCAAGGTTGTATTTTCTGACGGAAATGAGTATCTCATTGAATCACTAGATCAGAAATCTTTCATTAATAAAATAAAACAAGAAGATTCTGAAGGAGAAATTTATAGACGGATACATAAGCTCATACTTGAAAATGATAAAGAAATACGTGAAGCAAAACCCAAAGTGCACAAAAATTCTGCGGGGTACTATATATGGAATGTTTTGAAAGAAGATGAAAGGGGTTCGCCTGTGTTTGATTTGAATAAACTTTTAGTCGGCTCACAGGGTACCCTTGGTATTGTTACAGAAATAACATTTAAAGTTATTCCAAATCCAAAATACTCTAAGCTTGTAGTTATTTTTATAAATGATTTAAATCCTCTCGGGCGACTTATAGATGAAATATTACAACTAGATCCACAAACTATCGAAGCATACGATGACAAGACGATGACCCTCGCAGCTAAGTTCTTTTTTGGTTTTCTAAAAAATAAAGGTTTACGAAGAATGATAAAGCTCATATTTAGTTTTATACCTGAATTTTTTATGCTCCTTACAAATGGTTTCCCTAAAATGATATTACTTGCAGAATTCTCAGGTGAAGATGAAAAAGAGGTGCACGCTCAGTGTCTAAATTTAGTAGATAGAATTAAAAATTTCAATTTAAAAACAAATATTACTAAAGATCAAAATGAAGCAAATAAATATTGGGATATTAGACGCGACAGCTTTGCATTACTTAGAAAGCATGTACGAGGTATGCATACTGCACCGTTTATAGATGACATCATAGTTCGTCCGGAATTTTTACCTAAATTTATACCAGAGCTTAATAAAATACTAAGTAAATATAAGCTAACATACACAATAGCAGGCCACGCTGGAGATGGGAATTTTCACATAATTCCTCTTATGGATTTTAAGCGTGCTGATACAGCTCAAATAATAATAAACTTAAGTGAGCAAGTGTATGATTTGGTGCTCCAATATCATGGATCCATCACAGCAGAACACAATGATGGAATTATCCGTACCCCTTATCTACACAAGATGTATGGAGAGCACATCGTATCAATTTTTAAAGAAATCAAGCAAATATTTGATTCTAAAAACATTTTTAATGTAGGCAAAAAGGTCCCCACAGCATACATGGGCGGAACAAAAGAGTACATAGCAACACACATAATAAAAGAACATAACACTAGTCACAGAGTATAGGTATCTGTTATTAAAGGCTTCTCTTAAATAAACATATTTGCTTTTTTGTAAATTTTATATATACTTATACTCATGTTTTCAATTAAAGCTAAAACTAGACAAATAGGAGATAAGTTGGACGTATTAAGAAAGGCAGGGGAAATGCCAGCTGTTTTCTATGGACTTAATAAAGAGACCACATCTATAGCCACAGGCGTAGTTGACTTTAAGAAAGTTTGGCGTGATGCAGGAGAGTCTTCTGCTGTAAAATTATCCTTACCCACAGGTGACATAGACGTACTTATACATGAAGTTCAAGTTGATCCTATTACGAGCGAACCCATACATGCTGATTTTCTTGTTATTGATATGAAGAAGCAAATACGAGTGAAAGTCCCTCTTGAATTTACTGGTGTATCTCTTGCTGTTAAGGGTGGAATCGGAAACCTCGTAAAGGTTATGCATGAAATAGAAGTTGAAGCTCTACCAGCCAGCCTGCCACAAACGCTCGAAGTTGATATTTCTAAATTAAATACTCCAGAAGATGTCGTACACGTAAGTGATATAATTCTTCCTTCTGGTGTTATTACTATTACAGGTGGATCCGAGATAGTGGCTTCTATAGTTCTTCAAGTAGAAGAGAAAGAAGAGGTTGCAGCACCTGTAGACCTCTCTGCTATCGAAGTAGAAAAGAAGGGTAAGAAAGAAGAAGAACCTGAGACTCCAGCCGCTTCCTAAATATTTAATTTTTTGGTATAATAAAGGTGTGAAACAGAAATTCATACTTTTTTTTATTACTGTACTTTTCTTAATATCTACTTTTTTCTTCGCACATCAAACGAATGCTAATTTTGATTGTTTAAAATTAACATCTTCTTCAAATCAAGTAGACAAGGACTACTGTAAAAATGAGCTAGCTAAGATAGAAGCAGAGCTTGCAAAGCTCTTAAACTTGCAAAAAGAGCAACAAAAACACACTGGAACCTTAAAAGGTGACATCACATATCTAGCTAGTCAGATCAATGCTCTAAAAACAAAAGTAAAATCTCGCGCACTCGTCATAGCTCAATTAAAAGTATCTATTAAAGAAAAAGAAACTAAAATTCAATCCCTATCTAGCAAGATAGAACGTGAATATCATTCTCTAGCTAAATTGCTTCGTAATACAAATGAATTTGATAATGAAAATTTTGTGCATTTAGTATTGTCTGACGAAAGTGTTTCCAACTTCTACAGTGACGTGGAGTCATACGCATCTATAAAACAAGCCATCAAAGCTTCAGCGGATTCAATACGGGGTATAAAAACAGAGACAGAAGCTGTAAAACAAGACTTAGAAAAGAAACAAGATGCAGAAACAGATGCAAAATCAGAGCTTGAAAATGCACAAAAGAAAGTTTCCCAGTCTGAAGTTGAAAAACAAAAACTGCTTTCTATTAGTAAAGACACCGAGGCTGCATATCAGAAATTAGCAGCAGACAAAAAGGCAAAAGCAGACAAAATACGTGCCGCACTATTTCCTCTAGCTGGAGTATCTAAAGGTATTCCTTTCGGTACAGCTCTTGTTTATGCAAAAGAAGCACAAAGTAAAACAGGCATAGATCCTGCATTTTTGCTCGCAATACTAACTCAAGAGAGTAATTTAGGTGCAAACGTAGGTCAGTGTTATTTAACAAACGTTGAGACAGGTGCAGGTGCAGGTAAAAATACAGGTACTCCATTTATAAATACCATGAAGCCAACACGAGACGTACAGCCATTCCTCATGATAACTAAAGCCTTAGGTTTAGATCCATTTAAGACCCCAGTATCTTGTCCTATTGCTGGTGTTGTGGGCTACGGAGGTGCCATGGGTCCTGCACAGTTTATACCTTCTACTTGGCAAATATTTATCGGAAGATTACAGGTAGCTTTAGGACACTATCCAAATCCTTGGGAGCCTGAAGATGCATTTATGGCTTCTTCTATGTACCTCACAGACCTCGGAGGTGTAGGTGAGAGTGCAGCAGCTCAAAGTAAAGCAGCATGTAAATACTATGGATCAGGAGGGGCTACTTGTGGATACAGCACAAGTGTTCTAAATTTAAAGGCAAAAATACAAGCTAATATAGACTTACTTTAATAGTTAACAATTTTCTTTTACTAATTTTAAGTAGCATGTTCTCTTTAAAACAAAGTTGCTTTTCCAGTAAAATCATGCTATTGTATTAAAGTTATGAAAAAAGATATACATCCTAAATATAATTTAAAAACAAAGGCTACATGTGCATGTGGAGCTACTTTTGAGGTCATTTCTACTATGGAAGAGATAAACGTTGAAATATGTAGTGCCTGCCATCCATTCTATACTGGTAATGAAAAGATCATGGACACCGCTGGACGAGTGGACAGATTCAACAAGCGTAGAGCTGCATCTCTTAAAGTAAAGAAATAATTTCTCTACACGACTTTTTACAAATAAATTCCTATAAACCGAAATTTTTGCCGGTACAGATTTTTTGAAGCTTAAAAAATCCTGAAACTCTAGCGCCGTCGCGCTAGAGACCCCTTAAAAATTTGTTTACAGTAATTTTTTTCTAAAAAGTGCACCTGTAACGAATTTATGTTACTTTATATATATATGAATTTAGACCTAGAAGAACTGAAAAAAGATCACAATACAAACTATCTAGCGACAAGTCTAGAGAAAGTTCTACGCGAGGAGGCCGAGGTGCGTGAGATGCTTGCGGGGGATGAAAGTCTTCATGAATTAGCTGCAAAGGAGCTAGGGGTTATACATGAAGAGAAAGAAAGATTGGAAAAACAAATAGAAGAAATCCTAGCTAAAGAAAAAGATAAAGAAGAGTTCCCCAATGAGATAGTCCTAGAAGTGCGTGCTGGAGCTGGCGGAGACGAAGCTTCTCTTTTTGCATGGGAACTTGCTCATATGTATGAAAGGTTTGCAGAGTCACAAGGATTTAATTGGAAGGTAAATTACGAATCAAAAAGTGATCTTAATGGATACAAAGAAGCGAGTTTTGAAATAAAAGGTAAGGATGTATACAAAAAAATGCGTTATGAGACAGGTGTTCATAGAGTACAGAGAATTCCTGCAACAGAGAAAAACGGTAGAGTACATACCTCTACAGCATCAGTAGCCGTACTACCAATAAAAAAGAAAATAAATTTTATCATTAATCCTGCTGAATTTGAGCTTGAATATTCTCGTTCTGGTGGAAAGGGAGGGCAGAACGTAAACAAAGTTGAGACAGCCGTACGTATAATACACAAGCCGACAGGACTCGATGTGCGTTCTACAAATGAGCGTAGCCAGCTTGCGAACAGAGAGAAAGCCATGATGATTTTGACTGCCAAGTTAGAGCAACTTGAAGAAGAAAAAGAAGCAAAGAAATATGCAGGAGAAAGAAAGAGTCAGATAGGAACAGGGGACAGATCAGAGAAAATACGCACTTATAATTTCCCTCAAGACCGAATGACTGATCATCGCATAAAGAAATCATGGCACAATTTACCTAAAATTATGGAAGGGGAAATAGGAGACGTCATAGATTCTATAGATTCTGGTGTCGTGGGTGAAGATGATGAGTAAAAACACAAGCCACAATAAATCTATGTTCATAGATTTATTGCAATAGATTATATGTATGGTATGATGATATTGTAGAATCTCACTTAGCGAAAAGAGTTTCTACGCCTTAGTAGAATTTATTTTATTAAGGTTTATAAATAGTTTTTGCCGGGTTTTTTAAAAAACCGGAGAAATAATAGTATGGCTACAAAGCTATATGTAGGGGGACTCCCTTACAGTACACAAGAAGGTGCTTTAAAAGAGCTCTTCGCACAAGCTGGTAACGTTGTATCAGCTGTGATTATCATGGACAAAATGTCCGGTCGTTCAAAAGGTTTTGGATTCGTGGAAATGTCAACACAAGAAGAAGCTACAAAGGCTGTTTCTATGTTTAATGACCAGGAATTTGAAGGACGTAAGCTTACAGTTAATGAAGCTCGTCCAATGGAAGCAAGACCACCAAGAACTGGAGGTAATGGTGGATACGGTAATGGAGGCGGACGCCGAGAGTACTAATTCATTCAACCTAAACAACAATGCCCCCGTATGGGGGTTTTTGTTTGCTCAAAACTGTATATTTTGTTATAGTTTTGTAAATTCATAAAATATAACTTTTTGTAGGGGTCTCGAGCGCGTCGGCGTGAGAGTTTCAGGATTTTTTAAGCTTAAAAAATCTGTACCGAAAAAAGTTTATATTTTAGGAATTTAAATAATTTAGATTATTAGATTAATAGTTATGAGCATGTAGTTGTTGGTAAGCACCAGAGTCCTTTAAATTATGAATAGTGTAGATAGTTATGAGCATGTAGTTGTTGGTAAGCACCAGAGTCCTTTAAATTATGAATAGTGTAGATAGTTATGAGCATGTAGTTCAGTGGTAGAACGCTGTCCTGATAAGACAGAGGTCGATGGTCCGATTCCATCCATGCTCACCAAAATATGAGGTAGTCTTTGTTAGAGTTTGCATCTCCTTAATTTTTCATTTATACTCAAATAAAGCTTATTTTAAGCTTTATTTGTGAATGAAAAAATGCAAAATATGAATAAGGGTGTTTGGTGGAAGCCAGCAGTTCAAGTATTTAGTGAAATTTCTACATGGATTGCATTTCCTATAATATTAGCCCTTATTGCAGGCAAGGCGCTCGACAAGCATTTTGGTACTAAGCCAGTCATGCTTTTAGTTTCAGCTCTACTTGCATTTTTAATATCATCTTTTGGTATTGTCCGTACTACTAAAAAATATGCAGCTAAGATGCTAGATAAAAATTCCGAATTAGAAAAATAAAATTTATGGCGACACAGAAAGAAAAAACAACAGAAATAGAAGATACTAACACAGCTCTACTTGAAACAGGGCATGCGGTAGAAGAGGTCCATACTGAAGAAGAGCATTTAGTACATGAGGTTACTCTTTATGCTGAACCCATAGCACATGTCGGTAATTTTACTATTACTAACGCACTTGCGACTTCTTGGGTTGTGGTTTTCATCATCATCATCATGTCTTTAGTTTTGCGTTCAAAGATGAAGGAAGTTCCAGGTAAAATTCAGAATATTTTTGAAATGATAACAGAAGCAGCTCTTTCTCTCTTTGATCAAGTTACAAATTCCCGACTATTGTCTACGAAGATTTTTCCTATAGCTATATCTGCATTCTTTTTCATACTATTAAATAACTGGCTCGGTATCATGCCTTTCGGTGGTTTTGGTCAAATACATAGTACTGACCATGGGCTTGCATTCATACCATTTTTAAGAGGTGGTACAGCTGATATCAATACAACTTTAGCTCTTTCTGTAATAACAGTAATAGGGGCCAATCTCTTTGGAGTTGTTTCTATAGGACTCTGGAAAACCTTTAATAAATATGTTAATATCAAAGTGCTTGGAGAGATGTTTACTAAGGTTCGTAAAGATCCTACATTGATAATAGTATCTCCAATTACGTTCTTTGTAGGTTTAATAGAGGTAGCAGGGGAGTTTGCAAAAATTGCATCACTTTCTTTTCGTCTTTTCGGCAACATATTAGCAGGTGAGGTGCTTTTGGCTTCGATATCTGCTCTCCTTGCATATGCTGCACCTCTTCCATTTCTATTCTTAGAAATATTAGTGGGAGTTATTCAAGCATTGATATTCTCTATGCTTCTTGTCGTATACTTTACCGTGTCATCACTTGACCACGATCACGATGAATCCCATGAGGAAGATTCTCATGGTCATGAAGAGAAAGGGAAGTATCAGAAGATACAAATGGTGGCTAGTTAGTGGGCACGTATATTTTGGATATAACAAAATTTATCTGTTGTATCTAAAACATATCTGCTCTCTTAATCGAGGGAGAGAAGATAATTATTATTAATGTGCCACGCTCGGACGTGGATAATATTTTAAAAAAATGGAAGAAGGAATACCTTTTGCAAAAGCGTTGGTTATGGCAGCTACTATGTTACCTGCTTTCAGTATTGGTTGGATTGGTTCTAAAGCTATGGAATCAATTGGACGCAACCCAGAATCAGCAAGTAAGATTCTAGTACCAATGCTTCTCTCATGTGCATTCGCTGAGGCTATAGCTATTTATTGTCTCGTTATTGCATTTGCTCTCTAGTAGTTTTTTGTGACTACTCACATCTGGCAATTAGTTCTTTACTAGTTGCTATTTGTGAGGAGTTATATTTATCAATAAAAGTTTAAAAGAAAATGGATGCACTTATTTCAACATTTCACATAGATTGGAAAATCATCATAGCCCAAATGATAAATTTCGGGGTTGTTTTTGTTGTATTATATATTTTCGCTTTAAAACCTCTAAATAAATTAATGGAAGAGCGTTCTCTTAAAATAAATAAAGGCATAGAAGATGCAAAAATAAACAAAGATATCTTGGAGAAAACACAGGTAGAGTATGATGCGATACTTTCTAAGGCTCGTATTGAAGCAAACGATGTTTTTCAGCAGATTAAAAAAGAAGCAGAAGCAAAGAAGACTTCTATGATTGAAGATGCAAAGAATGAAGTCACTATGATTGTAGAAAACGGGAAGAAAAACTTAGAAAGTGAAAAGACAAAAATGGTAGAAGAAGCAAAGAAAGAAATAGTAGCTCTCGCAATGGATGCTACTCGAAAGTTGATTAGTAGTAAGCAAGATATAAATAGTTTATAACATGACAAATGCATCAAACAACGATATAGCTTATGCGATCTATCTTAGTCTAAAAAACAAAGAAGACAGTGGGCAGGTGGGTGTCATGAGAAACATAGCTACTTTTTTGTCTAAAAAAAGGTTATTGAACAAAAGTGAAAAAATACTTGCAAGCTTAAAAAAGATTATAAATAAAGAAGAAGGAAGAATTTTAGTTAAAGTATCGAGCGTGGAGAAGATCTCTCCAAACACAAAAAAAGAGCTTGATGATTTCTTAAAGAAACGTTACAAAGCAAGAGAAATTATTTTCCAAGAAGTCATTAACAAAGAGGTACTGGGAGGAATTAGATTAGAAATAGAAAATGAAGTTATAGATCTTTCAGTGAAAAATAGAATCGATAAATTACAAGAATATCTAATAAGAAAATAATGAATAGTAACACTATAGTAGAAAATTTAAGAAAAGAAATAGAAAACTTTTCACTACAGACAAAGGTTGAGAAGGTGGGTAAGGTTATCGAAGTTTTCGATGGTATTGCCAAAGTTTCTGGTTTGTCAGATATAAAATCTTCAGAAATGGTAACCTTTGCACAAGGTGAAACAGGGGTTGCTCTTAATTTAGAAGAGGACACTATTGGTGTTATTATTCTTGGAGACTTTTCAAAAATTAAAGAAGGAGATGAGGTGAAAGCAACTGGAAAAATATTAGAAATCTCAGTTGGTGATGATATTTTAGGACGAGTTGTAAATGCTATTGGTGTACCTATAGATGGTAAGGGCCTACTTAAAAATAGTAAGACGTATCCGATAGAAAAAGTGGCTCCAGGGGTGGTAACAAGACAGAGTGTTTCTGATCCTGTATCTACTGGTATTAAAGTTATAGATGCCATAATCCCAGTCGGACGTGGTCAACGTGAGCTTATAATTGGTGATAGACAGACAGGTAAGACTGCACTCGCTATAGATACTATTTTAAATCAAAAAGGTCAAAATATGATTTGTGTGTACGTTTCTATTGGTCAAAAAGATTCTAAACTTAGAAAAATTGAAGCCCGACTCGAAGAAGGTGGCGCTATGAAATACACAGTCATAGTGTCTGCAGGAGCATCAGAAGCAGCAGCACTCTCATACATAGCTCCATATACAGGAGTATCTATTGCAGAATATTTTATGGATCAAGGGAAAGATGTACTTGTGATTTATGACGATCTTTCTAAGCATGCTGTGGCTTATCGTGAGATTTCTCTTCTCCTTCGTCGCCCGCCAGGCCGTGAAGCGTACCCTGGAGATGTGTTTTACTTGCACTCACGTCTTTTAGAGCGTGCTTGTAGAAGAAATGAAAAATATGGTGGGGGATCTATAACAGCATTTCCAATAATCGAAACTCAAGCAGGAGATATATCAGCTTACATTCCAACAAATGTTATTTCTATTACTGACGGACAAATTTTCCTTGAAACTGATTTATTTTATAAAGGTATACGCCCAGCTGTAAATGTCGGATCGTCTGTGTCTCGTGTGGGTTCTGCGGCGCAAATCAAAGCTATGAAAAAAGTGGCAGGAACATTAAAGCTTGATCTTGCACAGTTTCGTGAGCTAGAAGCATTTTCTCAATTCGGATCAGATCTCGATGAATCCACAAAAAGACAGCTTGAACGCGGAAAGCGATCAGTGGAAATTTTAAAACAGCTTCAGTATGCACCAGTGAAGACAGAGCATCAAGTTGTGGTTTTCTATGCACTTACAAAAGGATACATGGACGACATAGATATTTCTAAAATTAAAGAATTCGAAAGTGGACTTATAGAATACACAGAAAACAATGCAAAGGCTTTTTATAAAGAAGTCATGGAAAGTAAAATGTGGACTGATAAAGGAGAAGAACAGTTAAAACATGCAATAGAAGAGTTCAAAAAATCTTTTATTAAATAAAAAAAATGGCAGGTATAAAAGAAATTAAAAGAAGAATAAAAAGTGTGAAGAGCACAAAGAAGATCACTAAAGCTATGGAGCTCGTGGCTGCTTCGAAGATGAAGCGCGCAGTAGCTTCTACTATGGCGTCACGTCTGTATGCAAATTATTCTTGGGATATTTTAACTTCAATAGCTAAAAACACGAAAGAAATAAAACACCCTCTTTTTCTGGAGAGAGAAGTAAAGAACATTCTACTCATACTAATAACTTCTAATCGTGGACTTTGTGGTGCATATAATTCACAAATCATTAAAAAAGTTGTATCTCTTTTGAAAAACAAAGATGAAAACATAAATGTAGACATTGTATCCATCGGTAAAAAAGGCGAAACAATGATGCAGAGACTAGATATAAATATAGTAGCGTCATTCTTAGAATCGAATACAAACATATCTTTATCTGAAGTTATACCTATTTCAAAATTTGTTACAGAGGAATACTCTAAAGGAAATTATGACAAGGTTATGGTTGCGTACACAGACTTTGTTTCAGTATTAAGTCAAAAGCCAAACATAAAACAAATATTACCTATAAATAAAAAAGACTTAGAAGAAGTAATTAATTCTTTAGGGAAAAATAATATTTCAGAAAATTCAAAAGAAAATTCAAAAGAAAATTCTGGAGATCAAGGTATCGATTATTTATTTGAAGGAGACAGAGATGAATTGATGACCACGCTCGCTGAAAAATTAACTCGGATGCAAATATATCAGATGCTTCTCGAATCAAATGCGTCAGAGCAATCTTCGAGAATGATAGCCATGAAAAACGCAAGTGATGCAGGAGGTGAGATGATAGACGACTTAACACTTATCTTTAACAAAGCAAGACAAGCAAACATTACCAGAGAGATATCAGAAATAAGTGTAGGTATGGCAAGTGTAAGTTAGTAAAGATTTATTAAAAACATTGAAACAAATTATAAATAAATATTAAAAATAATTATATGAAAACAACAGGTACAATCAAGACAATCATCGGCCCAGTTATAGACGTAGATTTCGGTAGTGAAAGTGAAGGAAATTTGCCAGATATATATACTGCTCTCGAAGTAACACGAGATGATGGATCCGGAAAATCAAAGAAAATAATTCTTGAAGTAGAACAGCACTTAGGAGGAGGCGTAGTTCGCGCTATTGCCATGGACACAACTGACGGACTTTCAAGAGGAATGCCCGTTGTGAATACTGGAAGTCCTATTTCTGTACCTGTTGGTAGTGCGACCCTAGGCAGAGTGTTCAATGTTTTAGGTGAAGTTATAGATGATGGTAAACCTATGGTAGTAGATAAAAAATTACCAATCCACAGACAAGCACCAGAATACGTAGAGCAAGCAACAAAAGTTGAAATTTTAGAAACAGGTATTAAAGTTATCGACCTTATCTGTCCTGTACTTAAAGGAGGAAAGGTGGGACTTTTCGGTGGAGCTGGAGTAGGTAAGACAGTTGTGATCCAAGAGTTGATACATAACATTGCATCTAATCACGGAGGATATTCTGTATTTGCTGGTGTAGGTGAGCGTACACGTGAAGGTAATGATCTATACCATGAAATGAAAGAGTCTGGAGTGCTTCCAAAAGTTGCCATGGTTTTCGGTCAAATGAATGAACCACCAGGTGCTCGTCTTCGTGTCGCACTTTCAGGACTCACTATGGCAGAACATTTCCGTGATGCTGAAGGTAAGGACGTGCTTCTTTTCATAGACAACATCTTTAGATTTACTCAAGCAGGATCGGAGGTGTCTGCGCTTCTTGGACGTATTCCTTCTGCTGTGGGATATCAGCCTACACTCGCATCAGAGATGGGAATCATGCAAGAACGTATAACTTCTACAAATAAAGGCTCTGTGACATCTGTGCAGGCTGTGTATGTGCCAGCAGACGACTTTACAGACCCAGCTCCAGCAACTACATTTTCTCACTTAGATTCTACCGTAGCTCTTAACCGCTCACTCTCAGAAATAGGTATTTACCCAGCTGTTGATCCACTTGATTCTTCTTCTACAATTCTAGATCCAAACATTGTAGGACTTGAGCACTACAACGTAGCTCGTGAAGTGCAGCGTGTCTTGCAGCGTTACAAAGATCTTCAGGACATAATTGCAATCTTAGGTATGGAAGAATTATCTGAAGCAGATAAAGAACTTGTACAAAGAGCGAGAAAAGTTCAAAAGTTTTTGTCTCAACCATTTTTCGTTGCAGAACAATTTACAGGAACAAAAGGAGAGTATGTACCATTGTCAGAAACTATTCGTTCATTCAAAGAAATTCTGGAAGGCAAGCATGATGGCAAAGCAGAGAATGATTTTTATATGAAGGGAGCTCTTTAAAAAATGAATATTTCTTTTCAAATGCCTTGCGCAGGAGATTAGAAAATAAATAAAGTACTCTTTATATTATTTTCTTGATCGACGAGCAGTTCGCTGGCAAAGCTTTGCCAGATAGATTGCATTTTAAAAGAAGATATTCAGTTTTTAATAAAAAACATGTCAATAAAACAATTAAAATTAAAAATAGTAACACCTGAAAGACTTGTATTAGAAGAGCTTGTAGATCAAGTTAGTATACCTACTACATTAGGTGAGATTACTGTTCTTCCTAATCATATACCTCTTATTACAGGACTTACTGCTGGAGATGTGGCAGCACTCACAAAGGGTGAGTACGCACCTATGGCAGTTGCTGGTGGATTTATAGAAATAAAACAAGGCGAAAACAATATTACAGAAGTTGCCATACTTGCCGACTTTGCTGAGCATGTATCAGAGCTTACTGATGAGAAAATACTAGAAGCAAAAACACGAGCTGAAGAATTGAAAAAGAAGCTCGAAAATAAAGATACGGTTGACTTCGAGCATTTTGAAGCTGAACTTGAGCGCTCACTTACTCGCGTGAAGATAGGAGACAAATGGCGTACTCGAAAGTATAGGAAATAAATTATTTTATGTCTAAATTTTATATTGTTGCAACACCGATAGGGAATATGGCAGATATAACCTATCGTGCTGTTGATACGCTCAAAAACGTGGATTTGATTCTGTGTGAAGATACCAGAGAAACAAAAAAAGTTCTACAGAAATATAATATCAATACATCCACACTAAGCTATCATGCACAAAGTAAACTCTCAAAGACAAATAAAATTTTCGAACTCATACAGGAAGGGAAAGATTTAGCTTTAGTGTCTGATGCTGGTACACCAGGCATCTCTGATCCAGGTGCTATGCTCGTATCTCTCATTAAAGAAAAATTTAATAGTGATGAAGTGCAAGTCGTACCGATACCAGGTGCCACGGCTCTCATAGCTGCCTTGTCTGCTTCGGGACTACCTACTCATGAGTTTACTTTTCTAGGATTTCTCCCGCACAAAAAAGGGAGAGAAACTTTATTTAAAGAAATAAATGAATCAAAGAGAACTGTGGCATTTTATGAATCCCCACACAGAATTTTAAAAACACTAGAATCTTTAGATAAATTTTGCCCTAATAAAAAAGTATGTATTGCTCGTGAAATAACTAAGATATATGAAGAATTTAAAACAGGTACAGCTAAAGAACTTTTAAATTATTTAACAGAAAATCCAATTAAACAAAAAGGAGAATTTACTGTTTTAGTTGCACCGATAAAATTTTTAAGTATACTAGATAAATGAATATATTTTTTTACAAGAGCCTTTCTAAAAGAAAGGAATACATAGATAGAGAAGTATATGAAAATTTTTTTGTAAATCAGCTCATCTTACGGGATTACTTGGCTATTGAGCGAACTATTTTAACAAATGAATCTACTTTTCTCTCATACGTGCGTACGGGCTTGACTATAATAGTAGTCGGAGTAACTTTATTTACATTATCTGAAAATTTTCTAGTTCTCCGATATACAGGAGTAATGCTTGTAATATTTGGACTTCTGACACTTATTTATGGAACTACTAGGACAATACAAATGGATAATCAAATGAAAAAATTCCTAAAGAAAAGGGAGGAATTAGCTCCAGAATAGACATTATTATTTACAATAAGTCTTCTGGGTCCACAAAAATTTCAAAATTAGGAGGTAGAGATGACAGTTTTTCAAGTATAAGCTCATCAATACTAGAACCAATAGATAATTCAGGTAAAGACCACTCTTTTCTTTCAATTTTAAGTAGAATATTTGTAACATGTTTATTTTTCACTTGTGATACAAAACCGTCAAAAATTAAAGGTTTATAGTTTTTGAAAAGCTCAAGCATGTGTTCTTTTGTTTTAAAAGTTTCTTCTGGACTTCCCAGGAATCTTATTTTAATAAAACGTTTAAATGGGGGATATGAGAGCTTTTTTCTGTCTTCTAATTCATCTCGTACTAAAGATAATAAATTACCATTTACTATTGCTTGTACAGTAGAGTCACTCTCATTTTTAGTATTTATTATAAATTTATCCTCAGTTTTCTCCATAATTGAGGTGACGAGTTGAATAATCTTTTCACTCATTCTAAAGTTTGGAATACTCCAAAAACTATCGAATGATGCGATTATGGACAAGGAAACCCTATTCTCTAAGTACAGTAGTACCATCTGGCTTCCAATTAATATGGATCCAGGATTATCATCAAATTCTTTTAAAATTTTCTCTACATCTTTTTTACTTTTAGCTGAATCTTTGTCTAATTTTAATATTTTTATTTTTGGAAAAAGTTTGCTTATGTATGCATAGACGGTGTCTGTACCTACGCCTAAAGGTATTAAATTCCAGCTATCACAGTTTGTACATTTTATTTCTGTATTTTTTTCCTCTCCACATTTATTGCAAATAAAAGACCTTGAATTTTCTTTAGAATTTGATTCTAAATCATATAAAACCAGAGGCGAGGAGCACTTTTCACAACTTACAATTTCACCACAATCTCTACACAGTGTCTGAGTAGCCAGTCCTTTCCTAAGTGAAAATATAAAGACATTTTTTTTCTTTGCAAGCGTGTCCTGTATATCCAAGATGCTTTGGCTAGAGAGAATCTCGAAAGAATGTTTTGTAGCTAACTCTGCATTTGTAGGAGTCTCCTTTTTTTTATTTGGATTCTCTACCTGTATTTTCCCAGTAAAATTAGTTCGGAAAGATAGAGGGTGCATTGGTGTGAGGAAATCTATCTCTTGTCGAGCAATGGTTTCAAAAGAAAGCATAGTGTCACCTAATATAAACTTAGCATTTATTTTTGAAGCAAAAAGTTCTACAAAAATACGTAAATCAAAATGCGGTTTTGATATCATTCTGTAACTACTAGAACTCTCATGTTCTAGTATGATTACGCCTAAATCTAATCTTGAAATAGAAAGGAAAGGGGGAGTAGCTATGATGAGTACTGGGTGTGGTGTAGAAACTATTTTTTCAAATTTTTCGATAATTTTCTTATTACTTAATCTCCCATATAAGCTAAATGTAAATTCTTGTATACCTTTAGATAAATATTCCTCAAAAACTTTAATATCCATTTCTGTGGGTAATACTATAAAAACAGATTTCTTAAGTGCAAAATTTTCTCGTATAAGAGTTTTGTATATGGAAATACGATCTAGGATAGGCTCTTGCAATAATAATTTCTCAGGTCTTATGTTTACTAAATTTGGATCTAGGCTGACAGTCTGAGCTTCAGAGCTCCAAGTAAGCTCGGAGATGTGATCGTAATCTTCACGCAAAGAAGAAGGTATAAGAGAAACAAAAGCGTTGCTCTTACTTCCTGCAAAATATTTAGCAGTGAGTAGTATGGAATCAATGTATTCTTTTCTAAAAATAGAATCTTTTTTTACTTCAATAATTTTCTTTAAATTGAAGTCCATGTCTTTAATATTTAATTTTGTAGTAAAAACATTTTCGACAGACAAAACGAGTCCGAGGACTTCTTTGTTGCGAAGTGTTACTGAAACAATGTCTCCTTCAAGTACATTTTTAGTAGTAAAGTAGTCTAATTCATTCGTTATAATCCCTTTTTTCATAGGGATTACGCTCACAATTTTCATATTTTAATTCTAGCATATGTGTGCTATTATTTCTCGGATGAGTATTTTTTCAAGAAAACTAGGCATAGACTTAGGAACGGCAAATACGCTGGTTTTTGTGCCTGGAAAAGGGGTTGTTTTAAATGAGCCTTCAGTTGTAGCTGTTTCTGAACAAGATAATAAGATCCTTGCTATTGGTTTTGGAGCAAAAGATATGATAGGTAAAACACCCGAATCAATTATTACATATTGCCCTATGAAAGATGGAGTTATCGCTGATTATAGAGTGACAGAAGCTATGCTTAAGTATTTTATAACTAAAGCGATGGGACGCTTTTATTTCTTTAAACCTGATGTAATGGTATCAGTCCCGGCAGGTGTAACCTCCACAGAAAGACGGGCAGTAGTGGAAGCAGCTATACGTGCAGGAGCAAAAAATGCTTACGTCGTGAAGGAGCCCATATTGGCTGCCATAGGCGCAGGCATCCCTATATACGAATCAATCGGTAGTATGGTTGTAGATATAGGAGGCGGGACGACTGATGTGGCAGTGATATCTCTAGGTGGAATCGTAGCTTCAACTTCTGTTAAATGCGCAGGAAATAAAATAGATCAAGCTATTGCAGATTATATTAAAAAAACTTTCAACTTAGCTATTGGAGACCGAACAGCTGAAGAGATAAAAATAAAAATAGGTGGAGCTGTGCTCATGGAAGAAGAGCTCCGTGTCACAATAAAAGGACGCGACTATATACAAGGTTTGCCACGATCTGCCCAAGTAAGTACAAATGAAATAGTACGTGCTATAGATGGCGAATTAAAACAAATAATCAAAGCTATTAAAGATGTCTTGCAAGAAACTCCACCGGAGCTCGCATCAGACATCATAGACCATGGTATTATCATGACCGGTGGATCATCACAACTACGTGGACTTACCGATCTCGTATATTTAAAAACAGGAGTTAAGGCTACTCTCGCAGAAGACGCACTTTTTTGTGTTGCTAAAGGTACGGGTATCGCACTCGAACACTTGGATGTATACAAAAAAACAGTTTTGAGTAAAAAGTAATTATGTTTAAAAACATACATAAAGATAATTTACATCATGCGTATCTGATAGAAGGGGACAGTGAGGAAGTATTGCCTATTCTTTTAGAATTTATAAATAAATTAGGGATACAAATATCTAATAATGCTGACTTTACAAACATACAGCTTGATTCTTTTAAAATTGAAGATGCTCGGAACTTAAAATCATATGTGGTAAATAGAGGCTTTTCTACCGACAAAAAAATATTTGTAATTTCCGCAAATAATTTTTTACTTGATGCTCAAAATAGCTTATTAAAAATATTTGAGGAGCCTATAGCTAATACTCATTTCTTTGTTATTACCCCAGACACACACACTTTGATTCAAACTCTAGTATCTAGATTTTACCTTATATCGACCAAGCAAGATTTAACTGAAAGTAAAATTAAAGACGCAGAGAAATTTATAAAAATGCCAATTAAATTAAGATTGGATTTCATAAAAGAGCTTACATCAAAAATAGATGAAGCTGAAGAACAAAACATAGAAACAAATGTACTAGACTCAACTCGATCAAAATCTCTAAAATTCCTAAATGCATTAGAGCAATCTCTGCATGAAAAAGTTTTAACAAGAAATATACATAAAAATTATGTGACCTTTTTTTCACATATTTTTAAAGTTAGAAAATTTTTAAGAGAGCCGGGTAGCTCTGCAAAAACCCTCATGGAATCCGTCGCTTTAGTCATACCAGAGAAATTTTAATAATTTCTAAAATGTGATATGATAAGACCATGCAATACAATTTTTCAAGTTTTAAAAATGAATTACAGAAAGTACAAGAGTTCTTAAGCAAAGAATACAGAGAGCTCAACATCGGCCGTGCATCACCAATGGTTTTAGACAGCATTTCTGTATCCTCATACGGCTCTTATGTTCCTATTAAAAATATTGCAAATATTTCCATAGAAGATCCTAAAACATTACGCATAGCTCCATGGGATAAAAATCAAGTAAAAGATATAGAGAAAGCTATTCTAGCTTCTAACATAGGCCTGTCTGTCGCAACTGACGACTTAGGTATACGAGTAATTTTCCCCCAACTCACCACAGAAACAAGGACAAAGCTTGCGAGGGTATTAAAAGAGAAATTAGAAGAACAGAAAATAACAGTCAGAAGACTTCGCGAAGATTTATGGAAAGATGTAGAGACCAAAGAGAAAGAAAAAGAAATGACTGAAGATGAGAAGTTTAGAGCCAAAGATGATTTACAGAAAATCATTAATGATGTGAATGCAAATCTTGAAGCTATATTTGAGAAAAAAGAAAAAGAAATATTAGGATAACTTACAACTATGAATATAATAATTTTTTTAATAATCCTACTTGTACTCGTTTTAGTCCATGAATTTGGACATTTTTTCTCTGCAAAGAAATTTGGTATCCGAGTAGATGAATTTGGCTTTGGTTTCCCACCCAAATTATTCGGCATAAAAAGGGGTGAGACGGAATACACATTAAACCTCTTACCACTCGGTGGCTTCGTCAAAATTTTTGGCGAAAACCCTGATGAAGAAAACATAAATGGTCCTGATGCTGGTAGAAGCTTTATTCATAGACCTAAATACCAGCAAGCCATAGTTCTTTTCGCAGGGATATTTATGAACTTTGTACTTGCATGGCTTTTATTTTCTTTTGGTTTTCTTTCTGGCTTACCAACATCAGTAAACAGTGACATAGGAGCTTACAATGTAAGCGACGTGCATACTGTTATTGTGTCTGTTTTACCAGACTCTCCCGCATTCAAAGCTGGAATAAAAACAGGCGATAAAGTAGTGGCTGTATCATATATAGATTCAAAAAATAAAATAGAAGAATTAAGAGAAATTACTCCTGACACTTTGAAATCTTTTGTACTCAAACATCCAAACGATGAAATAAATATTTCCTATATACGAGGTAAAGACAAAGTTTTCGAGAATACAAAACTAACCCCTGAAATTAAAAACGGTAACCCAGCAATAGGAGTTTCTATGGATCAGATAGGTATAGCTAAATTGCCTGTTTTAAAGGCAATTGTTGAAGGAATGAGCCTCACCATAAATGTGACTAAAGGAACGGTTGTAGGGCTCTATACACTCGTTAGGGACGGCATACAGGGCAAAGGTAGCCTTGATTCAGTTACAGGTCCAGTAGGTATGGTGGGTATAGTAGGGGATGCATATGAATTTGGCTTTGTGTACCTCATTTCTTTTGCTGCTCTTATATCTGTGAACCTTGCAATAATAAACTTCCTTCCATTTCCAGCCTTAGACGGTGGACGACTTTTCTTTTTACTTATCGAGACCATTAAAGGCTCTCCACTTAATCCAAAAATCACAAATACAGCAAACGCCATAGGATTTGGATTGCTCCTTCTTCTTATGCTTTTCGTCACATATCACGACATAGTTAAGTTGTTTTAATACAACCTAAAATAATAGAAATTTATTAATTTGTAGATTTCTGGTATACTTTGGTATATGTACTTAGATTTAATTAAAGTATTCATACCAACAATTTTAGCTTTCTTTTTTGGGCTATTGCTTACACCTTTTGCTACTTATTTTTTCTATAAATACAAAATGTGGAAAAGATATTCTAGAGATGCTTCAGTCGCAAACGAAGACTTTAGTAAAATCCATAGTGGAAAAGGGGAGCTCAACACACCTCGCGTAGGAGGGATGATTATTTGGATATCAGTTCTTGCAACAACTTTTATTTTCTATTTCTTTTATTTGATTTTTCCAACGGATAGTACAGAAAAGATGAATTTCTTAAGTAGAAATCAGACATTTATACCACTTTTTACTCTTATCGTTTGTTCTCTTATTGGTCTTTGGGATGACCTTATTCAGATTTATGGTACAGGTAAATTTGCACACGACGACATTTCATGGAGGAAATGGAAAATTTTCCTCATAACATTTATTTCTTTACTCATAGGTATGTGGTTTTTCTACAAGCTAGATATGAATTCGATTCACATACCTTTTGTAGGAGATCTATATTTAGGTATTTTAATAATTCCATTTTTCATTTTAGTTTCTATCGCTACATTTTCAGGAGGAGTTATCGATGGCTTGGACGGATTGTCAGGTGGCATATTTGCGTCCATATTTGCAGGGTATTCAGTTATAGCATATACAAACAATCAAATAGACCTTGCGACTTTTTCTGCTGTTTTGGCAGGTGCAATCCTCGCATTTCTATGGTTTAATATTCCACCTGCCAGATTTTACATGGGAGAAACAGGCATCATGGGCATTACAGTGACACTTGCAACGCTAGCATTTCTAACTGATTCAGTATTAATACTTCCTGTCATAGCACTACCACTTGTTATCACTTCTCTTTCAGTAATACTACAACTAATTTCAAAGAAATTAAGAAATGGTAAGAGAATTTTTAAACTCGCACCACTTCATCATCATTTCGAAGCAATAGGCTGGCCATCCTACAGGGTCACCATGCGTTTCTGGATCTTGTCTGTCATATTTGTCATTATCGGGATCATTTTAGTAATTGTAAGTAGATAAATTAATGAAGGATAATAAAAAAGTCGATAGATTTTTCTTAGTCATAATAGGATTACTAATTATAGTGGGACTCGCCATGTTCGTCTCTGCATCTTTAGGCATTCTTGCTAAAAGTGAAAAGACTTTTTACTCAGTACTCTTTAGTCAGCTCATACTTGGACTTGGATTTGGAACTATCGGCATGTACATTGCGCTTAAAATAAATTATAAATTTTGGCGTAAATATTCTTTTTATATTTTTCTAGGTTCAATACTCCTCACAGCTGCAGTCTTCATACCGCACCTCGGGTGGAGTCATGGAGGTGCACAGAGATGGCTTAAAATAGGGTTCTTTTCCTTTCAGCCAGTAGAACTTTTAAAGTTTGGATTTGTTATTTATTTTGCTGCATGGCTTTCGTGGGCAAAAAATAGGGTGGGGGATTTTAAGTTTGGTATTTTACCTCTAGGAATAATGCTATCTGTAATAGCACTTATTTTATTTGGACAGCCTGACACAAAAAGCTTTATTTTAATTGCGGGGACAGGGATGTGTATGCTTTTCATATCAGGAGTTCCGTGGAAATACATCATAGGGGTAGGAGTGAGTGTGATGTTAGTGCTTGCATGCTTAGTATACTTTACTCCATATCTTCAAAATAGAGTCAAAACATTTATTGATCCGTCAAATGATCCTCGTGGTTCTTCGTACCAAGTCCAGCAATCCATGATAGCCATAGGCGGCGGAGGATTCTTTGGACGTGGTTTCGGACAAAGCATACAGAAATTTAGCTATTTACCAGAACCTCAAGGCGACTCTATTTTTGCTGTGTTGGGAGAAGAATTAGGTTTTATTGGTGCTGTAGGTACGATAATTTTGTATCTATTTTTTGTACTCAGAGGATTTCGTATTGCGAATAATTCTCCTGATTTATTCAGTAGACTTTTAGTTATTGGAATTGTTATACTTATAACACTCCAGTCATTCTTACATATTGCATCTGTGATCGGAGTATTTCCTTTGACTGGTGTACCGCTTCCTTTTATGAGT
This sequence comes from Patescibacteria group bacterium, assembly GCA_038063515.1. Classification (GTDB taxonomy): domain Bacteria; phylum Patescibacteriota; class Minisyncoccia; order Phycocordibacterales; family UBA9973; genus UBA9973. Next base: position 122,959 of record JBBTUY010000001.1, on the reverse strand, counting down.
CATGGAGGAACTTCGTTTATGATAGCCCTGATAGCGATAGGTATAGTATTAAACATATCAAAATTTCAAAAAAATTCATGAAAATAGTATTTACAGGTGGGGGTACTGGTGGGCATTTTTATCCTCTTATTGCTGTTGCTCAAAAAGTAAATAAAATATTAGATGATGAGAAGATAGTAGGAACAAAACTCTACTACATTTCTGATAGTCCATATGACAAAGAAATGCTTTTTGAAAATAGAATTGCCTATATAGAAATAAGTACAGGAAAGCTCCGCTTATATTCCTCATTCAAAAGTCTGTATCTGAATTTTTTTGATTTATGGAAAACTTCTATCGGTGTCATAAAAGCTATACGTACACTCTTTTCTATATACCCCGACGTTGTATTTAGTAAGGGTGGCTATGCCTCATTTCCCACAATCTGTGCAGCAAGGATACTATTTATACCTGTAATTATTCATGAGTCAGATTCTGCACCAGGTAGAGTAAATAAATGGGCAGGACGTTTTGCAAAAAAGATAGCAATTTCTTTTAAAAATGTCGGAAGCTTTTTCCCAGCAAAAAAAGTAGCTTATACAGGGCAACCAATACGCACAGAGATAGAGCACCCCGCATTAAAAAGTGAGGCTTTTGAATACTTTAAATTAGAGTCTAATTTACCCGTAGTATTAATTTTAGGTGGATCTCAAGGAGCTGAGCTCATAAATCATACTGTCCTTGATGCATTGCCTCGGTTAATAAAAAACTATCAGGTCATTCACCAAACTGGTGTTAGGAATTTTGAAATGGTGTCAGGTAGATCTAGTATTATCCTAGACAATGAGGAAAATAAGTCTAGGTACATCTCTATGCCTTTTTTAAACTCTCTCACTATGAAAATGGCGGCAGGTGCAGCAACCATAATAATATCAAGAGCAGGGTCAACTATTTTTGAAATAGCATCTTGGGGTATACCAGCCATTCTCATTCCTTTTACTTCGTCAAACGGTGACCATTCCAAGAAAAATGCTTTTGATTATGCTCGTGCTGGAGCGTGTAGTGTTATAGAAGAATCCAACATGACTGGAAGTATTTTAAGTTCTGAGGTAGAGAGAATAATAGAAGACAAAGAAAGCTGGAAAGAAATGTCAGAAAGTGCAAAAGCATTCAATAAACCAGGTGCTGCCATGAAAATAGCCCGTGCCATCATTGACCTAGCTCTCAGTCACGAAAAATAGAAAAATAATCCATTTAATGCTAAAATAGCATTATGGAAGATAGTAAAAATCCAAAGGTTATTACTAGGTTTGCGCCTAGTCCCACAGGTCTACTACATTTGGGTACATACCGTACTACTATATTTTCTTATTTATATGCTAAAAAACACGGTGGTGAATTTATTCTTAGAATAGAAGACACCGACCCTGCTCGAGACAAAAAGGAGTATGAAGATAATATATTAGAAAGTCTTGAATGGTTAGGCCTTAAATACGACAAATTTTATCGTCAATCTGAAAACATAGATCGACATAAATTTTATATACAAAAACTAATAGATGAAGGTTCTGCATATATTTCCAAAGAAGAGGCCAAAGATGGCAGTGGTGTCATGCGCGAATTGGTACGATTTAAAAACCCAAATACCGACGTGACCTTTCACGATGAAATTAAAGGAGATGTTACCACTAATACTAAAGATTTAGGTGATTTTATAATTGCACGAAGTCCTAATGAACCACTACATCACCTCACGGTCGTCGTCGATGATTTTGAAGAAAATGTGACTCACATAATACGAGGCGAAGACCTAACTTCAAATACCCCAAGGCAGATACTCATACAAAGAGCCATAGGGGCACCGACTCCTGTGTATGCGCATCTACCTCTAGTTTTAGGTCCTGATAAGCTAAAACTTTCAAAGCGTCGTGGTGCATTGCCAATAATGGAATACAAAAAGCTTGGCTTCTTGCCTCAGGGGATCTTAAATGGTGTCGCTTTTGTGGGCTGGAACCCAGGCACAGATAAAGAAATTTTTACCCATGATGAGCTTGTGTCTGCATTTGAACTAGAGAGAGTTCAGAGAAGTCCTGCAGTTTTAAATAGTGAAAAGCTTGAATGGTTCAACAAAGAACACATGAAATTACTTTCACAAGAAGAAATTGAAAGAAATATTTTAGAAAATTTACCAGAAAATATGAGGGATGTGAAAATTGTCCCAGTAATATTTGAAAGGATTTCAAAATGGAGTGATATAAAAGAAATGGTGCAGAAAGGGGAGTTAGACTTATTTGTTAAAGCTCCAGAGATAACAAAAGAAAAATTATTATATAAAAATTCTACCTTAGAAAAAACAAGAGCCAACATAAAGCTAGCGATAAAAGCATTAGAAGACATAGATGAGAAAGATTTTGTTTTAGATAATATTAAAAATTCTTTAATGTCTGTTGCAAATACTTTAGAAAGTAGGGGAGAGCTCCTCCACCCTGTCCGGTATGCCCTATCAGGACTCAATCGATCCCCTGATCCATTTATCATAGCTTCTATAATAGGAAAAAATGAGACATTATCTAGATTACAAAAAACAGTTTAAATTACACAGGAAACTCCTATGTAATTACATAGGAGTTTCCTGTGTAATAGGAATTTTAGTTTTTATTCCGTATGTTTTTTCCTACGCAGAAACAGCAGAAGAAATAAGAGATCGTATTGATCAGAAAAATGTTGACATAGCTAAGCTCGAAGAACAAATAAGAATTTATCAAGGAGAATTAGATACTCTTGGTAAACAAAAAGATTCATTAAGTGGATCTATAAAGGAGCTTGATCTCACGAAAAAGAAATTAATCACAGACATATCTGTAACTCAAAAGAAGATAGATAGAACAAATCTCAAAATAGAAGGTTTGAGCTCAGATATTGGTAGTAAAGAAGGTGCAATATTAAACCACAGAGACTCTATAGCCCTAGAAATAAGAGAAACAAATGAACTAGAGAATCAGAGCCTGATCACAAGCATACTTTCTAAAGATGATTTTAGTACTATATGGAATGACGTAGACGCTAGAGCGGTAGTTCGAGAGAAAATTATAGAAAATATCTCAAAATTAAAAGAAATAAAAGTAGTCCTTGAAGACACCAGAAGCCTTACTGTAAACGCTAAAAATGAGCTTATAAAATTAAAAACAGAATTAGCAGATCAGCAAAAAATAATAGTACAGAATGCAAATGAAAAAACAAAACTTTTAAAACAAACACAAAATAGTGAGTCTGCATATCAAACATTAGTAAAAGCACAGACAGCAAAAAAGATAGCTTTTGAACAGGAGCTACGTAGCTATGAGTCGCAATTAAAATTCATCTTGGACCCTTCAAAGCTTCCGTCTGCAGGCGTATTAAGCTGGCCACTCGATAGGACATACGTAACACAAGAATTTGGCGCTAAGACCGGCCCACACCGTACTTATGCAAGCGGACACAGCGGTACTGATTTTAGAGCTCGTACGCCATTACCAGTTTATTCTATGGCTGATGGAGTAGTTTTAGGCACTGGAGATACAGATCTTTTATGTCCAGGAGTATCATTTGGTAAATGGGTTTTTATAAAATATGACAATGGCTTATCTAGTACATACGGACACTTGTCACTTATAAAAGCCTCTGAAGGGCAAAAAGTTCGACGAGGTGAGGTTGTAGGATATACTGGCGGTACAGGCAGAAGTACTGGGCCTCATCTTCATGTATCTTTGTACGTATCTAGTGCTGTAGAAGTATCTACACTACCTAGTAAATCTTGCCCTGGAAAGACCTTAAAACAGCCTATAGCAGCTACAAATGCGTATCTTGACCCAATGTATTATTTACCAAAATATGTACCACAGCCATAAAGATAAAAAATTATTAGTTAAATTTTGTATCAGAGTATGAATAATCAATCATTACAAAAACAAAAAGGAGTTATCGAATTAATAATAGTAATTATTATCGCATTACTTATAATGAAATACTCGGGGATAACCCTAACTGAAGCCTACAATTGGTTCAGAAATTATTTTGGAAGTGTCCTTAAGTAATTTAAACGACCTAGGGTAGCTTACAAAAGACTCAGCAAGCCCCAAGGTGTATTATACACATAATAGTGGTATCCAAGATATATTGTGCGACGTCCTCCTGTATTACTAACGACACGAACTCGAAAGCTCGTAACCAGCAGCTTCGGCTTCTCCCCTATTGTCATAGTAAATTCTATTTTCTTGTTTAATAGTCTTACCTGCAGAGCATCCAAGTGGATAATATTTCTTTCCTCTTTTAGAAGCAAAATAAATATCCTTAGGGGCAGGAGCTTTTGGCTCGACAATTTTAGGAGTACTAGAACTACGAATAGTGGTATTTTTAGCCTCTACGAGGCTTTTTGAGGCCCCTAGTACATCTGCAGGCTGAGTATTGGCTACACTGTATTCCTCTATTGTCTCTGTTATTTTGACCCCCGAAGTCTGATCTGACTTAGATATTCTACCTAATTCAAATGAGCTTATCGCCATAAAAATGATGATAAAAATAAGCAATATATTCTTACCTCGATCACTTTCTAGGAATGACTTGATTTTTTCCATATAATTGTGTAAACTCTACATACACGTAAATTTTAGCATTAAATAACAAAACAGCAATATGGCACATAGAAAAGCCGGCGGAACCGCCAAAAATTTAAGAGACTCAAACCCAAAATACCTCGGTGTGAAGCTTACTGATGGACAGGATGCACAGCCTGGCTCTATAATCATACGTCAGCGTGGTACAGACGTACTAGCTGGTACTAATGTTTCTATGGGTAAGGACCATACTCTGTTTTCTCTAATCGCAGGAAAGGTAAAATTCGTGTCTAGAAGGAAGACTTCTTTCAATGGAAAGACTGTGACTAAAAAGGTAGTGAATGTTATAGCAATAGCTGCCTAAACCCTCTCCACGACGAGTATAAATGAAGACTTCATTTTGTCTACTTGTATTCCTATTTCGTGTTCACCTATTTGTTTTATAGCTTTATCTAATAAGATAAATTCTGGAGATATGTCTGCGTGATGCTCTTTTTTCATAGCATCTACTATTTCTTTGCTGTGTATACCAGAAAATAAATGCCCTTTTTCATCGGCTTTTGCTTTTATATGTAGAGTTTTACTTTTTATTTCTTCCAGATTTTTCAGGAGCAAATCTTCTTGAATTTTCCTTTCTATTTCTATGTTTTTCTTTCTCTTTTCTAGCTCTACGAGGGCTTTTGGAGTAGCAGTTTCTGCAAGTCTTTTTGGTAGAAGAAAATTCATAGCGTATCCATCTCCTACGTCTTTTACATCATACTTCTTCCCTACTCTCGGCACATCTTTTAAGAAAATCACTTTCATATATTTACTTATTTTAGTTGTTCATATTTAATAACAATTCTACTGCTTTGTCGAGCTGGGGATCTGTCTTGTCCTCAGCATTTTTCTTTACATGCTCTACAGTATAATCAGGCGTTAGTCCTATCTCTGCTATGGTGTTGCCATTTGGTGTAAGCCATTTAGCTACTGTGATCTTAAGAAGAGTTTCGGGAGTTATGTTTAATACTTCTTGCACGGAGCCTTTACCATAGCTCTTTGTACCTACAAGCACTGCACGCTTGTGATCTTGCATAGCACCTGCAAGTATTTCTGATGCTGACGCTGAGCCACCATTTATGAGGATAACAAATTTTAATTTATCATTGAAAATGTTGTAACCTCTACTTCTATATATTTCAGGAGTTTTGTTGTTACCATAATCCTCCGTCGTCACAATCTTGCCCTCAGGCAAGAACCAGCTCGCCATACTCACAGCTGAGTCCAGATATCCTCCGGGATTACCACGAAGGTCGAGCAAAAGCTTGTCTGTCCCTGATTCTGTAAACTCCTTCATAGCATTACGAAACAAGCTAGCAGAATTACCAGTAAAGCTATACAGCTTAATCACAAAAATACCATCTTTTCTAATCTCAGTCTCTAACGTCGGGATGTTTATGGTATCACGAATAATCTCTATCTCTACTGATTTTTCATCCCCTTCATGAAGCACTGTAAGTACAACCTTAGTCCCTTTTTCTCCACGCAAGAGTTTAATAGCAGCTTCCATTGTCATGTCTGATGTTACGGTCTTGTCTATCTTTAATATCTTATCCCCTGGCTTCATGCCTGCTCTGTATGCAGGAGTACCCTTAAGTGGAGAAATTACAGTAAGTATTTTGTTTCTCATCCCTATTTCGATACCTATACCACTAAAATTCCCTTGTATTTCTTCTTCAAAAGATTTTTTTTCTTCAGGATTAAAAAATGTACTATATGGATCATCTAATGAGCTCATCAGACCGGAAATCGCACCATATATCTTTTCTTGGTCTGTTATTTTTTCAGCTCGGGGATATTTTTCATTTATTGTATTCCAAACTTTCCAAAATGGAGCAAAATCTGCTTGAGTCTCTACTGCTGCCTCTTTATTTTGTAAAACTACTTTATCTATATCTGGATGTCTAGCATATCCTACATACACTCCTCCAGCAAAGATACCGATAAAAAGAACAAACACAAAAGGAATAGTGATAAATTTTCTTTTCATAAAATTTAGTTTTGGTATTGGATTAGGAGGCATCGTCGTTTGTTTCTGTATTATTATTTAATTCTTTGCTGATACTGGCAGGGGTGAAGTCGGAGTTCTCTCGAAAACTATCAAGCTTTATATCTTTTTTCTGATCTTTTTTGTAAATAGCATAGCTAAAATATATAACAACAAGACCAGAAATGCTGAGTAAAATGTTTTTCAAAAAAATAGGAAAACCAAGATAAGGCAACAAAGCCACCCAGATACCTAAAAATAACAAAATTCTTCCTTTATTCATACACCCATTGTAACAATAAATCTCAATAATGCAAAATAAAAAGGGTAGCCAAGACATTCAAGTCTTGGCTACCCTTTTTATAGTAAGTCAGTGGCCTTCACCCTCTGACTTACTATTTATTTATCACACTCGCTGAAATGTTATCTACTGGTAGATCAATATCTGTATTAAATATTTTTATATTTATAAACATCATCATAAATACAATAGCCACGATGGCTGCTCCCCTAGCTACGCTGTGATGATGCACCATTTCAAATCTTATAAACAAAGAAAGGAGTAAAGCGAGAATTGTTACGATTAGTACTCCTCCTAAAATGTAGTTTGCATATGAACGCGGAGAAGATAAGACTTTCTCTACGAAGGATTTTGTATTTGAAAATAAACTTTTATCTTGTATCGCTTGTGTTTGTATCGGTGACGCTGATTCTTCTCCTAAGACTTGTGTAGAAATGGAAGCTACTGCCACAGCATTTCTGTTTGTAATGGGTGTGGTAGGTTCTAGTTTTGGAGTAGGTGTTACAGGTTTAGTTTCTGGTGTAGTCGGAGCTACTGGAGTTGTTATAGGTTTTGTCTCTTGAAATAACGTAGAATTTGCCTTCAAATTTAGTATTGTCGGAGTACCGAAAAATTGTGCCACAAATATGGTGTCTTTTCCTTTATATACACCACTCGCTATACCTATCCCAATCTCTTTATAATTGGCTTTTACGATGTTTGCGCGGTGAGTTGGGGAATTCATCCATGCTTGCGCTACATCACGGGATTCAAAGAAATTCACGGCTAGGTTCTCCCCTGCACTGCTGTATCTATAGCCCACTTGATCAAGCCAGTACCAAGGCGTCTTGCCGTCTGGTGTCACATGAGCGAAGTATCCTTTTGATGCCATGTCTTGTGCTTTCATTTGAGCTGCTTTGACGAGTAATGTATTTTCCACAAGAGGAGTTAAGTTATTTTCTTCTCTCTGCTCATTAGTCAGCGAGGTAAGCACTGCAGGTAAAACAGAAGCTAGAAAATTTGTCTTGTTAAAAACAAAAAGTATTTGAAATAAAAAAAGTATTTCTACTATAACAAGTATGAGAAGGAGTGCTACAGTAGATTCATAGCGCAAGAGATGCGGTTTGTAATCATTGTGATGATGTGGGATAAAATATTTCTTAAACCATTTTGAGAGCTTCTTCATGTGTTTATATTATACCTTATTTTTACAAAAAGTCAATCTTAGAAATTAATATGTAATATAACACTTACATTCTAACTTAGAAACACAGAAAACAAAACCCCCGGCACATATGTGGGGTTTTGTTTTGCTAACTTTTTAATTAAATATTAGATAACACTCGGAGTGAAATTAACTAGATTAGAAGGTATCGGAAGATCTAATGGAGGACAAACTATGTTATTTACCTCTGTTTGAGTAGTAAGGTAAAAGATTCCAGTAGGTTCACTAATACCCCAAGGAGCAAGGACATTATCCATTTGTTTTACTTGGAAAGCTCGTACAGCTTCCTCAGTCTTTGTACCATAAACTCCATCAACCATCAGTCCTGCACCCATATAATCATTCAAGAATACTTGAACTTTAACTACAGAGTCTACATTGTTTTTGTATCCTTTTCGTAGATACTTCTCAACATAAATTCCGCAAGAAGTTGAAGTAGCTGCACCCAGCACTGCTCCCCCGTCATCCTCACTTCGATCTCTCTTGTCATATGAATCAGGATTATTAGCATTACCATCAGAATGACAACCAGGATCTTCTTCATCTACAAGTCCATCAGCATCATTATCCTTGTTATCATTACATTTTGCACGAATACCACCTCCTCCACCATTACTACCACTACCGTTAGTGTTATTAGTCCCCTCAGGGTTTATTACAATACTCACTGTATCAGTTCCAGTAGCTCCGTCATCATCAGTCACTACAAGCTGGAATACATATGTACCAGCTACGAGTGAAGAGATGTTTGGAGAAACTACGTCATCAGGATTTATTGTAGAAGGTCCAGACACGAAAGACCATACGTATGACGTAATAGTTCCATCTGAATCAGTACTTCCTGTACCGTTTAGTGTTGCAGTTGTTGTTGGTAATGTAAGTGTTTGGTCTACGCCTGCGTTTGCAACAGGAGCTACGTTAGAAGTTGGGTTAGGTGTTGGTGTTGTACCAGCACACTTTAGAGTAACATTGTCTAGATACCCACCTTGAGTATTATCCGGACCGTTATCATAAAATTCTACTTTAGTAGTTGCTCCTGTAGCGACAAAAGTTCTAGTTACAGTCTGCCATACAGTATTAGTGTTTAAATCCCCATTGGCATTAATAGTTGCTCCTTGTACTACACCATTTATCTTAACTTGTATACTGTTATCAATATTTGCTTGTCTAGGAGAATATCCAAAAGATAAAGTGTATGTCTGACCAGAAACAGTAGGAACATCTTGCCAAATAGTTACTGGGTGGTCACCGTCTAGCTCTGCATGTTGCTCATTTAATAATGGATTACCTACAACATGGTTTTGAATTTCAAGACCCAATCGTCCATTTATCTCTGGAGAAACCCAAGCCACCATCCACTTAAGCATTGGATTTGAAGCAGGTATTACATCCCAAGTAGCGTTTGCAAGTACGGGAGCTTCGAAATTTCCATTTTGGATTAAATTAACACTTGCATCACATGCATTTGGCGTAGGTGTTGGTGTTGTTTTTAATACATTAAAAGCAACACAGTGGTATGTCTGTCCTGCTATAGTATCTATGAATTCTAAATTGTCGTAGTTGTACACATCAGTATTACAGTAAAGTTCCGCTGAAACTGATTCAGCAATAGTTACTCCTTGAAAAGGAATGTATCCATCTTTGAATTGCTCACGAACCCAAATTTTAGTCTGTGAAGGTACTTCTGTTAAAGTTGAATCGTTGAAACCTGTCCAGCCTGTTCCACCCGTGCCAGTAGTTTGATCTCCGATAACAGGGGTTATTGAACTTTCTGTCCAAGCAAAACTCCAAGCTTCTTTGTGACAGTTTGTGTGTGCGGCTAAAAAAGTAGTAGCGGTTGTGGAAGTTATATCACTACCATCTGCACCCCAGTTTGGAAGATCAGATTCTTCATTACAAACTATCTTTGTTGCACTCACTTTTGCTTTAAGAGGAGGAGCGACTACTTGCAATGCTTCTCCTAACACTGCACTAGCTAAGGCACTCGCTGTATCAACAGCTGGTGCTGCTTCTGCAGTCTCTACTTTTGGAAGAACTTCTTCTATTTTCTTTTCTTCTGTAGGATCTGGAACAAAAGTTTCAGAAACAGAAACTTCTTCAACTTTAGCTTGAGCAGGAACCACCGTTTCTACTGGAGATGTCTGTTCTTCTGCAAGTACTATTTGAGATAGAGTAGTTGTAGAATTTACCAAACTAAAGAAGGCAAACACGAAAGTAAAGCCTAGAACAAAATGCGCGAGATTATTAATTTTTTTCATATTATAAAACTTCAGACTTAACACTTTTAATAATAAAAACAAACCTTACTACGATAGTAGACGAAAAATCCTATAAAACATTACGTTAGATTGCTTATATCTAAGCTTGAAACTATATTAAATACTATGCTTTGTCAATCATTTTTTATACGAAAATCTTAGAATTTAACTACTTTTATAAAAAATTACCAAAAACAAGTTCTAACGGACACGAGATTATCTAACGGACACTCAAATGTCCTTTAGGAAAGTCTTTCTTTGTTTAACTTTTGTTAAGAGAGGCTGCTCTATTTCAGATTTTATAGTATAATATATTTTTATATATACACGCACCTAGTTGTATTTTATGCAAGATATGAATATTAAAAATGTGGATAAAGTACAGGAGGAACTCGCTCGAGGTGTTGATATTTCTATAATAAATTTATTTGACCAGCTTATTGAAAAAGCGTATTTTTTTAGAGCTTCAGATATACACATAGACCCTTTAGTTAAATCTGTGCGCATTAGATTTCGTGTTGATGGCGTTTTACAAGATGCATACTCTCTACCAAAAGAAATAAATAATGAAATAATTTCCCGTATAAAAATACTTTCAAAACTAAGAACGGATGAACATCAAACAACTCAAGATGGAAGATTTAGATATGTTTTTCCTACAGATAGTAAAGAGCCATGTAAATTTATAGACTTACGTGTATCTATCGTACCCACCTATCACGGAGAAAATGCTGTTCTTCGTTTACTCTCAGATAAAAATGAACAATCAACTCTCGAAGATTTAGGATTTAGTGAGAGTGATAAAAAGAAAATACAAGAAGCAATGAAAAAAACAAATGGGATGATACTATCTACTGGCCCCACAGGCTCAGGGAAAACTACCACCATGTACACCCTTATAAAGATGCTGAACTCTCCCGAAGTATCTATCATCACCATAGAAGACCCCATAGAGTATGCAGTAGATGAAATAGAGCAAATACAGGTTAATGCGAGATGTGGTTTAACATTTGCAAATGGTCTACGATCAATCTTAAGACAAGATCCAAATATAATAATGGTAGGTGAAATACGTGATGCGGAAACTGCAAGCATGGCTGTAAACACAGCCCTCACCGGACACCTCTTGCTGTCTACGCTCCATACAAATGATGCAGCTACTACACTTCCTAGACTTCTCGACATGGGCATAGAGGAATACCTAGTAGCTTCGACTGTGTCTATAGCCATAGGTCAGAGACTCGTCAGAAAAATTTGCTCAAACTGTAAAGAAAAAATCACCATAACTCATGCTATGAAAGAATCTCTTGCAGGGACCCCTTACTCTGCCCTACTCTTTAATAATGATTTTGTATACAAAGGTAAAGGATGCGAGACGTGTGGGAATAGCGGATATAAAGGTAGAATATGCATTAACGAAGTATTAGTAGCTGATACAGAAATACGTGAAGCCATACTTCGCAGAGCTTCAGCCAACGAAATAAAAAAGATAGCTATAAAAAATGGAATGACAACTATGTTTGAGGATGGTTTCCAAAAAGTAAAAAATGGTTTAACTACAGTCGAAGAAGTATTGCGTGTCATCCATGAATAATTAACATTTATATATGTACAAGAAAGATGCAGATAAAGGAAAATCACTGTGGGATAAAATGAAAGGAACACCATATGCAAGGCTTTCTATCAAAGACCAGACTTTTTTTGTGAAAAGACTTTCGTTTCTGATAAAAGCTGGCATACCGATGCGAGAGTCACTTGTAATGATTCGTGAACAAACTCGCAAAAAATCGTATGCGACAATCCTCGACATAGTGATCGCAAATATTTCAAATGGCCAGAATCTCTCTACTAGTCTAGAGAAATTTAAAAATACATTTGGAGAATTTACTATAAACATAATTGGTTTTGGAGAGCAAAGTGGAATACTATCTGAAAATCTAGAATATGTAGCTGATGAGCTGAAAAAAAGACATATTTTAAAAAAGAAAATAATAAGCGCATCTATATACCCCATCATAGTAACCATTGCAGCAATAGGTATCATAACTTTCCTTATGGTATTTCTTTTCCCGAAAATACTACCTGTATTCTCTAGTTTGAATTACGAGCTACCACTCTCTACTCGCATAGTCATAGGTATGAGTAATTTCATAAATCATTATGGATTTTATACTTTAATAGCTCTGATTTTAATGCTTGTGGCATTTATGGTCGCTATGAAGAAAAGTGAAATTTTTGCATTCCATGTTGATAAATTACTTTTTAAAATCCCTATCATTGGGAAAATAGTAATAGATTACAATATGGCGAACTTTACACGCACTATGGGATTACTCTTGCGTGGAGGTATCACCATGGGAGACGCATTTCCCATATCTGCAAAGACCACACCAAACCTAGTATACAAAAAAGAATACAAATTACTTGCAGCTGTAGTGAATAGAGGGTCTAAAATATCCACACATCTAATAAAAAGACGTGACATATTTCCTGACATAGTCTCTCAGATAGTTTCTGTGGGAGAGCAGAGTGGAAATTTATCGAACTCTCTCATTTACCTCTCTGAAATGTACGAAGCAGAAATAGACGACTTTACTAAAAATCTCTCTAGCATGGTAGAGCCTGTACTTATGATAGTGATGGGTATCCTTGTTGGTTTTATTGCAATTTCTATCATCACACCTATATACGGCATTACACAACATTTAAATGTAAAGTAATATGAAATACAGAAAGGGCCTTACGCTTATTGAAATACTTGTTGTTGTCAGCATATTAACTATCATCATCAGTTTTGGTTTAGTTATAAATTTTCAATCTTTTACTTCTAGTACATTTTTAAATGAGAATGCAAAAATAGTATCTCTCTTAGAAAAAGCACGCAGTCGTGCAATGGCAAATATGTTTGATACATCTCATGGTGTATGTTATCTCGCCCCTGATTACATTATTTTTAGAGACGGTACCTGTGATGGATTAGGTACAGATGAAAAAACTCCCGCAAATACAAGCCTTACTCTCACCTTCCCTTCTGTTGTTTTTGATAGGATTAGTGGTAAGCTCAAACCACAGCTTTCTCCGTCCACAAATCAGATAGATGTAATAGTAGATAATGGAAATGGGTCACCGAAACATATAAAGATCAATAATGAAGGAACAATTAATTGGTAAAAATTTAAAGCTCTTTGTAGACGTCGGACGTCTACAAAACAGAAAAGGTTTTGCTACATTAGAGATACTAATAGCTTTTACTATTCTTATACTATGTATGGGATCTGTAATTATCGTAGTGTTTGGAAATCAGTCGATGGCCATAGACCTAGAGACCAACAACGAAGCCATAAGTAAAGCAGAGAAAAATTTAGAAGCTATGAGAGCATTGTCTAGGCAAGATTTTAATTCTGTAAACTCATCCACGGGCACAGAGGTGAGCGGGCCTTTAACGTATAATAAAAATATAATAGTAGAAGACCTCACTCAGTGTAAAAAGAAAGTCATAAGTGACGTCACTTGGACTAATAGTATTCGTCCACAAAAAGTAGAGTTATCAACATTTCTCTCTGATATTACAGGAGCTTTTGCGCTCGGTGGAGATTGCGTGACGGAACCACCCACTACAAACTGGACCAATCCTCAATCATTTGCTTCAACAGACATTAATCCTGGAGGAAACCAAGGTACTGGTCTCGATGCAATGAAAGTAAATGGAAACAAATATGTGTTTTTAACTTCCACTCACACAGCCACAACAAGTAATGATTTTTGGTCTTTTAATTTAGAAGTAAATCCTCCTACTATTATAGGACAACTAAATACAGGTGTCGGATTAAATGCTGTCGATGTAGCAAAAGATGTTAATACGAATGAAATATATGCATATGTAGTTCAAAATAGTAATACGAACCAATTACAAATAATAAACATAACCAATCCCGCAACACCGACAGTTGTAACATCTAGAACTTTGCCTAATATAATATTTACATGCTCTCCAGCTGCAAGTCCTTGCCTGGCCGGGCAAAGTATATTTTTCTATGATGGAAAAGTGTACATAGGAACAAAATATATTGCTAACTTAGCAATACCCATTTCACAAAATAATGAATTTCATGTGTACTGTGTATCTGACACAAGCATACTAGGATGCAACCCTAGCAACCCTATATGGCTTGGAAGTTTTAATGTAAACCATAATATTAATTCTATAAATATCACAGGAGATAAAGCATACCTAGCAACCTCAGGTGATAATCAAGAATTAACTATACTTAATATCACAAACCCAGCCAATATTACCTCAGACACATTATTCGATGCAGACGGTGCTGAAGATGGAACAAGTGTTAATCTACTAGGAAATAAAATATATCTCGGACGTAAACAAACAGCATCGGGTAGACCTGAGCTTTATATTCTTAAAAAGAGTGATCTCTCAATAATATCAGGAAAGGATTTAAACCTAAATCCTAGTAATGCGCTAGTTGCAGGCATATCACTTGCATCGAACTTTATATTTTTAGGTACGAGCGACAGTGGTGCAGAATTCCAAGTCTGGAATTCAAATAACTTAAACACAATATGGAGTGATTTTAATTTCCCTCAAGCCATAGCTGGAATAGAATTCTTAGATGATAAAATATATTTGGCAGTCAAAAGCAATAATGCATTACATGTAATTTATGATCAACCCTAGAAATAAAAAAGGTTTTACTTTAATAGAAGTCATAATATACATTGCATTGTTTTCTCTTTTAATAGGCACAGCTTTTATAACTACTCATCAAATAATAGATGGTTCAGGAAAGCTCAGTGTGAAAAACACAACTCAAGAAGAAGGTATCTTTGTATTGAGAAAAATAAATTATGCCTTAACTGGCATCTCGACCATCACAACTCCAAGTACTGGTAACCTTAACTCTAACAATCTAAACATTACAAAATATGACGCCAACCAAATAAATATTAGACTAAATGGCACTAAAATAGAAATGAAAGAAAACGTGGGACCAAATACTTACCTACCATTAACTACAGACAATGTCACAGTAAAGGCTTCAAGCTTAAATTTTGCATACATTGCTCCTATTGATTCGTCACCTGCTGGAATCACAGCGAGTTTCCTAATAGTAAAAGATGGCAAAGACTACCCTTTTAGTATCACTAAATATATTCGTAAATGAGAAATATAAATTACACGAAAAATAGACATAACTCTGGCTTTGTAGCATTAATGTCTGCGATAATAATTTCTATTGTTCTCCTGCTCATAACCACAAACTTAGGATTCACGGGTTTCTACAGTAGGTCTAATATTTTAGATAATGAATTTAAAAAAAGGAGTTCAAGCCTAGCTGAAGCATGTATAGATACTGCAATATTAAAGCTTGCAAACAACTCAAGCTACACAGGATCAGAAAATCAAACTATTTCTGGCAGTAACACTTGCAACATAGGTAATATAGATCCATCATCAAATCCAATAATTATAAACACTACGTCTGTATTTCAGAATGCCACAACAAATCTTCGTGTGGAAGTAAACAAAAGTACTCTAGCTATAGAATATTATGAAGAAATATAAATTATATATACCCTTTACAGCTTATGTAAAAGTAGTATAGTACATACTAATTAGTATAACCAGTCGAAATTAAATGTTTTATGTCATTTGGCAAAATTATTATTAAGAATTTTATATGAAGAATTTAAAAAATATAAGTAAGAATAAAGGTTTTACATTGATCGAAATTTTAGTTGTTATAGGTATTATAGCTATACTAGCAACAATAGTTATTATCGCTATAAATCCAGCTAAGCAATTTGCTCAAGCTCGCAACACACAACGTGAGTCACACGTAAATACAATTTTAAACGCTGTAGGACAAAATCTTGTGGATAACAAAGGATTACCATTATCTACTACTACTTGTTCAGGTATAACTAACGTACCTACTGCTACTACTACAAATATTGGTACAGATTCTGGTCTTGTTAACCTAACTTGTTTAGTACCTGGATATATTCCATCAGCTTTACCTTTTGATCCATCTAGTGGTGATGTTGCTGACACAGACTATACAATTAAGTATGAAAATAGCCGCTACACAATATGTGCACCACTACACGCTGAAGCAGCAATCTCAGGAAGTACTAGTTTCTGTTTAACTCGCTAATATATAAAAACATAGCAACTAAAAAACTCCCATATAGGAGTTTTTTAGTTTTGTGTATACTAGTTACTGAAAATATTCTGGAGTATTGTTATACATCCAGTCCAAAAGCTCTCGCATTACAGAGGAAGCACTGCCACTATCGAGTGGACCAGATTCCATCATAATAACAAAAGTGTACTTAGGATTTTCATAAGGCAAGAATCCCATGATCCATGAGTTAACTCTATTTTTAGCCAGTCCGAGTTGTGCAGTACCTGTCTTTGCTGCAACTTGCACATAAGGTACATTTAAAGATACTGCAGTACCCTCTGTGACTGTCTGACGCATTCCTTTATTTACTACATCAAAATAATCTCGATTTAAATTAATTGTAGTAAATTTTTCTTTTCTTTCTTTATCATCTAAAATAAAGTGTGGGGTCATCAGTTTACCATAGTTAGCAAGCGCACCCGCAGCTCGCACCATCTCTATAGGAGTCACCTGAAAGCCGTACTGCCCTATTGAAGTGTGGTACGTATCACCAACACGCCATGGATCACCTTTAAAGTTCTTTAGCTTCCATTGTGGGTTTGGTATGACGCCACCCTTTTCATCTGGCAAATCTACTCCTGTTGGAGTACCTATACCAAAAAGCCTAGTATATTTTTCAATATTAGCTATACCTAAACCTTTTTGATCTTTATACCCTCCACCTATAGCATAAAAATATATATCCGAAGATACAGCGATGGCTTCTGCCATGTCCGTCCAGCCGTTTACTCTCCAGTCTTTAAAAACTGTTTCCTGATCGGGGAAATATGGATTTGGAATAGAGATGGACCCTGTAGATAAAATCTCTTTTGAAGGAGAAATTATTCCTTCATTTAGAGCACCCAAAGCAAAAAATGGTTTCATGATAGACCCTGGAGTATATAAGCCAGAAATATTCCTATCTAAAAAGAACTTTCTTTTGTCTGTGATGTATTCGTTGATTGTGGCTTTGTCTTTTCCAAGTGAAAGAATTTCGGAATCATATTCAGGAAAACTTGTAGAAGCAAGTATCTCTCCATTTCTGACATCCATTATGATGCCAGCCCCTCCAGAGAAAGAACTTTTTTCTGATAAATTTTTAATAGAAAGGAACAGTTGTTTCTGTACTCTCGAGTCTATGGTTGTAATTAAATCTTTTCCTTGTTTCGGAATATTTACAATGTTTTCTGAGTACACTTCGCCACGCGCAGTTTTCTCTATTATCTTTGAGCCATTTTCGCCTCTTATGTCATCATTGTACTGTTTTTCAAGACCATCTTTCCCTACAAATTCTTGTTGCCAATAATTCCCATCTTTATCTCGAGTTGGATAGCTCACGTACCCAAGCAAATGAGAAAATCCGGGTGTTAAATAAGAGCGTAGAAGTGATGGGGTTTCTGTATTCTCATCTTGGTTGAGTTTATTCCAAGCAATTTCAGCTTTATTTCTATCATATATTATTCCCCTATTAGCAAATATGATGTCTTTTTCTAATATATTGTTCTCGCTTCTTTTTAGATATGCTTCACCTTTATTTACTTGAAGATATATGAGCCTACTGCCGAAAGTTCCAATAACAATTAAAAACAAAATACTTAAAATTAAAATATTACTTTTAGATATTGTTTTTTCTATTCTTCCTTCAAATTGTTGTCTATCAAAGTTTTGTATATTTTTAGAATCAAGAAAAATCTCGTCAGGATCGACAAAGAAGTTTTTCTTTAATTTATTTTTTTTAAAAATTCTAGTGATCATACTAAAAGTTAACTTTCTTTTTGAAAAATTCTATCAAGAAAAAAGTAGGGAGAATAATTAAAAAAGAAAAGAAAGAAAGGCTAAAAATTAAATCAGATAATAAGATAAAGAATAAAGCTTCGACAAAACACTTAAAATAAACTATCCCCAGAAGTACAAGAATTATCGTCACCCAAAAAGGCATAAAGAAAAGAGATAAAAAGAGTATTAAAGAAGCTCCGATTCGTACTACCATTTTCTTATACTACACTCTTATCAACGAATTACCAAATCAGAAAAACCTATTCCAAATAGAACGCAGTACAAGGTATAAGAGGAATACTAAGATGAGATAAAATACTATTTTGTGGTCAAATATAAAGTAAAATAATGTTAATAAAAAGAGCTCTACGTACTTCCAAGGTTTTAGGAAAATATTATCATTTTTTACAGTTTCCTTTATGTTTTCTAAGTCTTCTTTTACTGCATCTCTTTTATCACTGATATTTACATCCACACTAGTACGCATACCTTCTGTAAAATCTATAGCCTTCAAAAGAGGATTTGAGATAAAGCTCGGTGTATGCTCTTCGACAGTATTCCCTATGTCTTTTACTAATACGCTAGGACTAGTGACGTCTTCCTCTTTAATAGTAGCATCTCCTTTCGTCAGAGGTATTACAGGCTTTTTTACAATACGAACACTCTCTTTTGTTTCTGTTACTGAAAGATTTGCATCTTCATATACACCTTTAGATACTAGGAACTTTGCATTTTCGATTTTTGCATAGATGTTATGAGTTCCTACTGTCACTACCCAGTCAACAGATAGGTCTTGTGCCCTATTACCTGGTATTGTAAAATTTTTTTTACCCAATAAATTATCTTTGTCGAAGAAAGACACACTACCCGAGAGCTCTCTCTTATCGGGATTAAATAAGAAAGTATATATCTTGATCTTATAACCTTCTTTGAAGGGGTCTACAGAATACCATATACTTTCTGGCACAAACCCCGCGTTAGAAACTTCTGCATATGTTTTATAGACAGGAAATATCGTAATTATTAAAAATAAAACAGAAATAAATTTCTTTATGTACATATGTACATTATATCAATAAATAAGTAATATGAACAAGTTAATTCTAAAATCTACTCTCCTGTGTCGTATCTCTCTAGATAAGATGTGAGTTGTCTATTTACTTTCATAAAAGTTGCTCTTTTTGGAAATTCTTTTAAATTCCGAGCTCCTATATACGTCGCAGTACTTCGCATAGCTCCTAGAAGTTCCTGTATAAAATCATTAATATCACCCTTATGCGGCATAAGTACGTACCTACCTTCACTTGCTCTGTGTATATCTTTTTTACCATAAAGTTCTTTCATAGCTTTATTTGAAGATGAACCGACGTATTCTTTAAACTTCTTACCATTTTTTATAATTGTCTCTCCCCCGCTTTGCTCAAAACCAGAAAAAAGTGAACCACACATATTGAAGTCCGCTCCTCCGCAAAATGCTTTAGATACATCTGAAGGATACTGCTGCCCTCCATCAGCTATAATCCTCCCCACTCCTCTGTCATTTGATATCCCATGAGCAGAGTCTGCACACTCTATGACAGCAGAGAGCTGTGGATACCCTACCCCCGTCATACGTCTCGTAGTACACGCAGAGCCAGGACCTATGCCTATCTTTACTAAATCAGCACCGGATAAAATTATTTCTTCAGTAATTTCATTCGTCACTACATTTCCAGCTATGATGATATGTTTCGGACACATTTTCCTCACATCTTTAATAATTTCTAGGAAATCCTGTAGATAACCATTTGGTACATCGAGACAAATAAAAGAAAATTTATCAAGTAAACCATTTTTCTTCATTACTTTTAATTGCTTTAAGTCTTTTGTTCGAATGCCGAGTGTATAACAAATATAGTCTGGGTTATTAAAAGTCTTAAAGAAATTCTCATAATCTTTCACCGTATAATACTTATGAAAAGTAGTGATCATCTTATACTTAGACAGTACTCGAGCAAGTTCAAAAGTCCCACACGTAGCCATGTTTGCAGTCATGATAGGTATACCAGTCCATTTTTTTGGAGAATGATAAAAAGTGAAAGTCCTCTCAAGAACTACATCCTTTCTTGATTTTAAAGTACTCCTCTTTGGTTTAAGAAGTACATCTTGATAGTCTAGTTTTACATCATCTAAAATACGCATATTTTAATTAAAATTTTTAAAATTCCTAACTTTATTATATTATTACATTTAATAAACTTCCTGCTGGTAACATTTTTCACAATAAATCATCCCTGGCCCTTCAGGTGCATATGAAGTTTTGAATTCTATAACACACTTCTCATTACCATGAGAATGACCCATCTTACTACACATACAACTTCTATTCCATAATTTGAGTGGGTTTCTGGAGTTTATCCTCTCATAGTGTCTACAGTTTGGACACAGCCTAGGAAATGGTAAATTCATCCTTTTGTAGAATTTAAATTCTTCAGGCACTATCTTAAAAGCCTCAGTGCACTGCTGTTTACATGCTCCTTTATGCAAACAAGGTAGAACCTTGCCTACAATATCATCTGTAACGTCTGTGATATTATCTGGTATATCTTCAGTATTTATGTCTATCTGATAATTTCTTTTTTCACCATCTTCCCATTCATAACCTTTTTCAAGTGCTTCTCCTTTCGTAAGTGGAAAATATTCCTGAGCTATGGTCTCGTTATAAGCAAACGATGAAAGTTCGCTCGGGAAAAATTCGCTATATTTATATACCCTACCCTTACTGTCCACATACGGCATCTCTTCCATATGTTTAATAATTTTAGGTAATAATTCGTTGTATTCCTCCTTAGAGTATTGCTTGTTTAAAATACAGTATTGTTTTTTTCTTAAGCCCTCACAGCCAAATATATCTTTACAATCGTGACATTCTTCATTATATCTTGCATCTTGATTTGAAAAATTCCTGACACCAAAAGCTTGATTTGAGCCACCGAAACCATGAGCTATTTCATATACCAACTCTGTTTGGTAACCCTGAAACGAGGTGTCGTAAGTTTCATTTGTATTATTTCTACAAAAAAATAAATACTTAGAATTTTCAACTTGACGAGAACTAAAAGAATAGTGCGTATTTCTTACTTCCGATAAATTATCACCATCTGAATCAACTGATTTATAAATACGAGCATATCGCTTAGGAACCTTTATTTCTAATTCATGTAATTTGTTTAAATTTTCTTTGTGCTTTTCATAACTTCCAGTATTTAATTCCTCCATTATTTTTTTATATTCTTCTTTTGAATATTGAACATTCCAAACACAATACTGTTTATTCACTAACCCAACACAGCCAAAACAACTTATACAATTTCTACAGTCCACAAGATAGCTACTATCTACACAATCATCTGAGTATCTACTGAAAAACAGCTTATTAGATCTCGTAGATTCAAAAACTTCATAACTAAGTTCTATTTTTTCGGAAAATGCTATATCAAATGAATCTCTTGAGTCAAAAAGTTGATTAGCAAATGAAACCCTTTCATTATTTATACCCCCAAACAACAAGTAACATTCTTTTAAATCTTTTCCGTAGTTACAGTACTCACTAGAAATAAAGTTAGTTTGATATAAATTAGCTCTTGGTACCTTATGTTGAAGTTCTTTAAATTGCTCAAAAAATGGTTTTGAAAAATCATACTCTTGCCCATAATTTATAGGGTCCCATTTATCAGAAAGCCAGCATAGACGACAATACACAGTAAAATTTCTTTTTTGATTATATACAGTCAGTAAGGATTTTTTACATAAAATACATTCACTTTTATAAAAAACTCTATTGTTCCTAAAAAGTAATCGTCGTTGAAATCTACAATCAGGGCAAAAAGTAGGAGGATTAACTTTCATCTTTTCGTAAAAAGAAAAATCTTCTGGTTCTATGGAGAACTCGGACTTACAATTTTGGCAATTTTTGTCCTCTTTTTGGTAAGACATTTATGGGAGTATCGTATTAATCTTTTAATTCTTTTAACTTTGATTCATATTTCTGCATCACCAACATCCCCGCCTGCATTTTGTCCATGCCACCTTTTATCTTCTCCTCTATTTCATGTGCCATGTTTTTAAAAAGCTCAGGATCCTTCTCCATCATTTTAATAAGCATATCTATCTGCTCTGGAGGCACACCTTGTGTCCGAAGCATTTTTTTAAGTAAAAAATTTTGAAACATGTATATATTGTAGCACAGAATTATGAAAATTTCATTAAGGCAAAATAGAGTGAAAAGAGGTGTGATGTTCTATCTTACTTCAGATACGAGCTTCGCTAGAGTTGGACTGCCATTCCATTTCTTTATCATATTTCCATCTTTATCAACCTGCACAAAAGTGTGCTGATAAGTAACACCATATTTTTTCTTAAGATCAGATGAGTTATCATAATCCACATCAAGAATAGATAAATCTGATGGTATTTTACTCAAATTTATTTTTATATCCTTTATAGGTTGACTAGCATTAATATTAAAATAATTTAATTCTTTGTGTTACTTGTGATCTACAGAGATCTTTGCATTTTTAAACCAATCTTTCGGGTACTCTTTTGGTTTATCTCCAAAATAAAGCCCTCCAAAGACTCCAAGTTTCAACATCTGTTTTGGGGTCAGATCAGGCTTAAAGTTAGAATCAAAATTCTCCCCCACTGGCCCAGTAAAAAAATAGACATAATCTTTTTGAAAAGAACTTTTTACTACAATTTTATTTTTTATAATAAAAAAAATTAACTATCTCTATTTCAATCTTATAGATTTTTAAGAATCTCATAACTTACCCTGAGAAGTTCTTCTTCACTTGTTGGCTCCCTATCTCCTGTCCTGTAGAGCATGCTTCGAGGATCATAGCCGAGGACGCCTGTATCTCCTTCTTTCCTTGAGATAATATGAAGATGAAAATGTGGCACAGACTGACCTGCCAACTTCTCTTGATTCCAAGCACAATTAAATCCTTCAGCTCCATAGACCTTCTTTAGAGAATCCATTATTTTTTCAGCAAGATCAAAAATTGCCAATCTTTCTTCATTAGTTAAATCTTTAAAGCTTTTCACGCATCGCACAGGAGAGACAAGAATATGCCCAGGTGTAATGGGTATATTAGTCGGAAAAGCCCATACTAAATCGTTTTCAAAAACTGCCCTCTCTTTAATCTCTGGTATAGAACAAAATGAGCATGGTTTATCTTTTTGCAACTGATTGTTTATCATAAATTATTCAAATTAATAATATAGTATTTTTAAATCTTTCTATATATAAATAGAACTAAGTTTGAATTAAAACTTTTAAAGAATTTTTATTCATATAACTTCTCCCCAAAGCTGGGGGGCTTGGACTCGAACCAAAATTAAGGGCTTCAAAGGCCCCGGTCCTACCATTAGACGACCCCCCAGCTTTATGGACAAATTATTTTAAATAACTTAAAACTTCCTAATCTATTCATTTATCTTGCCCCAAAATCCTAATAAGTGCAAGCTCTAAGGGTAATTCTGTTATAAATGCATTCTCTATGTTCTGGTATTCCTCTAGAAGAATAGATAGAGCATTTGAGCGTAGCATGCCTTCTTTATCACTTTTTACAAGCTCTTGGAGGAATTTTAAGTCTGCCTCCCCTACGCTATTAAACATCTCATCTTGAAGCTTGGGTGCATACCGAAGTATCACAGCCACTCGGAATTTATCTATGATGAGTTTAAAATAAAGCTTAATGTCTAAACTCTGATCAGAAACATTTTTGATTACTTTTAGCCCCCTTTCTATGTCCTTCTCGGCTATAGCCTGCATAAATTCATTAACGAGTATTGACTGCGGAGATCCTGTGATACGTTCCACGTCTTCCCTTTTTATTTTCTTATTTTTCTTATCAGTAAAGTTTAATATTTTCTGTAATACTCCAAGTGCATCACGAAAAGATCCATCAGCAAGGATTGCGAGAAGCTCAGAAGCAGAAGCTTCGAGCTCAAAGCCTTCTTTTTTAGCGACGTCTACAAGTACTTTCTTGCATGCTACTTCACTCGCTTTCTTAAAATTAAAAACTTGGCAACGAGATATGATGGTATCAGGGACTTTATGAAGTTCTGTGGTCGCTAAGATAAATATGACATGTTTTGGAGGCTCTTCGAGAGTCTTTAAAAGTGCGCCCCACGCGTCTTTAGAGAGCATATGCACCTCGTCTATGATGTACACCTTGTATTTAGAATCAAAAGGTAAAACACGAGTACCATCACGCAATTCTTTGATGTCTTCTATGCCCCTATTTGAAGCTGCGTCTATCTCATATAGGTCATTTGCTGATACCCCAATACTCTCTGCAAATATCCTCGCAACCGAGGTCTTTCCTGTACCGCGTGACCCTACAAAAAGGTACGCATGGGAGACTTTATTTGTCTCCACAGAGCTTTCTAGTACCTGTAGTATGTGGTCCTGCCCTAAGACTTCTTTGAAGCTTTTAGGTCTGTATTTACGATATAAAGCAAGGTCGTACATAAGATGAGTATAACAAATTTTCTAGTTTTTTAAAATTACGACTTTAAAAAAGTTTTAACAAGATTTTCCACTTCTTCAGCATTTTGTGCTTCCATTAATTTGATTCGTAATTCCTTTGCCCCATCGAAGCCATTTACATATGCTTTATAGTGCTTCTTCATTATTGCAAAATTTTTATGTGTGCCAAGTTCTTTTTCAAAAAGTTTCGTATGTTCTATCATGATTCTCAATTTTGTTTGAATGTATTCAGGGTGCCCTTCGACAAGCTCAACCCGTTTTTGTTTTGCAAACAAAAACGGGTTGCCGAAAATAGCTCGCCCTAACATAACCCCGTCACAGCCAGTCTCTTTTATTTTATTTCTCCCATCTTCTAGATCAAGCACGTCGCCATTCCCTATGATCAAAGTTTTACTCTTCTCACCATTTAAAGAAAAATTGTCTCTTATATCTACAATCTGCTTCATTAATTCCCAGTGTGCGGGAACTTTGGACATTTCTTTTACAGTACGCAAATGCACAGTGAGTGCGGCTGGCTCTGTTTCTAAAATAGCAGGAATCCAAGATTCTATCTCAACCTTATTAAATCCGATACGTGTCTTTACAGATACAGGAATATTTCCTGCTCCCCTTTTTGTAGCGAGAATTATTTCTTTTGCTAGTTCTGGAGTTCTTATTAATGCGGAGCATGCATTTTGATTTAAAATCTTTTTTACCGGACAACCCATGTTTATATCTATTCCATCAAATCCCATTTCCACAAGCATCTTTGCAACTTTCTCAAAGTTCTCTGGTTTACTCCCAAATATCTGTGCGATGACGGGTCTTTCATTTTCACTATATTTTAAATCTATAAATAAGTTTTCTTTACCAACAGAACATAAACCGTCCACAGATACAAACTCTGTCCACGTTATATCGGGCTTGCCATACTTAGTAATTATCTGTCTAAATACACAATCAGTCACATCTGCCATAGGAGCCAAGCAAAAGATAGGTCTTTTTAATTTTTCCCAAAATCCTAAATTAATCATTTAAATTTCTATTTTCCTTCTCATTTGAATTTATATAACTTAATACAATATAAATTCGGCATTCCAAGAAAATATAAATAAATTTCTATTTTCCTTCTCATTTGAATTTATAATAAACTTTATTTTCAAAACGTACGTCTATGTATAGTAAAGAGGAATACTTATTTTTTATATCTGATAAAAGAGGTTCGACATTAAATGCTGCTCTTAGATTCTCAGAGACTTTATCTACATCAAAATCTGGCTTAAACAATACTTCTGCTCCTCGCCCCAGAGTACTTCCTCTGTGGAGGATCATCTTAGCATTATTTTCATTTTCCACATAAAGCTTCTCAGGATTTAAACCCATCTCTTCCAATAAACTCTTAAATAAAATAAATTTCTGAAAGTTTTCTTTTTCAAAATAAGATCCAGCTATAGCATTGCCCCCGTCACCATTGGCTCGTCCTACAGCATCTCCGCTAGTCGAACCATAAAATTTAAAGTAAACATCGCCAGAAAAATATGGCGCCTCATCAAACAGATATCCACGATCATCTAAGAAATAGCATTTTTCTTGATTTGCCTCTTGGTCTAAGCTATCACCACACCATATAAACTTACCTGTTCTCTCAGTTACAGATATTTCTAAAACTGTATTATTTTTAATAGCGAGTGTAATGCCCTCTAGTCTTTCTAACTCCAGACTGAGCTTATCTTTTATATTATTTTTAGGATAAAACAAAATATTAGTTTTTGGGAAAATCCATGCATAATACCCTCTAGTTTGATCATCTACAATTTTAGTGATTACTTTTGTATCTATTATTCTATTACCTTTAACTTCTACGGTACTTATGTTTAATCTATCAATACGAGATATAAGACACAAAGCTACTACAGTAATAAAAAATAAAAAGATTGAAATATAAATCTTTCTTAAAAAGATCTTATGTTTTTCTTTTTTTAATTCTAAAAGACGCGGAGAGTCTAGTACGTTGCGCTTTTGCATATGTTTTGTTATTTAATAAATTCTCTTCCACCCATGTATTTTCTTAGAACTTCTGGTATGCGTACCCCTCCGTCTGCCTGTTGAAAGTTTTCAACCATAGAAACGAGTATGCGAGGTGTAGGTATGGCTGTAGAATTTAATGAGTGAGCATAGTGCATTTTTCCTTCAGCATCTTTGTAGCGAATACCAAATCTTCTAGTCTGAAAATCATGAAAATATGAAGCAGAAGATATCTCCCTGTACTTACCTTCTTTTGGCACCCAGAGTTCTATGTCGTATTTCTTTACTTGTCCGAGACCAAGATCTCCGCCACAGTTTATGACTGTGCGATATGGTATACCTAAAGATTCTATAAACTCTTCTGTGTTTTTATTTATTTCTTCGTGGAATTTTACTGAGGTTTCGTGATTTGCTTCACACAATACTACCTGCTCCATTTTATAAAATTCATGTACGCGTATGAGACCTTTCACGTCTTTACCATGACTTCCTGCTTCTCTTCTAAAGCATGGAGAGAATCCCAGATATTTTAGTGGCAACACATTATGATTTAAAATCTCACCTCCATGCATTCCCGTTAAAGGGATCTCAGCGGTACCAGCTAATGCATCTTCGTCTTGAGTCATATAATAATCCTCGACGTCTCCTGGAAGGTGCCCTG
Source organism: Patescibacteria group bacterium (assembly GCA_038063515.1). Classification (GTDB taxonomy): domain Bacteria; phylum Patescibacteriota; class Minisyncoccia; order Phycocordibacterales; family UBA9973; genus UBA9973. The sequence goes on along the minus strand of JBBTUY010000001.1, from coordinate 95,444 downwards.
TGCCGTACAAATTTTGCTTCTTTACAATGACGGGTGGAATCACAGGGGAAAAACCTCGAGCAGAGAAAAACTCCATTGCATAATTCCAAATAGCAAAACAAAGCATTGCACCATCATTCATTAAGAAATATCCTCGAAAACCGTGAATCTTTGTTCCCCTTTCAAAATCAACCATACGAAGTGCATTCATGATCTCTATATGATCCTTAGCATCAAAATCAAAATTAGTTTTTTCTCCCCATGCTTTTATCTCTTGATTCTCCTCATCAGTAAATCCCTCTGGCACTGACATGTCAGGCACATTTGGAACTTGGAGCATTATTTTCTGCCATTCTTCGGTCACATTTTTTAACTTATCTTCTTTTGCTTTTATGTCTTCTTTTACTGCACGCATTTCTTCAATAAGCTGAGTTTTTAGGTTTGGGTCTTGATGTCTGGAGATATCGTTTGAGACTTTGTTCACTTCCGCACGAAGATCTTCTACCTCTTTGAGGGTTTTTAGGCGATCGTCATCGAGACTTATGAGGTGTGAAATGTCTATATCTACGTGCTTTTTCTTTGCACCCATCTCCACTATTTCTTTATTTTCCCGTATAAATTTGATGTCTAACATTATCATAGTATATACTAAATTAGTGGAAATTCAAAAATTACCTAAAAATAAATTCCCAAAAGCCCTCCTGGAAATTCCGCAACCACCTACAGATCTATGGTACAGAGGAGAGATACCTTCCGAAAAATTAATACATTTATGTATAGTCGGTTCTCGGAAATGCACTTCTTATGGAAAGGAGGCTTGTGAAAAGATAATAGAAGGCTTAAAAGATTATCCTATAGTCATAGTTTCAGGACTTGCTATGGGTATAGACGGCATTGCCCACAAGAAAGCTATGAGTGTAGGCCTTAAAACTTTAGCATTTCCGGGATCAGGAATTTCAGAAAAAGTTTTGTACCCAAAAACAAACATTTCATTGGCACAAGAAATAGTTAAAAATGGAGGATGTTTAATATCAGAATTTGAGCCTGACTTTAAAGCCACTCTGTGGAGCTTTGCAAAAAGAAATAGATTGATGGCGGGCATTTGTCGTGCAACACTCATCATAGAAGCAGAAGACAGGTCAGGCACCTTAATCACTGCTAGGCTTACCACAGAATACAACAGAGATTTGCTTGTAATACCTGGGCCTATCTTTGCTACAAACTCGAAAGGTACAAATAAACTCTTAAAACTAGGCGCTACACCTATAACATGTGCAGAAGATGTGCTAGAGGCTCTAGGTTTTGAAATCCCAAAAAATAAAGAGAAGCAAAGAAAACTATTTGATAATCTATCAAAAGAAGAAACACTAGTGGTAAAGATACTCCGTGAGCCAATGCCTCGTGATGAAGTCATACGCGAAATGAAGCTACCTACAGCAACAGCAAATGCAATACTCTCTATTATGGAAATAAAAGAAATAATTAAAGAAGAAATGGGAGAAATACAACTAGCATAATTTGCAAAAGAGTTTTCTTTCATGTAATACTCTAGTGTAATGAAACTTTTAATCGTTGAGTCACCGTCAAAAGCAAAGACTATTGAGAAATATCTTGAAGGCGCTTTTACTGTCCGTGCATCCATAGGACACATTCGTGATTTACCAAAATCAAACAAGAAAGCCATAGATATAGAAGGTGGGTTTATTCCACATTACGAGATATCAAAAGGAAAAGAAAAAGTTGTACACGAGCTCCAAAGTCTCGGAGAGAAAGCCAAAGAAATATTGCTTGCTACGGACCCCGACCGAGAAGGAGAAGCAATTGCTTGGCACATAGAAACGCTACTCCAAAAAGATAAGAAAATAAAAGCCCCCATCAGTCGTGTAACTTTTCATGAAATTACAAAAGAAGCCGTAGAAGAAGCATTGAAGCATCCTCGAAAAATAGATACGGATTTACGAAAAGCTCAGGAGGCTCGAAGAGTACTAGACAGATTAGTAGGATATGACTTGTCAGGACTAATTTGGAAAAAGGTTCGCTATGGACTCTCTGCAGGAAGAGTACAGTCTCCTGCCCTTCGTATCATCATGGAGCGTGAGCGTGAAATACGTGCATTTGTTCCTGAAAAATTTTGGCGAATTTTTGGCTTATTTGAAACTATAAAAAAGGAAAGTCTTCGACTCGAATGTAGTGAAGAGCCAAGAGATGAAAAGTTGGTTGATAAAATTTTAAAATATGGAAAAGAAGATAACTGGCTCGTAAAAGGAGTAAAAGAATCCGAACAGAAACGTTCACCTCGGGCTCCTTTTACTACTTCCACCCTTCAACAAACAGCAAGCTCAAGATTAGGATATTCCCCTTCTCGCACAATGCAAATAGCACAGAAACTATATGAAGCTGGACACATAACCTACATGAGAACAGATAGCACGACTCTCTCTAGTACAGCACAAGATCAAATCTCATCTTTTGTTAATAAAAAATATGGAAAAGAATATGTACAAAATAGAATCTATAAAACAAAATCCAAAAATGCTCAAGAAGCACACGAAGCAATACGCCCAACACATATAGAAAATGAATTTGCAGGACGCGAAGAAGAACAAAAATTATACAGACTTATCTGGGAGCGCACTGTCTCCTCTCAAATGTCTGATGCGAAATTATTAAAAACAAAAATCGAAACTATAATAAAAAATCATGAAGATCTTCCGTCTTTTGGTGCAGTTGGTTCACGTTTATTATTTCCAGGATGGCTTGCCGTAGATGAAGGTGCTCGAGGTGAAGATGTAGAACTCCCACTTTGTAAAATAGGAGAAAAATTAAAATTATTAGAACTTACAAGTGAAGAAAAGTTTACAGAACCTCCAGGTAGATACAGTGAGGCAGGACTCATCAAAGAATTAGAATCTCGTGGCATAGGACGACCATCTACATACGCCTCTATAATGCGTACCATAGAAGACAGGGGTTACGTACGAAAAGAAGGTAAAACTCTCTTCCCTACTGATACAGGCGAAGTTGTATCAGACTTCTTAGAGCTTCATTTTGCAAACTACATATCTGATACGTTTACCGCAAGTATGGAAGATAAGTTAGACGAGATTTCTCGAGGTGAAACTGAATATGAGAAAACTTTAAAAGATTTTTATGGACCATTTATAAAAGAAGTTAAGTTGAAAGAGAAATTAGAAAAAGCTACAAACTTAGGTGATGCGCCGGAAAATATAAAATGTCCTAAATGTGGAAGTAGTATGATAATAAAACTTTCTCGTGGAGGCAAGTTTTATTCATGCTCCAAATACCCTGACTGTGAAGGTGCGCTTATGTTAGATGGTACAGAATTAAAAGGACCAGAAGAAACTGGAGAGCTATGTCCAGACTGTGGAGAGAAAAAGGGTAAATCAGGTGGAGGTAAGCTAGTAATAAAAGAAAGACGTGATGGTACAGGGACTTTTATATCTTGCTCTAGGTACCCAAAATGTAAATTTATAAAAAAAGATGAGGCAGAAGAAGCAAAGAAAAGAACAGGCGTCATGTGTCCTACGTGTAAAGTTGGAGATATTACAGAACGACGTGGAAGATTTGGTATATTTTATTCTTGTTCAAACTATCCTGATTGTAAGTTTGCTATCAAAGCCAAACCTACAGGAAACATATGTAAAGAATGCAGTAGCCTCATGATGGAAGGAACAAAAACAATACCTGAGAGATGTTCTAATAAAGCATGCGTGATGCACAACCCTCACAAAATACCAAAAATAGAATAAAATCAAAAAATGGGAGTAATCTCTATTTATTAATTTTAAATTATCTTTACCAAACTTTTAAGAAAATAAACTATATCCAACTTAACTTGTTGTTCGTATACACCATAATTATTTACTATGACATGTGCGTCAGAAATAAAATTATCTGAACTCTCTTCTTGTGATAAACGAAAATTTGCTTCATCTGGATTTTTTTCAAATAACTCTGGAGATCTAATTCGTAAACGATTTTCACGCACAAAATCAGGTGCATAAAGAAATATCAACAAAGCATCATCTAAGAAATTAGTAGGATATATACTGTGCGGATTTTTAATTATAGCATTGTTGGCAAAATAAATAGGCAGGGTGTTGATTAATGGTTTTAATAATCCATAACGCTCTATGCGTCCAGACTCCATATTTTTAACTCCATACATTGCTAAAGAATCCTTAGTAATAAGCTCATCGAATTTATTTTTTGTGGCGTATACTATGTTTTCATCATCTTGCCTTGGGTTACGCGTAACTACTCTAAATGGCACACTTATTTTTGTTTGAAAAAAGGTATCATCAGTGGATACCTCTCTCAATATTTTTTCTAGAGTTGATTTACCGCTTGCGGACGAACCGAAAAATATTACACATTTAATTTTAAATAATTTTGATGCCTTTTTTTCATGAATAAATAAAGACTTTAGTTTGTTTATTTTAATTATATTGTTTAATCTGGTGAATAAGTTATTTTGTGGATCTGTATTAGTTAGTAACATAAAAATATTTAATACTTTAATAGTAAAATTCGAGCTTCAGCATTACGTAGCTTGGGTAGATCTCTGTGTAGATAAGGAGAGAGTCCTTCAAAAGTTGCTTGTAAAATCTCCCCAACATCAGCATGGGTTACAAGAATAATAGTCTTATTTGAATAAATATTTTCAATTCTACATATTAAAGAAATTAATCTATCCTGTACAGACAAAACACTTTCATTACCATATGAAATTTTCAAATTAGTATATATGTCAGATTCGTAAACTAATTTGTAATACATCTCATGCAAACCATCTAAGTTGCCAAAATAACGTTCCCGTAAATCATAATCTATGTGTATTGTATGTGGAATTTTAAACTCATGAGCAATAATACTGGAAGTTTCTCTACAACGTTTAAAAGGTGAACTATAAACAATAACAGAAGAAGTGTGGAGTTTTACTTTATGTGCATTTAACGAAACCTGTTGTTTACCAAATTCAGTAAGACCATAATTATAAATACCATTTTCTAATCCGCTCACAATAATTTGCTGTTTATTAGCTTCACTTTCTCCGTGACGCCAAACTATGTATTTATTTTTTAAATTATTAAATTTATACATTTTATTTCATAATAAAAAAACAGCCTTCTTCGAGGCTGTTTTTTGTGTTTCATTTTTTAAAAAAGTTAGTATATGTAACGCAACAAGCAACCCCGATCATTAAGGTTTTTCATCGTCATTACCATCATATTTTTTATACTATATTCCATATCTCTATTTAATCATTTCAACAAAAAGAAGTCAAATATTTTAGTAGTCTGTATATATAAAAACCTAATTAAAAGTTTCGTATACTTGTGAACTTATACAATTTTTATCTACATTAAAAAATGTTATAATATCAATCTATATGCCTGATATAAAAGAAATAATAAATCTCATGGCAACTGGAGTGAGAAAGGAGGATCAAGAACTTATAAATAAGGCTTATAAATTTGCAGAAAAGGCACATGGAGGTCAGAAGAGGATGAGTGGAGACCCGTATTTTACTCATGTATATGAAACAGCAAAAACCCTAGCAGAGCTCGGCATGGACCCCCAGACGATAGCTGCTGGCTTCCTGCATGACGTACTCGAAGACACAGAAATAACAGAAAAAGAAATAGAAAAAGAATTTGGTAAAGAAATTTTGTTTTTAATAAATGGTGTTACAAAGCTTGGCACAGTAAGGTACAGAGGATACCAGAGACACGTGGAAAGTCTCCGAAAGTTTTTCATGGCTATGACAGATGACATACGTGTTGTCATAATAAAGCTTGCAGACAGACTTCACAATCTAAGAACGTTAGACGCAGTGCGTGAAGACAAGAGACTACGAATAGCCATGGAATCCATAAATGTATATGCTCCCCTTGCTAACCGTCTTGGTATAGGAAAATTAAAAAGTGAAATAGAAGATGCAGCTTTTCCATATATCCACCCAGTAGAATTTGCAGAAATGGAAGAGATAATAAAAGAAAAAAAGGATTTATATGAAAAAAACTTAGAAGAAGTAAAAGAAAGCATTGAAAAAGAATTAGCAAAAAATAAAATAAAAATATCCAGAATAACTTACCGAATGAAACACAAGTATAGCTTGTGGAAAAAGCTGATGAAACGAGACATGGATATAGACAAGGTATACGACGTAGTAGCTATGAGGGTTATAGTGAAAAATATCGAGGATTGCTACAGAGTACTTGGCATCATACATTCTATATGGAAACCATTACCAGGAAGAATAAAGGACTATGTCGCTGTACCAAAACCAAATGGATACAGATCTATCCATACTACTATCTTCACTGGCTCAGGAGGAACAGCAGAAATACAAATAAGAACTGAAGAAATGCACAACGATGCTGTGTATGGTATCGCGGCACACTTTTTCTACAAAGAAGCAAAGAGGGGTCAGAAATTTGAATATAATGATAATTTTAAATGGATAGAAGATTTAAAAAATTTAAATTATAACCCAGAGGATCCAAAAACTTTTCTCGAGCATTTAAAAGTGGACTTTTTTAGTGATCGTATATTTATATTTACCCCGAAAGGAGACGTGATAGATCTACCAGAAGACTCTACACCGATAGACTTCGCATACTCTATACACTCTGATGTAGGAGACCACATTTCTGGAGTTAGAATAAATGGTAAAATGTCTCCAATTTTTACTAAATTAAAAAACAGAGATATAGTAGACATAATCAAGAAAAATGATGCCCACCCATCAAACAAATGGCTGGAACACGTAAAAACGGTAGTAGCAAAAAAGCACATTAAATCCTACTTAGAAAAAAATACTTTATTGTCTAAATTGAAATCAATAGGTAAATAGTTTAATTACACACTGAAATTAGAAATATTGTAGAGCTCTTGATCATCTTTCTCCTCTTCATCTTTACTTCTATCATCTAAAGTATTTGGATCTTCAGGAAAAATCTCTCCTTCTGTATCTTTATTTTCATTTTTTATTATATAGTTTTCAAGCATCTCTCCTTGAGGAGGACGATTTTCTAAGCCAGCTTTGTCTCCGACAGCAACTTTGTTTATTAAATGCAAGATTTCACGCAAATCCTCCGTAGAGAAAAAGTCGATCTTTATTTGACCTCCTAATTCCTTTCTGTCTATGTGCACACGAGTACCGAGCTTCTCTTGAAATTCTTCTTCAAGCTCTATTATTTCTGGATCTGGAATAAACTCTTTCTTGCGAATCCTGTCATATGCTATTTTTCGGGCTAGCTTTTCTGCTTCTCGTACGCTTATTTTCTTATACACGATTTCTTTAAACAAGACCATTTGTTCTTCTGGATGATCTACGAGCATAAGGAGTGGTCTTGTATGCCCTTCTGTTATTTTCTTTTCAACAAGTCCAGCTAAGATCTCTTCTGGTAGAGATAAAATACGTAATGAGTTTGATACATATTCCCTACTACGTCCCACTTTCTTTGCAACTTCATTGTGAGTGAATTTAAATTCACTTGTAAGTCGAGCAAAAGCTTTCGCACGATCAACGACGTTCAAATCTTCGCGTTGAAGATTTTCTATGATTGCAAGCTCTAGCTTCATCATGGACGTATCACCTGTTCGTATGATCACAGGTACCTGCAACACACCAGCTAGAATAGATGCACGGAGCCTACGCTCTCCGGCTATTAGCTCGTACTCAGTTAAAAGCCCACCACCCTCCTTTTCTAGCTCTACGCGAGATACGGTGAGAGGCTGGAGCACTCCGTATTGCCTGATAGAGTCAGCCAAGTCTTTAAGACGCAATTCGTCGAATTCTCGACGTGGCTGGTAAGGGTTTGGCTTGATTTTATCGGTATCAACCCAGAAAATTGAATTGGAATATATGTTAGACATGTTTTTATATTAACATAGAAAATATATTTCTAATAATTGATTTAAAAGTGTTTTTTGTGTAAAATGTGTGGATTGCCGGAGTGGCGGAATTGGTAGACGCGCACGACTCAAAATCGTGTCTCGTAAGGGGTGAGAGTTCGATTCTCTCCTCCGGCACAGATGAATAAAAAATCAAATACACCGCCAAATGCTTCTATAGACTTTGTGGTACACGGAGGTAAAAAATTACACGGAAGTATCAAAACAAACTTTTCTAAAAATGGATCAGTGGGGCTTTTATGTGCGTCACTTTTAAACAGTGGCACTACCACCCTCCATGGCATAGCTCGCATAGAAGAGGTGTACCGTGTAGTTGAGATTTTAGAAAGCATTGGTGTAAAAATAAAATGGATAAATCAAAACTCTCTAGTTATCACACCACCTAAACAATTTAATTTAAAAAATATAAATGTTGAATCTTCGATAAGAACACGTTCAGTGGTAATGCTCATTGGTCCCCTCATACACAAATTATCTTCATTCTCTATTCCCCATGCATATGGGTGCAATTTAGGTAAAAGGACAATAGCAGCACACATATACGCAATAGAAAAACTCGGTGTAAAAATAAAAACAACCTTAGACAGTTATGAAATAAAAAGTAAGAAACTACACATCTCAGATATTGTTATGTATGAATCAGGAGATACTGCATGTGAAAATGTACTGACAGCCTCTGCTCTTATTCCTGGTATCACAAAAATATCTTTCGCAAGCGCAAACTACATGGTGCAAGAAATATGTTTCTTTTTAGAAGCTTTAGGTGTGAAAATAGAAGGCATCGGCACAGCGACACTCACCGTACATGGTGTCGGAGAAATTAATAAAAACATAGAATACTCTAACAGTGAAGACCCTATAGAATCTATGATGTTTATCTCGGCAGGAATCATAACAGATTCTCATATCAACATAACAAGAACTCCGATAGATTTCCTCGCTCTTGAAATGGAGAAATTAAAACACATGAATTTGAAATTCAAAATCTCAAAAGAATATCTTTCACAAAACGGTCGCACGAAACTCGCTGATATAGAAATTTTCCCAAGTAAATTAAAAGCACTAAATGACAAGATTCATTCAAGTCCCTACCCTGGAATAAACATAGACAATCTTCCCTTTTTTGTACCTATAGCCATAAAAGCTAAAGGTACAAGTATGATACATGACTGGGTATACGAAAACAGAGCCATATATTTAACTGAGCTAAATAGACTAGGTGCAAATATAACATTAGCTGACCCACATCGTTTATACATTACAGGCAATGACACACCTCTCCGAGCTGCACAGGTCGTATGTCCACCAGCTCTACGACCTTCTATGGTTATACTTATATCAATGCTAGGGGCAAAAGGCACCTCTATTCTTAGAAACGTGTATATGATAAACAGAGGCTACGAAGAGATAGCAGAACGCTTAAATTCTATTGGTGCAGATATAAAAATTCTTAAAGAAAAATAATGTCTAAAGCTAAAATAATTGTCATCCTCGGACAGACGGCCACAGGTAAAAGTGGCTTAGCAGTTAAAATTGCTAAAAAAGTAAAAGGTGAAATAATATCTGCTGATTCAAGACAGGTATATACAGGGCTAGACATAGGTACAGGTAAAATAATAAAAAAAGAAATGAAAGGTATCCCTCATCATTTACTAGATGTTGTAAAACCTAAAAATAAATTCACTGTTGCCGAATATAAAAGATTAGGTGATAGCAAAATACAAGAAATACTAAAGAGAGGCAACATCCCCATCATATGTGGTGGCACGGGATTTTACATTGATGCTTTAACCAAAGGTGTAGTATTCCCTGAAGTTCCACCTAATATAAAATTAAGGAAAATTTTAGAAAAAAAGAGCCTAGAAGAGCTTTTAAAAATACTTACAAAATTAGACAAAGTACGCGCAGAAAATATCGATACTAAAAACAAAGTGAGACTCATACGAGCAATAGAGATAGCAAAAATACTCGGCAAAGTCCCTAAAATTACTGAGGTCTTGCCTCAGTACACATTCATAAAAATTGGTCTGTACTTACCAAGTGATATCTTAAAAAAGAAAATAGAAAAAAGAGTAAAAGAAATGTTTAATACTAAAAACCATGGAGGACTTTTAAACGAGATAAAGAAGCTTAAGAAATCTCGAGTAAATTCTAAAAGGCTAAAAGAATTAGGCTTTGAATATTATAATCCTACAATAGAAAAAGTTGTTTTAGAAAGCATACAGTATGCTAAACGTCAGATGACTTGGTTTAAACGTGATAAAGAAATTAAATGGTTTAGTTTAGATAAAAAAGAAAACTATAAAAAGATCGAAAAGTATATCTTAAATAAAATCTAATGGTGCCCTCCACCATGGTGACCATCCCCACCTTTCTTTTTCGCCATCTCAAAAGCTATAGGCAAGATGGATACAAGGACTATAAGTACAGTCAAAAGTGATACGTAATTTTTTATCACAGGAAAAACTTGTCCCAAGAAATATCCTAAAAGTGTCATACTAGATGACCACAAAATAGAACTGATCAAACTATACTTTAAAAAAGTATAGTAATGCATCTTTGCAACTCCTGCTGCTATCGGCATAAATGTACGAACTATGGGTATAAAACGAGAAAGTACTATTGCCCATAAGCCGTATTTATCGAAAAATGTGTGGGCTTTTTCTATGTGTTCTTTTTTTATTATTTTTTTAATAAAGGGGAAACGTTCTAATGTGAGTAGATATCTGCCAATCTCATATCCCACAACTCCCCCGAGAAATGTTGCTATGAAAATAAGAGCAATTAAAAACACTATATTTAGACCAAATAAAGATGCAAAAAGCCCTGCACTAAAAAGCAGGCTATCTCCAGGTAAAGCAAAAAATATTCCTGACTCTAAAAAAACAATTATAAATATACCTACATAGCCATAGGTACCGATAATATAAGCTATATCAAAAAAGTTCGGCATGGCGGGCCCACGAGGAATCGAACCTCGGTCTGCTCTTTTGGAGAGAGATATTCTACCTCTGAACTATAGGCCCATGATGTTATTTATACCTTTCCATAAATAATTTTGCAACTGAATTAATTTTTCTACCTATCACAACATCATTATAACGTATTTGTACACAGCCTTGATATCCTTCTTTTTTATACTTATGATCAGTTTTTTTTAAATAACTTCTGTAAAATTGATTTTTAGGTATTTTCGTGACTTTAAACCAAAATTCTTTTTGCTCTTCTTCATTGTGATAATCATGTAAATGCATTAAAACTTTTAATTTATTTTCATTTATAGTAAAACTATTTCGAAATAAATATAGAAAAGTTTTTATTAAAACAGGATCAGAGTTAGTAAATGTAATAGACTCTTTAATATTTTTACTACCTTCGCATTGATATATTAATGCACATAAAGATAATGAAATCTCTGAAGTTAAATTAACTTTATTAATTATATTAATTGCAAAATTATCTGCCTCCAGATTTTTCTGTCGAGTTTTTTCTTTTATCGTTTTTTGAGATGCTAATTGACCATTTGTATAATTTTGTTGTATACGATGCATAGCTTTATCTGAAAGTGGAACATTTTGTATCCATCTCGAGATAGTACTTTTAGAAACTCCTATTATTTTATGAAGTTCTTTAATTGAATACCCTTGTATTCTTAATTTTTTTGTTTTAATTTCTAAATCTTTTTTCATAAAAGAACCTATATATTAGGTTACTAAACCAGTATACGATATTAAAGACAAAAAGAAAACCCTCTTATCTAAGAGGGTTTTCTTGAAAATATTTATTTAACCAGTTATTTTAGCTTCCTTATGCTTAGTTTTTTTCTTGCACCATTTGCAATATTTTTTAAGCTCAATTTTCTTTACTACAAGCTTTTTATTTTTACTGGACCAGTAGTTTATACGCTTACAAATACTGCAAGCAAATTTTATAAGTCTATCTTGTGACATATTTATATAATATCAGAAAATTGACTAAAAAGCAAGCTATTTCAAAAAACGTTTAATCAGAGGGTTGATACGATAAAAGCGTTTAATAATAGGGTTAATTCTTGTATTTATCTCATAGTTTATAGTATCAGAATCCTGTGCCATGACGTCCACCTCAGCATAATGCCCATAATCCCCTCCAATAATTGCAACCTCAGAGCCGACTTTTACTGGCAATCCTGTAACATCTAAAACTATCATATCCATGCAGACAGATCCTATTATTTTCACTTTTTTACCTTGTACGTTAAAAGTTCCTTTTCGTGAAAGTACTCGAGGATATCCATGCCAGTAACCAACAGCAATAATTGCTAATTTTGAGTTACGTTTTAATTTCTCTGTGAGATCATAGCCAATACTTATACCTTTTGGAAAAATTTTTACTTCTGTGATGATAGCTTTCCAAGAAAGTACTGGATAGAGCGGATACTTCTTCTCCATGGCAAATTTTGTTTCTTTTGAAGACCATAAGCCGTACATACCAATACCGACACGCACCATATCAAAATGATACTCTAGGTAGAACATTGTCGCCGCAGATGCACAAATGTGTTTTAAAGGTTTATATTTTTCTTTTATAAATTCTTCGTACCATGTATTTAGCTCGTTCACTTGATGCTCTGTGTACTCTCGTGCCTCTTTACTCAAATCCTCACCCATAGCCAGATGACTATATAGACCTTCCACTTGTACATTTTTCTGAACTGATTTTAATATTTTTAAAACTTTCTTTATATCTTTTATAAAAAAGCCTTGTCTCCCGAGACCCGTATCAACCTTTATGTGTATATTTAATTTTTTATTTATTTTAATTTTACGAAGAGCTTCTAAAGTTGTAAAATTTGATATAGTAAGCGAAATATCTTTTTGTATTGCTTCTTTATAATACAGGGGTGATACATATCCGAGCACAAGTATTTTCACTTTTATTCCTGCATCTCTTAATTCAAGTGCTTCATCAAATGAGTCGACTCCAAAAAAATTTACCCCATTTTTCACAAGCTCTTTCGAAAAAAGTACGAGCCCACAACCATATGCATTAGATTTGACCACAGCCATTAAAATACGATCACCAACGATATTTTTAAAAGTTTTATAATTTGCTTTTACTGCATCTCTATCTATTTCTACCCAAGTACGTAGTTTTGTTTTTTCTTCTTGTGAAAGCTTCATATTAGTAACCTTTGTTTTTAATTATTCTTTCTAAAAACTCTTTCGGAAAAATAGATTTTTCTTCAGCTAGTGCTTGATGATATATCACAGTCGATGGAGTAAGACCTGGTAATGTGTTTATCTCTATCACTATGATGTTCCCTGTTTTAACATGAGCAAATATATCTATCCTTGCATACCCCTTGATACCAATATCTCGTGCTACTTTTTCTATAGATGATTTAATTTTATTTAAATTTTTAGTTGAGACTAGAGTAGCTGATGGAGGAGTTATATTCACCCCTGTACCACCTTGGAATTTTTCCTCTACGGAGAGTATTGCGTCCTCGGCAACAGTTATGCTCGGAGATAGAGATTTTATCTTTCCATCTTCTTCTAATACCCCGACTGTCATTTCCACATAACCACTTTTTGGAGTGTAGACAATTTTTCCTTTTTGCACTTTTAATTTATCTGTTTCGATAAATGATTCGAAGATTATATCTCGCACGCTACCTTCCGGCATGTCTATAGAATGTAGTTGATTAGTAAATGTATGTGGTTTCGCAACTCCTATTTTATTTTGTACGAGAGAGATATATGTAGCTAGATCTTTTTCATTATAAAGTCTCACCACTCCCGCAGAGCATCCGTCAGCTCGAGGTTTGCTGATGATAGTCTTTGTACCGAGTCTTTCTGTGAGCATCCTCCAGTGCGTCTCATTTAAATCTTTATCGAATTCCTTCGGCACATCATTTATCTCAAAAAGTGCATGAGAAGCCACGTCTACACCTTTTATCTCAAATTGTTTTATTTTTTCATTTGTCTCCCATTTATCCATGCATAATCTTGAGACCTCGCTATCTGATCCGTTAAATTTAACTTTATTGTCTTCTAAAATTTTCTGCAGTGTCCCATCTTCACCGACACCCCCATGTAAAGCAAGGAAAATAAATTTATTTTTATTTATAATATCTTGAAGTTTGTGTTTTTTAGGTAGGAAAAATTCTTCAGTAGTGTCACCCTTGTTTAAGAAAAGTTTGATCTTAACTTTCTCGATCAAAAAGAAAAGTCGCTTGATATCTTTCTCTGCATTTTCAGCATTCTCTACGATCTCTTCTACTGTGTGATTTAAAATATATGAATAAGGAAGCTCCCATAGATCTCCATCTTTTGTGAGTAGATATGGATTTGGTTTATATAACTTAGATCCACGAAGTTTTAGCCATACATTTGTGCCACTCATAAGTGAGACTTGTCGCTCGGCAGTCTCTCCACCAAATATAACAGCGACTTCTTTACGATTTTTGTCGAGCTTCTTATCTTTAAAAATATTTTGAATAGACACAGAGATCTCACGTCGCAAGAGTGCATTATTCACCACAAAACGAAAGAAATCTTGATGTGAAAATCCTATGCGTGAAGATTGTTGAAAAAGAAAACTATTTTGTTCCATCCCAGATATAGGGTTAAAGTCTGAAAACCAGATACTTCCATCAGATAAAAAGAAACCATCGAAACGAGCAATATCTCTCATACCCAAAACAGAGAAGAGCTGTTCGGCCTCTATTTGTATTTTTTCAATTATTTCATTATTAAATCTTGGAGGACAATAATACTTCACTTGGCGTGTCGGTAGGTATTTTTTACGAAAATCAAAAAACTGGTTTTCGCTGTAATCAACTTCGATCTCAGAAGGTATGAGCGCCACAGGCATGTCAAATCTGTTTTGAAGTATTATCACTGTAAATTCTTGCCCTACAATAAAAGGCTCGAGTACGACACGCGTATCCATCCTCTTACTAAATAAATTCTCGATCTTTTCTACGGCATCACTCACATTCTCTACTGAGAACACTCCGACACTAGACCCGCCACTTGCAGGCTTGACCACGGCTCTTGTTAATTTCTCTTTTTTCCAGAAATTTTGAACTTGATTTTTAATATCTTTTTTACTGTCTGTTATCTTAAAAACTATAGAATTCGGTGTATAAAATCCAAGACTACGTATGTATTTATTTGCTTTGTATTTATCAAAAGATTTCTTACATGCTTTTGACGAAGAGCCGATAAAATCAATATTGTGTTTTTCCAAGAAAGATTGTAGTTCACCATCCTCACCAAATGCTCCGTGTATAGATGGGAAGACAATGTCACAATTTCTTAGTGTTTGAACAAGCTTAGTATCAGTAAGCTCTCTTTCTTTACCACCCAACTTAAAATCAAAATCACTTGGAGTATTAGAGTAAAGCTGTGAACGAGATATAAGGTAGGCTTTTTTCTTTTCGTTAAAATATATAGGCACGATGTCTACATTCTGACTACCAAGATGATCTAAGACACTACGAGCAGAATTGAGCGATATCCCTCGCTCAAGAGAAGGTCCTCCACACAATACTGCAACTTTTATCTTGTTATTTTGTATCATTTTTGCAAAAAAATATTTCTAATATGCTCTTATGATATAGGTTGAAAATGAAAAGTCAATGAAGAAAGCCTATAAGGATACAGATTTTTGCAATAAGCAACACATTTTTTGATTTAAGTCCTTCTATATGCTATTGTTTGGCAATGGATTTACTACGAAAAATCACTGATAAAGATATTTTGAAATGTGCATTGCCTGTATGTATTGTCATTTTCTTCACAATGCTTATCATCTACTCTTCCCTACTTGCAACAGAACAAAAAAAGAGAAATGAACTTATAAAGCAAGAACAGCTACGAAAAGATGCTGAGATGAAAGTATACCTGATGGGTAAATTTGATCCAAGTACAAGAGAGGATTTTGTTGTTGTGCCAGAAAAATATTCACTCTACAACAATGGTAAAATGTATTTAAGAAAAGAAACTTTAAATGCGTATCTCAAAATGCAAGAAGCGGCACAGAGAGAGGGGGTTCAAATTAAAATATCTTCAGCCACAAGAAACTTTGAATATCAAAGAGAATTCTGGAATGGTAAATGGTCTACAAATACAGAGATAGATGCTATCGAAAAAAATACTGAGAATTTTAATAGGTTTAAGAAAATCTTAGAGTATGTATCTGTACCTGGAACTTCGAGACATCACTGGGGCACAGAGATAGATATAAACGGTGCAAACTTGGCATATTTCAATTCCATTAAAGGCATCCGAGAATATCAGTGGCTTGCAAAAAATGCAGGAACTTTTGGCTTCTGCCAAACATACAGAAATAAAGATATAGATAAAAGGACAGGATACAACGAGGAGAGGTGGCACTGGTCTTACACACCACTATCTAAAACTTTTACAGAAGAATACAGAAGACTCGTCACCAAAGAAGATATCTACGGATTTATAGGAGATAAGTATGTATTAGAACAAGACCTAGTAAATCAATACGCTCTTAGTATTAATCCAGAGTGTTTATAATAAAGAATTATTTTTCTATTTCTTTATTCTCCTCTTCTAAATTTTTAGCGGCGGTTTCAACTCCGTTTTTTATATCTTCATAGTTTGGAAGGTCTTCCACTTTTTCTACACCCATGAAAGAAAGTAAGTCAAAAGTCGGCTTGTATATAAATCTTCTACTGTCTTTAGTATCTGCTACTTTTTCGACAAGTCCACGTATAGAAAGTGCTCTCAGGGTAAAACTTGAATTTACGCCTCTGATGTAGTCTATCTCGGCTCTTGTCGCTCCATTTTTATAAAGAATAATAGACAAAGTTTCTAAGCTTGCTTTTGAGAGATCTTTGTTTAATTCTTCTTTTTGTAAATTTTCAAAAAGCTCTGTAAGCTCGGGAGGAGTGCCGAGAGTTACTTCATCTCCGTTTTCTTGCAAAACTATTCCCCTACCAGCCAAAGATTCTTTTAATTTACTAAGGCCTTCATTTATCTCATCTATTGAAATGTGTAGAATATCTGCAAGCTTTTTCTTTTGCACTGGTTCACCTTTCCAAAAAAGTACTGCTTCTATTTTTTGTTCTATGTTCATAAATATATTTTACACACTGTCTGTTAAAACTTCTTGTTTTTCAATTAAAATATCTGAGCTATTGGTGTCTTGTATGGCATTTAATATACCATTTCTTACAAGTTCAAGCATAGCAAGAAATCCAACAATAACAAGAACCTTTTCCTCTCGAGTTACAGCCCCTCCTGTATGTCCGCTAAACTCTCGAAAATTCATCTTCATAGAATTCTGTATTCTGTCGGTCAATTTATCTATCATCTCTTCTATGCTTATAACTTTTTTGACTTCTACCTCTGGCAAGAAAACCTTTTTTGGAATTCGTCCTAATGCATTTTGAGCAAAGGTCATCATTGAGTCTTTGCTTATTTGATTGTCAGGTAGGAAAATTAAAGCATTATTTTTTCTCTCTTGTGGTGCAAATATTATCTTCTGCCCAAAGTTCTCTTTTACATTTACACCTAATCTTGTGAAAAGTTCGTACAGACGAAGTCTCTCTTCTAGGGAAGAAATGTCACTCTTCTCTTCGGTAGTTAAATCTAAATTAGGTAAAAGAGATTTGGATTTAATCAAAATGAGAGTTGAGGCTACCAGTATAAAGCTAGAGATTTCTTCACTTTTTAAATTAGTTAAACTATTTACATATTTCAAGTAATCTTCTGTAACACAAGCCAATGATACATCATTTATAAAAAGCTTCTTTTTCTCTACAAGCTCTAGCAGAAGCCCGAAAGGACCCTTGAAAGCTTCTGTTTGTATTTGGTAAATATCAGTATCCATAAGCTAATATTAGCATTTTTCTCAAAAAAAGATATACTGAAATTCATGCAAAAGAAAAAAGAAATGAAGCAAAACATAAGACTTTCGAAATACGTAATACCGAAGGAATATGATATACAACTACACCCTGATCTGAAAAATTTTACATTTGAAGGAGTAGAGACAATAACACTCACTATGAGTAAAAAAACTAAAATACTCACACTGCACTCAAAAGAGCTAGACATAGAGACAGCAAGTGTGAAGCTCGGCACTGAGAAAGTTTTCGCCCAAATCTCTTATAATGAAAAAAGTGAAAATGTAATTTTCAAATTCTCAAAATATCTTGAGGGTAAAATAAAATTACATATAGTATTTAAAGGAATATTAAATGACAAGATGCGTGGCTTCTATAGAAGTAAGTATCAGATAGATGGCAAAGAGCACCATATGGCTACCACACAATTTGAGGCCACAGATGCACGTAGAGCATTTCCCTGCTTTGATGAACCAGCACACAAAGCAGTATTTCATGTGTCTCTTGTAGTTCCAAAAGGCAAAAATGCTATATCAAACACTCTCCCTATTTCAATAGACGAACACGAAGCAGGATACGAGATTGTAAAATTTGCTCCGACGCCTATCATGTCTACTTACCTTCTTGCTTTTATTGTCGGAGATTTTGAATACTTAGAAGCAAAAACTAAAAATGATGTGCTTGTACGGGTACACACTACCCCAGGCAAAAAACACCAAGCAAAATTTGCATTAAATGTAACAGTTAAAACCTTAGAATTCTACGAGGAGTATTTTAATATAAAATACCCGTTAAATACTCTCGATATGGTCGCCATACCAGACTTTGCCTCAGGAGCCATGGAAAACTGGGGTCTCGTAACATACCGAGAAAGTGCGATACTTGTAGATGAAGAGCATTCTTCACTTTCTAATAAGCAATGGGTGGCTCTCGTGATAGCTCATGAACTCGCGCATCAATGGTTTGGGAACCTCGTCACCATGGAATGGTGGACACACTTGTGGCTAAACGAAGGTTTTGCTTCATATATAGAATACCTAGCAGTAGACAAGCTTTTTCCAACATGGGACATATGGACACAATTTGCTACAAATGACATAGGTGTAGCTTTAAAACTCGATGGATTAGAAAACACTCATCCCATAGAAGTGAAAGTGCATCACCCCGATGAAATAGGGGAAATATTTGATGAGGTGTCTTATTCAAAAGGAGCATCAGTAATACGCATGCTTGCAAACCATCTCGGTGAAAAAGATTTTAGAGACGGACTTCGATATTATTTAAAAAAGCATAGTTACAGAAATACTGAGACTATTCACTTGTGGGAAGCTTTTGAAAAAGTTTCAAAGATAAAAATAAGTGAAATGATGCATAATTGGACTTCCAAACCAGGATATCCTGTTATTTCAGTAAATACTGAAAAAGGAAAATTACATTTTTCACAAAAAAGATTTTTCACAAGCCCTATTTCAAAAAATAAAACAAAAAATAAACCTACATGGATAGTCCCCCTAACATTTATCAATGATACATACCTTAAAGTAAATGTCGGTGAAACAGGCTTTTATAGGACAGCATATTCAAAAGATCTTTTAGAAAAATTAGAACTACCAGTACAAGAAAAAACACTATCGCCCATAGACAGACTCGGAATTATAAGAGATTTATTTGCACTTTCAGAATCTGGTGATATTGCTACCACCGACGCATTGGAATTTATGTCTGCATATAAAAATGAGGACAACTACACAGTATGGCTTGAAATAGCTATGGGTATATCTCGACTTGAACATATCTTTGGGAAAAATAAAAAAATACAAAATGAATTAAATAAAATAATAATTGATCTATTCTCCCCTACTTTTAAAAATCTTGGTTTTGAAAAAATTAAGGATGAAAAGCATGCAGACACACTCCTACGCTCTCTTGTCATATCCAAGCTCGCACATGCAGGAGATCAAAAAGTAATACAAGAAATAAAAAAGAACTTTCAAGCTATAGAAAAAGGTAAGCATGTATCTCCTGATATACGAGGTTTAATTTATTCTATAACTGCAAAATATGGTACGACAAAAGAATACAATAAATTAATTATTTTATATAAAAAAGAAACCTTACATGAAGAGAAGAATCGTATAGGTGCTGCACTTGGTGACTTTAAAGATAAAAATATACTAAAACTTGCTTCTCTTTTCTCTATTTCAGATCATGTACGCACTCAAGACAGAGTGGGTATCATCTCTAGCATAGGAATGAATACAGAAGGACGAGATGTTTGGATTACTTTTGTAAAAAATAATTGGAAGAAGTTAGTATCAGATTATGGTGAAGGTGGACATACTTTAGGAAGACTGATAAAAGCTATAAGCAATAGTGCCGAAGAAAAACATCTTAAATTTTTCAAAACATTCTTTAAGACTCACGATGCCCCAGGAGCTAAACGTAGCGTAGAACAGGTTTTGGAACGCCTAGAAAACAATATCTTCTGGCGAAAAAGAGACGAAAAGAAAATTGAGAAATTCTTAAAAAATTTATAACTAAAAAAATACTTACCTATAATCCTGTATCTTTGCTGCGAGAATAAAATCATTCTCTGATAGACCGCCTATCGAGTGAGTAGTGAGCTCTAATATAACTTTGTTGTAATACACATGAATATCAGGATGGTGACCTTCCATTTCTGCTACGTCAGCCACTCGTTCGACGAAGTTTATGGCACCTATAAAATCCTTGAATTTAAATTCTTTTGAAATCTTTTTCGCATCTTCACTTAAAGTCCATCCGTATGACTCGTCCACGTAATCTTGTGCATCTTCTCTACTTAAAGGCTTCATTCCCTTTTTGTCACATGGACCGCATTTCTTTTTTGCTAAATTATTCATATTATGATTATATAATCTTTTCTCTTAGTTTAGAAATTTGATAAATACTAAATACAAGTACAAGAGATGCGATCCATTGAGTAAATGATAAGACTGTGCCATTTATCATGAAATCAAGGAGTATGGCAATAAATGGAAAAGTTAATTCTAAGATGGTGGATATGTGGACAGGCGTCTTTGCAAGACCTCTATAATATATGAGAAGAGCGATCATGCCTGTAGACAGAGCGATGATCAAGAGGTACCAAAACTGCGACAGATTTGGAACTGCTAAACCCCCTGCACTTGTCTTCCCAAACAAAAAAACAAAAGGAATAGACAGAATTAAAGTAAAGAGAAATCTGTAAAAAACACTTACCTTAAAGTCTACTCTCCCTAAAAGCATTTTAGAAAACGTAGTAGAAGATCCCCACGCAAAAGACGCACCGAGTGCATAAAGAGCTGCTATAAATGTTCCATCACCTGTCGACAAATTAACATACCCATTTGGGAATGTCACAAAAAATGCAGACAGAAGTGCAAGCACAGCCCATTTGATATATCTTGTATCTAACTTTTCTTTAAGAAAAATGTGGGCAGTAGATATAGCAAATATCGGCTGAAGTTTCTGTAATAAAAATACCACTGATATTGAAATGTAGTGGACTTTACCTAAAGCTGTAGTGAACCATAATGTACCTAAGAGTCCACTCAATATGGATATGAGTACGAGGAGCCACCATTCCCTTTTTGTAAGCTCAGCTTTTAAAACATACTTAAAAACAAAAGGAAATAAAATAATAAATCCTATTAAATGCTCAAAGAAAATTATAGTTATCGGTGGCAATGTATAAAGGTACTGTCTGATGAGACCGTCAAAGGCCCAGAGAGATGCGGCCATTATTATAAAGATAGGACCTGTGTAATTTTTTAACGCTGTATTTAGCATTGGTTTAAATCTTCTTTAATTTGATTAATTAATTCTTCTTCTGTTTCAAAGTTTTTATACTCGCGGATAAACTTTTGTATTTCTAGTACTACATTTTTACCATAAGCGTCTCCGGTATAATCTATCAAATGCGCCTCTATCTTTGGTATATTTTTATCAACAACATTACTGACTACAATCCCTGCTCTATAAGTTTTTTTATCTAATAAAGCTAGACCAGAATAAACCCCTTCCCTTATTCCATACGGAGGCGTTGCCTCCGTATCTATATCTAAATTCACTGTAGGAAATCCAATTTTCCTCCCATATCCATCACCGTGCACGACAAGTCCCGAAATCCTGTATTTTTTTTTAGAATCCATCAAAGTTTAACTTCTCATCTATTCTGTTCATATCACGAGGAAACATACAAGCTTCACGTACATTTTTTAATTCAAGAAGTTGCATGGTGATGCGCTCAGCACCAAGAGCAAAGCCACCTTCTGGTGGTACTCCGTATTTAAATGCTTGTAAGAACATTTTTATTTTACTTGGATCCATTTTCCAAATCTCAACATGCTTCATCAGTTGCTCGTATTCATTTATTCTTCTGCCTCCTGAGAGCCATTCGACACCGCGACATATTAAGTCCATACCTTCGTTGTATTCTGGTTCATCTGGATTTGGATATACATAAAAAGGCTTCTTACGTGTTGGATAGCCGTATATAAATACAAAGTCAGAACCAGTCTCTTCTTTTATTATTTCGCATATCTCTCTTTCATCTTGAGGGTTTGTATCTTTCTCTCCTCGCACATCTCGTCCATTTTTAGCAAAGATCTTTTCTTGCACTTCTCTAAGAGACATAGTTGGAGTTTTGTCTATCATCGTAGGCAATGTTGCTCCGAGTGTTTTTAAATGTTCTCCATTTCTTTCTTGTACTTGTTGCAAAATAAATCTCACTGTCTCTTCGGCCATGTCACGCACGTCAGTCCAAGAATCAATAAATGCCATCTCAGCATCTAGAGATACGATCTCTGTGAGGTGTCGAGTTGTAGACGAAGGCTCTGCACGAAAAACTTTATTCACAGAAAAACATCTCTCAAATGCAGACATGACTATTTGCTTGTAGAGCTGAGGTGACTGAGTTAAATATGCTTTTTTATCAAAATAATCAACTTGAAAAACTTCGGCTCCACCTTCTGCTGTCGCAGGAGTTATGGCTGGTGCTTGAAATTCGAAAAACATATTTTTCTTCATAAATTCTCGGAACGAGTCTATGACTGTTTCTTGTATTTTAAATACTGCTTGAACCTTTGGCTGTCTTAACACCAAAGATCTGTTATCAAGCTCTGTCGTAAGGTCAAGATTGTAACCATCGAGAGACATGTCAAAAGGTAGTGGCGCAGCCTGGGACAGAACTTCCACATCTAAAACTTCGAGCTCTACATCACCATTCATAACTCCAGCTTTTACATTTCTCTCTGGACGCTTGTTTACCATTCCAGTAAGCTTCACCACCCATTCGAGTCTTATGTCTTTGCATTTCTCTATGGCTTCTGGATGATTTGGAAGTACGACACACTGCACTTTGCCTGTCATATCACGCATATCAAAAAATATCATTTTTCCTTGATCTCTGCGCACGTCTACCCATCCAGCAATCATTACCTCCTTACCCACATGATCTTTTAAATCTTTAATATATACTCTATTTTTCATAAGTAATTGCATTTTAACATAATTATTCCCTCAACCCAAGCTTCACAAGCCTAGAAGTAATAGCACCTCTTTTCCTCCCAAATGTCTCTACTAATTCCGGTATAGAGGAACCGGAAGTATATAACTCTGTTAACTTTGCATCCTGATTTTCATTCCATGGTCTATATGCATTTGGATATTTTTCTGGTATTTCTTCAAAAGATTTTGTTGAGGATTTAATTAGAGATACAGACTTTCCTTCTTTTTTCTCTCCGCCACTACGAAAAGGTTTCTTTATTTTACCCCCAGAAGAGATGATAAAATCATCATGCATTTTCTTGATCTCATTTTCTGAAAGATTACCGAAGACTTCCACTGCTTGCCGTGATCTATCTTTAAAAAATATGTCCTTCTCTAGAATTTCTGGATGCACTTTAAAAGCACGCTCATTTATACCGAGTAAATAAATTCCAGAGAGCTTACGCACACGAGACAAAGCCACATACCCTTGCCCAAATTCAAACACTTGAGACAAATCCATAATAGCAGCGTCCATGCTCATCCCCTGACTTTTGTGCACCGTGATAGCCCAAGCGAGGCGAAGTGGAAACTGAGTTATCTGTGCACGAATCTTTCCATTTTCTTCAACAGCCCAATCCATGGGTGAAATCACAATACTTCTACCATTTTTAGTTTTAATAATGGGATATCCCGTAAACTCTTCAAAAGAAGTGACAGTGCCGAGAGTTCCATTTGCAAATCTCTCTTTTGGATTATTTTTTGTACACATAACAACTGCGCCGACTTTTAATTCCAAATTCTCTGGAGACAAGCAACCCTTTTTCAAAGTATCCACCAGCTTGTCGTTGCCAGCGGTAGACATTACAAATGATTTTACATCTTTATCTAGTTTTAAAAGTTCAATATTGTTTACCTTGTCCACATCAACATTGTGTGAAAAAAGTTTTGTAATATTTAACGGCATACTATCCCTATTTATTTTTCGAGTAATTATTTTTTCAAAATCTTCTTCAGAAACTTCATCACTGCGAATAGCTGCGAGTATTTTAAGAAAAGACTCATCATCCTGACGATGTTGCTCAGTCAAGTAGCAAATAACAGGATCAGTACGCCCCCATGCAGTCGAATCGTAAGCGAAAACTTTTGGAATTTGTGAATTTGATTCTTCTTCTAAAAAAGAATTTTGTTTTCTCGTTTTTTCTTCATGGTAAAAATCTCTTTTTATAATTGGTGGTAATTGAAAAAAATCACCGACTAAGACGATCTGTATTCCCCCAAATGGCTCAGTGTTTTGTTTTACTTCTCGGCAAACCATGTCCACCATATCAAGAGTATCAGCCGACAACATAGAAATCTCATCTATGATAAGCACTCGAGTCTTATGAATACGCTTTGCAATATATTCACTACTCGCTATTTTATCTAAATCATATTTGTCTAATCTTGGTCGTATACCAATACCACTCCATGAATGTATAGTCATACCATTAATGTGTGTCGCTGCGATACCAGTAGAAGCAGTAACAGCTGGCTCAATATTAGAGTCACGTAAATATGAAATATAAGAATTAACCGTATGCGTTTTCCCTGCTCCGGGTTCACCAGTCAAGAAAACATTTGCCCCTGTTTTTAAAATATTCAAAGCTTCCGCTTGTGTCATTATTAAAACAGTTTAGCATAAAAATATAATTATTATTTATATATTAAATCTCTAAAATAAAACCCGAAAGTGGTTCATAGGGCTTATGTTCTGGATTGAATGAATCTATTAATATTTCTACGTCTAAAAACCTGGATCTATCTTTTATATATATTTCAAAAAGTTTAATATAAAAAGAGTGGGAAATACAAAGCACTGAGCCTTTTTGATCTTTTAGTAAAGAAAGTAAACTATTCATTTGTGAAATAATACTCCCTAAAGATTCTTCTAAATTATTTTTATATAATTCTATGACAAAAGCTTCGCGTGCCAAGGAAAGAGCCTGACCCTGAGGCATACTGACAAACTTCTCCTTTGATATTAAATTTCTCATAGAAAAATTAATACCATTCAGAAGATAAGTACGAACAATTTTTGCATTTGGAGTGATTCCAGAGTCTATAAAAAGTTTTGCCGTCTCTACGGTCTGACCTTTTTCAGCAGTAAAAATTATTTTTATTCCTTTAAGTGGAAAGGAGAATTTATGATTTTTTATAATTTCCAGCACATTTTCTGAAAGAGGTGCTTCTTTGATTCCCTGAGAAACCAAGTCAAAAGCATCATATGTGTCGAGCCCGTCAAAAGCATACTTTATTGGCGCACTAGTAATGATTGGAATAATTTTTGGCATATTTTTTAATTTAATATTTTAATATTAACACCCTTCTACCGCACGAGCGACAGAAGGGTGAAGATGTGACCACTACTCGGGTGTCGTAGTGGTCGATAGTTGAAGGATTGGAATTCGTTCCCTATCCTTCCGGAAAATCTGATCATTGACCCGACCTAGGTTGGGGGTCGAGTGATTGATCATGACAAAGTCTTGACCAAAGACCCCACGCGCAGCCTCACCCCATGCCGCATATTGAGCCCACTGGCGTAATACCATCTCTCGACAATACTCCACACCAACTTCGTGACCCGCCATTGCCGCATAGAGTGGGACACGTTTCTGTGCTCCCGACTCTAAATCGTATCCGGTTGAAGAGCTAACTTTAGCTTCTTGTTTGAATTGCAAAAGTGCTAATTCATACAGTTGAAACCATTGAGGGAAAACCTCAGTGAAGCGGCTTGAGCTTTTGACTGGCAAATTTATTTCCAGCGCCCGCTCTAGAATTTTCTCGCAACTAAGTTGGCAGCGTTGGAGAAATTCATTTGGATCACCTCCAACCAAATGATCCATGACGAGTGGTAAATCAAATTCAGTATCAGCCAAAGTTACATGGTATGTAACTTTAACAGAATTAGGAATTTGAGAAATTAATGCTTTGACCACTTCCAAATGTTGGCCAGCGATGTATGGTACACCCCAGCCAACATTTTTATAAGTAAATCTACGATCTGCTCTTTCATAGTCAGGGCAAACTGCAGATACAAGTATAAGTGTTCCACTCTTAATCTTGCGCTCAATAGAGCGCAAGACCCAAGCAGGAATCTCAGCGACGTTTGGCAGCTGGAGCTGTAGTTCTTTTCTCTTCATATTAATCTCCTTTTTTAAAGAACAAAAAAAATGACGCTCTTGCGCCACTTAATGGATTCCTTGTTTTAAATAGTCAATTAAAATTAAGTAAGAAATCAACAGAGAGACGTAAAAGCTAGATGCTTTACGCCCCACCAAGATAACCCAGTGACTTCCCTATTTTCACTCATTATGTTTAATGTATTTTTTTGCATTTGAAAATGATTTATTACTATCATACTAGTATGCTAGTATATATAGAAAAGAAAGTCAAGTGTGACTTTTATATATGTGTGAGTAACTTTGTTTTTTATTTAATAGCTTTAAGGACTTTTAATGCTCTTTGAAGTCCGCCTTCTTTCTTACGCATCTCCCTGGATCCCCTGGTAACAGTAGCGACACCTAAATGTAAATCTTCTGCTATGGATTGATGATGTTCCCCTCTTGAGAGACGTTTGACTATCTGCCAGCGAACACTTAGATTTTCAAACTCTCGGGGGGTTAATATATCTTTTATAAAATCAGACAAAAGACCTTTATCTTTAGCTATTTTATAAATAACTTCAGTCACTTCCTTTTTATAGAGATCTATATTATTTTTCATAAACATCCACTCCTATTTTCTTTCTCACTTCTTTCATTTTTTCTTCGGCAATTTTCTTTGCTTTTTCTCCACCCTTTTTTAATATTTCTAGTGCTTTTGGTATATCTTTCTCAAATTCTTTCCTCTTTTCCCTAAGTGGAGCGATGAATTTCTCTAAGTCTTCTATTAGTGTCTCTTTTAAGATCTTGTACTTTCCTGAATTTTCTTCATAAATCTTTTTTAATTCATCTTCACTTCTCACAAGCTTGTGTATCTCATAAACATTTTTAGGAATACCTTCACTTGAATCAGTCACAATACCCATAATTAACTTTTGTATTTCTTCATATTCTGCAAATAGCGGGATTGTATTGCCATAACTCTTGCTCATCTTTCTTCCGTCTGTACCCGGAACTACAGCTACCTCTTTCACTATCTTGTGTTCTGGTAATATAAAAGTTTCACCGAAAGTATTGTTGAATTTTTGAGCTGTATCTCTCGCTATTTCTACGTGCTGCTGTTGGTCTTGGCCCACAGGTACAATATTTGCATCATAAAGCAATATGTCAGAAGCCATAAGTAACGGGTAATTAAAAGTTCCTACTACTATCTCTTTATTCTTCGCTTCTGCATCTTTATATGCATGTGCTCGCATAAGGTAAGGCATGGTGGTGATAGTATCAAAAATCCAAGTGAGCTCAGTGTGAACACTCACATCACTTTGTTTAAATATTGTAACTTTTGCTGGATCAAGACCAAGCGCTAAATAGTCGAGCAGAACATTTACAATATTTTTACTCATTTCTTCTCTATTTTGAATGAAATTCAAGGCGTGGTAGTCAGCAATAAAGACATAGCTTTCATACTCATTTATTAGATCTACCCATTGTTTTATTGCACCAAAATAATTCCCTATATGCGGGGCTCCT
Organism: Patescibacteria group bacterium; assembly: GCA_038063515.1. GTDB lineage: Bacteria > Patescibacteriota > Minisyncoccia > Phycocordibacterales > UBA9973 > UBA9973. The sequence continues at coordinate 67,469 of JBBTUY010000001.1, read as the reverse complement.
GTTGGTTTTAAACCAGATAATAGTATTTTCTTAGACATATTTACTATATTATCACACTTAAAATAATTCTCCACACCTTACCCCCACTTTTACGCACCAGAGAGGCTTCCTCAAATTTTCTAGTATGTTAATATTCTTGTATGGACAGGAACGCTAAAAATAATTTTCATAATAAACAAAACCCAAAACCAAATTTCAATTCAGGCAGTATCCGCATACCTCCTCAGAGCATACCTTCAGAACAAGCAGTGCTTGGATCCATAATGCTACGCAAAGATGCAATGCATGAAATAGAAGACATGGTGACACCAGAATCTTTCTATGTAGAAAAGCATAAGAAAATATTTAATGCGATGCTTGATCTATCTCTCAAGAATGAGCCTATAGACATGCTTTCACTTTCTACAAAATTAGGTGAACAAAAACTCTTAGAAGCAGTCGGTGGAAATCAATATCTCGCAGAAATAGTAAACATTGTTCCATCTTCTACTAATGTTAAACATTATGCAGACATAGTGCAAAAAAAATATGTATTAAGAAGCCTCATAGAAGCAGCAGACTATGTCTCTGAACTTGCATTCGAAGAAGGTGAAGACCACATGGATGACATTTTAGATTTAGCTGAAAAGAAAATGTTTAGCGTAGTATCTAGTCCTAAAAATCAAAAATTTGTAACTCTTAAGGATTCCCTACCTGAAGCATACGAAAGATTAGAGAAGCTTCATGAGAACAAAGGCATGCTTCGTGGATTACCAACTGGATTTAAAGATCTTGATCTGATGCTTTCTGGTCTCCAGCCTTCAGACCTCATCATTCTCGCTGCTCGTCCAAGTATGGGTAAGACGACTCTTGCACTAGACATATCTAGACTCGCTGCAACCGTTCACGATAAATCAATATTAATATTTTCTCTTGAAATGTCCTCGCAACAGCTAGTGGACCGCATGCTTTCTGCACAGTCTCGAGTAAATGCGTGGAGTCTCCGTACTGGAAACCTTTCTTCAGACAGAGAATTCTCTCAGCTTCGTGACTCTCTCGACAAGCTTGCAAAAGCAAAAATATACATTGATGACCAAGCAGGTAACTCCATAGTCCGCATGAAGGCACTTGCTCGTAGAATCAAAGCTGAAAAAGGAGTCGACCTCATTGTCGTAGATTACTTACAGCTTATGTCAACAACTAAAAATTACGACTCGATGGTAAACCAAGTTACAGAGATATCTCGTTCACTCAAAAGCCTCGCAAAAGAGCTCGATGTACCCGTGCTTGCACTTTCTCAGCTCTCTCGTGCAGTGGAAAGTCGTGGGGGCAAGCCTCGCCTCTCAGACCTACGTGACTCTGGATCCATAGAGCAGGATGCAGACGTTGTCATGTTCATCCACCGTGAAGATAAAGGCAAAGATGAATCTGAGAGAACAAACATAGCCGAGATACTAGTAGAGAAACACAGAAATGGTCCTACGGGTAAAGTAGAACTTTATTTCGACGAGAAGACGACAACATTCTTAAACTTAGAGAAAAGTAATATTAGTGAATTTACACCATCAAAGATTTCTGGAAGTCTGGATGAATTTTAAGATGAAATTAATAAGATGGATGTCATAGATAAACTAACAGAAGTATTTAAGGAATTCCCTGGTATAGGTGAGAGACAAGCAAGAAGGTTTGTGTATTTCTTAATGTCTAAAACAGGAGCGTATAACGAAAATTTATCAAGCCTCATAGCAGATATAAAAAAAGAAGTGGCTCAGTGCAGAGAATGTTTTAGATTTTTCATCATCAAAAATGGTAACAATAAAAATTGTGATGTATGCAGTGACATAAATGTGGATACATCGATGCTTATGATAGTAGAAAAAGATTCTGATCTAGAATCCGTAAAGAAAAGTAGAGTCTATACTGGAAAGTATTTTGTACTCGGTGGACTTGTACCTATAGTAGAGAAGAATACCAAAAGTCGAGTGAGGATAGAAGAATTAAAAAACAAAATAAAAAATAATAAAGAGATAAAAGAGATAGTACTCGCCTTTTCATTAAACCCTCAAGGCAACCATACAGACTCTTATGTACGCGAAGAGCTTGCTCTTATTCTAGAAAAAAATAATACTAAAATATCTTCCCTAGGTCGTGGACTCTCAACAGGCACCGAGCTTGAATACTCAGACAATGAAACTCTCAAAAATGCATTAAAAAATAGGCAGTAGAATTGGTCGACCTGGCAGTTTGACCAATTACTCCCCCTTCATTCTGTGTTCCTTTTTGATTTTCCAATAGATCTCTTCTGAGCCAGCATCTACGTTTTTAGGTCGGTTTTTAAATAAATGGGCAGGATACTTTGCTTTAACTTTTTTTAACTTATCCATGAGTATTTTCTCAGTATTTAGATTTAGAAGTACAGTCATATCAAAACAATAATTCAAGACATCAGCTAATTCATTTTTGATCTTTTCTATTTTTTCTTTATCTTTTTTTACTTCTGCGAGACTTTGATTGCTCCACTGAAAAATCTCTAAAAGCTCTGCGGACTCTATGGATATAGACTTAGCAATATCCGCCGGACGCAAATCATCCCATCCTCTTTCCTTTAAATATTTCTTAATAATCTGCTCGTATTTTTTCATAAGAATATTATAACATAAATAAAAAACCTGCCCTTGAGGCAGATTATTTTATGGAAGTTATTTTTACTTTAAAGAATGGCTGGCGGTGACCGTTTCGGCGGAGGTAGCGAGACTTTTGTTTATATTTTACAACAAGTATCTTTCTTGCTCGTCCTATTTCTGTAATTTCAGCGTCAACTTTAGCACCAGTTATGTAAGGAGTACCTATTGTTACATCTTTACCACTATCAACTAAGAGAACTTGATCAAAGGAAACCTTGTCTCCTTTTTTGTATTCACTTCCCTTTAGAGCTTTTATTTTCTCAATAGAAACAACGTCTCCTTCTGAGACTTTGTATTGTTTTCCGCCTGTTTGTATGACTGCATACTCTGCTGTTTTCATATTGCCTTATATTATAAGAAATCGTGTTAAAAAGCAAGCTTTTAGCACTTAGGAGCGAGACTTTGCAAAGCTCTACTACCGAATGCTATACTTAAAGCATGCAAACAAAAACTAGTGAAAGATACTTTTTCTTTGGGCTTTTAATAGCGACTTTAGCATTCACTTTCTTAATTTTCCGTCCTTTTTGGATAGTATTAGTTCTCGGTGTCTGCTTTGCAATAGTATTACACCCTATTTACAGATGGTTAAACATAAAGCTTCCAGAATGGCTTGCTTCACTAATAACTGTAATACTATTTACTATCATAATATGTGGTCCGCTCCTCCTAATTGGTACTCTCGTTTACAACCAAAGTGAAGATGTATACCATCTCGTAGTAAACAACAAAGACACTGGTCCATTTATAAAATCCCTAGGAGTAACAATAAGCAAGCACTTACCAGTAGGTGTAACTTTTGACATAAACGATAAAGCCACAGAACTCATTTCATATGTATCGAGCAACATAGCGAATATATTTAAAAGCACCTTGTCAGCATTCTTTTCTTTCATATTAATGCTTTTAATTATTTTCTATTTCTTAAAAGATGGCTCAAGATGGAAAGAATCTCTAAGAGCCCTCTCACCTCTCGGAGACAAATATAATGAAAAAATTACAAGTCACCTCGTAATAGCAGTTAATGCTGTCGTTAAAGGCTACCTTTTGATAGCTCTCGTTCAAGGTATGCTCATGGGCTTTGGTTTATGGCTCTTTAATGTTCCAAATCCTGCACTCTGGGGTGTAGTCGCTGCTATTATGTCTCTCATACCCACTCTCGGTACTGCGCTCGTATCCGTACCTGCTATTATTTTCTTAATGATAACTGGAAACACACCTGCAGCCATAGGGCTCTTGTGTTGGTCTATTGTTATTGTAGGAATGATAGACAATGTTTTGAGTCCGCTTGTTGTCGGAAAGCAAACAAACATTCATCCATTTCTAATCCTCTTTTCTGTACTAGGAGGCATAGCCTTCTTGGGACCTATAGGGGTGCTCGTAGGACCGCTTGCTGTGAGTCTACTCTACACACTCATATCTATTTATAGAAATGAATTTAATGAACAAAGAGTTTAAGAAAATAAAATGAAAATAAAATTCTATAATACCCTATCACGCAAAAAAGAAATCTTCACACCGCTTTCTAAAAAAGAAGTCAAAATGTATAGCTGCGGACCTACAGTCTACAACTATCCACACATAGGCAACTACAGAGCCTACATATTTGCTGACACATTAAAACGTGTCCTCATCTACCAAGGCTACAAAGTAAAGCACATAATGAACCTCACAGACATAGATGACAAGACCATCCGTGAATCACAAAAAGAAGGAAAAACTTTAAAAGAATTTACAGAATTCTACACTAAAGAATTTTTTAAAGATATAAAATCTCTCAATATCACAAATCCAAAGAAATTCACCAAAGCCACAAGCTACGTAAAAGAAATGGTGAAGATCATAGAAAAGTTATTACAGAAAAAACTCGCATATAAAAGCGAGGACGGCTCTGTGTATTTTGATATAAAGAAATTTAAAAATTACGGCAAGCTCTCTCACCTCGTACTCAAAAACCAAAAAGAAAATGCAGGAGGTAGAATAAAAAAAGACGAATATGACAAAGACAGTGCTGAAGACTTTGCATTATGGAAAGCATGGGACGAAAAAGATGGAGATGTATTCTGGAAAACAAAACTTGGCAAAGGCCGTCCAGGCTGGCATATAGAATGTTCTGCTATGTCTATAGCAAATCTCGGAGCGCAACTTGATATCCACACAGGAGGAGTAGACAACATATTCCCCCATCATGAAAATGAGATAGCTCAGTCCGAAGGTGCTACTGGAAAACATTTTGTAAAATACTGGATGCATAATGAATGGGTCCTCGTAGACAATAAGAAAATGTCTAAGTCAGAGAAGAATTTCTTTACTTTGCGAGATTTACTAGAGCAAAACATAAACCCTGTGGCATACAGATTCTGGCTTCTCATGGCCAACTACAGGACACGTGTAAACTTCATCTGGGAGGCCCTAGAAGGGGCAGAAACGGCCCTAAAACGCCTTTATTCCCTCTATATAGCACTAGGTACTAAAGTGGGTAAAATAGACAAGAAATACCAGAAAAAGTTTGCTGAATGCATCACGGACGACCTAGACACCCCTCGAGCATTAGTAGTACTTTGGGATGTAATTAGAGACGAGAATGTCTCTAAAGCAGACCGCAAGGCGACAATATTAGACTTTGATAAAGTTTTAGGACTTGGTTTTAAAAATCTAAAAGAAGCTAAAGAAATAGAAATTCCTGAAAATATTCAGTCGATAATAAAAGAAAGAGAGCAAGCTCGAAAAAATAAAGACTTTAAAAATTCTGATGAATTACGAGATAAGATCAAGTCTCTCGGCTATGAGGTAAAAGACACCGAGGAAGGACAAAAAATTTCTAAGATTTAAAATTTTTTATTTTCTAAATTTATACCCAATAAGCTTGAAAGCAAGTTTTGCTACTAAGAAATCATACCCATGAAATCCAGGAGTCTGTATCGGAGAGCATTCTGCTATATCCGCCCCGACAACATTTTTCTCACGTGTCACCGCTTCAAATATCTCCATTGCTTGATACCAAGAAATTCCTCCTGGCTCTGGTGTACCTGTTGCTGGCATAGTAGAGACATCAAAGACGTCTACATCAAAAGAAAGATATACGTTATCAGAAAGCTGACTTAAAATTTTCTTTAAGTCATATGTATTTCCATAATTCACTTGATCTTTATTTATATATTGCTGTTCGCCTAGAGAAGTATTTCTAGTACCTACCCAGACTATGTTTTTAATACCATGGTCATCCTGGCATCTTCTAGCCGCACAGGCATGAGACCACCTAGTATCTCTGTATTCTTCACGCATGTCAGTATGTGCATCAAAATATAAAATAGAAAGATCAGGGTATTTCTTTTTGTACTCACTTACAAGCGCTGGAGTTATAGAGTGTTCTCCACCAAGACTTAATATAAATTTATCAGTGAGGTCTTTAATCGTGTCAGATATTATAGCTTGTGCTTTTTCTGCGTTTTGTTCAGGAAAATCAATATAAGGTAATGTCTTTATTTTAACTTCTTCATTCACCTCATACCCTAGCTCATGGTCATAAAATTCTACTTGCTGTGAAGCTGTAATGATACCTTCGGGACCTTTTGCAGTACCTTTACCATAGCTCACTGTCGCCTCAAGAGGTATTGGCAATACTAAAACCTGTGCCTCTTCCATGGACACTTCATTTATTCCTAAAAAATTGTTTGGCACATGTTCTTCTTTATCTTCATGCATAATATTATCTAGTATACCAAAATAAAATCTTTTTGCGATGGATAAAACAAAGGATTAGTAAATTGATTAAAATATTATAAACTCCAAACGAGTATATAGGGAAAGTCCACTCTTTAATTATTATAAGACCAAGAACATTGGCAACTGCACCGCCAAGATATGCAGAAGAAGTTTCAGTCTCAGGAAATTTCCATGATTTTATTAATGTTGGAACTGCAGCAAGTCCATCACTTAAAATCGCAAATAATATTGAAACCCAAAAACTTTGCGTTAATAACCACAACAAAAGTGAGATACCCGCTAAAATACCACACACAACATCAAGTTTGGTTATTTCCCAATAGCCTTTTTTAATTATAAAAGAAGCAATAAGAACTAAAACTGGATTAAATCCAGCTAGAAATACTGGAAGTATCGAAAGTCCTGAACCAGCTTTAACTGCAATCCATGTTGTAATGAGCGGGGCCAGAGCCCAGATAAACCAAGTAATCCTGTTTGGTTTCGTGGTGCCACGCACCATATCACGAATATAGAAAAAAACTCCAATAGACTGGATAATAAGAATAATACAAGCGATTATTTGTTCGAAGTTCATTTATATCCCCTCTTTTTTAAGCTGCTCGATAAGTTCACGAGATTTTTTGGAAATCTTATGTGGAAGTTTTATATTTAATTTTATAAGCAAGTCTCCTCTTTTATTTTTATTTGGTACACCCTTGCCACGTACTCGGAGCACTTCATTTATCTTTACTCCTTCAGGAATAGTGACTTCTATGTCTCCATCTAAAGTTTTTACAGGATATTTCATACCGAGTAATGCATCAGATAAATTTAAATCGAGATTCATAACCAAATCATTACCGTCACGTTTAAATAGTGGGTGTGGAGCAACGTTTATCTTGATATACAAGTCCCCTGTCATACCTCTCGAAACTGCTTCGCCCATGCCTGTCATACGTATCATCTCACCGTCTCTGATGCCAGCAGGGATCATAATAGTTATCTCTTCTTCACGACGAAGTACTCCTTTACCTTTACATTTATCACAGACTTCTTTTGGTACTTCACCGCTACCAAAACATGTCTCACATACTTTGGTAGTAGAAATATTTCCAAGGAATGATCTTTTTGTTTCGTGTATCTTACCTTGACCATTACATGTCTTACAGGTTTCCATTTTAGTACCTATTTTCGCACCTTTACCATCACATGTCACACAAGTAGAAGTCTTTGTGATAAGAACTTTTCTGGTGATGCCAAAAACAGCATCACTAAAAGATACTTGTATTTCTGTAGAAATGTCTCTACCTCTTCTTTGTTCTCTTCTTGCTCCCATACCACCTCCAAAGAAATCAGAAAAGATATCGTTTAAGTTTCCAAAATCAAACTCTGCCCCACCCTGTCCAAAGCCACTAAAGTCAAAACCTTCAAATCCGCCACCTTGGTGTCCGGCATGTGCATGACCCATGTTTTCATATTGAGAGCCGTATTGGTCATATTTAGAGCGTTTAGAGTCATCAGAGAGCACTTGGTACGCTTCATTTACCTGCTTGAATTTAGCTTCATTTCCGTCTTTTTTATCAGGGTGGTATTTGTGTGCGAGCTTATAAAAAGCCTTCTTGATTTCTTCTTTTGAGGCATTTTTATTTACTCCTAATGTTTCATAATAGTCTTTGTTCATAGTCGTATTATACTTATAGATACACTTTGGTCAAGAAAATATTTATATCATTGGCTGCACTTCTTCTTTTACTTTTGGAGTTTCTGTTGTTTCATTACCCATACCGTCTTTATTCTTTGCTTTACCTTCGATCATAGCCTTTTCTTCGACGCTTCTGATGATAGTGGCTTCTTCTTCAGCAATTAATTTCTGTGCATCATCTTTGGGTATTGAATATTTTGCTCTAGATGCAGCAATTATTTCTTCTCTATAAGACTCGTGCGTTGGAGGTAAAACTCGTAAAGTCTCAGCTGAAAATGGATCGTAAGATTCACCATCAATAGTCATTTTTATATAAAATTCTGTCACAGCGAGATTGATCATATCTTTAACATCAAAAAGTGGGGAAAATTCTGGTTTTAATTTCACTGCATCTTCACCACCTATACGAAAAGTAATAATACTACCGCAGTTACCAAGTACAGCTTGGTGAACTTTTGTGATTATTTGTCCCACATACTGGTGAGCCATGGTGAGATTGAGTCCGTACTTACGGGCCTCAGATAAAATATTTTCAAATGTTTGCGTCACAACATTCTGAAACTCATCCACATATATGTAGAAGTCTTTACGTGCACTCTCTGGCATACCTGCACGCTCCATGCCTGCTTGTTTTATCTTTGTTAAAAACATAGAACCGAGAAATGAAGAATTCTCCTCACCGAGGCGACCCTTAGATAAATTAATAAAAATTATCTTTTGAGTATTCATGAGCTTGCTTATGTCTATTTTGTTTTGTTTCTGACCGAAAATATTACGTAGCAGTGGGTCAGAGAGAAATTGTCCTAGTTTGTTTACAAGCGGGATTATAGCGTCAGTATCGAACTTCTCAGACCAATCAGCGAATTCAATAGCGAAGAATCTTTTCACCATGTCATCTGTGATGTATTCCACAACTTTCTGTCTGTAGTTTCTATCTGTAAGCATTGATATCATTCCACGCATCGTCGCATGAGGATAGTCTAGAAGTGCAAGGCAAGTGAAACGAAAAACGTGCTCAAGACGTGGAGTCCAGTTGGCTCCGAATTGCTTTTGGAAAACTTCGATGAGTCCTTGCGTAAGCTGAAACTTAAACATAGGATCCACGTTTGAAAGAGGATTAAATGATGCAGGGAAATCAATATCAGATGGGTCTATAATACATACGTCATCAATGCGTTCCTTAGGAATATAATCAAGCATTGCGTCTATCACGTCTCCGTGAGGGTCTATGAGACAAAGTCCATGTCCATAGGTGATATCCTGACGCAAAAAAAGCTCAAGAAGCTTAGTCTTCCCCACTCCCGACTTTCCTATGATGTATAGGTGCCTTCTCCTATCTACCCTTTTGATACCAAAGACGAATTTCTTTTCTTCAAGTGCAGCCACGTAATTCGTACGGCCTATAAAAGATACGTCTTCAGGTTTTACCTTACCGAAAACAGGAAGTTCTGGTGGTGGTGGACCGTATTTTATTATTTGTATTCTATTTGGCTTTGGCATATATAAATTATTAAATTAATCTTCTAAGATCTTTCGTAAAACTTCCTCTGGAACTTCTTTTGGCTTTTTAGGAAGAGGTACAACATCCTCTTCACTTGGCTTTACTTCTGGCTCTTTTTGTATTTCAGGAATTTCTTTTTTAGTATTTTCTTCAGTTTGTTTCATAGGGGCAGAAGCCAAGAAGTCTCTTAGTTTTTTCATATCTTCTTTACTTGCAGATTTATCTTTTGAGGTGGTTACTATTGTAGACTTTTTTGCAATTACTTTTATTTTCTCTTTTAAAAGTTCCGGAGAAGGTTCTTCTTTATTTATTGTTTCCTTTACTTCTTCCACTACAGGAGCAGGCTCTGTTTTTATTATCTCTGTAATTTTATTTAAGGCTTGTTTAAGGGGTGAAACTTCTTGTTTTTGCACGTAAGGAGGTTTTTCTTCCTCTTTTTTTACAACCTTTTCTTTTTGCATTTCTTTAGGAACCTCCTTTACTTCTTTTAATTCCTTATTAATGGCAGAATTAATGACAGATTTTACGCCTTCATCCTTAGGCTTGTATTCTATACCAAGATCAGCAAGAGGTTTGTAAAACTTTGAATCATCGTATTTAATCTGATCGTCTTTTCCTTTTTGTACTTTTAACTCCCCTGATTTTATCTTTGCCATACATTCCTTACAATACACGGGCCTACCTCCCTCAGGCTTAAATGGCACAGTGGTCTGCTTCTTACATGCAGAGCATGTAATTTCAAATTTACCCGTAGGCTGATTCACCGACTCGCCTCCTTCACCACCGAGAGACATGCCACTCCAATTATTTATTTCTCTTTCTATTTCTTCTTTTGATTTACAATAAAGCTCGCGAGAAGACTTTATAACAGCCTCTTCTATTTCTTTATTTCCAGACTTTACCATAGGAGGTAACGTCCTCGAAGAAAATGGGCGAGAAGTCACGCCGTCTATCATGAGCTTTAGATAAATTTTATAGTTTGGAAGATTTACAATATCCTGTGGAGTAAACTCTGGATCAAATTCTTTTTCTAAGAATTCTGCGTCGTCAGAACCGACACGAAAAATGATCATGGTTCCTACGTTACCGAAGACTGCGTCACGCACTGCCGTACTCTTGTCTGAGACGAGCTGAGCTGTGTACTGGTGAGCCACTGTAAGGTTTAGTCGGTATTTTCGAGCCTCAGACAAAATCCCAGCAAAAGCATCTGTAACGAAATTTTGAAATTCGTCGACATATAAATAAAAGTCACGACGAGAATCTTCAGGAATTCTCACACGCTCCATGGCTGCAAGCTGGATCTTGGTAATGATCATACCTCCAAGCAACGCAGAGTTGTCCTCACCTATGCGACCCTTAGAAACATTCACAAGGAAAATCTTTCCCTCATTCATCATGTTGAAAATGTCTATAGTGCTCTTTGACTGCCCGACAACATTTCTTATGATAGACGTAGAGAGGAATTGCCCTACTTTGTTTTGTATTGGTGCTATTGCTTCATTTCTAAATTTATCTTGCCATGCTTCATATTCATGCACCCAGAAGGCTTTAATGACAGGGTCTTTTAAATTTGAAATTATTTTCTGACGATAATCTTTGTCTACGAGCATTCGAGGAATGCCGAGCATTGTAGAACCTGGAGTATCAAGAAGTGCAAGAATAGTATTGTTTAAAATGTATTCCATACGAGCAGACCATGCATTTGCCCATATCTTTGTAAAGATTCCCATGAGCCCAGAAGCTACTAGGTGCTTGTATTGAGGGTCAACTAATTCTAAAACATTAAAACCAATATGGTGCTCCGTATCTGCAGGGTTAAAATAAACTACATCCTTTACTCTGTGTGGAGGAATAGAAGAAAGCACTCCTTCAACATTTTCTCCGTGAGGGTCAACTAAACAAACACCGTCCCCATTCTGGATGTTTTGTATAATCATATTAAACATGAGTACAGACTTACCTGTACCGGACTTTCCGAGAATGTATACATGCTGACGCCTGTCTTTACGCTTTATGCCGAAGAGCGTATTTTTATCTCTATACGTGGTAAGACCCAAATAGGTTATATCTCTATTTTTAGGTATTTCTGGAAATTCCATATGATTTATATTATATCACAACAAATGAAGAGCATGAACAACACAGCAATAAATAGAGAACTAAAAAGCCCCTCTTTATTTTAGGGCTTTTTAGTAATGTTCAATACCGAATGTTGAACAAGTTTAAAGTTTATGCTTTGGGTTGCTCTCCCTCTCCTCCTTCTTTTTCTTTAAATTCAGCGTCATTGACTTCTGCTGGCTGTTCTTCGGGAGTTGAAGGTCCTGAAGAGGCTGAATCAGTTGCGCCTGCTTTTTGCATCGCTTCACCGATCTTTGACATTTCATTAGATAGCTCTTCTGTAGCTTTCTTTATCGCAAGCTCGTCAGTGCCATCTTTGACACTTTTTACTATAGCGATCTTGGATTCTACTTCTGTTTTTAATTCAGCAGGAATTTTATCACCAGCATCTTTAATAGCTTTCTCCGCAGTGTAGATGATCATCTCTGCTGTATTCTTCACATCTACTAATTCTCTCTTCTTTTTATCTTCGTCTGCATGAAGCTCAGCATCAGCCTGCATTTTCTTTATGTCTTCATCTTTAAGTCCAGAGCTTGCTTCGATCTTTATGGATTGTGTTTTACCTGAAGCTTTATCCTTTGCAGTAACATTTAGTATTCCGTTTGCATCCACATCAAAAGATACTTCGATCTGAGGCATACCGCGTGGTGCTGGTGGAACTCCATCTAAGATGAATCTTCCTAGAGATTTGTTATCAGACGCCATTGGACGCTCACCTTGGACTATGTGTATCTCCACAGAAGTCTGGTTGTCAGCAGCTGTAGAAAAAGTCTGAGATTTATTTGATGGGATAGTTGTATTTCTTTCGACTAACTTTGTCGCTACTCCTCCTAGAGTCTCAATACCGAGAGAAAGAGGTATAACATCGAGAAGAAGTACATCACGCACATCACCCTGCAATACTCCAGCCTGCACCGCAGCACCGAGCGCTACCACTTCGTCAGGATTTATAGAAAGGTTTGGAGTTTTACCAAAAACTTTTTTAACTTCCTCCACTATTCTAGGCATTCTTGTTTGACCTCCGACCATGATGATCTCATTCATGTCTTCCATTTTAAAACCAGATGCAGACATAGCACGCTTTGTGATCTCTATAGAACGGTTTATATATTCTTCTGCTATAGCTTCGAGTTGTGCACGTGTCATCTTCAAAAGTAAGTGCTGAGGGCCTTCGGCTGTAGAAGTTATAAATGGAATATTTATTTCTGTTTCTATAGAAGTAGAAAGTTCGATCTTCGCTTTTTCTGCCGCCTCATCGAGTCTCTGTAATGCGAGCTTGTCGTTGCGTACATCTACACCTGAAGTCTTCTTATACTCTTCCGCGATCCATGCGATGATCTTGTGATCTATATCACGACCACCTAAGTGACTGTCTCCGTCTGTAGACTTAACTTCGATAACGTCGTCACCAATCTCGAGCACAGATACATCAAATGTTCCTCCACCGAAGTCGTAGACTACTATTTTTTCATTTTTCTTTTTATTAAATCCGTATGCGAGCGCTGCTGCTGTAGGCTCGTTTATAATACGCTTTACATCAAGTCCTGCGACTGCACCTGCGTCTTTTGTAGCTTTTCTCTGAGCATCGTTAAAATATGCAGGAACTGTAATCACAGCTTCTGTTATCTTCTCTCCGAGTTTTGCTTCTACGTCTGCCTTTATTTTACCTAAAATCATTGCAGAGATTTCTTCTGGTCTCATCCATTTATCACCAATCTTTACTTCAACACCACCATTTGTTCCTTTTTGAATTTTGAAAGATGCATTTTTTAAGTCCTTCTGCACTTCTGGATCTTCAAAATTGTGACCCATAAAACGCTTGATACCGTAAACAGTATTTTCTGGATTTGTGACGGCTTGTCTCTTTGCAAGGAGACCGACGAGTCTATCTCCATTTTTAGCAACAGAAACTATCGAAGGAGTCGTACGAGAGCCTTCTATGTTTTCTATTATTTTTGGTGCTCCACCTTCGATGAAAGCGACCGCTGAGTTTGTTGTACCTAAATCTATACCTATTATTTTTGACATATATTTTGTTTGATTATTTAATAATTTTAATGATATTTTTTAATATTTACAGGTATTTCGTGACCACCAAATACTTGTATAAAGTAGTATATATGATAATATATATGCATGTCAAGCAAAGACAAGAAAGACAATCAATACTCAAAGAAAATATTAAGGATTTTAGGTCAAAAACCCGCTATTTCCCTGTCTGAAATACACAACTTAGGTGTTGGACACCTAAGTAATTTAAATAATTCTAAGATAGAGGCTAAACCTCTATCTGATCAGAAATACGCTATTACCCGATCCCTCAAAGGACTCCGGGAAGCTGGGCTTATAGAGCAAATCTCTTCTCCTCAAAATGATTATGTGAGACTCACAAAAGAAGGTAAGAAAAAGACTCATAGCCTCAAACTAGAAAACACTACAGGAATGGTGAGCACCAAGTGGGATGGATATTGGAGGATCATACTTCTCGACATACCAGAAGATAGAAAAAGTGAACGCGAAAGCATGCGTTATCTCCTTAAAAAAGCAGGCTTTGTATGTCTTAAAAATTCTGCATGGATATCCCCCTACCCGTACGAACATCTTTTTATAAATATTAAAAAAGATCTCGGATTTACAACTGAGATCATGATCATCGTCACTCAAATGATAGACGAAGAAACTAAGAAAATACTTTTAGAGAGTTTTTGTAAATAAATTTTAGTAGACTTCTTGCTGGTAGCATTTTTCGCAATACACTTTTTCAACTCTATCCGGAGAATATGGGGTCTCAAATTCTACTTCACATTTACCTTCATGATTATTATGCTTTTGCGAGCACATACAAATACGATGCCACAACTTGCGAAGTGGTCTTAAGTCAAATCTCCTTTTGTATCTACAATTTGGGCATTTCCTAGGAAGTGGGATTTTTTCTTTTTTATAAAAAAGAAGTTCATTTTGATTAATATTGTAATTCTTCGAGCACTCGGTACAAATAAAAATCTCTTTCAAATATGAATCGGGGACATCTTCTATTTTGTCTGGTATTTGGTCGTGAGGAATAGTTTCTTTACCAAATGTCCCTGGTACATTTTCTTCCCAGTTCCATCCCTTAGCCAAGACCTCCTCTTTGGTCATAGGCTCATATAAATTCCCCTGAGTCTCATTGTAGGTGACAGGAGCAATGGAGGGAGGAAAAAATTCTCCGTATTCCCCTCCCTTTTTCATATGTTCAATAATCTTTTCTCTTAAAATAAGATAATCCTCTTTACTGTATTTCTTATTTAAAATCACATATTCACCTTTCTTGACGCTAACACAGCCGAAAAGGTTTTGACTGTTATGACAGGTATCACTATAAATGATATAAGTATTATCATAGCAGAGAGTAATAAACTGGGAATTAGTATTTCTAATACCAGCATGAACCTCATAGCACAACTCAGCTCCATCTATGTGGTACAAATCCATAGAGTCTTTTATATTTATTGCACCATAAATATATTTACCATTTTCTCCTTTATAAACTTCAAATGCCTTATTTACATCCTTACAGTCATAAATTAAGGACCCTGTAGAATTTACGTTTCTTTCATTGACGACATACTTGTGGACAGCAATATTTTCCAATAGATTTTTAAATTCTTCATTTAATTTCTGTCGTACTTCAAAAGAAGATAAATTATATTCTTTTATTTTTTCTAAATATTCTTCCCTCGAGTATTGAACATTTTTAAAAACATAACTTTTATTACGTAAATTTGAAGATAAAAAGCATTCATTGCAACTATGGCAATCATAAGAGTAATACACTGACGAACAGTCTTTAAAAAAAAGTCCGTACTGACACTGATAACAAGTACGGGAATCAATTACTTCATAAAGCCGCTCCCCTTTCTCATATATAAAACTACAATCTACACAATCACGAGATTTTACAACCCACGCACTATACATAACATTTTCATCATCAATAAGTGTAAATGATAGATAACAATTTTTATTATTAGCGGCATGGTTAGTATACTCTGAATTAGTACTATTTTTATTTAAAAGTGCCATACGGGGGACTTCGTGCTGGAGCTCAGAAAATTGCTCGAAAAATGGCCTTGAAAAGTCAAAATCTTTGGCATACGAAGCTGGATCCCAGCCATCACCCCACCAGCATTCATTGCAATACACTACAAATGGTTTGTTCGGTGAATATATTGTCACCATATTTTTCTTACAGAGATCACAGTTTCTCCTGTACAGAGTACGTTCATTTCTCCAAGCATAGCGACGTACTTGCCTACACTCTGGGCACCACGTCGGTGGAGGCACTTTTATCTTTTCATAAAAGTCAAAATCCTCAGTTTCTATTACGAAATCTTTTTTACAATTCTGGCAGTTTTTAGTTTCACTTTTCATAAATCCTTAATATATCATATATGATAAACTAAGCTTTTTGTAGACGTCGGACGTCTACAAATCTTTGTATTCGTATACATTTACCCGAGCAGGGCGCATGACTCGTTCGCCGAGCTTATAACCTTTTTGAATTACTTTTGCTACTTTGTGATCAAGATCTTTTTTGTCTGTATCTACTACTTCTATAGACTGGTGAATATTGGGATCAAAATTCTCTCCTTCTACACCCAAGCTTTTCACTCCGTAATTTTCAAAGATGCCATTCATTTGAGAATAAATGTACTCGACGCCTGTACGCCAGTTTGCATCTACTTTTTCCCATGCCTCCTTGTTGGAAAATGCCACATCAAAGCTATCTGCCACAGATAAAAATTCTGAAATTATACTTTCACGAAAAACATTTGACATCATGCTCTGTCTGGTCGCCTCTTCTTTTTTGTAATTTATAAAGTCCGCTCGCTCTTTCTGCCAGCCTGTCAGGTATTCTTCTTTTTCTTTCTTAGCAACTTTCAAATCCACCCTTAATTTCTTAAGAGTTTTCTTTAAATCCTCCTCCCCGTCATCATTGAATTCAAATTCTTCAACCTCAGTTTCCTCTTCGGGTATAGAGATTTCTTCTTCTTTATTTAGCTCATTTTCGTCACTCATATGTGTATTATAGCACAAAAAATCCTCTTATAAAGGGGATTTTTATAATTAACGTTTAGACCACTTTGGAGCCTTACGAGCTTTTTTGAGACCGAATTTACGGCGTTCTTTTGCTCTTGGGTCACGCTTTAAGAATCCAAGACTCTTAAGAGCACCACGGAGCTCTAGATCGTATTTTACGAGTGCACGAGAGAGTCCGTGACGTACAGCCTCAGACTGAGAGTGTATGCCGCCGCCAGACACATGTGCTTCTACTGCCCATTTTATATTTTTACCTTCTCCTTCTATGCCTTTTACTATAGGATCTAATATCAAAATTCTTTCTTCTTCTGTAGGAAAATACTCTTTAGCATCCTTATGGTTTACTTTAAAGCTTGCACGTCCTGCTACCCAGATACGCACTCGTGCAGTCGAAGTTTTTCTTCGTCCGACAGCCTCTATGTATTTATCTTCTGTATTTTTTTCCATATATATTTAAATTAATCTTCTATCTTTAGATTTTTCATCATAGTTCGGCGGATCTTGTTGTCAGGAAGCATTTGGTATGTAGCAAGTCTAATAAGCTCTTTTAAGCCTTTTGTCTCTTTCGTGAAAGTACCTGAAAGTATCCTCAAACCTCCTGGGATACCAGAGTAGCGAGTGTGATAAATCTCAGCGAGCTTCTTAGGAGTGATCTTTAATTTAGAAGCATTTACAACTTTAACAGGAAAACCAGAATACACATGACGCTCAAATGTAGCCTTTGTCTTACCCATTAAAGACATAGCGACCTCTGAAGCCACACGGCCGAGAGTTCGTCCTTCTGCATCTATCGTCTTTATTTCTTTTGTGTTTTCTTTTTTCATATTTCGATATTAAATCATACTAAACTATTGTCAAAAATTATACAAATTCTATGACAGCCATAGGTGCACCGTCAGACTTTCTCACTCCTAATTTTAAAATCCTTGTATAGCCACCACTTTTCTTTTCGTATTTTGGCGCTATAACTTCAAAAAGCTTTTTAATCTCGCGACTACCAGCACCAAGCTTAGAGACTACGAGTCTCCTACTTGCTATGTCTCCTTTCTTTGCATGAGTTACTATCTTTTCAACGAAAGGTCGTAGTTCTTTTGCTTTAGGTAGTGTAGTCTTTATTTTCTCACGTGTTATGAGGTTGAATGCTAAAGAGTTTAAGAGTGCTCTCCTTTGTGTCTTCGTTCTACCAAATTTTCTATTAGCGTTATGGTGTCTCATATTAATCTTTTAAATTTAAATTAAATTTATTCAACATCTTTTTAATCTCAGTAATTCCCTTCTCTCCGATACCTTCTATCTCCAAAAGGTCTTCTCTCTTTTTTCGAGCAAGTCCTCCAAGAGTTCGAACGTTTGCAGAAGTTAGAGCGTTCAATGTTCGAGTAGAGAAATCAAGGTCTTCTGTACGAGTCTTTAAAACATCGGCAAAATCAGCGTCGCTCTTTTCATTCTTTTCTTCTTTTGCTACTTTTGTATTAGAAACTTCTTCTTCTGTTTCTTCTTCAGGTTCCTTAAAATCAACAATAGCTTTAAGCTGATTTATCATTATTTCTATTGATCTTGTGAGGGCTTCACGTGGAGATAGAGTTCCATCTGTTTCTATAGAAATTCTAAGTCTGTTGTGGTTAGTCTTGTCACCTACACGCATGTTCTCTACTTCATAAGACACACGTCTTACAGGAGTAAAGATAGCATCGACAGCGATAGTACCAACGTCCACCTTTTCTTTGTGGAAATTTTCTTTTGAAATAAAACCTAAGCCTTTCTCTATGAGAAGTTCAATATTTAAATTCACCTTTCCTGTCACAGAAGCTATGTGGTTCTCAGGATTTAATACTTCTACTTGTCCTGTTGTTTTTATATCAGCTGCTGTAACTTCTTTTGGTCCTTTTACAGAAAGTGTAACTGTCTGAGGTTCATCAGATGTCATTCTAAATCTAGTCTTTTTCAAATTCAAAATCATTACAATTACATCTTCTTTTATTCCATCGATAGTCTGAAACTCATGAGAAACACCATCTATTTTAATAGATGTGATACTATGACCTGGAAGTGAAGACAAAATGATTCTTCTTAAACTATTTCCTAGTGTATGTCCGTACCCAGGATAGAGGCCGTCTATTTCAAATACTCCCTTATTACCATCTTCCAAAACAACGTTTGGCTTTGAAGGCATAATTATTTTATATTCAGGCATAATTTTATAAAAAAGTTAAATTTTTAATAATAAATAAATTTACAAATTAACGACTATAGAATTCGAGGACAGCATTTAAATTGAGGAAAGTCTCTACATTTTTAGCTTTTGCGAGCACCTTTCCCTCCATCTTGTTTATATCAAAAAAAATCCAAGTAGGTGCTACGTGATCCTTAAGCTTTGCAGCGAGATCAGTAAATAATTTACTACTCTTAGAACCTTCACGAATCTTGATCACATCACCTACTTTCATTTCGTATGAAGGTATAGTCACTTTGCGATCATTTACTAAGAAGTGTCCATGAGAAACCATTTGGCGACTTGCACGTCTTGTAGATCCGAGACCAGTTCTATAAATAACGTTGTCTAAGCGAGACTCAAGATCTTCATAAAACTTTTCTGTAGTATGAGTTCCCTTTATTGCTGTTGCTTTTTTAACGTAGTTTGATAGCTGTCTTTCAGATACACCGTATGAAAGTCTAACTTTTTGTTTTTCTAAAAACTGAGTGCCGTATTCAGAGAGAGCCTTAGGACGCTTGTTGCCCATGCTGCCTTTAGTTGAAGTCGAAAACTTAGTAGTCTGACATTTGTCATACACACCTGGTCCTAATCTTCTACAAATTTTAAACTTTGGTTTGGATATCATTTTTTTTAAAAATTAAACTCTTCTAGGCTTCTTAGCTTTTGGTCCATTGTGAGGAACCGGAGTCTTGTCTGTAATGGCATTTATCTGTATACCATGAGCCATGAAAGCTCTTATAGCTGGTTCGCGACCTGATCCAACTCCTAAAACTACAACATCAGCATCCTTAACTCCTATCATTGCTGCTTTTCCTCCTATAAGGTCACCTATCTTAGAAGCTACGAAAGGAGTACCCTTCTTTGCTCCACGAAAACCAAGTGAGCCTGAACTTGACCAAAATAAAGTGTTACCAGCCTTATCTGAAAAAAGAACCTTTGTGTTGTTGAAAGTAGCCTCAATGTGTAAAACACCAGAACTTATTTTCTTTTTCTGAGCTTTAGAGACTGCCTTCTCTTCAACTACTTTCTCTTCCACGGATTCTGTTGTTGTCTTAGTCTTTACCATAAAATTATGTCTTACTTTCTTTTCTCTTTCCAGAAGCCATTGTCTTTCGAACATTTCCTCTCACTGTTCTAGAATTTGTTTTAGTTCGCTGACCTCGCACAGGCAGTCTTTTCATGTGCCTTGTACCACGATAACTTTTAATATCTTTCAATCTCTTAATGTTACTTGAAATCTCTCTTTTTAAATTTCCTTCGATTGTCATACTTTCTATAACAACGCGAATTTTGTTCTCTTGTTCAGGAGTTAAGTCTTGTGCCTTTATACCTCTATCTATGCCTACGTTGTCTATTATTTTTCTTGCAGTAGAAAGCCCAATACCGTAGATAACAGTCAAGCTAAATTCAAGTCTCTTTTCATTTGGTACCGTAATTCCAAGGATTCTCATAATTATTGTTTTTGTTTATGCTTAGGATTCACACAAATAATCCTTAAATGCCTAGCTCTTTTGACCATTTTACAATTGTGACATATTTTCTTTACTGCTGATTTGATTTTCATAAAATATTTGACGTAAAACACAAAATAAAGGAAAAAACCTTTATTTTTAAACGCTATAAATGTTTTAAAAACTGTACATACTATGATACACTATTATAAAAAAAATACAAGTGTTTCTTTAAAATCTCTTCACAATGCGTCCTTTGCCTCCATATGGGTCAAGTACGACCTCAACCGAATCCCCAATTAAAACTTTAATTCTGTGCATGCGCATCTTTCCAGACAAGTAAGCAAGAATTTCTTTTGCGTCGCCTTCTTTCTCTTTAATTTCTACTCGAAACAATGTTGAGGGTAAAGCTTCTGTGACTACTCCCCTAACTGTTTCAAGTTTTTCATTTTTATTATCACTCATTTATATCTATGTATTCTACCAGAATTAAAAATATGGTCAATAGGTGAAAAATATTAATTATTTAGTGTCGTCAATTACAACCTTGATGTATTTTGTCTTGCTCGGAATAGACCTAGACCAAAATGGGCTTATCGACAAATTTGCAGACTCTATGTTTGGATATTCTCCGAGAGTTTGGCCAAAGCTTTTTTTAGATTTACCTGCGAGATCCTTTGTGAGCTTAGCTTGATCAACTTTCCATACAAGCTTTGTATTTCCAGTTAGATTGAAATCCAGCCTCTCTGTAAGAGCAATATTTGAAGTTAATATGCCACCATTACCAGGGTTAAAGGTGAGGTCACGTATACCAGGAATATAAATTTCACTTCCATCGTATTTCTTTATATTACTTTCTGCAATTTTCTTAGTGAGATCTTGCTCATTGAAGAGTATTCCATACAAGGTGCCTTTGACCTTTAGAACTGGTTCGTTGTTACTATCTACGTCAAATTTCTCTTCGTCTATATTTAGATAAAATGCATTTTTAAATAAAATAAATCCACTTGGTATCTGATCTCCTGCCTTTTGTAAAAGCTTTGCTCCTAGTTTATCTTTTAGAGTGTTAATTGAGGCTATTTTATCGTCGTCAGAAATGACGGGTGACTTGCCTATAAATCCTCCTGTTATGTTTCCCTCACTTCGTGCATAAAATTTCTCGTATTTGGGTGTACCTTTAAAACCAAAGATTTTAAAATCAAGCGGTTTATCATCATATTCTGGTCCGGGCTCACTTCCGTATATGGAAACCTGTACTTTGCCTGGAGTGCCGTCTTTTGCCATACCTGGCACTGTGAAAGCAGATGCTGTTTTATATATTTTACCATTTGACCCTTCGAGCCTTGTATCAATCAGAAGCTTCTGGGGAGCCGAGCTAAAAGAATTGTAGACAAACACAGTTCCCTTAGAAGCTAGGGCTACGTCTTTTTCTTCTTTTCCTAATACTTTCTCTTCCTCTTCTCCAGAAATAATGACTAAATTAAACCCTAGATCTTCAGTAGTAGAATTTTTAATAGCTGACAAGCTTTGACTTAAAACTAAATTTTGAGTTTTAGGCTCGACTGTTACCTCTGCTCTAGTAAAGAGATACGATATGGCAAAAATAAAAAATAATATGGGAACAATAGAAACAAACCACAAGCTGTATTTAGAATTTCCCCCTTTTTTTGGTTCAAAATATTCTTCTTTTCTAATATGGTGTTGTCTGACTTCTAGAGGACGTGGTGAGACTTTTTTCTGTTCCGTGTGATGCCTCTTCGGAATATTCCTTATACTCTTCACTTTTACCATATCTTGAATTTGATTTTTAGGCATATGTTTTAGGATTGGTTAAAAAATGATTAATATAAATAGCATCTATCACCAGATATGAATTGAAAGGTACATCTCTTTCAAATACTATAAAATTGCGCAATGTTTCGATATTTAAAAAGACAAGCTGAAACTTGGATTCTGTAAGTGTATACTGGTTAAATTGTTCTGTGGTTATTAATTCTCTAAACAATTCTTCTAGATCACTATCTATCGTGATATACAAAAGGGCTGGTACAGAAATGTCATTAGAAATATTTGCTAAAGATTCTTGAAATTTTACAAGCCATTCTGCTTTTAATTTCTTCATTATGGGCTCTAGTGTTGCAATGAGGCTAGGTGAAGCATGACTATCTTTAAAAATAGATACAAAGGATCGTGCTTCATCGAGAGTACATTTCATACTCGATGCAACACCACGGGTCATAGAATTTGTTCCGATGGGAAAGGAGATGGATTCACGTAATGTACTGCCCTTTACCATAGATATATCTGTGATTTCTCCGCCTATATTGATAACAAGAAAGTCACTAAATATATCTCGTACTACAGAAAATGCAGCCATAGAAAAAGGCGAGAACTTTATTTGCCTAGATGAGAAATGTGTGGCTATCGTTTCTTCTATTTTCTTACATATTTTCTCAGCACTTAGTGAAATAAATAAATTCATCTCAACTTCTTTAGCGTGTTTATTTATAGGATTTGATACCTCATAACCATTCATAGTTATCTTAACATTTTTAAGTTCAATACTACGCAAACTATCACCGATATCTGTGTACATTTTCAAATATTTCTCTTTTACTAAAGCAACTTCTTGCTCAATCAAACTATCAGCGACTTTGGGAGTAAATAAAAATGGTGTATCTTTTTTAAGGCTAACAACACGGGACTCTGATATGTACCATGGTAGAGATAGAACACAAAAAATCTTGTCTGGTGCACCTAAACCTTTGACTATGATGCGACCAACTACTACTTCGAGTGCTTTCATAGTAAGAAAAAGAAATCTGTCTATGTCTCCCTTGTCCTCAGCAGGGATGGGCTCAGATACAGACATAATAATTCTACTTTTTTGGTTCTTATCAGTATAAAAAAAAGCTGCTCCGACAGAAGAAGACCTGATATCAAAAACTAATATTAATTCTTCATTTGTTTTAGTTTCACCAAAAAATCCCATAAGTAAATTATATCAAAAGATTGATATAAATACTACAAAAGTACACCCTTTATTCTCCTTATTCCTTGAGCAACTGCTTCTTCTTTTTGAATTTTAAATTTTGTAAGCTCTTTTGTATTAGAAACGTGCGGACCACCACAGAATTCTTTTGAAAAGACATTACCATCTTTATCTTCAATAAAATATACAGAGACCTGGTCAGCATATTTTGCACCAAACTCCATCTCAGCACCTATACGCAAGGCTTCATCTTTTGACATCTCTCTACGTACTACGTTTAAGCCTTGAGATATTTTATCATTTACTAAATCTTCCGCTTTTTGCTTCTCTTCATCTGTTAATTTATGGTCACAGAGAAAATCTATACGAAGACGCTCTTCGGTAATGTTACTTCCTCTTTGTCTTACTTCTTTACTGACAACATTCTGAAGGGCCGCGAGAAGCAAATGGTGAGCAGTGTGTAACTTTACAGTCTTTTCGTTGTGATTTGCAAGCCCTCCCTTAAACATACCTGCTGACGCAGTCTGTGAAAGTCTCTGGTGCTCAGACATTTTTTTATTAAAGTCTTCGAGATCAATCTCTCTTCCATTTTCCTTAGCAAGCTCAACAGTGAGCTCAACAGGAAAGCCGTATGTAGTTGCTAAAATAAATACATCTGTACCTTTTTCAAATTCTTTTAAGCCGGAAACCAGTGTTTGATTAAATTTATTCAACTCCTCTACAAGCATCTCATTATTTTTACTATTATGTATATTTGGATATGCTTCTTTGTATTTTTCTCTATATATATTAGAAACTTCAATTAAATCAGAGGTTGTGAGGCCCATTTGTTGGGCTCTTGTACCCGCACGTCGCAGTAATCTACGTAAAACGTATCCTCTATCTTTATTTGAAGGAATAACTCCATCAGACACAAGAAAAAGTGCTGTTCGCATATGATCAGCTATAATTCTTGCTTTCTTTCCATCAAAATCCTTAGATTTACTTTTTATTAAATCTAAAATACCATCAAATAAATCAGTATCATACGCAGTTTGTTTACCTTGCATTACTGCTGTGATACGCTCAAGTCCGGCACCTGTGTCTACATTTTTCTGCTTTAATTTACCTATAACCTTTCCGTCTTTCTTTTCGTATTCCATAAAGACGTCATTCCATATTTCTATGACTGTTTCTTTATTTGTGGCATCTAGAAACTCCTCATGGGAAAGATCCCCAACATTACCAGTCATATCATAAAACATTTCGCTACAAGGTCCACATGGGCCATTGTCTCCTGGACTCCACCAATTGTCCTCTGCGGGTAAGAAATAAATTCTGTTTTCCGGTATTCCTAAACTTTTCCAAATATCTCTTGATTCTATATCCTTGGGGGCATTTTCATCTCCTTCAAATGCTGTAACATAAAGTCTTTTTACATCTAAGCCTAGACCCTCTTCCTTGGAAGTTAAAAAATCGTAACTCCACTTTATCGCATCTTCTTTGAAATAATCCCCAAGTGACCAGTTTCCCATCATTTCAAAAAAAGAAAAATGTCTATTGTCACCTATGTCATCTAGGTCTCCTGTACGTACACACTTCTGAACATCAGCAATCCTTTTACCCATAGGGTGATCCTGTCCTAAAAGATACGGCACGAGTGGCTGCATGCCTGCAGTATTAAAGAGTACTGAGGGATCATTCTCGGGCACGAGAGAAGCCGAAGGAATTATTTTATGTCCCCTATTTTCAAAAAATTTTAAAAATCTATTTCTTATTTCACTTGATTGCATCATTGTATCTTTCACGAATAGGTTTTTCAAATAAGTACACAACTATTAATATGAAAAGTACAATTATTGTAGTCATGATAGCTAGAGAATAAAATCCAAAACCAGCAGCCATACCAATACCTGCTGTGACCCAAAGACCGCCCGCAGTAGTGAGTCCCATAAGTTTATTACCTTGTAAAATTATTGACCCTGCACCTAAAAATCCAATACCTACTATTATCTGTGAAGCAACACGACTTGGATCGAGCCCGCCTGTTATTGCGTATTTTACAGCTATTAATTCGGAAATAATTATAAAAACAGCTGCACCAAGAGAGACCAGTGCGTGGGTTTTCATACCTGCTTCTTTATGTACTAAGACCCTCTCTAAACCTATAAGCATACCTAAACCAGCAGCTATAAATAATTTTAAAATTATAGGACCATTTTGTATTAAAAATTGAGACATAAATACATTATCTCACAACTCCGCCACCCAGGCAAACGTCTTTGTCGTAGAGAACTATAGACTGCCCAGGTGCAACTAAAACAGGCTTCTCAAAAATAATTTCTGTGTTTTGTTCAACACTCGGTGTTAAACATTTTATTTTGCATGGTAAAAATTCCCCATGATATCGTATCTGGGCTTTATAGATTTTATTTTCTTCTGGAATTTGAGAAATCCAATTTACATTTTCTAAGCCAAGATTAAAATATGTTCTTTCTTCGGCATTCGCTACCAAAGCTCGGTCATCCATATTCAAGATGAAGTGCGAGCCGTGAGAAAGAAGCATATTTTTTTCTTGGCTAACAATCAAAGTATTTTTCTTTACATCTTTACTAACTACATAGTATCGTCCATCATTTGTGCTCTTTTTAGTAATAGTAAATCCATGACGTTCTCCGAGTGTATGGAAAACCACGCCATCGTGATACCCTATCTCCTCACCTGTATCATTTAAAACTTTACCTCTCTTTTCTTTAATATAATGTTTTAAAAATTCTTTTAAATCTATATCGCCCAAAAAACATATGCCTTGACTGTCATGCTTTTCGGCAACAGGTAGGTTGAATTTCTTTGCTAATTTCCTCACTTCAATTTTCTTAAAACTGCCTATAGGAAAAATTATTTTAGATATCTGTTCTTGTTTTAAAGTCCAGAGAAAATAACTTTGGTCTTTTGAAGGATCCGAGCTCTGGCAAAGTTGGAAATACTTTTTAGCATGGTCTGGCCGGGATAGGGACCCAGAGAACCGAGGACCTGATAAAAAGTCATTTCCAACTTCGCTGATCTGACTGTAGTGGCCCGTCGCCACATAGTCTGCCCCCATAGAAAGTGCCTTCTGTAAAAATGCTCCAAATTTTACTTCTTTGTTACACATCACATCGGGATTTGGAGTACGACCTAGCCTATACTCTCTTATCATATAGTCCGCAACTTCCTTTTTATAAACATCTTCAAAATCAAAAGTAAGGAATGGGATGTCTAGGTGTGCTGCCACACGCATAGCGTCACGCCTCTCTTCTTCTTCGTTGCATTCTAAGAAATCAGGGTGCCAAGTTTTAATGAAAACTCCCACTACTTCATACCCAGACTGAAGTAATAGGCTAGCCGAAACAGCACTATCTACGCCCCCAGAGAGACCCACAAAAACAACTTTCTTTTCTCGAGTTTTTTTATTTCTAGTTATTTTCTTTTTATCTGACTTCATCATTTATTCTTTAATCTAACAGAATAAACTACTTCGTCAAATATTTCGCTATGTTAGCCTTATGCTCACCGAAAGTTTTTGCATAATGTATATTTCCATCTTTGTCATGTAAATAATACAAATAATTCGAAATTTTGGGATTAATGGCAGCATCTATTGCCTCTAATCCTGGATTAGAAATTGGATTTGTTGGTAAGCCTTTTGCTTGGTAAGTTACCGGTGCAGCGTCTACTTGCAGTCTCATACCTATAGAAATTCTCTTCCATAAAATTCCAGATATTTCCTTACGATCGAAATATCCTCTTGATTCACGTTCTATAATAGAGGCCATGGTTATGATATCTTTTTCACTTTTACCAGATGCTAGTATATTTGGACGAATGGGCGCAAGCTTCTTCTCAAAATTTTTACTCATAGAATCTATCACATTCTTTTCTGTGTCATTGTTTAAAAAGTAATATGTATCAGGGAAAAAATATCCTTCTTTGGTTTTTGCATAGGCTAAAAATTTCTCTTTACTGAAAAGAGATAGCTTGCTAGCATACGTATCGGCTATCTGATATATATCGTAACCTTCTGGAATAGCCACTATAACAGATGGAACAAATCGTACATTTTTAGAAATACGTCTTGCGACTTGCCATACAGGCATATTCTTTTCAAACAAGTAATCTCCAGCTACTATACTATTTTCTGCATTATAAAATATAACGAAAGCCTCGAATGCAATACTTGACCGGATAACATTATTTCTCTTAAGCTCATTTGATATAGCATGCAAAGTCTCTCCTTGCTCTATTTGTAATTTATAATTTACAGGAAAACTTCTAGGTGTAGAAAAAAATAAATAATATACAAAAAAAATAAAACCTATTATTAAAAAAGAAAAAATAGCATATCTATGCTTGTGGAACTTAGAACTATCACCTAGTATTTTAGGGTTGAAAGGGACATTTTCCATATATTAAGTCGGTAAGTTAGTAGGAGGAGAAGCTTCTTTAGATTCGATACGTTCGAGTGTAGGAACTTTGAGTATCTGACCAGGGAAATGCCAGAGTGTCGCAAGCTCTTCAGTATTTAAAACAAAAGTACTACCATGAAGATATGGTAAGAAAAATGGATGTACAAAAATATTAAAAGGCCATTTTATATTATGGTTATTTAAAATTTGATGACGAAGTGGTGGATGAAAAAACTGTCTTTCTCTGTACTCATTGAGCATCCTGTCTGCTAATACCATGACCTGCTCAGCGGAAAGAGAAAAAACACCGAAACGACCGAGCGCATCAGCCTGAGTAGGATTTGTACGGATAAGTCCATTACTATCAGGAGCATCATACTGACGGAAGATGAGACGGATGTTTCTCCTACTACTCATGTCGTATATTTCTTTAGGAGCTACATAATATGCACGTATACCGGTGTCGAAACCAAGCTTTGTAGTCTTTGCACCCATGGCTTTTACTGCTCTATCTAAAAATGGCGGCACACGAGTTTCAATACGACTCCTACCTATTCCATAATCACCTATTTCCTTAACCTCCTTATGGCTTGTGTATGGAGCAAGAAATCTTAAAACTTCATCTTGCGCCTCTTGTACCCAGTCATGAGATCCAAACAATGTCCCTTTAGTTTTGTAAGCTTTTTTAGAAGGCGTTACGACTATCTGCACCCACATTTGCTCACCCTTTTTAAGTGAACCAAAAAGCTCTATAAGAGGTGAAATAGGGTCAACCTTATACTCTTCTTTAGGATCCTTATCAAGACCGAAATCCACATAAGTTTTAATAGGATATGCTTCATTTTTCTTTAATTTAAATTCACAACCCCAACCCATCCATTTACTATCAGGGCTTATTTTATCCACAGCCATAGTATAGTCTTCCACTTCCTTTACTTGTGCTTGAGGATACTGAGCGTACATCTGTGTCTCTATGAGCCCTCGTATACGAGTGGGTGTACGTACATAAAAATGCACTTGTCCGTCAATGGATGCGATCTCAAGAGAAAACCAAAACCACACTGCACCCTGCCAGTATTCCTCTTTTCCTCCTTTTAAACTCCAGTGATAGAGTGCATTACTAAAAAAAAGCTCCATTGCTTTAGGATTTCTTAAAACTTCTCGTGGAGGGATGATCTCAAGTAAAACATAATCGATACCTGAGATAAAATCCTGCTGAACATAATGCACCCATACCTTCCAAGCCATACGTCCAAGTATAATAACTCCGGCAAGGGCTAGTGCTGCTTCTATAGCTCCACGAAGCAAATCGTAGTACCAAAGAAAAAATATAGCTATTAAAGCTAAAATGTAGTGCCAATAATTTGCTATAATGTGTTCGAGATTATCTCCAAACTCAGTCATGTACTAATAATAATACATAAACGATAAAAAAGAAATGAAAAAATGCATTATAAAGAAAATGTAACTTTATTTAAGCTAGAATATAGAGTCCTTCTTTGTTTTTCTTGAAAAACTTAGAGTTTACAAGGTTTACTAAAATAGTATTTTTCTTAAAGTATCTCTCTTTATTAACTTTGGAAATTATATCTTCTCGTGAGAGTGGTCCTTCTTTTTTTAATATATCTATCATAACTTCGCGAGCGGTACCAGACTTGTATCCCCACTCAGCAAGCGAGTATATACCGCGACCTACTAAAACAAATCGTGGATCTTTGATTAATTCATTGTGACATGTAGCGTAGTGTATCTTTTTACTAAAAGTCTTAGATATAGAGTCTGCAACTTCACGAAAATGCATAGGAGAACCATGACTTCTCATGACAAGAAAAGCGTAATCTTTAACTCCGCGAATCTTTATATTTGGAGAAGAAGCTTTACCCCACTCACCAAGCGGATTCTTAGCAATAGTCTTAGACATAGAAAGCCACCTCTTTACTATCTCATCATCTCTGTATTCCTCTGCAACCTCTTTAAGGTGATCAAAAAACTTTTTTATTATTTCAGTTTCTGTAACCAGGTCTTCGTCACTTAAACTCGAATACAACTTACGTAGTGCTTCATGCACACGTAATGCCATCTCATCATCCACACTAAAACGTGAATGAAAATGCTGATCTTCACGATGCTTTTTAAAAGAATCACTTAGTGTAAGCAAGAAATGAATATGATTCTGAGTTATTTTATCTTTAGAAATATAAGGAAGAAGCTCATGCTCCGCTACGACTGATCCTAGCTTGTGCATAAGTTGCTTCAACTCTTCGAAAATAGCTTGCTCTGTGTGGTACGCACCAGACTTTTTTATAGAAGCTATTGCTACTTCTTCAATCTGGCGAACTCTTTCTCTGGTGATGTTGTATTTCTTTCCTATCTCTTCGAGAGTTTTTCTTTTACCGTCAAGAGTTAATCCGAAACGATTGACAATAACATCAGAAGCGCGAGATGCGAGTTCTGATGTTATTTTTTTAGTAACTTTTTTTGGTTTAAAAGATATTGTTATAGACATGTTTTATTTACCTAATTTCTTCCTATCAACTTCTGTTAAGTATCTTTTTCTAAGTCTCACAGACTGAGGGGTAACCTCTAAGTATTCGTCTCCGTTCATAACCTCAAGACCACGTTCTATACTCAAAATAAACACCGGATTTAAAGTTATGGCCTCATCTGTACCAGATGCACGCATGTTTGTAAGCTGTTTTCCTTTAGTAGGGTTTACTGACATGTCCTCACCTTTGAGAACATTACCGACAACCATTCCTTCGTATACAGCACTACCATGTTCTATATATAGTATACCACGTTCTTGCAAGTTTGCCAAGGAAAAGGCAACTGCTTTACCTGCCACCATGGAAATCATAGAGCCATAAGAACGCTTTTTTATCTCACCTGCATACTCTCTAAATCCTGTAACACGAGAGCTCATGATCCCCTCACCTTTTGTATCAATTATAAACTCTCCTCTATAACCAAGTAGTCCACGAGTAGGTATGTCAAAGGTTATTCTGGCAATATTCATTTTCTCTACCATGTCTTTCATGATTCCACGTCTCTTGCCAATCTTCTCTATAACACTTCCAGAGAATTCCATAGGAACATCTATTACGAGTTCTTCGTATGGCTCTGTCTTCATTCCATTTTCCTCTTTCACAATAACCTCTGGCTGTGATACCTGCATTTCAAATCCTTCACGGCGCATGTTTTCTAAAAGAATAGCTATGTGAAGCTCACCTCGTCCGTAGACTTTGAAAAAGCTAGGGCCACCTTTGTTGTCACCTTGATCTGGAGCAAAATCAACTTTTA
Source organism: Patescibacteria group bacterium (assembly GCA_038063515.1). GTDB lineage: Bacteria > Patescibacteriota > Minisyncoccia > Phycocordibacterales > UBA9973 > UBA9973. The sequence continues at coordinate 36,325 of JBBTUY010000001.1, read as the reverse complement.
GTCCGACGTTTATTTCAAGCTCTTTTTCTAGTCTTTCTTTTATCTGACGAGATGTCACAAACTTTCCTTCTGTTCCTGCAAATGGAGAGTCGTTAACTAAAAAGTTAAGAGACAAAGTCGGCTCATCTATGGCTATGTGTGGAAGCGGGTCTACTGTTTCATCTTCACATAAAGTTTCTCCTATGTAGATGTCTGGAATACCTGAGAGTAAAACTATGTCTCCAGAAGTCGCATTGTCTATGTCTTTTCTTGCAATACCTTCGAAGGAAAAAAGTTTAGTTATCTTTCCTTTACGAGTTCCATTTTCACCTTTTACGAAAACAGTACTACCAGAGACAATCTTACCACTGTATATTCTGCATACAGCCATTCTTCCTAAGAAATTGTCGTAACCCAAGTTGAAAACTTGTGCGGCCATTTTCTCTCCTTCCTTTACAGAAGCTGGAGGAACTTTTTCTAAAATTAAATCAACCAGAGGAGATAAATCTGAAGACTCATCACCTAGATTTTTAAATGCTTTTCCTTCACGTCCTATTGCGTATATGGTTTCAAAATCTGCCTGCTCTTCGCTAGCACCTAATTCAAAGAATAATTCTAAAACTTCTTCGTGTACTCTGTGTGGGTCAGATGCGGGCTTGTCTATTTTATTTATAACAACTATTGGTTTTAAACCAAGCTCGAGTGATTTTTTCAAAACAAATCTCGTCTGAGGCATAGGACCTTCGACAGCGTCAACTAAAAGAAGCACGCAATCAATAGCACGAAGCACACGCTCTACTTCAGATCCGAAGTCAGCGTGACCTGGAGTATCTACTATGTTTATCTTCGTACCCTTGTACGTGATAGATGTATTTTTAGAATAAATAGTAATACCACGCTCTTTTTCTAGAGCATTTGAGTCCATGGACAGTCCTTCATCTTGTAGACCACCATTTTGCTTCATTAAAGCATCTGTAAGAGTTGTCTTTCCATGGTCCACGTGAGCGATAATAGCTATGTTTCGAATTTCCATAATTTTAAGAATTTAAGTAAATAATAAAGAAAAAAAGCCCGGAGGCTCTTTTAACACCCTATAATTGTAACATACTTCTCGGAAAATAACAAATAAAAAAAGGGTCAGTCTTGTGCAAGCACTCTTCCTCTCGAGCACATATATATAAAAACCCTAAAGCAAAAGCTTAGGGTTTTTATATTGTGCGTCGGGAAGGATTCGAACCTTCGTAGGCCTAAGGCCGACAGATTTACAGTCTGTTGTATTTGACCACTCTACCACCGACGCATGTATGCACAGATATATGCATACAAAAAACTATACACTTTTTTATGTATTTTTACAAATTTAAAATTTTAAACTTTAGAGCGAGAGCTAGTGTGAATGGTGCTTTTTATTTTACCAGTTTTAGCAGGTTTTCTGTTTTCAATAACAAGCTCGTTATTTTTAGCACTTACAAAGACACTGTCCCCTTTCTTTACTTGATTGCTTATTATATATGAAGCAACAGGGTTTAATATTTTATTTTGAATTAAGCGGTTCAAAGGTCGTGCGCCATAATGTGGATCGTATCCTTCTTTTACCAAATAAGAGATAGCGTCATCATCGAGAGATAAGGTAATACCCTTTGCAAATAAACGATGTTGCACAACTTTAATCCTGAGGTTTACAATCTCACGAATAGACTCGGGTGTAAGAATATCGAATACTATAATCTCATCAAGACGGTTTAAAAATTCTGGACGGAAACTATCTTTTAAGGTTTCCATAACCTTTTCTTTCATGTTGGTATAGTCATCCTTTTTAGAGTTATTAGAGAAACCGATAGACTCCATCTTCTCTACAAACTGTGATCCTAGGTTGGAGGTAAGAATGATAATTGTATTTTTAAAATTAACCATTCTTCCTTTTCCATCCGTAAGTCTTCCCTCGTCAATAACTTGCAAAAGCATATTGAAAACTTCAGGATGTGCCTTTTCAATCTCATCAAATAAAACAACAGAGTACGGTCTGTGTCGTACAGACTCGGTCAGCTGTCCTGCCTCATCATATCCTATGTATCCAGGAGGTGAACCAATGAGTTTTGATACAGAATGTCTTTCCATGTATTCTGACATGTCCACCCTGATAATTGCTCGCTCGTCATTAAACATAAATTGCCCGAGAGTCTTTGTAAGCTCTGTCTTACCGACACCAGTAGGACCTAGGAACATAAATGAGCCTATGGGTCTATTGGGATCTCCTATGTCAGCACGAGAACGTCTGATAACATTTGCCACACGAGATATGGCTTCAGTCTGTCCGACAACTCTTTTATTTAATTCAAGCTCCATTTTCTCTAACTTTACACGCTCTTCTTCAAGCATCTTTGTAAGAGGAATACCTGTCCAACGAGAAACAACTTCTGCAATATCTTCCGCTGTAATTTCTTCTTTTAATATTCGGCGAGATTTCTGTAATTTCTTAAGTCTTGTGAGTTTTACTTCTAAATCTTTTTTAAGAGAAGGGATTTTCCCGTAGCGTATCTCGGCTGCACGAGAAAGATCTGATTTCATCTCTGCATCTTCAGCCTCGAGACGAATAGTCTCTAATTCTTTTTTTATAGTTCTGATTTCGGTGACGATAGCCTTTTCATTTGTCCATTTTAACTCGAGTTCTTTTGTCTTTTCATACAGATTTCCTATTTCACGATCCACTTCTTTTATTCTATTTCGTATTTCTTTGTCTTTTTCTTTCTCTTCTTTACCTTTTTCTCCAGCTAAAACAGAGAGCTCTTTTTTCAGGGCTTCTTTCTCTATTTCAAAACGCATTATTTTTCTATGTGCATCTTCTAAAACAGCAGGCTTGTTCTCAAGCATTATTTTAAGTGAAGAAGAAGCTTCGTCTATTAAGTCCACTGCTTTATCTGGAAGAAATCTATTTGTGATGTATCTAGCAGAAAGATTTACTGCGGAGATTATCGCATCATCAGTAATCCTCACACCGTGAAATAGCTCGTACTTTTCTTTAAGTCCGCGTAGTATTGTAACTGCATCTTCGATGCTAGGCTCATCTATGTAAACAGGCTGGAAACGACGAGCGAGTGCAGGATCTTTCTCTATGTGCTTTTGATATTCTTTTAAAGTAGTTGCACCTATCGCACGTAGCTCACCGCGTGAAAGTGCGGGTTTTAGCATATTTGAAGCATCCATAGTACCTTCTGCCCCACCAGCTCCGACTATTGTGTGGATCTCATCAATAAAAAGAATAATTTTATTATCTGATCTTTCTATTTCTTTCATTATGCCTTTCAGTCTTTCTTCAAATTCGCCTCTGTATTTTGTACCGGCGACAAGCATACCTAAGTCGAGAGATACAAGCTCTTTATCTTTTAGTGATTCTGGAACATTACCTTTTACTATACGTTCTGCAAGCCCTTCCACCACTGCTGTCTTACCTGTGCCAGCTTCACCAATCAGTATCGGATTGTTTTTTGTCCTTCGAGAAAGTATCTGCATGATGCGTGTAATCTCACTATCACGACCAATGACAGGATCGAGCTTGTCTTCTTTTGCTAATTTTGTGAGATTCCTTGTATATTTTAAAATTAATTTAAATTTCTTTGGTTCATTTACATCTGTGATGTTTTGACTGCGAAGCTCTTCGAGGACTTTCAAAACCTGATCTTTCCCAATCCTAAAACGAGCCAGTGTCTCGCGAGCTTCACTTGTAACTTCTAAAATGGCTATGAACAAATGCTCTGTCGAAACAAAATCATCCTTCATGTATTCTGCAAGCTTGGCTGAGTGTTCTATAACTTGTGCAAGATCTGGATTTAAATAAATCTGATACGCAGGTGACAAAGTCGAATGTGCCTCTGGTAGCTCTATCAACTCTAAAACAGAATCCGTCAAAAGCATCGTGTCTATGTCTAATTTATCTAAAATAGAATTTACCATAGACTCCTCTGCTAAAAGCAGTGCTCCTAGTAAATGCAAAGATGACACGTGGTTAACACCACGCTCTATGGCAAGCTCGTGAGCCTTTTTTATTGCATCTTTAGCTTTAGTTGTAAATTTATGTAATGGTGGCATTATATTTTATTTATTTATAACGATATTTTAAGGTTCTCAAAAATATATGGTCTATAATCTCATAATACACTTTTGTGTCAACACATGAGAACTTTCTATATATGAATATGATGTGCAGATTATTGTTTTATTTCAGGCTCTCCTTCTTTTGGAGTAGGGACAGATGGAGGAGGTGTAACTTCGGTTTTAACTAACTCAATGATTGTAAAATCTTTTTCTTGTGTTACTTTAGAAACTTTTTGCTCTCCTAGGACAGATCGTACGAGATACACTTCACCTTCTTTTGGTCCTGATATTAAGGATGCTATCACAACTTTGTTATCCCCTAAAAATAATCCTGTGCCTAAAACTTTATCCTCTTTGTCTCCTTTTAAAACTAGAGTGACAGTGAGTGGCTTAATAGCTTTTAACTCTTCTAAAAGCTTCTTTTGTTCATCAGATAGTGCTGGAGTATTTACAGTGGGGGTGACAACAGTCGGGACTATCTTCTCTACTGTCTCACGAACAACACGAGTGATAGGAATGCTCACAGACGTAGGTGCTTGCTGGAGCAATGTCACAGTGGTGATACCAGTAGCTATAGACGTAACGAAAGAAAGTAGTATCGCAAGAAGTATAAGCTGTGATTTGTTTAAATCTTTTACATCCATAATTTAATTATACCATTTTTCTAATTTTTGCAAAACATTTTTTAAAACTGTAATAGTGTAGTCGATATCATGTTTTGCAGTATCTCTACCGAGAGAAAAACGCAATGATCCGTCTGTATCTTTAATATTTTTATTTATTGCTTGTATTACATGTGATGCTTTGCCGTCGCCTGATTTACACGCACTCTTCGCAGAAGACATTATTCCGTGTGCTGATAATTCTATGACAAGAAGATCACTTGGGATATTTGGGAAGGTAATGTTTATGTTGTTTGGTAATCTATTTACCAGATCACCATTTATTTCGTGAGCGTGTGAAATATTTGATAATTTATTTATAAAATATTCACGGAGCTTAGAGAGACGCGCGACTTCCCTTTCCTTAATCTTTTCTGTGTGCTCTAAAGCAAATGCAAGCTCTGTAATACCTGAAACATTTTCTGTGCCTGGGCGCAATCCGTGCTCTTGGTCTCCGCCAAACATTATTTTCTTAATAGGTGTATTTTTCTTTACATACAAAACTCCAACACCTTTTGGGCCATAAATTTTTGCGCCATTAAAAGACATCAAGTCTACACCGAGCTTGGCAACATTTATAGATAAATAATTTACAGCTTGTGTAGCGTCGGTATGAAAAGAAACAGGAAAATGCAAATTTTTCTCAGGTCCTCGGAAAAAATCAGAAGACCATTCCAAAAACTTCATTTTCCTGTTTCTTTTATTATAGTGTCGAATCTCTTTTGCAATTTCTTGTATCGGTTGTATTGTACCTATTTCATTATTTGCATACATCACAGACACAAGTACTGTATTTTCTTTTATAGCTTTTTTTATTTTCTTTGGATCAACTATTCCGTCGTTACCCACTTCGACATACGTCACTGTTGCTCTCTTTGTTTCTTCTAAATGTTTACAAAGTTCTAATACAGATGCATGTTCTATGTTTGTAGTAACAATATGTGGTTTATTAAAATCAGAAACAAGTCCCAAGATAGCTAAGTTATTGCTCTCAGTAGCACCTGATGTGAAAACGACTTCATCAGAGTGTGCATGTAAAATGTCTGCCACTTTTTTTCTCACATTTTCTAATTTATTTTTCTCTTGTACTCCGAGTGCGTGAATGGCACTTGGATTTGAAGACGCAAAGTTAGCCGAAGAAGCATGGTCTAGGTAAACTGTATTCTTTGTTTTATTAAATTTATTCATTGATCTCCTCATGAAAATAGTATATATTGAAAATGTATGGATATAAAGCTCGAAATAGTTTTGTTTGTTGTATTTGGTTTTTTTCTCCTTGTGGGGTCTTTTTGGGTAACTATGACAGAAAAGCGTCTTAAGAGATTCTTTATGGGTAAAAATGGAAAAAACCTCGAAGACAATATACTAGCACTTGAAAACGAAATTGTGAAATTAAAGAAAGCGAGAGAGGACATAGAGAAAGAAATGGGTGTTATGAATCTAAAAATGCGAAAAAGTATTCGCGGACTTGAAACCATAAGATTTAATCCATTCTCTGATCAAGGTAGCAATCAAAGCTTTGCAATTGGACTTCTAAACGAAGATGGAGACGGAGTTATACTTTCAAGTCTGTATGCTCGTGAACGAATGAGTGTATTTGCCAAGCCAATTAAAAATAGAAAATCAGATTACGAACTTACCACAGAAGAAAAAGAAGTATTAGACAAAGCTCACGTAAAATGAATATAAAAGAAAATACAATTACAAGTAGACCACCAGTCGTGGTAGTTATGGGTCACATCGATCATGGTAAATCTACGCTCCTCGACTATATACGAAAATCAAATGTAGTTGATAGTGAGACTGGAGGCATCACCCAGAGGATTTCTGCATACGAAGTTTTACACAAAGATGAAACTGGTGAGAAAAAGAAAATCACCTTTTTAGATACACCCGGACACGAAGCCTTTTCTAAGATGCGTGAGCGTGGAGCCATGATTGCAGACATAGCAATACTCGTCGTCTCTGCAGAAGATGGGGTAAAGCCACAAACACTAGAAGCATGGAAAACAGTCGTAGACATGAAGCTCCCTGCCATAGTAGCAATAAATAAAATAGATAAACCAGGCGCAAATGTAGAAAAAACAAAAATGGAGCTCGCAGAGCATGAAATCTATCTAGAAAACTATGGGGGTAAAATACCATACGTAGAGATCTCTGCAAAAGTAGGCACTGGAGTAGACAGCCTCCTTTCACTCATACTACTCATTGCAGAAGTAGAAAACATAGCCGGCATAGAGACTGGCAATGCATCAGGCTACATACTCGAAGCAAACCTCGACTCAAAACGTGGAATGCAAGCTACTATGCTCATAAAAGAAGGTGTATTAAAAAAAGGCATGACAGTGGTCACCGAACACAGCATTTGTTCTACTCGTATGATAGAAAACTTTACAGGCTCCCCTGTTGATGAAGCTCACTTTTCTTCACCTGTTAGAATTTTTGGTTTTGATAAAATGCCTCGCGTTGGTGCAGAATTTAAATCTTTCGAAAATAAAAAGGACGCCATAGAATATGCGGAGAAATGGCAAGGTGATAATAAAAATGAAACAAACAGTCAAAATACCGAAGAAACAGGCAAGAAAATAATAGCTGTGATAGTAAAAGCTGATGTATCTGGGTCATTAGAGGCAATAGAAAAAGAAATATCTAAAATAAAAACAAAATCCATAGACGGCGTAGATGATCAAACAGTAGAATTTAAAATTATTGCAAAAGGTGTGGGACCCATCACAGAAAGAGACATGAAATCTATAACCACAGCAGAAGACACAATAATAATTGGATTTAATGTAAAGGCTGACGCTACCGCTGTCGAGATAGCAGAGAATAGAGGTATAAAAATTTCATTCTTTGAAATAATATATAAAATGTCTGAATGGCTAGAAACTGAAATGGAAGCAAGGAGACCACGAGTGGAGACAAACGTGGTTATAGGAAAAGCAAAAATCTTAAGAGCTTTTAGTCGTACAAAAGAAAGACAAATAGTAGGAGGCAGAGTACTCGAAGGAGGCATCAGCCTGAATGCTATGGTGAAAATAACACGCAGAGACTTTGAAATAGGACGCGGTAAAATAGTAAACCTAGAAAAAGGAAAGGTTAAGACAAGTGAAGTAAACACTGGAACAGAATTTGGAATGATGATCGAATCAAAGATAGAAATAGCTGAAGGAGACGTAATAGAATCATTTTCAGTCGTGCATAAATAATAGACAAATATGACCCAAAGAAACGAGAAAGTCACAAATAAAATAAAAGAACTGGCAGCAGAATTCCTAGGAAGAGAAAATAATAAAACTTCCCTTTTGACTGTTACAAATGCGAGCTGTTCCCCTGACCTAAAGCGTGCAACAATTTTTATGACAGTACTTCCTACTGACAAAGAAAAGACTGCGCTAGAATTCGCAAAACGCAAAAGACCAGAACTCCGAGAATACTTGAAAAAGAATATGCCTGTTAAAATAATTCCTTTTATTGATATTGAGATAGATCAAGGAGAAAAGAACAGACAAAGAATTGACGAATTGCTTAGATAGAGCAATTAACTTGCAGTATACATAATTACCACCTATAATATAAAAGTGGGATTAAAATATAAAGTTAACGAAAAGTTTTTTAAAAAATGGTCACCGACTATGGGATATGTTTTAGGTTATATCTACGCTGATGGAAGCTTAGATGATTCCCCTTACATGCGTGGTAAATACATACAAATAACAAGCACAGATGAAGATTCTATATATAGAATTAAAAACTGGCTAAATTCTGAGCATAAAATTGGTCAGAAAAAATCAAATTTCATAGGAGGAAAAATTTGTTTTATATTAAGAATAGGCAGCCATAAAATATATAACGACCTTTTTAAATTAGGATTATACCCAAATAAATCCTTAACGATAAATTTTCCTAAAATTCCAAAAAAATACTTAGGTGACTTTGTCAGAGGATATTTTGATGGTGATGGTTGTGTTAGTTTTCTACAAACTAAAGGTAAAACTCAAAAATTAATTATCAAAAGAGTACGTGTAATATTTACAAGTGGTAGTAAATTATTTCTTCAAGAAATGCAGGCTTCTTTAGAAATTGCTGAGATTAAAAATGGTAAAATATATGTAAGTAAAAGATCCTATCAATTAATATATAATACAAAAGATTCTTTAGAGTTATTTAAGCTGATGTATAAAGGCACTAGCATTAATTCCTTTTTTATGCGAAAATTTAGAATATTCAATAATTACTTTAAATTACGACCGCAAGTTATCGATAAAGTAATGAAAAGGATAATAGAAGGCCACGTGGTGAAGTAGCTAACACAGCGGTCTGCAAAACCGCGACGCGTGGGTGCAAATCCCACCGTGGCCTCAGCATTTTATTTAACATTTCTTTATTTCTCTGATATATTAGGAAGGTTATAAATAAATTGCCCGGATGGCGGAATTGGTATACGCGCACGACTTAAAATCGTGTCTCGTAAGGGATGTGGGTTCGACTCCCACTCCGGGCACCGTTTTTTGAAATTTTTTTGTTTTATAAATGCACCCTTAGTTGTTTTGGTAGGTCGTTAGATTTTTAGTAAGATTATAGTTTAAAATAAGATGTAAATACGTATGCGCCCTTAGTTTAGATGTAGCGGGTTCAACAAAATAATTTATTAGATAATAATATAGGTAGGTTTTAAAAATATAAAATACTCCCTTAGCTCAGCTGTAGCGGATTCAACAGAAGAATGTTATAAAATAGAAGTTAAAAAATTTAAAATAATGCGCCCTTAGCTCAGCTGGTAGAGCAGATCCCTCTTAAGGATAAGGTCGAAGGTTCGATCCCTTCAGGGCGCACATTGCTGGAGTGGCGGAATTGGTATACGCGCTAGTCTTAGGAACTAGTGCCGCAAGGCTTAAGGGTTCGAGTCCCTTCTCCAGCACAACTTGACTTTTTATTTAAAATATGCTATTATATAGGTATGAATAAAATAAATAGTCTAAAAATCAAATATGGAGTAGTTTCTACATTGATAATACTAGCTATTTTCTCTTTAGGACTCGCATTTATGCCTCATACTGCAAAAGCAGAGTATTATGATGATGGATACGACCACTTCCTAGCACCCTCACAGAACCCCGTACCACAGCTTTATTCTTTAAAGCCTGGATCAGCAAACTCAGGTGAACCTGATACAACTGTTACTCTTACGGGTCGTGGATTTATGGCTAACTCTGTCGCAAGATGGAAAGGCTCCCCTCGCCCTACGACTTTCATAGATGGAAGGCACCTCTTTATACACCTAACTAATGCAGACCTTTCGAGCTCTGACGGTGGATACATAAACGTATACAACCCTAGTAGAAGTGCGTATTCTGTTGCAATATTCTTTAAAATAAAGGGTTATGTAAAAACTGCACAAACTACAAATACTCAAAAGAACGAAGATCCTAACAACTACCTATATAACCAAAACAAAAGTACGACAGAAGATAAATCTATAGGAAATTATTCTGACCTCGCTTCGAATGCAATCTTTGGTAACGGTAGCTTCATGCCCTCAGGACTTCTACAGTGGATACTATTTGCAATAATCATACTTATAATAGTCGTCCTCGTCCGAAAAATCTTTGGTGGAGAAGCTAGATATCACGCAAAGCCTGCGAAGCACGATTAATAATCGTAATCAAAAAATCCCCAACTTGGGGATTTTTTGATTTATGGTAAAATATACTTTAAATGAATAAAATTAATATTTATATTGATGGAAATAATCTCTACAGAGCAGCAAAAGAACTTGGTTTCGAAATAGACTATAAGAAATTTAGAGGCTGGCTTCGTCAAAAATATAACCCAGAAAATATATACCTATTTATAGGTCTTGTTCCAAATAGGGTAAAATTTTATGAATACCTTCAAGAGTGTGGTTTTATTCTTGTTTTTAAACAAACCATATCTGTTGATGGAAGAATAAAGGGTAACTGTGATGCTGAACTCGTTCTAAAAAATGTTTCAGATTTCTATACTAAAGCTTTTAATTCATGTATTTTAATAACTGGGGATGGTGACTTTGGTTGCCTTGTTGAGTTTTTAGAGCAAAACAAGTCATTAACCTGTGTTTTAGCACCAGATAAGAACAAATGTTCTATTTTACTCCGAAATAAGAATATTGAACTGACCTTCTTAAATGATCATTATCATAAATTCTCTAGTCAGTCCTAAAAGAAAAAGCCCCCGATATAGACGTATCTATATAAGGGTCTTTTTCATAGTTATACCTATATAATATAGGCTATTTGAAGTAACGTCAATATTGACTTTTCTGTATTTATATGCTATAATACACCAGTAGACTGTCCCCTGACAATAAAATAAGAATTGCATGGTTTGCTTACCAAGTAGCGAGTAAAAACTGGCTCTTTAGTGAGCAAACTATGCAGTTCGTAAAAATTTTAGTATTTCGAGGGAGACCTTGAGGTAGTGGAATTTTTAAAGCTGGGTAAATTTATTTATCCAGAAACGTTAACTCACCCGCGCCGTCGCGGGCGCAACACTGCGCCTCTGGCGCGAAGGAGACGTTATGGGAAAAGAAAAATTTTTAGGATTAGTTCTGGCAGCAGCTCTGCTGGGATTAATCACCATATTCATCTACCGCATCTACGGCTTCGAAGGCCTAAGTGTGGTAGCCGGAATTATTGGCGGAATCGTATGTCTAGTATTCTTAAAAGAACAAGGCGACAGAATACTGGGCATACTGGGCGCGGGATTAGTATTACTAAGCGCCTACGAAACGTTTCTAAGCTTCTCGATGTCATGGATATGGTTCGGGCTATTAGCTTGGACGATATTCTTAGGGTGGTGGGTCGTCAATGGGCTCATCACCGTCGAAATTGGGCATAGAGGATTACTCCTCCTTTTTGGCGAACGGCAAAGAATTCAAATTGGAGAAGGACTACGTTGGATCCCTCTCCCATTTTCCTTGAAAACGCAGGACGTCAAACTGCAGATAATGCCGCTCGACAAACTAAGAGTTATGACCGCAGATAACGTAGAAGTTACTGTAAGCGCAACAGTAACTTATTACCCCGACAATCTTTACGAATATCTCGGGGTAGAAATGAAAGACATAAAGCAAGGTATCGATGACGCACGTGACCAAGTAATCAGAGTGCGCGTGCGTCAAATGAATCTTGAAACAGTGCTTAGTTCGAATGAGGAGTTGGGAGACCAACTCCTTGAGAGATTAAACGAAGATGACAGCGATGCCTGGGGTATCAAAATAACGAATGTTGTAATACCTCAGATAGCTCCTTCGGACTCAAAAGTAGCTGAAGACCTGGCCTTAAAAACCAGAGAAAAGCTGCAACGTAAAGGACAGATCGTCGAAATTGGACACTTTGATAGTATGGTTGATCTCCTTGTAAATGGAGGTCAAGATGAAGACGGAAATATTATCAAAGGTGGCATGGACAGGCTAAGAGCAGAAGAGCAAGTTCAAATGGCTTTGGGTAAGGCCACGAAGAATATTGCTGCACAAAATTTTAGCCTTGACCCTGCAACTGCAGCCCTGGTTGCAAAATTCTTAGGGAGTAAAAACTAATGAAAAAAATAAGCGGGCTTCTGTTGATTGCCATTGTTGCTGCGATCATCTTAGGTGTTACTACTTTTCTGATAAAGAAAGCGGGTAGCACCAAAAAAACCCAACTGGCTGAGGCCCCTCAAAAAGTCGAAGCCAAAAATTCCTCCACTGGTACCACCACCAGTGGGAGCGGGGCTAAAACCCCCAAGCGTTTCAAGATTCCAAAGGAAGGCCTTCGGAAGTGGCTAGAGCTTTCTCCAGCCATCTACCCGAAGGGTGGGTGTATCTATATAGACACACCCAGCGGTCGTGAGATTCACGACTGCCCCGGGAGCGATCATGCTCCCGAGGAACCCGCGGGATTTTACACCTTCCGCCCTGATAAAGGGCAGGAGGTTGTCATCTACAATCGCTGGTGACGATTGTAGATGACACGGCTGACCCCCGTCAAAGGGTCTTAGCCGAAAAATCGTGCTGTTGGCTAGCACAAAAAGAGCCGAATCGTTTATGATTCGGCTCTTTTACATTTCTATTTATTTTATTTCTACTACCTTAGCTCCACTGTTCCCTGCTGTGGGTTAATACCTGTGACTCCTATGGTACGCATTACGATACCAAGGATAGCCCAGACGCTCATCATGATCGTGATCCCGATGATGCCCCAGAGCATGTGCGACTTGCCATTTGTCTTTTTCTCTTCACTTGCACTAGCCCACAAAAACTGAAACACACCGTAAAGAAAATATACGACAGCAATAGCAAAAAGTAAGGTAATGATGGGATTTATAATAAGTCGATCCACGTTCCTGATAAACTTATCAAGCTCCGGCGTCGCAGCATAGGCTATGTTAGTAGAAAACAAATTCATCATGCTTAGTTATAGATATCGATAGTTGGTAGAACTATAGGGTTTGTATTAGTGTTATCAAAACCAAATGTATCTTGAACGATTTTTACAAGTCCCCATACACCGACGATAACAGCAAGACCTATAACTCCGTAGATAATTCTATCTCTTCCTGCTTTTTTAGCTTCTTCATCACTAGCGATAACGTAGTTAATAACTCCCCATACGAAGTAGATGATAGCAAGCACCATCAATACTGGGACTATTGTACTTAATATATCTCCAACACGACATATGATCTCCTTTACTCCTCCTTGTGTTGTACCAGTACCAATAAGACCACTACATGCCCCACCGCTCTGTATTTGCACCTGTGCTAAAGCAACGACAGGAGCAGACATCATAACTAAACCTGATAAAACCATTAATTTATTTTTCATAACTAATTTTTAACAAACATAAATTTATAATAATAAGCGACCTATTTTAATAATAAATAATACCTATATATTATACTACACGCTAAATAAAAAGCTAACTCTCAACCTGACCACCGCAACCTTCTGCACTAAACTCACAAGGTATGGGAGAATCCACGTTATCACTGTTCTCAGACCCAGGTAAGGTAATAGGGAAATTCCCTGGGTCTATTGGGTCTGTACCTGCGGGATTAAAATTAGAAGAAGACGAGGGCCGAGTACCTGGTAAAATACTTGTATTTAAGCCAAAAGTGCTCCCTAGGATACGTACGAGCCCCCAGAGAGACAAGATCACTGCCATAGCGAGTATTCCCCAGATCATAAACTGCTTGCCCTGAGTCCTCTTTGCCTCTTCACCTGAACCTATAATGAAAAACTGCACTATACCCCAAACAAAGAGGACTATAGCCACTGTAAAAATGAGAGGCAATATAGATTTTGACACAAAGCAGGTAATGTAGTTCAGTACGTCTTGTATTTTTGAGTCAGTAGCAAATGTGCAAAGCATAATTATTCTTTAGTCTGTGGTATGACGCTTGTATTAATATTAAAAGTGCTACCAAAAATTTTAACTAATCCCCAAACTGAGAGCATCACCGTGAGAGCTACAACTCCCCAGATCATAAACTGCTTGCCTTGAGTCCTCTTTGCTTCTTCGCCTGCACCTATGATGAAGAAGTTTACCGTCCCGTATACAAATACTAAAATGGATACCGCAAATAAAAGAGGTATGACGGATTTATTTATTATGCAAATAATATAATAAACCAAAGTCGCGAAAGTTGTGCCCACGCGACACACACCAGAAACAGATACGTTTGGATCGTACAAGTTGCTGACTCCAAAGGTGTCCTGCACTATTTTTACAAGCCCCCAGAGGCCTGTAATAGCCGCTAGGCCTATAATTCCATAGATGATCCTATCTCGTCCATTCTTTTTTGCTTCTTCTGCATCAGCTATAAAATACTGCACAACACCGAATACGAAATACACTATGCCGATAGTTACAAATAACGGTATGAGAGAATTTAGAATTTCTTGTATTGTGTTTAGTAAATTTAGCATATATTTATGCTCCAAGACCTGTGACAGTCGTCTCTATTAACTTGGCAATAGCCCAAGAACCGAGAAGTATCGCTGATCCTATGATCGTATACAGCAAAGTATCCTTTGCTTTAGTAAGCTTCTCTTCACTACCCTGAGCCACGACAAAGAGAAATCCACAATAAATAATAGCGAGTGCTATGAGCGGAAGGCCGATCTTAAGCAGACCCTCTAATATAGTCTTAATAAGGCCAGGTATCGAAGTGATACTTGGTATTGGATTTACTAGTTTACCGGAAGGAGTAGGGGTAGTCGTAGGCGGAACAGGGTTTGTGTCTGCATATAAAGTTAAGGTTGGTAGTAATAAAACAAAAGCTAAAAAAGTAAAAACAACCAGGTTACTTATAAAAAATTTCATATTTATATTGTAACGCCAAATTGAATTTTTGGCAAAATTAAAATACATTTGTTTTAGGTAAACCTATCCATGCCCCATCGTATCCTACTATAGACAGTACTGAGCGAATAATGAGCCACGAAGCAATGGCTATGACAAGGCCGACAACAGCATGAGTAAATATGTTCTTTGCTTTTTGCCGTGCATGGCCACTCTCTTCTCCTGCGGTAACAAGTAAAAATCCTGCATATGCAACCATTATAGCAGCGATAGGTAAAGCTAAGAAAAATAATACAAAATGAATAAGGTTATTTATAAAATCCATCATGTCGTTAAATCCACATGGGTGGGTGTATGCTTCGGGTACACCAGGAGCTACACCTCTACCACATGTCACTAAGCCTTGTCTTAAATCCAAAAAGGCAAAAGATATGACAGGGGTCAAGAGAATTATAAAAACTAAAGAAGAAATTAAAATTTTGGTTAAGCTTTTCATATAAACATAAATTACTTAGCTAGTAAAAGATCTAATTTGGAACTTGCGTCTGATATGGCATCGTTTGGGGTCATGTTGTTAGAAAGCACACCGTCAATCATAGTACGGAAAATATCATCTGTCTGATCTGAAGAAGGATCAAGGTAGCTTCTCGCATATAATGCAGAATTGTAAAATATTGGTGAATAAGAGTCCACAGGCTTTATGGCAAGCAAATCTCTCCTTGCAGGGGGCACACTTAAAGCAAGAGAGAGCTTAGATGCAAAGTCCCCTGTTGCCATGAGACTAGCTGCGGTAAATGCAGTATTAAAATTCTTAGAAAATGAAGATATGGCAAGCCCCATGACTCTCGCACCCGTGACTTTAACAGATTCGCCTTTGATCTGAGGAACTGGTGCTACAGAGAAATTCTGATTTGGATTCCTATCTACGAGAGACTTCAGCTCAGATGCAAAACCAAAATAAATAGCGAGGTCTTCAGAGCTAAATGTATTTAGAGAATTTGAAAAAGATTTATTCCAAGAATAAGTAGGATGAGATGGGTCGGCAAAATCAGTATAAAACTTAAGCACAGAACCTAAATTGTATTTAGGATTTAAATCACTCAAAGAAGATCGAAGTCTTCCGCCATTTAAAGTCGTAATGGGATTCTTTGCCTGCATGAAAAGAGTTGCTAGGATGTCTTTTGAATGATTTACGTTTGAGAAATGCCCGAGTGCCACTGCACTTTTTGTTATTTTATTTAATTCATTCTTTTTTGTAAGAACAGGAACTATGTCATTTGAGATCTCATCCCAAGTAGTTGGTGGATAAATAATACCATTTGAGTCAAAAGTGCTCCTGTTGTAATACATCACAAGAGGGTCTATGGTCATAGGAAAGGCGAGTAGCCCCGTAGGGGTGAGGAAAACTTCCCCTGCTCCGGCAAAGTTGTTCTTAAAGGAAGTGAGTGAATAGCTCGTGTAAGGTATGATGCCTATTTTGTTTGCATAGTGATACGCAAGGTTGTCAGGCAAGAAATACATATCTGGACCTTTGCCAGATGCGAGGGCTTCGAGTAAGTCGTTGTCGAAAGTCTCTGCTGACTTTTGTACATACTTTACATTAAAATTTTGATTATTGTTATTAAAACCTTCGAGGGCTCCGACCATAACTTCACTTCGAATGGTACCCCAAAGCACTACCGTACCACCAGTCGAGGAAGCATCATCACCACCTAGTTTTATAATTCCAGAAAAAACTAAGACACCAAATATGGCAGATGCTATAAATAAAACTATAAATATAATTTGGAAGCTTGCCTTCATTGCTTTTTTAATATCATACCATAATGATGCACACCTGCGTCTATGTCACGATCAAACAAAAGACCTTTTTTCTCAAACATCTCCCGTGCCCTTTCTTTAGACATAGAGCCTTTGAATTTGATAGGTAAAGCATCTTTTGAATCTTCGGGAAGCCAGTCAATGATAAGTATTTTCCCAGAAGGTTTTAATATTCTTTTTATTTCTTCGATAAATTGATTTTTGTCTTCTACTTGGAAGAAAATATTAGAAGCAATAACTGCGTCCACTATGCTGTCAGCCAAATGTGTGCCGTGTTTGTCCTCTACATTGCCCCAGATGATGTCTACATTGTCTAAATGTGCGTCTTTTACTTTGTTTTTGATTGTTGTTAAAAAGTCTTTTACTATTTCAATAGCATAAACTTTCCCTTTTGGAACCATGCCCCCCGCAGCCACAGAATAAAATCCTGTCCCAGCTCCCAAGTCTGCAACAATACTATCTTCTCTTAGTCCAAACAATTTTAAATTTTTTACCGGATCAGAGAACATTATTTAATTATAACTCAAAAAAATATTGTATGCATTAGACAAAATCTAAGTTATACACTTGTTGTCAAAGACCGTCTTTGACATAATATAATTATGAACAATAGAGACTATAAAAATTTTGCCTCTGGCAATATTTTACATATCTACAATCGTGGTAACAACAAAGAAAAAATATTTTTTGACAATCAAGATCACACAGCTTTTCTTTTTAGACTCGGACTATGCTTAGGATTTACCGAAGAAGAACTAAATAAAGAGAAGCTAACTTCTATGCCCTACTCAAGAATTAGAATTACTGGAACTGTTAAGGGTGACTTTAAGCTCCACGCTTTCTGTTTGATGCCGAATCATTTTCATTTACTCATAGAACAAACTAAAGATGTTCCAATTTCAAAATTAATTTCAAAACTCTGTACAAGTTATTCTAAATACATAAACAAAAAATACAAAAGAGTTGGGCATGTTTTTCAAGATAAATTCAAAGCTGTACTAATACAAAATAATCCTCAGTTAATGTGGATATCAGCATATATGCATATGAATCCTGTCAAAGCTAAAATGACGCAACACCCCAGAGAATATCCATGGAGTAGTTACATAGATTTCATAAACAAAAGAAATCTAACAATACTATCTAAAGATCTCATAATGTCCACATTTGACGAAAAAGATTTTGAGCAAGAAACACTAGAATTATGCAAGGAAGGTACTGTCAAAGACGGTCTTTGACACAGAGTTAATTTAATAGGTAGGTAGAGCGCTTAATAACTACAAAACCATAACCCCAGAGAAATGGAAGCCAGAGTGGCATTATGCCGAATAAACTATTTCTTAAAAAAGTTTCTACTCCAGTACTTATAAAGATATACTCAAAAAATATCATAGAGAAAAATCCGAGAGTAAAGATGAGTATTTCTTTTCGTTCTTTTTTAAATGAAAAAAGAGCGATGATTATTGCTATATAGATACCAGTGAGCAAATAATCATCCTCCACAATGGGTATCAGAAAAACCATAAAAATTATAGGTATTGTGTTTAAGAAAATTTTTATGATTTTAAACATTATTTTTTGTAACTATATCCGAGTTTTGTACGTTTAGTTTCTTTTTCCTTTTTTGCTACTACTGATAATAAAGGTTCACTAGTTTCATATTCTTCAACAATTTTAAATCCGAACTTTTCTAATGATTGTTTCTTTTTTGGATTTCCAGAAAATAATCCAATAGTTTTACTTGTGTTTAAATCTGAAAGTATTTTAGCTGGAATATCCAAATCTCGCGGGTCTGGTTCAAAGCCTAATTTTCTAAAAGCCTCTACTGTGTCTACCTCTTCTGTACGTTCAATTTCTATTGCTTTTATTTTATTTTCTAGCCCTATCCCTCTACCTTCTTCAAAAACATAAACTATGATACCTGCACCATTTTGAACAATTCTTTTAATAGTAGCATTGAGTTGTTGTGCGCAATCACAATCTTGTGAATTAAAAGCTTCCCCAAACAAGCAAGAAGAGTGAATACGTACAATGGGTATTCCAATCTCACAATTACCTAACGAAAAAATTACAATTTCTTTATTATCCGGTTTAAAATATGTTACATTAAAATCTCTGAAGGCTATTTGTATTTTTGTGTTTGTCATCTTTTAGACATTATATTATATGCACGCAAGTGATGCAATGCCGTCACCTGCGCGTAGGCGCATTATCGTGACACCTTGTGTCTGACGACCAAGTGCTGAGATATCTTTGAGTGCTGTACGTATGACCTGACCTTTTTTAGACATAGCTACGAGCTCTTCTTCCTCCCCTGCTAGAACTTTTGCGACAATGAGCTTACCTGTCTTTCCTGTAACCTTTGCAGTCTTTATACCAGAGCCACCACGTTTCTGAACTTTGTATTCTTTAAGATTGGTCTTTTTACCAAAACCATTTGCACTCATGGTGAGGAATGTTCCATCTTTGTGTTCCTTTTTAATAACATCCACACCTATGACAATATCCCCTTTCTTTAATTTCATACCGGTAACTCCTCCTGCAGTTCTACCCATTTCACGCACATCAGACTCTTTAAATCTTATTGCTTGTCCGTCGCCTGTTGCAATCATTACCTCATCACCTTTGTCCACACTCAGTGCGGCCACGAGCTCGTCGCCTTTGTCGAGACGAATAGCTATGATTCCGCTCCTCCTCACATCATGGAAGCTTGAACTTGCCATTTTCTTTGCTGTGCCGTCTTTTGTCACAAGCAGAAGTGAAGCAGAAGATTTATTTAAATCTTTAGGCATGGCGAGTATTGAGCTTACCTTTTCATCACCGGAAAGTGAGAGGAAATTCATGATGGACTTACCTTTTGTAGCACGATGACCCTCAGGTATGTCATACATTTTCATTTGATATGCTTTACCAAGGTTTGTGAAGAAAAGCATGTTGCTATGTGTAGAACCAGAGACAAGCATTGTAACAAAGTCTTCTTCTTTAGTTTCAAGATCGATCACGCCGACACCGCCACGCTTTTGTGACTTGTATTCTTTAGGATCTGTACACTTTACATATCCTCCGGCAGTAAGCACAAGCATAGTCTCCTTTTCTGGCACGAGATCTTCATCAGAGATTTCTTTTACTCCCCCTTTGATGATCTTTGTTCTTCTTTCGTCTGCGTATTTTTCACGAATTTCTTTTAATTCTGTTGCGATAAGTTTCAAAATCTTTTTTGGACTTGCAAGAAGATCTTTCATTTCTGCTATGAAATTTTGTTTTTCTTTCAATTCATCTTCCACTGCCTTTCTCTCAAGACCAGCGAGCTTTGAAAGCTTCATCTCAAGTATGGCAGTAGCCTGTAAATCTGAAAACTTAAATTCTTTCATTAAGTTTAGTTTTGCAATTTGAGAATTCTTAGAGCCACGAATGATGGTGATAACACGATCAATCTTGTCGAGTGCTTTTTTCAAACCAAGCAAAATGTGTTCACGTTCTTGTGCTTTTTTAAGATCGTATTCACTTCGTCTTCGTACTACTTCTTTTCTATGTAAAATAAATTGCTCGAGTATAGACTTAAGAGACAGAGTCTGAGGCACACCGTCCACAAGTGCTACCATGTTAAAATTGAAATTTGACTCGAGCTGAGTGTTTTTGTAAATATAATTTAAAACTTTTTCTGGATGGGCGCTAGGCTTTAGATCTATAACGACACGAATGTCTCTCGTAGACTCATCACGAAGGCCTTTTATACCCTCAAGCTTTTTCTCTTGGACTAATTCTGCAATAGCCATGATTAGATTTGCTTTGTTTACTCTAAAAGGAATAGAAGTAATAATTATAGAAAAATTACCGTCTTTTTGTTCTACTATTTCTGCTTCACCTCTAGTGACCACTCCACCACGTCCACCAGAGTATGCGTGAAGCATGTCTTTGTATCCGTATGCTATGCCCCCTGTAGGGAAATCAGGTCCTTTTACAAATTGCATTAAATCTTCTGTAGTAGCATCTTCGTTTTCAATCAGATGGCTTGTTGCATCAAGAACCTCGCCTAAATTGTGCGAAGGGATATTTGTCGCCATACCAACAGCAATACCGAGAGTCCCGTTTAAAAGAAGTGCCGGTACAGATGAAGGAAAAACTATTGGCTCTTTGCGAGTCTGATCGTAGTTAGGACGATAGTCTACTGTCTCCTTTTCTAAATCCCTCATAAGCTCTGAAGAAATTTTAGACATTTTAGCCTCGGTATAACGCATAGCAGCTGCATTGTCTCCATCTATAGAACCAAAGTTACCTTGGCCTAATATGAAAGGATACCTGTATGAAAACTCTTGTGCCATACCCACCATAGAGTCGTACACAGCCACATCTCCGTGTGGATGGTATTTTCCAAGCACATCTCCGACTACTGCAGCAGACTTACGAAAACGTGCACTAGCAGTGAGCCCCATTTCATTCATAGCAAAGAGAATTCTCCTGTGCACAGGCTTGAGTCCGTCTCTAACGTCAGGCAATGCACGTGACGTAATAACAGACATAGCATACGCAAGGTATGACTCTTTCATCTCCTTAACTACGTCAACTTGTAGGATTTCGTCTTTTGGAGGTTCTTTTTCTAATTCTTCAATCTTCTTTACCATAACGGTGTAATATTATCTTTTAATACAGAAAGGGGGTTCGCTTCATTTTGAATCTCTGCTTCTGAAGCTTCATTAATCAAACCCCCACTTAAAGAATATACCCAAAGTACGAAAAGTAAACAAGCACAAAACAGAGTGAGGCCGTGCAAGATGTGTCTCTTAGTTTCGTCTGATTGTCTTCTTATGTTATGGATAAATTTCCTCATATAGCTTTCAAAACTAGTACTTCACCCTCCTTGCCATCTAAGTCTTTTAATTTCAAAGTTAATTTTTCTACGACTTCTGCCTTTTCCTCTGCTGTCTCTTTCAAAAATGCTTTAAGGGAGACTGCGTCATAATCCATTGGAATTATCATTTTTGGTTCGAGTGAAGATGCTAGCTTGGCAGCAGACTTTGCATCTAGTACGTCACCCCCTCCGACGGGAATAAAAAGTATGTCAGGATTATTTATCATTTCAAGTGACTCTTTTAATAAACCTCCATCTCCTAATGCACCTAAAAAGACTATTTTTACATTGTCGACAGAAAATGCATAGATAGTGTTTATATACTTTTTACCACCGATAGATGCGTCAGATAACACACCTTTAATAAATATGTCTTTAATCTCATAATCCCCAGGACCAGTGATGGTAAAGGGTGTCCTGTCCCCATGAGAGACTTGCTCTATGCCATTGTAAAAAGGATGGTTTGTGGTAACGAGGGCTATATCTGCCCCAAACTTAGTAGAAATGTCTAGTTTGGAATCCTTGCTCACTGGATTGAAGGCTAAGACCATCTCTCCTTGGGTAATTTTAAAAAATTGTTTGCCGAAATATGTGATTATCATTATTTGCATTATAGCATATTTTTTGCTAAACTAAAAGTAAGTATTTTTATTAAAAGTATGGATTTAGGATAACCCTCTCAAGCATTAAGCAGAAAGAGAACCTAGCCTTATATCCGCTTTCATGCGGATGTTTTAATTTATATATAAAATAATGAGTAATATTAAAAAAGAAGTAGTAGCTCAAATAAACAACGAAGATCAGGATGAAAACCCTGTTTTAAAGTCTATTGTAGCGAAAAGTATAAACAAGCCTCAGGTGGACACACTCGTAGAAGGTCCTGTGATTTTAGTCAAAAAGTCATCAGTATTCGTTGACCTTTCACCTTTTGGTACTGGTATCATATACGGTCGTGAGTTCATAAATGCTAAAGACATAATAAAGAAGATAAACCTAGGTGATGTAATTAAAGCAAAAGTCGTAGAAACAGAAAACGAAGATGGCTACACAGAGCTCTCACTAAAAGAAGCACGACAAGCAGTAATCTGGAATGAAGCAGAAAAGGCTATAAAGTCTAAAACTGTACTAAACCTAGAGATAAAAGACGCAAACAAAGGAGGACTTATCCTAGAATGGCAAGGCATACAAGGTTTCTTACCTGCTTCTCAGTTAAAGAGCGAACACTATCCTCGAGTACTTGATTCTGACAAAGATAAGATCTTAAAGGAATTAAAGAAATTAGTAGGTCAGAGTATCGGAGTAATGATAATATCTACACTTCCTAAAGAAGGTAAATTGATATTCTCTGAGAAAGACAACAACCCAGAAGAAAAGAAAGAAATCCTAAGCAAGTACACTATCGGAGATACTGTAGATTGTGCTGTAGCTGGTATTGTTGATTTCGGTGTGTTCTTAAAACTCGAAGACGGACTTGAAGGACTTGTACACATATCAGAGCTTGATTGGGGTCTTGTAGACGATCCACGTACTATGTTTAAAGTTGGTGATAAGGTTCAAGCTAAAGTAATAGAGATCAAAGATGGTAAAATATCCCTATCTACAAAGGCTCTAAAAGAAAACCCTTGGAAGGAGTTTGAAGGTAAACTAAAGAAAGGAGACATCATTAAGGGTGTTGTTATAAAATACAACAAACACGGCGCACTCATATCCATAAAAGAAGGAGTAGCTGGTCTTGTTCACAACTCTACATTTACTTCTGAAACCAAACTACGTGAAAAATTAGAGCTTGGAAAAAACTACAATTTCCAAATAACTCTCTTTGAACCAAAAGATCAAAAGATGACTTTGGTGCACCTAGAATAGGTAATAGAAATAAACAATAAAAAAACCCGCATATGCGGGTTTTTTTATTGTTTATTATTTTGAATCGTTAATAGCAACGACGTTAGTATTTAATGTAATTTCTGCAGCTCCAATAACATCCATAATGCCCATCACTTGCTCTGCATACTTTGGCACAATAGAAGGAGGATTGTATTTCTGAAGTATCTCCTTTGTAGTCTTATTAGCGTAATGGTGATCAGTATTTGGATTGTTACCTCCTAGGTTACGGGCCACTGTTTCGATAGCTTTATCGTTTGAAGAAAAGCCTATCTTACAAGAACCCCAACCAAAAGGGTTGTTTGGTACCATAATACAAGCGTGTCTACCCCCTGTGGATTCACGCACTGCAATAGCTGGTAGAAGACGATAATCGAGGTCATTTTTCTCTGCCTCCTCAACCATCTTTTTACCTACTCCTTTTAAGGGCATATTACGATCCTCAAAATAAGCATCTATGGCTTTCGCCTTAAGGTCATTTATTTGGATAGCTGCTTCTTTAGCCTGATTGGAGGCTACAAGAGCATCTTTCTCCGTATTTTGTTTTTTTGCTAATACGACTTGAGGATAACTGTTTATATCAGTCTTTACAATGTTGTTTATAAAGCCATTAAATGGCATAGACATTGTAAGGAGAGGTAATAAAACGAAAGAATCCATGAAGCGTATTAAGTTTTTCTTTTGCATATTGTAGCGGTTTTGCCCCGCCAAACTCAAAGCTCTTTTACAAGCTATAACTGAAAAATCCTTATTCAATAAGCTTTACGCCTATACGATAAGGACTTACTAATATACTAGCATGTTTTGAATAAAAAGTCAATAGTTAGACCATGTTTTTCTCATATGTCAAATGCAAAATATCCTTATTTTATAAGGGTATTTTAGGCATAACTCCTTGACAAAAGAGTATGAAGATTGGATGATGTATTGAGTCTCGACAGCAGGTTAAAGTTTAAAAACACATAAAATACAAATTTTGGAGGGGTTTCGAGGCCGACGGGCTGAGAATTTCAGAATTTTTTAAGCTTAAAAAAATTCGTACCGGAAAAATTTCGGTATTTTGTGGGTTTTTAAACTTTAACTAGCAACTTATCCCCAATTTTGTAAGCTTCCCCTGCTCCCATGGTGACAAGTACGTCACTTGATCCTAAGTTTAATGCCGAAACAGCAGCTTCTGCAGAAGCAAAGTCGGGAAAAGCCTGCACATTCTCCCCCTCCATGCACATAGCCATAGCTAATTTCTCACTAGACACAGTCGGATCGTTCTGCTCTCTAGCAAAATATATGGGTAAAAGTAGTATCTGGTCAGCACCCTTAAAGCTTTTCACAAAGTCATCAAAGAGAGCCTTAGTACGGCTATACAAATGCGGCTGGAAGATTATGGTAATTTTCTTAGTACCTACTGGGTACAATTCACGTAAACCCTGTATACTTGCCTGTATCTCTGTTGGGTGATGAGCGTAATCATCATAAACAATAGTCCCTTCTTTAGTTTCCCCTTTTCTATCAAGTCGTCTCCAAGTGCCTAAGAAGTTCTGAAGTGAATTCTTTGCATCTTCTTTGTTTAAACTAAGTGCATCCGCCAAAGCAAGTGCACAAGCGGCATTTTTCCTATTATGGATCCCAGGAACTGAGAGTTTTGGTAGTTCTTCTATGTATGAGCCATAACTAATTTTATTGCCTGTATACTCTTCTACTATTTCTTTTACATGTTCGTCTTCTTCGTTGTATATGACTACTCCATCTGTCTGTAACATCATTTCTTTAAAAGCATTCTGAATATCTGCCAAGTCTTTATAGTAGTCTAAGTGGTCAGCCTCTATATTGGTAATAACCAAAACCTTAGGATGTATATTTAAAAATGACCTCTCGTATTCACAAGCCTCCACGACGAAAAATTCGCTCTTGCCTGCGATGAAGTTCGACTTGTAATCCTTTAAGAAAGAGCCGACAATGACAGAGGGATCACGTCCTAGGTCTACTAAAACTTTAGCTATCATGGCTGTCGTTGTCGTCTTCCCGTGAGTACCCGAAACTGCAATAGTATATTTATTCTTGGTCACAATGCCGAGCATTTGCGGATAACTTACCACAGGTATATGAAAAACATTATTTAACTCTTCAAAAAACTTTAAGTCATATCTTGGGATAGCTATGGTGTAGATTATAAGGTCAATATCAGCAGGTATAAAAGATAAGTCCTGCCCCATAAACATCTTTGCCCCTAGATTTTTTAGCTCCATCATGACTTCATTTTTACTTATATCAGAACCTAGGACTTCCTTACCCTCTAGTAAAAACATCCGAGCTATAGCCGAGATACCTATTCCTCCCACACCAAGGAAGAAAACTTTCTTAATTTTAGTTAAATCCAAATTCATAAATTTATGTTACTATACCACGTATGCAAAAGAAAATAAAAATAGGTATATTTGATTCTGGACTCGGTGGGCTCATCATAGCTAAAGCTATAAAGAAATTAATGCCTAAATACGACTATGTATATTACGGAGATACTAAGAGAGTCCCTTATGGCAACAAGTCCCACGAAGCTGTATATGAATACACAAAAGAAGCAGTAGATTACCTTTTCAACAAGGAAAACTGTGCCCTAGTAATAGTTGCCTGCAACACTGCATCTGCGAGAGCTTTAAGACAAATCCAGCAAGAATATTTACTTAAAAAGTTTAAAGACAGGAAAGTATTGGGAGTACTTATTCCGGGAGCAGAAGAAGCTGCAAAATACAAAAGAGTGGGGATTTTAGCAACAAGGGGTACTGTAATATCTAATGCTTGGGATATAGAAATAAGGAAATTAAATAATAAAACAAAAGTCTTTCAAAATTCTGCTCCTACTCTCGTCACGCTTGCCGAAGAAGGAGAAAATAATTTAGTAAAACCTTTTATACAAAAATACCTAAAACCACTTCTCAGTAAGAACTTAAATGCTTTAGTCCTCGGCTGTACACACTACCCTATCTTTAAAAAAGAAATTAAAAATATGCTACCTAAGAATATAAGGATAATTTCTCAAGAAGAAATAGTACCGAAAAAGTTAAAAATTTATTTAGAAAAACATTCTAAAATAGAAAATAAACTTTCAAAAGATGGAACTATGAAGCTCCTAGCCACAGACAAGACTCAAAATATGGAAAACTTAGTAAAAAAATGGTTTGGAAAGACTAAGATAACTATTTTAGAGCTTTAAGAAATCTCTTAACTTCTCAAGTGCAATTTTATGACTACGCAAAGGCAAAGCCTCTTATAAATCCATCTCCGCGTATGTTTTAGTAGATCCATTTGGTATAAACATAGCATCCCAACCCCAGCCTTTCTCTCCACGAGGTTCTTTAGGCAAAGTTCCAAATATTTCTCCCCTGAAATGATTAATTTCATTACCATCAAAATAAGTAACAATACTCTCAGTTCGAATAGAATAATCATTAAAATTTTCTGCTATTTTACATATTTTTTGAAGTGTAACAGATTCCCAAAACCATTTTATAAGTGGACCAGGGAAACCATTAAGACAACTTATATAAATAGATTGATCTAAAATAAAAATAGGTTCACCAACTTTAATATATGCCTCACGCACTTTATGATCAGCTATAACCATTGGATCTAATCCTTGTATTTCATCGAGATCAATATCTATGTGCTCCAGCTTAAAGCCAAGAATTCTCTCAGCTTCCATTACTTTATTTTTATTTCCTGTTACAAATGTTATGTTTGGCATGTTATTTTAAATCTTTTACAATTTTAACAAACTGGTCCCCGCGATCATATTCATTTTTAAAATATTTCCCGAAGGAAGAAAAAGCGGGGCTGTAGAGGATTGTTTCTCCTTTTTTAGCAATATCAAATGCTCTATGTACTGTATTTAAAAGTCCGTCTTCCTCATAGACTTCTATTCCCTTCTTCTTAAACTCAAACACTTTCTCACGAATAGTATCTGTGCCCTTTTCTTTAAATAAGATAATTTTAGAGCAAAATTTAGGGATTTCTTTAAGGAGTTTCGACATATCAAGCATTTTAGTATCCCCACCAATTATCAAAACTATCTTTCTTTTCTTAACATCTCCCAATGCCTTAAGTGCAGCAATGGTAGCATCAGGAGTAGTAGAATTATTATCGTTGTAAATTTTTATCCCATTAATATCTCGCAGAAACTCCAGCCTTCCAGAAAGTGAGCTGAAGCTGGCTAAAGATTCTTTAATAACTTTTTCTGGTATTTGGAAATATTTAGCTACTTCTGTGGCAAGAACTGCATTGTACTCATTGTGGCTTCCGGGTAAATTAAATTTCCAACCTTTTGGTAAATTTTCTTTAGGGGTTATAATTTTGCTTTCAGCTTTTATTCCATATGTTTTCAGAATTGGTACTACTTGTTTCCCTAAAACAAGTACATTATCTTTTTTCTGATATTTAAAAATGTTTGCCTTATCAACAAAATACTTTTTCATATCACCTTTATAGTAACTCATATGATCACTTAAAAATGTTGTAAATACTGCTACATGTGGTGATATTTTATCCTCACCAAAACCTTGAAGCTGCCAAGAGTCTAATTCAAAAACTGCAACATCTGCTCCTTTAATTTGTTTTAATAACTGAAGATTAGAAACATCTCGGACGTTGCCACCGAGTAATATCTTCTTGCCTCCAGCCTTTAAAATGTGAGTGATAAGATGAGTGACTGTGGATTTACCTCGTGTACCAGTAACACCAACTATGGGGATACTGGTAAATCTAGCAAACAGTGCGGCGCTCATCTCTACTGGTATCTTATTTTTCTTTGCTTCTTTTATATAAATAGAATCAAGGGGTACCCCTGCCGCCTTTAAAATCATATCGGTATTTTTAAAATCTTCTAGATCATGCTTACCTAATACATATTTTATATTCTTATATTTACTTAATTTTTTTAAAGATTCCTTCAGCTGTTCTTTGTTTTTTAAATCTGTAACAATTACATCTGCTCCACATTCTGCAAGAAACATAGTGTCCCCCACTCCACGCCCTAAAAGCCCGAGCCCCATGACTGTCACCTTTTTCCCCTTGAAAAATTCCTTATAATCTTGCATGAAATTATACTAGCATAAAAATTAAAGAAAATCAGAGAAGCTATTTCTTATTTTCTTCTAGAGCCTTCTTTAGCTCCTCCATGTCATCAAAGTGGGATTTCACACCTTTTATCTCTTGGTAGTCTTCATGTCCTTTGCCGGCTACGAGTATTATGTCATTTAATTGTGCGAGTCTAACAGCTTCTCTTATAGCCTCACGACGTAGTGGCATAGATATGACTTTCTCTAGTAATTGTGGTGAGAGAGCTTCTTTCATTACTTCTATTATCATAGTTGGATCTTCACTCCTTGGATTATCTGAAGTCATTATCACTATGTCAGAATTCATAGCCCCGATCTTCCCCATGATTGGACGCTTCATAGGATCTCTATCTCCACCACAACCAAAAACAGAAATTATTCTACTATCCGGTGCTTTTATATCCTTCACTGCTTTAAATATCTTCTCCAATGCGTCTGGTGTGTGTGCATAATCTACTATAGCGAGTACACCAGAGGGTGATGTAAAATGGTCAAATCTGCCCTTTGGTGGTTCTATGTTTTCTAAAATACTTCTTACTTTATTCATATCAAAACCAAGAAGTGAAGAAGCACTCCAAACAGCAAGCAAATTGTATGCATTAAATTTCCCTAATAGTTTTGACTTTACTAAAGTATCTCCTATGGTTAACTCTAGTCCAGAGGAATAAATCTTTAAAATCTCTCCCACAAATTTATCTTGAAGTGTTGCAGTACCATGCACATTGAAAAATTCATAAAGAAACTTACGAGCATCTATGCCCTCAAGCATTTTCTTCCCATGCTCATCATCGGCATTAGAAAGTGCAAATGCAGACTTCGGCAACATATTAAAAAGCTTCTTTTTAGCCAAGAAATACTCCGTCATGTTTTTATGATAATCCAAGTGGTCGTGGGTGAGATTAGTAAATATCGCCCCCGTAAACTTAACTCCGAAAACACGCTTTTGATCAAGTGCGTGTGAAGAAACTTCCATAAATACATACTCACAGCCAGCATCAAACATGTCCTTAAAAAGCTTAGTGAGAGTTATAGAGTCAGGTGTAGTATGAGTGGCATCACTTTTAACGCCTGCTATCATGTTCCCTGCTGTACCGATAAGCCCTGCCTTATATCCAAGCCCTGTCGCTATCTTATATAAAAGTGTCGCTGTAGTAGTCTTACCATTTGTACCTGTCACCCCGACTATCTTTAATTTCTTTGCTGGGTTACCGTAGTAATACATAGCAAGAATAGACTTAATCCTCCAGCCAAGTGTTTTTATTTTTCTTAAAATATTTTTCCTCATAGATATAAATAATACCACCAAAAGACCGTACTACAAAACAAGTGTTTTATCTAGGGAAAATATCAAGTAGAAGTGAAGAGTTATAAAACTGTGTTCCGAGTGATCCAAAACTATATGACTTCCCACCCACAGTTACCACAGATCCTGCTACTTTCGGATCGGCTTTGGGTACAGATGCATCAAAACCAAGATTAAATAATGTCACAAGTACGTCTGGCCTGTTTTTAACATCAAAGCCAGCATTTGCCCACTGTACTTGTATCTCTTTTAGATATATAGCAGTGTAGAGATATGAATAGTAGTGATTCTTACTATCTGTAAGCCTTTTAAATAATTCCTCACTTTGACCTATTTGATCATTGTATGCAACGAGACTAGATATACCATCTCCTGGATAAAAAGGTGAAGAAGAGTCCTGTGTGTGTTTTTCTATCTCTACGGCTGTCTCTTGTTTTATACCTGAGACCCCAAGAGAAAACTTCGACATAGATCCCAAAACTTTAAAAGGTTCGAAATATCTTTTGAAGCTTTCTCTATTTGAGGTAAAGAATCGAATCTGCTCTGGGATCACCGCCGAGGCTATGATGCGAGGAGAAACTCCTACTTTGAGAGCTACCTCTTGTATGATGTCTTTGTCTTTAGTAAGTCCAGCTTCTACTACCTTCCATTCAGCAGTCTTACTCCAGTCACATGAGATCTCTTCCTTACTTTCTTTGTCGGCATCGACACAGCCATTGGTATGGTCGATCACAGGCACAACACCAAAGAATTCATTACGCTCCTCTATGGAGCCACGAACATTTAATAAGCCGAACTGCATCAAAATAAAAACAGTCGTAAAAACAAACCCGATAACAGCAAAAAGGTAAATAAAAAACAAAAATATTTTATTTTGGAATAGTAACTTCATATATTTTGTTTTAGTTAACTAGAGATTTTCTGTGCTGAGGTGCATTTATGAGACCACATTTTTTGTATTTATAGACTTCGCCTGTAGCAGGATTTATGGCTCCACACGGACAAGGATCATTACGTCCCACATCCTTTGTGTCATCATGACCAGGCATAGTATTTGGCTCAGTGTGATTTGTAACCAAAGTTTGCTTCACACCTTCCACTTCTTCTACCTGTGCACGCTCGGCATTATCAGCTGTGATAGAGCTAATCAGAGAAAAGGCTTGTTCTTTAAATACTTCTTCCATTTCTTTAAACATCATCAAGCCATCTTTTTTATATTCCACTATTGGCTCTCTTTGACCATATGCACGCAAATTTACTGAAGATCTCAAATAATCCATGGATTCTAGATGTTCCATCCATAATGCATCTGTTGTATATAATGCAATCCTACGAACTGTTTCAAAAAATGCTTCTTCTCCTAATTTATTCTTTTTTTCTTCAATAACTTTCTCTGCACCATCTCTTCCACTACTTATAGTAACGAGTAATGCTTCTATTTCTGTCTTTTCAGCCTTGAGCATATTTTGTCTTCTCTCATAGATGATCTTTCTCTGGTGATTCATGACATCGTCGTATTCGAGTGTATTTTTTCTAGCATCAAAATGGAAACCCTCAATCTTTGTCTGAGCTCCCTCAAGAGTTCTATTTATAAAACGATTCTCAATAGGCTGATCCTCCGGTATTCCAAATCTTCCCATCATAGTCTTGATCCTCTCTGAGCCGAATATACGCATTAAGTCGTCTTCAAGAGATACGTAGAATTGTGTCGCACCAGGATCACCCTGTCTACCAGAACGTCCTCGAAGCTGGTTGTCTATTCTTCTTGCTTCATGACGCTCAGTACCGAGAACAAAAAGTCCTCCAGCATTTTTAACAAACTCATATTCTTCTTTTACTATTGGATTTCCACCAAGCTTAATGTCTATTCCGCGGCCTGCCATGTTTGTAGCTATGGTTACTGAGCCTCTTTTACCTGCCTGCGCAATGATTTCACCTTCTTTTTCATGGTTCTTCGCATTTAATATTGTGTGAGGTACACCGACTTCTCTAAGGTATGCAGAAAGTAATTCGTTTTTCTCAATAGATATAGTACCTATAAGTACAGGCTGACCTTCTTTATTAAGTTCTTTTACCTTTTTTGCTATGGCTTGAAACTTTCCTTTCTCTGTCTGAAATATAAGATCAGAGTGGTCTATACGTACCACGGGTTTGTTAGTAGGAATGACGATGACATCTAGCCCGTACACTTTTAAGAATTCTTCAGCAGAAGTTAGAGCTGTACCTGTCATACCTCCAAGCTTTTTGTAAAATCTAAAATAATTTTGAAAGGTTATGGATCCAGCGGAACGAGTCTCCTTCTCTATCTTTACACCCTCCTTTGCTTCGATAGCTTGGTGTATACCCTCACTCCAACGCCTCCCTGGCTGAAGTCGTCCAGTTAAAGGATCGACAATAACAACCTCTCCATCTTTCACGATGTAGTCTTTATCTTTCTCAAAGATAGCTTGAGCTTTTACTGCTGTCTCTAAATGATGCACGTATTTAATACCTTTTTCAGTATAGATATTGTCTATTCCTAAAAGTTGTTCGGCTTTATTGATACCCTCGTCTGTTAGAGTTATCGCACGTAATTTTTCATCTACAGCATAATCGGTATCACGCTTGAGTTGTCGTGCAATTTGGTAAAACTTTGTATAAAAATCTTCAGAATTTCCCGCGGAAGAAGAAATAATGAGTGGGGTTCGGGCTTCGTCTATTAAAATAGAGTCAACTTCATCAACAATAGCAAAGTAGTGACCTCTCTGAACGAGATCTTTCGTAGAGGTGGCTAAGTTATCACGTAAATAATCGAAACCATACTCATGATTAGTACCGTATGTAATGTCTGCAGCATAGGATTCCTTTCTTGAAGATGGTTTAAGAAAATCATATACTATTTTAAACTCACCCACTTGATCTCTTTCTGTATCTTCTTCTTTATGTGACGCATCATATAAATATGAAACATTGTTTGAATTAATAACACCCACGGTGAGTCCTAGAAAATTATAGACCTGCCCCATAAGCACAGCGTCTCTTCGAGCTAAATAATCATTCACTGTGATAATGTGCACACCAAGACCAGTTAAGGCATTTAAATAAGATGGCAAAGTAGCCACAAGTGTCTTACCTTCACCTGTTTTCATTTCAACTATTTTAGATTCATTAAGTGCGATACCTCCGATAAGCTGAACATCATAGTGCCTTTCTCCTAGATTTCTCTTAGCAGCCTCACGCACGAGTGCATATGCTTCAGGTAGAATTTGCTCTAAAGTCTCACCTTTTTGTAATCTTTCTTTGAATTCTAAGGTTTTCTTTGGAAAATCAGCGTTCTCGAGTTTTGAAATAGCTTCCTCAAAATTATTGATTTTCACTATTATGTCTTTATTTTTCGATACAAATTTGGAGCTTTGATCCCCAAAAATATTACTGAATATGCTCATAGGAGCATATTCTAGCATAAAAACAATACTTTTACATCCATATCATCTATTAGTCTCTCTAAGGTGAAAACAAAAAACTCCCGATTTTCATCGGAAGTTTTTTGTAAGTGGGAACAAGTGATACTACGCTCTCTTAGCTCCTTTCTTTGCCTTCTTAGCTGTTTTCTTCACAGCCTTCTTTGCAACCTTCTTTGCTTTCTTTTTTGCTGCCATAATATTTTTTAATTAATTTTTTAATTTTAGTCTACAATAAAACGACCTAAAAATATTTTACAAAATAAATTTCAAAAAAATATTTTTAATAATTATTGTAAAGAACTTAATTTAATTATCTCGCATAACAAAATTTATTACAATACTTTTTTTATAAAACTGTGGATAACTTTCAAAATTTTTATTTAAAAAAATAATTAAAAAATATTTATAATATTAAATATAATAAATTTTATAAAAATAATTAAAAAAATTATTCAATCATCACAAAATATTTTTATACAACATTAGCAAATCTAGAGAATTATAATAAATTAAAAAAGCCACAGAATTCTGTGGCTTTTTTAATTTATTATTTTCATTTGAAGCGAGTGGTGGCATAACTCCAACATATGTGCCTATGTGAGTGCGATCACCCGCTACAGATAAAAACAATATACTTTATATATTATATCATAAAACTTCTTTTAACATATGCTCTAGAATATGCTGAGGTTTAGCACCTACAAGGTCACACACTTCTCTCAAATGAGAGCCTATTTTAAAGCTTGGTGTTTCATTTATTCCTAAAAGATACACTTTGCCTCGAGGGTGTATTACAAAATCAGATTTAAGGTAATGTTTTGCACCTATGTGATCATGTAAGTCTCTCACAAGATTCATTAATCTTTCCTTCTCAAGAAGAGAGAAGCTACCAAATGAATATCCTAATGGAAAAATATAAACTTTCTCATTTCTAAAATTAGGTACAGAATGCACTGAAGCAACCTTACCTGTGATGAATTCTTCTACTAAAATACTCTTTTTATGTTTTGCTCCATCTTCAATTGCACTTATTAACTCTGGGAAGGTTTTCGCTATATGTATAGCCATGTTTGCATCTGGTGTAAAAGATTTCACAAGCCAAGGTGCAGAAAACTTATTAAAAACTTCTTTAGCTTTTTTAATTGCGTATTCATCTATATTGCCGTCAAAATCTTTTTGGTATACAGGTACGACAATGTATCTCGGTATATGTACATCAATCTTTTTCATGTGCTCTCTCAACATTTCTCTACTATTTTCTAATGTAGAAGAAAAGGTGCCCGTGCTTATGTGAGGTATAGACAAACCTTCTAAAATAGAAGATAAACTTGGATGCGTAGTATTCCAAACAACATCAACTCTATGTATTAAATCACTTGGATTGATTGGTAAGCCATTAAAATACCAGACATGATCTCTATCAATAAGAATATCAAACGTTTTGTAAATGTGACCTAAATCTTCCTGAATATAAGCAAGAATTTCTCCACCCTTTTTTAGTGAGGGATAATAATATTTTCCTCCTCCACCACGTAGTACTCCAATTCTTTTCATATAAAAGAATTATATAACAAATGTACAAAAAAAACTAAGTAATAAGCAGCAAAAAAACGCAACAGGGTGGAAACCCTGTTGCGTTTTTTTTAAAAAATAATTATTGCATTTCGTGAGACAAACATACCCCAGCACAATTTTCACAATTGTCGCATTTACCCCAAGGCATATGGCTATCTAGAGACCACTTGCCTGCTCCTGTCATAGCTAAACCAAGAGAAGTAAATAGTAAAAGCATAGGAAGCTGAGATGCGGCAAAACCCATGTTCCAAGTTACTAAATATATAGCACCAATCATAACTCCAGTAAGCCATAGTCCTGCAATTCTAGTAAATAAACCAAGAACCATTAAGATACCGCCCACAAGCTCAGCCAAAGCAATAACGTATACCCAAGATGTATTAAGACCTATAGCAGAGAAAAATCCAGCAGTTTGTTCTACGGAAGAAAATTTCATATATCCAGCATAGATAAAAACCACACCGACTACGAGACGGATTATTAAAAGACCAAGATTTTTATTAAGACACTTATTCATTAAGCTATGTACTTTATTCATATTTTTATATAAGAATTAAATTATAATGTATATATTATATCACATAAAATCAAAAACACCTCTTTTGAGGTGTTTTTGATTAATAGGTTGTACCTATTTTTTGCTGTTGTTTGTTTTGTTTCGTTCTATAACTTAACTGTCTTTCCAGTCTGTCAATATATCTTTTTAAGTCCACGACATACCTAGACTATTGTGTGGTCAATTGAGCCACACAATACCGACTCAATAAATCCGGTCAGAACGGGTCTGACACTCAACCTTTAGGATAAACCTAAAGGTTGGGATAGGTTTCAAATTGAATTATTCCACGACCAGCTTCCGCTAGCCGTGCCTTGTTACGACTTAGTCCCTGTCACCGAGCTTACCTTAGGCCCTACTTATGTAGAGACTTCGGGTACTCCCGGCTCCCTTGACTTGACGGGCGGTGAGTACAAGACTTGAGAACGTATTCACCGCAGTTTAGCTGACCTGCGATTACTAGCAATTCCAGCTTCATGGAGTCGAGTTGCAGACTCCAATCCGAACTGAGGCCGCTTTTAAACGATTAGCTCAGAGTCGCCTCGTCGCTGCGCGTTGTAACGGCCATTGTATTATGTGTGTAGCCCAGGGTATCAAAGGGACATGCTGACCTGGCGTCATCCTCTCCTTCCTCCCCCGCCTTAACTTTTGAAATTTCTCTCAAAGCCTAAGGCGGGGGCGGTCTCGTGTGACACTTGTAACACACAACGAGGGTTGCGTTCGTTAGCCCA